>NZ_JAHUWL010000004.1:0-484854 GCF_019219045.1 Pseudomonas sp. PDM25
ACCACTCAGGCGCTGGTGATGCTGGCTCGCAAGCTTGCTCGGGTGGTATTCGCCTTGCTGAAAGGGCAAAGCGAATATCAGCCAAAAGCCAGTTGAGGGCTTTCCCTCAACCATAGAATCTCCCACATTTGATCTGTGGCGTTCACAAAACCAATGTGGGAGTGAGCCTGCTCGCGATAGCGGTAGACTCGCCACCGCCAACCTCCGGGCTTACATCTGCGTCGCCATCCCCTCCACATTCATCGCCGCCTGGCGCAAGGCCTCGGAGCGGGTCGGGTGTGGATGGCAGGTCAGGGCAATGTCTTCGGCAGAGGCGCTGAACTCCATGGCCACGCAGTACTCGCCAATCATTTCACTGACGCTTGGACCCACCAGGTGCACGCCGAGAATCTCGTCGGTGCGCTCATCGGCCAGCACTTTGGCGAAGCCTTCGGTTTCGTGATTGATCTTTGCCCGGCTGTTGGCGGTGAAGGGAAACTTGCCGACCTTGTAGGCGCGGCCTTCGGCCTTGAGCTGCTCTTCGGTCTTGCCGACGCTGGCCAGTTCGGGTTTAGTGTAGATCACGTTGGGGATCAGGTCATAGTTGACCTCGGCTGCCTTGCCGACAATCTGCTCGATGCAGACCATGGCCTCGTCTTCGGCCTTGTGGGCGAGCATCGGCCCGGACGTGACGTCGCCAATCACCCAGACACCAGCCGCTTCAGTGCGATGGCCCTTGTTGGCGAGCATGCCGCGTTTGTCCGTGGCGAGGCCGACGTTCTCCAGCCCCAGGCCTTGGGTGTAAGGTCGGCGGCCGATGGATACCAGCACATAATCCGCTTCAATCGTTTCGGCCGTGCCACCGGCGGCGGGTTCGACGCTGAGTTGAACGCCGGTGGCCGAGGTGGTGGCGCGGGTGACTTTGGAACTCAATTTGAAGTTGATGCCCTGTTTACTCAACGAACGTTGCAGGGTTTTGCCGGCTTCACCATCCACACCGGGGCAGATCCGGTCGAGAAACTCGATCACCGTCACCTGAGCGCCCAAACGCCGCCACACCGAACCCAGCTCCAGACCGATCACTCCGGCGCCGATCACCACCAGATGCTTGGGCACTTCAGTCAGTGACAGTGCGCCCGTCGAATCGAGGATGCGTTTGTTGTCGATGTCCACACCGGGCAGGGGAGTGGGCTCGGAACCGGTGGCTATGATGATGTTCTTGGTGTTCAGTTCGGTCTTTTCGCCCTGGCTGTCGGTCACTGTCACTTTGCCGGGCCCGTCGATGTGGCCCCAGCCCTTGACCCAATGGACTTTGTTTTTTCGAAACAGAAACTCGATGCCCTTGGTCAACCCGGCAACGCTTTCATCCTTTTGTTTCATCATTTGCGCGAGGTTGAGTGTGGGTTTGACTTCAATCCCCAGGTTGGCGAATTCCGCGCCCATGGCGGCGTCGTAGAGTTCGGAGGCGTGCAGCAGCGCTTTTGATGGCATGCAACCGACGTTCAGGCAGGTGCCGCCGAGCGTGGCGCGTCCTTCGACGCAAACCGCTCTGAGGCCCAACTGACCGGCGCGGATCGCTGCGTTATAACCACCGGGGCCTCCGCCCAGAATCACGACGTCATAGATGCTCATGGTGTACTCCTGGAGTGAATCGGATCGGAATGGGTAAACGTAGTTCCTGGGTAAAATTACGAACGTAATATGTGCGTTCCGCAGTATTTCGGTCAAGGCTTCAGCCAAGCGACAGGTTGAGCGCCTTTAGATACAGCATTTAAGAACGGAAATTTCACGGTTTTCGTTATATCGTAACGAAATGCGATGTGAGCAACGATAAACACTGGGGTGGTATGCAAGTCGATCTCGATGTCGATGGGACGCAAGTAGCCGGGCTGCCGCGTTTCCAGCAGGCGGTTTTTCAAGGGCGACGATTGCGTCAGTTCGCAATCGGTCTGGGCGCTCTGGCGGCGACAGGTTGGTTGTTGGCGTTTTTTGTCGGGCTGTTTGCGCCACAGTCACTCTGGCCTGCGTTGCTGGTCAATCAGAGCGCCGGGTTGCTGGTGCTGGTCGCCGGTTTGCAATCGGCCTGGTGGGTGACGCAGTGGCGCGCGCGGGCGTTGAACCCGGTCGTGCAGGTCGTCGTTGCTGACGAAGTCGTTGCCCCGGTGGGCTGGTACGAACGGCTGCTGGATCGGCTCAGCCAGCGATGGCTGCGAATGCTGGTGCAGATCGGCGCTCCGACGCTGTGGCTTGCAGGTTGGTCGCTGCTGACGTTATTGAGCATCGAACAAATCTGGAACCTTGCACTGGCGCCAACCGCACTGGGATTGTCGGCCAGTGTCGGTGCGGCGCTGTCCTTGTTGCTGGCCTTCGGTTTGCTGGTGCTGGAGCGACAACTGGCGCAGGAAAACGTCGCGCAATGGCCCGAAGCAGCGTCGTTGGCGCAGCTGACTCGGGTGGCGATCATTTGTCTGGTGCTCAGCGCTTTGTGCCTGTTGCTGGGTGGCGAAACTTCGGTCTGGCCGGTGCGTCTGGCGGTACTGATGGGTTTGCTGCCAGGGTTGGTCGCCGCTGAGCTGCTGTTTCGCGCCTTACTGTCGTTGTTCAGTCCGCAGCGCGAACAACTCGAACCTGCCTTGCTGGCGCGCAGCTTCGTCGCCGACATGCTGCGCTGGCCGCCGCAACCTTTGTTGGCGTTGCAGCACGAATTGCACAACCGCTTCGGCATCGACCTGCGGCAGATCTGGGCCTTCACCTACATGCGTCGGGCATTTTTTCCGGTGCTGGTGGTGGTGGCAATTGTCGGTTGGTCACTCACCGGTATTCACGAAATACCGCTGCAAGGGCGGGGCATCTACGAGCGATTCGGCAAACCGGTGGAGGTGTTCGGTCCCGGTTTGCACGCAGGTTTGCCTTGGCCTCTGGGCCGAGTATTGAGTGTCGAGAACGGTGTGGTCCACGAGTTGGCCACCAGTGTTGGCGACACTCCGGCGCCGGTCGTGGCCGAACCCGCCGAAGGCCCGGCGCCCGCGATTGCCAATCGCTTGTGGGACGCGAGCCATGTGAACGACAAATCCCAAGTCATTGCCAGCAGTCGAGCCGACAAGCAGAGCTTCCAGATCGTCAACATGGACGTGCGTTTCGTCTATCGCATCGGTCTGAGCGATCAAGCGGCGTTGGCCGCGACTTATAACAGCGCGGATGTCCCAACACTGATCCGCAGCACCGCCAGCCGGATTCTGGTCCACGATTTCGCCTCGCGCACCCTCGACGGTTTGCTCGGTGAAGACAGGGTAGGGCTCGCCGAAGAGATTGGTCGGGCGGTACAGGCTGACCTGCAGAAACTGGACAGTGGGGTGGAAATTCTCGCCACCGTGGTCGAGGCGATTCATCCGCCGGCCGGTGCCGCCAATGCTTATCACGGCGTCCAGGCTGCGCAGATTGGCGCCCAGGCATTGATTTCCCGCGAGCGTGGGGCGGCGGCGGAAGCCACCAACCAGGCGCAATTGCAGGCCAGCATCGCTCGCGATCAAGCGACGGCCAGCGCTCGTGAAATCAACGCCACCGCCCAAGCGGCTGACTTGAGGTTCAGCGCCGAGCAAAAGGCCTACGCCAGTGCCGGCCAGGCCTTCGTGCTGGAGCAGTATTTCAGCCAACTGTCTCAGGGCTTGGCCAATGCCAGGTTGCTGGTGCTCGATCATCGTCTGGGCGGCAGCAGTAATGCGCCGACCATCGATCTCCGTACATTCACGCTGCCGGCTGACCCTGCGCCGGCGCGTAAAACCGCTCAGCCAGGAGCTGCCAATTGAGCCAGTCGCACACTCACGATCACGATGACCACACTGGCCACGATCACGGCCATGGCGGGCATCACCACGGCCATCACCACCATGGTGATCCCCAGGAAGCGGGCCCGTTCCCATGGCGGCGAATGGGCTGGGCAGCGTTGCTGGTAGCGTTCGCCATCGCGGCGGCCAGCCTGGTACAGGTGCGTTCCGGGGAGGCCACGGTGATCACGCGTTTCGGTAATCCTTCGCGGGTATTGCTGGAACCAGGTCTTGGCTGGCGTTGGCCTGCTCCTTTTGAAGCGGCGATTCCTGTCGATCTGCGACTGCGCACGACTTCGAGTGGTTTACAGGATGTGGGTACGCGGGATGGTTTGCGGATCATCGTTCAGGCTTACGTGGCCTGGCAGGTTCAGGGCGATCCGGACAACGTGCAACGCTTCATGCGTGCCGTACAGAATCAGCCGGACGAAGCCGCACGGCAGATTCGTACGTTTGTTGGCTCTGCTCTTGAAACCACGGCCAGCAGTTTTGACTTGGCTAACCTGGTGAACACCGACGCCAACCAAGTACACATCGCTGATTTTGAAGCGCAACTGCGTCAGCAAATCGATCAGCAGCTGCTCACCACTTACGGCGTGCGGGTGCTGCAAGTCGGCATCGAGCGTCTGACCTTGCCATCGGTAACCCTCACCGCTACGGTCGATCGCATGCGTGCCGAGCGTGAAACAATCGCCACCGAACGCACGGCCATCGGTAAGCGCGAAGCGGCGCAAATCCGTTCTGCCGCCGAGCGTGATGCACGAATCGTACAAGCCGATGCGACCGTGAAAGCTGCCGATATCGAAGCTCAATCGCGCGTCGAAGCCGCGCAAATTTACGGTCGCGCCTACGCCGGATCGCCACAGCTCTACAACCTGCTGCGCTCCCTCGACACACTAGGCACCATCGTCACGCCCGGCACAAAGCTGATTCTGCGCACCGACGCCGCGCCGTTCCGGGTGTTGGTTGACGGTCCGCCGACCCTCGATAACAAGGCCGGGTCGCAGCCATGAAATTAGTTCCACGTGGAACAAACGAGTTAAGCAGCCCCTGGATTCAGGCGGGGCGATTGGCTTTTTTGGCCCTATACGCCGTGACAGTGCTAGCCGCTTTGGTGTGGGCATTCTCCAATGTGCGACAGATCGATCCGCAAAATCGCGCGGTGGTGTTGCACTTTGGCGCGCTGGATCGTATCCAGAATGCTGGCCTGTTATTGGCTTGGCCCCGCCCGTTTGAGCAGGTGATTTTGTTGCCTGCGGCGGATCGGGTGATTGAGCGACGAGTGGAAAATCTGCTGCGCACCGATGCGGCGTTGCAGGCAGATCGAGCGGCGAGTTTCGCCACACCGATCAGCGATGCACTCGCCGGCTCCGGTTATTTGCTCACCGGTGACGCGGGCGTGGTGCAACTGGATGTGCGGGTTTTCTACAAAGTCACCGAGCCCTATGCCTTCGTCCTTCAAGGCGAACATGTGTTGCCGGCATTGGATCGATTGGTGACTCGCAGTGCGGTGACCCTCACTGCCGCACGAGATCTGGACACTATTCTGGTCGCTCGACCGGAGCTGATCGGCGCCGATAGTCAGGCTGCTGAACGCCGCGAACGGTTGCGCGGTGATCTGGTGCAAGCCATCAATCAGCGCCTGGCTGACCTGACCGCGACCGGACAGGGATTAGGAATAGAGGTGACGCGAGTCGACGTGCAATCGAGTCTGCCCGGGCCCGCGGTCAACGCCTTCAACGCTGTTCTGACCGCCAGTCAACAAGCCGACAAAGCCGTAGCCAATGCTCGTACTGAAGCCGAGAAACTGACTCAGACGGCCAACGAACAAGCCGATCGCACGCTGCAAGTCGCTCACGCCCAAGCGAGCGAAAGGCTGGCCAAAGCCTCGGCTGACACGGCCACGGTGTTGAGCCTGGCCAAGGCGCAGCAACAGGGCACCGACCCGCAAATGCTGCTGCGCATCTACCGTGAGCGGATGCCGAAGATTCTCGGTCAGGCCGGTTCGGTGACCACGGTCAATCCGAAAGACGATTCCCGCCTGATCATTCAGGGAGCTGCACAATGACCACCCAAACCGCCGCCGCACCGAGCATGTTGTCCTCGGCTGAACAACGCAGCGCCGCCCGCCAATTGACCCTGGCCATGCTCGCATTGGGCCTGCTCGCGCTCGGCCTGACCTGGCGCTGGTTGTCGCCGGAGCAGACGGGCGTCAGTCAATTGCTGCTAGGGTTTGCTTCGTTATTGGTGGCCGTGCCCGTGATGCGTTCAGCCTGGTACAGCCTGCGTTATCCGAGCCTGCACGGGATCACCGATCAATTGATTGCCCTGGCCATGCTCGGGGCGTGGGCTACGGGTGATCTGCTGACCGCGGCGTTGCTGCCGATCATCATGATCTTCGGTCACGTGCTGGAAGAGCGCAGCGTGATCGGTTCCCAGGAGGCGATTCGCGCCCTCGGCAAACTGACGCGCAGCCACGCGCGCAAAGTTCAGGCCGACGGCGCTATCGTCGAAGTCGATAACGGCACACTCAAGGCCGGTGATCTCGTCGAGGTGCGCGCGGGTGATCGAGTGCCGGCGGATGGTCGGGTGTTGTCCGGTCAGGCGAGCCTGGACACGGCTTCGATAACTGGCGAATCGGTGCCGATGGAGGCGGGCATCGGCATGCAAGTTTTTGGCGGCGCGATCAACCTCGATGGTCTGCTGCGCATCGAGGTGACCCGCACCGGCAATGAGTCGACCCTCGGCAAAGTCATTGCGCTGATGCAAAGCGCCGAGCGTTCCAAACCGCCGATCACGCGGTTACTGGAACGCTACGCCGGCAGCTACATGGTGCTGGTGTTGCTGCTGGCCGCCGTGACTTGGTTCATCACTAACGATGCCCAGGCCATGCTCGCGGTGTTGGTGGCGGCCTGTCCTTGTGCGCTGGTGTTGTCCGCCCCGGCCACGGCGATTGCCGGGGTGGCGGTGGCCGCTCGTCACGGGATTCTGATTCGCAGCTCCGCGTTCCTCGAAGAGTTGGCAGACCTGACTTCGCTGGTGGTCGACAAGACCGGAACCCTGACCTTTGGCACCTTGCGTTTGCAATCCATCGACAGCCCGCTCGAAGATCGCAGCCACGTCCTTAAACTCGCTGCCAGTCTTGGTTCTGCCAGCAGTCATCCGGTCAGCCGCGCGCTCGCCGGGTTGGTCACCCAGGAACATTTTCTGCAGCTCTGCGACATCCACGAGCGTCAAGGGCTGGGCGTGGTGGCGATGACGGAGCAGGGCGAGGCGGCGCTCGGTCGTCCGGAGTTGTTCGCGCAGTTGGGTATCGCCACTTCAAGTGTCCCCGACCACGATGGCCCGATTGCCGGGCTGGCGCTCAACGGTGAATTCCTCGCTTGGCTGTTGCTGGCCGACAGCGTCAAACCCGAGGCTCGATTTGCCTTGAGCGAGCTACGTGAATTGGGATTGGGCCGGCAGTTGCTGCTGACAGGTGATCGGCAAAGCGTCGCACGCACATTGGCGCGAGATGTCGGGATCAGCGACGTTGAAGCTCAAGCGTTGCCTGAGGACAAACTCAATCGCGTGCTAAAGGAAATCGGCAGTGGCTTCCGGCCGATGGTCGTGGGAGACGGGATCAACGATTCGCTGGCGCTCAAGGCCGGTGTGGTCGGCGTGGCCATGGGCGCGGGCGGGGCGGATATCGCGCTGGCTTCGTCCGACATCGTCCTGATCGGCAGCGACCTGCGCCGACTCGGTACGTGTGTGCGTTTGAGTCGCCAATGCCGGCACACGTTGCAGGTTAACGTGATCATCGGTCTGGGCTGGACGCTGGCGATTGTAGCCTTCGCCGCCTTCGGTTGGCTTGGCGCTGCGGGCGCGATGATTGCTGCGCTGTTGCACAACTTCAGCACGTTGCTGGTGTTGGGGAACGCCGGGCGTTTACTGCGTTTTCAGGAACCATTGCTCAAGCTTGAGGATGAGGATTGAGTACGTCGGGTAAATGCTCTAAACAGCGCGATCGCGTTCGATTTCAAGTTTTCAGAACTGTATGACGAATTCGTAGTCATCTAGGTGAGGGCAATCACTTTTGTGAATTCGCGACGGTGGGTTCGAGCGTTACGAATCATAGAAAAGGGCGATCAATTCGATAGCCAGCTATTTTTCAAGGATGGTCTACCCTCACATCAGACGTCTGAAACTAGAGGGACTATCCATGCTCGCGCACCTTCCTCCGGCCTTACAGAATCTGCAGTTGCCGCTACGCCTGCGACTCTGGGACGGCCATGAATTCAACCTGGGGCCGACGCCCAGCGTCACTATTGTGGTCAAGGACCCACAAATGGTTACCCAGTTCACTCACCCAAGCCTGGACGCGCTCGGAGCGGCGTTTGTCGAAGGTAAACTTGAGCTGGAAGGCTCCATCAGCGACGTGATCCGCGTCTGCGATGAATGGAGCCAGGCGTTGGTGAGCGAGGACGATGACAGTCAGCCGATGCGCACCGTTCACGACAAGGAAACCGACGCCAAGGCGATTTCCTACCACTACGACCTTTCCAACGCGTTTTATCAGCTGTGGCTCGACAGTGACATGGCGTATTCCTGCGCCTATTTCGAGACCGGTAGCGAAACGCTGGAGCAAGCCCAGCAAGCCAAATTCCGCCACCTGTGCCGCAAGCTGCGGCTGCAACCAGGGGAATACCTGCTGGATGTCGGTTGCGGTTGGGGCGGACTGGCACGCTATGCGGCCCGGGAGTTTGGCGCGAAGGTGTTCGGGATCACACTCAGTAAAGCGCAACTGGAACTTGCCCGTGAACGGGTGACCGCCGAAGGCCTGGACGATCTGGTCGAACTGCAACTGCTCGACTACCGTGACCTGCCGCAGGACGGTCGCTTCGACAAAGTGGTCAGTGTCGGTATGTTCGAACACGTCGGCCACGCCAATCTGGCCGAGTACTGCAAGACCTTGTTCGGTGCGGTGAAGGAGGGTGGCCTGGTGATGAACCACGGGATCACCGCCAAACACACCGACGGCCGTCCGGTGGGGCGCGGTGCCGGCGAATTCATCGAGAAATATGTGTTCCCCAATGGCGAGCTGCCGCACCTGTCGATGATCTCTGCCGAGATCAGCGAAGCAGGGCTGGAGATTGTCGACGTCGAGAGCCTGCGCCTGCACTACGCGCGTACGCTGGACCATTGGAGTGAACGCCTGGAAGACAATCTGGAAGCGGCTTCCAGGCTGGTGCCAGAGCAGGCCTTACGGATCTGGCGGCTGTACCTGGCGGGGTGCGCTTACGCGTTCGCCAAGGGCTGGATCAATCTGCACCAGATTCTCGCGGTGAAAGCTCACCCCGATGGCAGCCATGAACTGCCATGGACGCGCGACGATATCTACAACCCTTAAAGTATCGGTGAAATAAGCCGGGCGACCCGCATGCCGACCTGTTGCAGGCGGCGGGTCTCCCGGCTTTCTTCTTTGGCGATCTCGTGAGCCTGTGCAAAGTCATCGTTGAGCATCTGTTCTACTTCGGCGGCAAACGCGCTGTCGACCGTCAACAACATCACTTCAAAATTCAGCCGGAACGAGCGGTTGTCCAGATTGGCGCTGCCAATGGCGCTGATTTCGCTGTCGATCAACACCACTTTCTGATGCAGAAACCCCGGCTCGTAGCGGAACACCCGCACGCCGGCGCGTACCGCTTCGAAGGCGTACAGGCTGGACGCTGCGTAGACGATGCGGTGATCGGGCCGTGAAGGCAGGAGCAATCGCACATCAACACCGCGCAGTACCGCCAGCCGCAACGCTGCGAATACCGCTTCGTCAGGGATGAAATAAGGACTGGTGATCCACACCCGTTCGGTTGCCGCATGGATGGCTTCGACGAAGAACAACGAGCAGGTTTCGTAGGAATCTGCCGGGCCGCTCGCCAGCAATTGGCAGAGCACGCCGTCGTCAGGGTAAACGTCCGGCAGGATCAGCGGCGGCAATGAGCGGGCGGCCCAAAACCAGTCTTCAGCGAAAGATTCCTGCATGCAGGCCACCACCGGTCCGCGTACTTGCACATGGGTATCGCGCCACGGGGCGAGGGGTGGTTTCTCGCCCATGTACTCGTCGCCGACGTTGTGCCCACCGACGAAACCCAGCACACCATCGACCACCACAATCTTGCGGTGGTTGCGGAAGTTGACCTGGAAGCGGTTGAGCCAGCCGCTGCGGGTGGCAAAGGCTTTGACCTCGACGCCGGCATCGCGCAGTGGCTGCACGTAACTGTGAGGCAGGGAGTGGCTACCGATGCGGTCGTACAATAAATAAACCGCCACGCCTTCGGCGGCTTTCTTCAGCAGCAAGGTTTGCAGGCGTTGACCGAGGCGATCGTCGTGGATGATGAAAAACTGAATCAGCACCGCTTCCTTCGCGTTGCTGATGGCGTCAAAAATGGCGTTGAAGGTGGCCTGGCCGTCGATCAGCAAACGCACTTCGTTGTTCGCCAGGCACGGCATGCGCCCCAGTTTCGGCATTGCCCTCAAGGACGCGTAAGCATTGGAGGCGCGAGCGGTCAGCGCCTCTTCTACCCAAGGGCGCCAGTTGAGCTCGGAGATCGCCTTGCGCATTTCTTCGTTGGCCTGGCGCCGAGCGTTGATGTAACCATCGAAGGTGCTGCTACCGAAGACCAGGTAGGGGATGAGCGTGAGGTAGGGAATAAACAGCAACGACAGGGCCCAGGCGATCGATCCCTGGGCGGTCCGGACGGTGAGCACGGCGTGGATGGCTGCGATCAGGCCCAGCGTGTGTAGCAGTGCAATCATGTAGCCGAAAATATGCGGTCCAAAGTAATCCATGGGGCAGCCTTGCTCCTGAAGATTCAATGCTTAACAGACCATGTTCCGTGCAGAATGTCGCTATTTAATTGGCCCATGAACCGAAGCCACTGGCTGACGTCTAACGGCCACTAATGATCAGGAGTTACTCGATGAACGTTCGTCTGCTGGGTTTGGCCATGGCTATTGGTTTGTCACTTCCTGTGGCCGCTCAGGCGCAGATGTTGCAGCCCGGTTTGTGGGAAATGACCACAAGCAACATGAAGGTCGATGACCAGAATCTCCCGGATTTGCAGCTGATCCTTGGCCAGATACAGAGCCAGATGACCCCTCAACAGCGAGCGCAGCTCGAAAAGCAGGGCATCACCATGGGCGGCAAAGGGATTCGGGCTTGTCTGACGCCTGAGCAGGTGAAGACAGACAATATTCCGCTGACCGATCCACAGTCGGGCTGCAAGCAGGAAATCACCGACCGTACCGGGAATCAGTGGAAATTCCGCTTCAGCTGTCCGAAAGCGCAGGGCGCCGGTGTCGCCACTTTCCTCAGTGATCGTGAGTTCACCACCAAGGTTAACGGCACGTTCAATGCTACCGGTATTCAGCAGAAGGGTAGCCTCGAAAGCCGCGCTGTGTGGTTGGGGCAGGATTGCGGGACCGTCAAACCGAGAGCTTAAAAACTCGTCAGCAGGCCCGCGCCCTACACGTCCGTGTGGGAGCGGGCCTGATTCAACCACTCACACACCGTCTCAACGCTCATCCTGCCGAAATCCTCCCCAGTGCGGCTGCGCACACTGACAAACCCGCCTTCTTTTTCTTTCTCCCCGATCACCAGCAGATACGGCACGTGCTGACTGTGCTCGCGAATTTTTTGGCGGACTTTCTCGTGACGCAGATCCGCACGGGCGCGCACGCCACTTCTGCGCAATGCCTCGGTGACCGACTGCGCGTAATCCGCCTGACGTTGGTCCATGCTGACGATCATGACATGTGGCGGCGTCCGCCAGTTATCAAGCTCTTGTTGGCAGGACCAGCACGTACCGTAAATCCGTTGCGGCAACGTACTGCTGACGTGATCGAGGGTGAACGCTTGCAGCACTCTGGTCGCGGGGACATGCGGGCCGGCGGTTGTAGATTCGACGTTCCCCAGGCGGTACAGCGGCGTCTTTCCTTGACGGCGAATCGAGTGATTGGTCGCCGCCAGCGTCTGCATGCGGGCTTCGATCAGTGGCAAGTCTGTCTGCGTTAAGGGTTGCTCGGCAGAAAACTCATGAAAGAACCCGTCGCCCAGCGCCGTTCCTGAGTGCAATTGCACCTGTGGATGGAGTTGTTTAACGGCCATGGCCAGCATCAGTACACAGGAGCGTCGCAGGATCTCCAGTCCATCGGGCTCTTGAGGCGTGACGATGCTGACCCGGGCATCGGCTTCGATCATGAACTCACAGTCCACCAGGATGCCGTCCACTCGGCCGGCCACCGCCGCTTTTGCCAGTCCGGGTCCGATACTCGCGGCGAGCTCGTACACCGACAGTGGCTGGTCGTATTCACGCAATGAACCATCGCTCAGGGTGATGTGAATCATGTCGGTGCTCCCGAGTGCTAGCGCATAAATCGTAGTGGTAAACCCTGACAGTCGTCATTAAGACGTTTGCGGTGCCAGGCAATTTGCCCCGACACGATGGTGGTGCTGACGCTGTGGCGAAAACGCTGACGGGCAAAAGGTGTCCAGCCGCATTGAGACAGGATCGGCTGCTGGGAAACGGCGACGCCGCCGGGTTCGGGTTTGATCATAACGAGGTCAGCCCAATAACCTTCGCGCAAATAACCGCGGTCGGGAATGGCGAACAGATCAGCGACCCGGTGACTGGTTTTTGCGACGAGCGTAGTGATCGGCAACACTTCATCTGCGACCAGTTCCAGCAACGCGGGCAGGGCGTGCTGTACCAACGGCAAGCCGGATGGCGCTTGGCTATACGGCCGCTGTTTTTCAGCCCAAGTGTGAGGCGCATGATCGCTGCCGATCACGTCGAGCCGATCGCTCAGCAATGCTTCGCGCAAGGCATCGCGGTCCGCCTGGGTTTTGATCGCCGGGTTGCACTTGATCAGGTTGCCGAGGCTCGGGTAATCCCGGTCATCGAACAGCAAGTGGTGCAGGCAGACTTCGGCGGTGATGCGTTTCTGGGCGAGTGGCTTGTCTTCGAACAACGCCAGTTCGCGGGCGGTGGTCAGGTGCAGAACATGCAGTCGGGTGCCGTGACGCCTGGCCAGTTCCACAGCCATTGAGGAGGAGCGAAAGCAGGCCTCGGCGTTGCGGATCAGCGGGTGAGCCGCCGCTGGAAGGTGCTCGCCGAACAACTCACGCAGGTTCGCTGCGTTGGCGTTGATGCTGGGTGTGTGTTCGCAGTGGGCCAACAAAAGGGTCGGCACCTCGGCGAATAGCCGCTCGAGAATCCTCGGGTCATCCACCAGCATGTTGCCGGTTGAAGCGCCCATGAACACTTTGACTCCAGCAACTTCGCAGGGATTCAGCGCGGCGACAGTGTCGAGATTGTCGTTGCTCACGCCGAAATGAAAGCCGTAATTGGCGACGGAGTCAGTTGCCGCTCGGCGCTTTTTGTCGGCCAGTGCGCTGAGGGTCAGGGTCGCCGGATTAGTGTTGGGCATGTCCATGAAGCTGGTGATGCCACCGGCCACCGCCGCCCGGGATTCGGTGTAGACGCTGCCTTTGTCTGGCGAGCCTGGATCGCGGAAGTGCACTTGGTCGTCGATCATTCCGGGCAGCAGCCACTGCCCTTGTGCATCGATTTCCACGTCGGCATTTTCACCGTGGATGCTGCTGGCGATCTTCACGATTCTCCCGTTGCTCACCAACAGATCACCATCAAACTCACGGCCTTCATTCACCAGCCGGGCATTGCGAATCAGCACGCTGCTCATGGTCAGAACTCGTTCTGCAGGGCTTTGTAGCCGCGCACCAGGTCGACGGTTGGTGCGCGCCACGTCTTCGGAAAACTCCGAGGCGCTGACGCTCACCGGTGGGAACTGCGACAGATCAGTCTTCGGGCCGATGCGGGTGGTGGAGGGCACATAGAAGTCTTCAGGCAGGTCGCGACCGTCGACTACCGAGTTGTGGCGCACCACGCAGCCGTCACCGACGACGCAGTTGAACAGCACGCTGTTGAACCCGATGAACACCCGATCGCCAACCTTGCACGGACCATGAACGATCGAGCGGTGGGCGATGGAACTGAACTCGCCGATGGTCACTGCCGCCCCGGACTTGGAGTGGATCACCACGCCATCCTGGATGTTCGAGTTGGCGCCGATGGTGATCGGCTCCATCTCGCCCGAGGCATCCACTTCGTCGGCCCGAATCACCGCGTAGGGACCGACGAAGACGTTCTCGCCGATCACCACTTTGCCGCAGATGATGGCGGTTTTATCCACGTAGGCAGACTCCGCGATCACCGGCAAATCACCGGAAGGATTCTTCCGGATCATGGCTTGCTCAACGCGTTGTACAGGGTGTTGAGGTTGTACTCGAACAACCCGACAAAGGTGCTGGCCGGCCCGTTAGCCGCAAGGGCATCGGAGTACAACGTGCCACCGATGTGCGCGCCGCTTTCATCGGCAATCTGCTTGAGCAGACGTGCATCCTTGATGTTTTCCATGAACACCGCTTTGACCTTGGCCTGGCGAATCTGGGTGATCAATGCAGCGACTTCGGCGGCTGACGGTTCGCGTTCAGTGGACAGTCCTTGAGGGGCCATGAAGTCGATGCCGTAAGCCTGACCGAGGTAACCGAAGGCGTCATGGGACGTCACGATTTTGCGATTGCCCGGTGGCAGCGAACCGAGTTTTGCCTTGGCTTCGGCAAGCAACGCATAGATCTGTTTCAGGTAGGCCTGACTGTTGCGTTCGTAGTCGGCTTTGTTCGTCGGGTCGGTGGCGATCAGCGCCTTGGTGATGTTGCTGATGTACAGCTCAGCGTTCGCCAGATTGTGCCAAGCGTGCGGGTCAGGAACGCTCTCGCCATCTTCATTCAGGGAGCGCGGGATGACGCCGTGGCTCGCGCTGATCACTGGCGCTTTGGTCTCGGTGCTGGTTACCAGGCGGTCCAGCCATGGCTCGAAACCCAAGCCGTTTTTGATGATGAGTTTGGCTTTGAGCAACGCCTTGGCGTCGTCCGGGGTCGGCTCGTACGTGTGAGCATCGGCGTCCGGGCCGACCATGTTGGTGATCTGGATATGGTCGCCGCCAACTTGATGGGTCATGTCGGCGAGGATGCTGAAACTGGTGATTACCTGAAGTTTTTCCGCAGCAGACAGCGACATCGACAGCAGCAAACTGAACAGCACGAGTAAAGCGCGCATCGGGTAACACCTCATTGGGATGTGAGCAAAGGCGGGCGGCGCAGCAAACCGTGCACCGGTCCGAACACCACGGACAGCAGATACAAACCGCCAGCCACCAGCACGATCGCCGGGCCACTGGGCAGCGAGTAGTAGAACGACAGCAACAGTCCGAGCCACACCGAGAGGCAGCCGAGCAGGGCGGCGATGGTCATCAACACGGGCAAGCGACGACTCCAGAAGCGCGAAGCGGCGGCGGGCAACATCATCAAACCGACCACCATCAGCGCACCGATGGCTTGAAAACCGATCACCAGATTCAGCACCACCAGGGTCAGAAATACGCCGTGAGCCAGGGGACCGAGTCGGCTGACGGTTTGCAAAAAGAGGGGGTCGAGGGTGTCCAGCAACAGCGGTTTGTAGATGAAGGCCATGGCAATCAGACTGAATGCCGAGACCCACACCATGCCGGTCAACGTCGGGCCATCGACGGCCAGCGCCGAACCAAACAACAGGTGTAACAGGTCCAGACGTTTGCCGGCGATGCCGAGGATCAGCACACCGCAGGCAAGGGAAATCGGGTAAATCGCGGCGAGGCTGGCGTCTTCTCGCAGGCCGGTGCGACGGGTGATCCAGGCGGCGAGTCCGGCCATGCCGAGACCGGCACCGAGGCCGCCGACGGTCAGCGCCGGCAGACTCAATCCGGCGAACCAGAAGCCCAATGCGGCCCCCGGCAGAATGCCGTGAGCCACCGCGTCGCCGATCAGGCTCATGCGTCGCAGGATCAAAAACACGCCCAACGGTGCGGTGCTGCATGCCAGAACCAATCCACCCAGCAGCGCTCGGTGCATGAACACGAACTCGTGGAACGGTTGCCAAAGATGAGCGGCGGCGAGCATCAGGCCACCCGCGTATGGGGTTGTTTGTGGATCAGATCGACGCTCGATCCGAGGACGCAGCCGGTACTTTTGATCAGCAACGTTTGAGGAATGTGTTGGCGAACGGCGGCCAGGTCATGGCACACGATCAGCTGGGTTCGGCCTTCGGCATGCCAGGCGTGAATGTGTTTCCAGAGGAGTGCCTGACCGAGTTCGTCGAGGGCGGCGTGGGGTTCGTCGAGCAATAGCAATGGTGCGTCGGCGAGGCTCAAACGGGCGAGTAGGGCACGCTGTAATTCGCCGCCGGATAAGGCCATCAACGGGCGCTGTTCCAGTCCGCTCAGACACCAGTTTTCCAGCACGGCTTTGAGGCGTTGTCTGCGTGTTTCGGGAGACTGCGTGCTACCCCAGAAACCGGCGGCCACTAACTCTTGCAGGCTAATGGGGAATTGGCGATCCAGGTGTTGTTGCTGGGGCAGGAACGAGAGGCTGCCCTTGCGTGGAACATCCAGGATGACTTTGCCCATCAGCGGTTTTTGCAACCCCGCGATAACTTTCAGCAGGCTGCTTTTGCCCGAGCCATTGGCACCGATGACGGCGGTCAGACTTCCTTTGGCCAGTTCGAAATCCACGTCGGGAGTCAGTGGCTGGCCGGGTGCACCCCAACGCAAGGCTTGGCAATGAATCATGCGGCCTCCCAATTCCAGCGGCTTTCGGCGACCGCATCGTGTGCGTGGAGGCTTTCCGCGTGGACGACTCGTATGTGGAAGGCGTTGATGCCGGGGGAGCGTTTCAGGGCCAGGTTCAAACGTCGCGCGGCGTCTTCGCAGAACATCAGGTTCTGACCGTTGGCCAGCGCGAAGGCTTGTTCGTCGGCGCGTTTTACGGCGGTTTGTACGGCGGTGCCGAGGGCCGCTTCGGCGTCGTTGATGATCGCGATCAGCGGCAAATCATCCAGATAGTCGTGCAGTCGAAGCCGTAATTGCGCAGTGCTCCGTTGGCTGTGAGGCGTTGCGACGATGCCTTTTGTGGAGCCGAGCCAAGTCAACACATCGGCGTGTTGCAGCGGCTTGTTGGCGAAGTCATCGACGAATTGTTGTTGAATCAGCTGCCGGGAAAGCGCGGCGGAACACGGACAAGTCGAGGAATAAGGCACGTCGATTTTTAGTTCCACGTGGAACATCGCGTTTTTCAAACGTGCTTCGATGCTCACTGGATAGGTTTTCCAGCCGGCCAATGGACTGACCAGTGCCGGTCTTTTGAGCAGTAAATCGGTGTGGATTTTTAAGTGCGCGCTGGTGGACAGTCCTTCATGAGTCTCGAGAAAACTTTGCAAAACTCGCCGCAACAAGTCGGGTGTCAGGTTTTCTTGCTCGAGCATTTCCAGTGCCAAGTACAGACGCGACATATGAATCCCGCGCGCCTCGCCATCATCGAGGCTAACGCCGGCGTCGGCCTTTGCACTCAATCGTTGGCCATCGAACATAACAGGAAGAGCAACGCCGCACATGCCCACCCAGTCGAGTGGCAGGGCTTGGCGAGAGGCCTGCGCGGCAATATCCGGCAGAGTCAGCGCATTCATGAGCAGGTCCGTCGTGGGAGTCGATTCTGCATGTTATGTTATTACATTAAAATCAACCATGCCTTTTTCATGAACAGGCTTTCTTCATGCTCAGACGTCACTTGTTGAACCTGATCCTGGCCAGCGCGGCCTTCGCTTTACCGTTTGGCGTCTCGGCCACTCAGATTCGCAATGCGCGGCTCTGGCGTTCGGATGACAAGTTGCGATGGGTGTTCGATCTGAGCGGGTGGGTGCAATACAAGACGTTTTCCCTGAGCGCTCCCGAACGGCTGATCATCGATCTGAGTGGCGCCAACCGCGACGGCGCGTTTCATGGCGCAACGTGAGAATGGGGCAGACCTGTTGGGCACTACCAGCCTGCTCAATCTCAAGGATAAGGACCCGATGCTCGCGGGGGGCATTCTCGACATGTCGATGAACGCGACCATCGCCGCCAGTTTGCAGTTGCGTAGCACGGTGCTCGGCAGTCTGGCAGGCACCACCACGCTGCATCAGAAGCGTGTGGAACAAGCGGGAATTGCGGTGCTCAAGTCGCAGGACGTGCCGTCGATCCTGGTGGAAACCGGCTTCATCTCCAACGCTCGCGACAGTCAGCGACTGGTCAGGCCGTAGCCGATGGCTTGTTTGAAGGGTTACAGCGCTATTTCCAGAAAAATCCGCCGGTAAACAGTTACATCCCTTGGCAGCAAGAGCAGAAAAAATCCCAGGCCTAACACCCTGCAATTCGGCTACAGGTGAACTTGCCGCTGCTACCACCGGAACTGGAAAATCGATTGATCGTGGTCCAGCCGACGCGACGGTTGTAGCCGACCCAGGCCTCGCCATCGGATGCGATCCCAGTGAAAAACGTGAGTTGTCCGTAGCGACTGTTGGTCTGCGCCCAGTGGCGTTTGCCGGCCGCTTCGAAACCCCGCAGATAGATCGTGCTTCCGGCGGTGTTGACGTTGTAGGCGTTGCCGTCGCCATCCACGCAGGCCAGCAGATTGGCGCTTCGGGTGCATTTGGCCAGGCTCGGGCTTTGCGCCCAGGCGCCGACAGCGACCAGCAGCGAAACGCTCATCAGCGTTATTCTCAGGGCGACACGCATAGGATTTCTCACGGACCGAACGGGCTTGAGCATCGTGCCCTTTGTCATCTTGGGCAAGAGGAGAGTGGCTTGATTGTGTTGTTATACTATAACATCAAGTTAAGCCCGACATTGCGACCGGGCATCTCTGTGAGGAATACCTGATGCCCAATCGTCTCCCCGTAACCGTCCTGTCGGGCTTTCTCGGCGCTGGCAAAAGTACGCTGCTCAACTACGTGCTGCGTAATCGCGACAACCTGCGCGTCGCCGTGATCGTCAATGATATGAGCGAAATCAACATCGATGGCGGTGAAGTCCAGCGCGATGTCAACCTGAATCGTGCTGAAGAAAAACTCGTGGAAATGAGCAACGGCTGTATCTGCTGCACCTTGCGCGAAGACTTGTTGGAAGAGGTGAGCAAACTCGCCAAGGAAGGTCGCTTTGATTATTTATTGATCGAATCCACCGGTATTTCAGAGCCACTGCCCGTGGCGGAAACCTTCACCTTCCGCGATGAAGAAGGGCAGAGCCTGGCCGACATCGCCCGGCTCGACACCATGGTCACCGTGGTCGATGGCATGAACTTCCTGCTCGACTATCAGGCCGCCGAAAGCCTCGCTTCCCGTGGCGAAACCTTGGGTGAAGAGGACGAACGCTCGATCACCGACCTGTTGATCGAGCAGATCGAATTCGCCGACGTGATTCTGATCAGCAAGATTGACTTGATCAGCAGCCGCGAACGCCAGGAGCTGGTCGCGATCCTCGAACGGCTCAATGCCCAGGCCGAAATCATTCCGATGGTGATGGGCGAAGTGCCGCTCAAGAAAATCCTCAATACCGGTCGTTTCGACTTCGAAAAGGCCGCTCAGGCGCCGGGCTGGCTACAGGAATTGCGTGGCGAACACGTGCCCGAAACCGAGGAATACGGCATCGCCTCGACAGCTTATCGAGCACGCCGACCGTTTCATCCGCAGCGTTTTTTCAGCTTCATCGACCGCCCGTGGGTGAACGGCAAACTGCTGCGCTCCAAGGGCTTCTTCTGGCTGGCCAGCAAGCACATGGACGCCGGTAGCTGGTCCCAGGCCGGCGGATTGATGCGCCATGGTTTCGCCGGGCGCTGGTGGCGTTTCGTGCCGAAAACCCAGTGGCCGCAGGACGAAGAAAGCACCGCCGGGATCATGGAAAACTGGACCGCAACCACTGGCGATTGCCGCCAGGAACTGGTGTTCATCGGCCAGAACATCGACTTCACGCAACTCACCCATGAACTCGACAATTGCCTGCTGACCGACGATGAAATGGCGTTAGGCGTCGAGGGCTGGCGATTGCTGCCAGATCCATTTGGCCCGTGGCATGAAGAGGCGGCAGCCTGATGTTGGCACCCAGTCTGAAACTGCGGCCGATCATTTGTCAGGTTCAAGGTGAGACGCCGCGAGCGCTGACCCGAGTACTGGATGACGGTGTAAACCTCGCCGTTTGGCAGCGCCAACTGCCAGCGCACATCGCTGATTTCGGGCGTTTGCTGCTGTCACTGAACGAGCCGTTGGCCGAGTCTCTGGTCCTGGAACTGCCCAGCGATGATACCGAACCCAATCTTCACGGATTGGCCTCAGGTTTCAGCGATCTCGAAGGTTACGAAGGTTTCATCGCCGACGTCTCCTGGCTGGTCAGTGCTTTCGCCTGTTTGCTGGGCGCCAAGCGTGTCGGCCTGCGCCTGCGGGTCCTCGACAAGGCCATGTGCCCGCGTTTCCACGTCGATCACGTGCCGGTGCGGCTGATCAGCACGTATTGCGGGATCGGCAGCCAGTGGCTGAAGGAAGGTGCGATGGATCGCCGACAACTGGGTAAAGCCGAAGTCGAACCCCAGGACAATGCGCTGATCCAGCAGATCGCCTGCGGCGAAGTCGCGTTGCTCAAAGGCGAGAAATGGCATGGCAACGAAGGCTTTGGCCTGATTCACCGGTCGCCACAGCTTGCGCCCGGTGAGCGGCGGCTGATCCTGACGCTCGACTGGCTGAGCTAGTGGCTCACGGTTTGAGCCAGGTTCCCTGGCTCTGGGCTTCACAAAACGGCTTCAAATACGCCGCATCCGTGGCTACGCCGTAATAGTGAATATCCTGCCGGTAAGGCATATTGGCGACTTGGGCGTTGCTGCACACGCCGAACGCGCCGGTGGGGCATTGATCGACGTACTGCACCTCGACTTTCTGGCCAGGAAGGTTCGGCTGGCAGAACCCATCGGCGAACAGTTTTTCCGGGATGTTGCGGTTCTGCTGGCAGACTTTCACGTCGAGTCGCGCAGCCGTGCTATGTACCACGCAGGCTTGAGCCAGCGCCTCACCTGAAGTGAGCGCCAGGAGCAACGACAATCCCATCAACCGCATCCTTACCTCCTCAGAAACTTTCGACCATGTTGCAGAACATTCCCACTCACATCATTGCTGGCCCTTTGGGTGCCGGCAAGACCAGCCTGATCAAGCACCTGCTGGCGCAGCGGCCGGCGAATGAGCGTTGGGCAGTGCTAATCAACGAGTTCGGTCAGATCGGCCTCGACGCTGCATTGCTGACCCAGGACGCCGATGGTATCGCACTGGGCGAAGTGGCCGGGGGCTGTTTGTGTTGCGTCAATGGTGCGCCGTTTCAGATCGGCCTCGGGCGTTTGCTACGCAAGGCGCGGCCGGATCGGCTGTTTATCGAGCCCTCCGGGCTGGGGCATCCGGCGCAATTGTTCAGGCAATTGAGTGAGGCGCCGTGGCAAGGGGTGTTGGCTGTTCAACCCTGCGTACTGGTGCTGGACGCCCAGGCACTTGCTGCCGGCAAACCGCTGCCGGTGGCGCAACAGGAAGCGCTGAACAGCGCCGGGTTGTTGCTGATGAATAAAGCCGAAAATCTCGACGACGCTGATCGCCAGCGAATCGCCGCACAGTTGCCCTCGCGTCCGTTGTACTGGACGCAGCAAGCCGCGTTGCCATTGAGTGAGTTACCAGGGCTTGGGATTCAGGCTGTAGCGGGTGTGGATAACTTCGTTGCACCCAAAGGATTGGCACAGCTGCCGGCCATCTGGACCGATCCTGAACTGCCAATTTGCTTGAGCCAGGAGCAGGAGGGCGGCTGGAGCGTTGGGTGGCGCTGGCATCCGAGTCAGACTTTCGATGCGACGCTCGTTGGTCGTTGGCTTGAAAGCCTTGCCTGGCGGCGGGCGAAACTGGTTATCCACAGCGTCGACGGTTGGGTTTCGGCGAATGCGCTGGAAAACTCGGTGCTGGACTGGCAGCCCAGCGAATGGCGCCGTGATTCGCGCATCGAGCTGATTTTCAGTGAGCCGCAGGAAGTTGATTCATTACAAAGAGATCTAGCCGACTGCCGGTCGAGCCCGATTTAAATCACGGGCGCCATTTAGTGTGTTCTTGCCGCCACTGACTCATCTCGATCACCTCGGCGCGCGGTTTCACGACATCGGTCACCGCAGGTGTGTCGTCGAACGGCATCGGGTAGGGCTCCAGCTCAATCTGCGCACTGTGGGCACCAAACTGGGTGATGGTGCCGTTGTGACGGCTTTCACCGGTCACGGTGAATTCGAAGTTATACACACGGGCGAGGCGCCGCCGGCCGTTTGCGTCTTTAATGAATGCGATCTTCTTCAAGGCCACATTGCCGTCCAGCAGCTCGATTCCGAGCTTGGCGCAATGCAGCTTGACCCGCTCCAGCGCGCGCTCGCGCAAGCCATGGTTGTGCCATAACCACGCGCCACCGGTGGCAAGCAGCATCAGGACGAAGATATTTCCAAGGGTCAGCATCAACACATTGCTCCAACAAGATAGTGTCAGCTTAACTGCGTCGCCGGTCTGTCGTACAGGCTGTGTTTAGTCGCATACTGCGCGGCTTGAATTTCAATCGTTTGACGGAAAACCCACCGCATGAAACGTACGCCCCATCTGCTCGCCATCCAGTCCCACGTGGTGTTCGGCCACGCTGGCAACAGCGCCGCGGTTTTCCCGATGCAGCGGGTCGGGGTGAATGTATGGCCGCTCAATACCGTGCAGTTCTCCAACCACACCCAGTACGGCCAATGGGCCGGTGAAGTGCTGGCGCCGCATCAGATCCCCGACCTGGTCGAAGGCATCGCGGCGATTGGCGAGCTGGGCAACTGCGACGCCGTGTTGTCTGGCTATCTGGGCAGTGCTGCTCAGGGCCGGGCGATCCTGACGGGGGTGGCGCGGATCAAGTCGATGAATCCCAAGGCACTGTATCTGTGTGACCCGGTGATGGGCCATCCTGAAAAGGGTTGCAGCGTGCCCGCGGAAGTCAGCGATTTCCTGCTGGAGGAGGCGGCTGCGGTGGCGGACTTCATGTGTCCGAACCAGCTGGAGCTGGACAGCTTTTCGGGGCGCAAGCCGCAATCGTTGTTCGATTGCCTGGCCATGGCGCGAGCGCTGCTGGCGCGTGGTCCGAAGGCTGTGCTGGTCAAGCATCTGGACTATCCGGGTAAACCGGCGGATGTTTTCGAGATGTTGCTGGTGACGGCCGAAGACAGCTGGCATTTGCGCCGTCCGCTGCTGGCGTTTCCGCGTCAGCCGGTGGGCGTCGGCGACCTGACCTCCGGACTGTTTCTGGCTCGCGTACTGTTGGGCGATAGCCTGGTGGCGGCTTTCGAATTCGCCGCGTCGGCGGTACATGAAGTGCTGCTGGAAACCCAGGCTTGCTCCAGCTATGAGCTGGAACTGGTACGGGCTCAGGACCGGATCGCCCATCCGCGGGTGCGGTTCGAGGCGGCAGCGATCAGTCTCTGAGGTCCGCGTTGAACCCATTCGCGAGCAAGTCGGATCGCCGCACCGCCGCTCCCACTTGCTCGCGAAGACTATCTAACGAACCACATCAAACTGACTCAACAGCTCAGGCGTCACCCTTGATGTCCTGATAGCGCTTTTCCAGTTCCTGACGAATCTGCCGACGTTGCTGGGCCTGCATGAAGCGGCGTTTGTCTTCGCTGTTCTGCGGTTGCAGTGGCGGGACAGCAGCCGGTTTGCGGTCGTCATCCACGGCGACCATGGTGAAGAAGCAGCTGTTGGTGTGGCGCACCGAGCGCTCGCGGATGTTCTCGGTCACTACCTTGATGCCCACCTCCATGGAGGTGTTGCCGGTGTAATTGACCGAGGCCAGAAAGGTCACCAGTTCGCCGACATGAATCGGCTCGCGGAAAATCACCTGATCCACCGACAGGGTCACCACGTAGCGGCCGGCATAACGGCTGGCGCACGCGTAGGCCACTTCGTCGAGGTATTTGAGCAAGGTACCGCCGTGGACATTGCCAGAGAAGTTGGCCATGTCGGGGGTCATCAATACCGTCATCGACAGTTGTGCGTTTCCGGGTTCCATAGCGTTCTCACGGTTCAAGGCAGAATTTCGGAAGGGCGGCACCTCTGCGGGGGCCTTGTCAGCTTTTCAAACCAACAGTTATCGGGACGCCGGGCGGGTGGCTGCCGTCACGCCTGGATCGATCTGTTTCCATATATTGCACCGCCTTTCTGCCAGAAGTCGCGGTGTTACCCTTCAAAAGCCCCTTCTCAAGGGTAATTCCCACGCGGAAAGTGGATTTTTCACCTTGCTCGAACAGGAACCCCACACCATGCACGCCATCAGTTTCATTCAGGATCTGGCAGTGATCATGTTGATCGCGGGTGTGGTGACCGTGCTGTTTCATCGCTTCAAACAACCGGTGGTGCTCGGCTACATCGTCGCCGGCTTCATCATCGGCCCGCACACCCCGCCGTTCAGCCTGATCCACGATGAAGACACCATCAAAACCCTCGCCGAACTCGGGGTGATTTTCCTGATGTTCTGCCTGGGCCTGGAGTTCAGCCTGCGCAAGCTGTTCAAGGTCGGCGCCACAGCGTTCATTGCGGCGTTCCTGGAAATCGTGCTGATGATCTGGATCGGCTACGAGATCGGTCGCTGGTTCGAATGGAACACCATGGACTCGCTGTTTCTTGGCGCGATCCTGGCGATTTCCTCGACCACCATCATCGTCAAGGCGCTCAACGATCTGAAGATGAAGAACGAGCGCTTCGCGCAGCTGATTTTCGGCGTGCTGATCGTTGAAGACATCCTTGGCATCGGCATCATCGCCTTGCTGTCGAGCATCGCAGTCAGCGGCACGGTCAGTTCCGGCGAAGTGTTTTCAACGGTCGGCAAGCTCTCGCTGTTCATGATTGTCGCACTGGTCATCGGCATCCTGCTGGTGCCGCGATTGCTGGCTTACGTGGCGAAGTTCGAAAGCAATGAAATGCTGCTGATTACGGTGTTAGGCCTGTGTTTCGGCTTCTGTTTGCTGGTGGTCAAACTTGAATACAGCATGGTGCTCGGTGCCTTCCTGATTGGCGCGATCATGGCTGAATCCCGGCAATTGCTGAAAATCGAGCGCTTGATCGAACCGGTTCGCGACCTGTTCAGTGCGATCTTTTTTGTCGCCATTGGGCTGATGCTCGATCCGATGATTCTGCTGCAATACGCGTGGCCGATTGCGGTGATCACCGTGGCCGTGGTGCTGGGCAAGATGTTTTCTTGCGGTCTTGGCGCCTTTATCGCTGGCAATGATGGACGTACCTCACTTCGAGTCGGGATGGGGCTTTCGCAGATTGGCGAATTTTCTTTCATCATCGCGGCGCTGGGCATGACGTTGCAGGTTACCAGCAACTTCCTTTACCCGGTCGCGGTTGCCGTCTCGGTGATTACCACGTTGCTGACGCCTTACCTGATTCGCGCGGCTGATCCGCTGTCGATCAAGCTTGCCGCGGTGATGCCGAAGCGACTGGGCCGGGTATTGGGGATGTACGGCGAATGGCTGCGCAGCATCCAGCCTCAGGGCGAGGGCGCGCTACTGGCGTCGATGATTCGGCGGATTCTGTTGCAGGTGGGGGTCAATCTGGCGCTGGTGATTGCGATCTTCTTCTCGGGTGCTTTTTTCGCCGAGCGCATGTCCGCTTACCTGCAAGACTGGATCAGCGACCCGAGCTGGCAGAAAGCGTTGATTTGGGGCGGGGCGTTGCTGTTGTCGCTGCCGTTCCTGATCGCCGCCTATCGCAAGCTCAAGGCGCTCTCGATGCTGTTGGCGGAGATGGGCGTGAAGCCGGAGATGGCCGGCCGCCACACGCAGCGAGTGCGTCGGGTAATCGCCGAAGTGATCCCGATCCTCTCGCTGCTGGTGATTTTTCTGCTGCTGGCAGCCTTGTCGGCCAGTATTCTGCCGACCAACAAGTTGCTGGTGCTGATCGTTGTCGTCGCGGCCGCTGTAGCGGCGCTGCTCTGGCGCTGGTTCATCCGCGTGCACACGCGGATGCAGGTGGCGTTGCTCGAAACACTGGACAACCACAAGGATTCGTCCGGGCATTAACCCTGTAGCGCGTCAGGCGTCTCAGCTTTCCAGCCAGACGTCCCGCGCCCAGTGCCATACCGATTCCCAGGTTTCTTCGGCGATCAGCTCTTCTTCGGCCAACCACAGCACCACGGTGCCGTCTTCTTCGACCAGGTAGTAGTTGTCACCGTCCTGGCAGATCGGAATCATGCTGCGATCAACACCCGCATCCCAGGCGTTGGCAGCAACGTCCGGCAGGTAGGTGTGGGATTGCGGGTCGGTAACGGTCACCGGCTCCAGGCTGCCGTAGACGACGTCGCTGACGGTCAGCAAAAACTCTCTGAAGACAAACGGAATGTCGATGAACAGCTGTTCTTCGATTTCCACCAATTGATCTTCGTCGGGCAACTCCAAGGGGACCGGTACCGGTTCGTTGGCTTCACGCAGTTGTTCGATGATTTCTTCCACGTCCGGGATCCTCTTGCTTGATGGCGCGGTTTAGTTGGGGCGGTTTATACAGTAGCTCGCTATAGATGTAACCGTGAAATAGAAAAACCCCGGCCAGGCCGGGGTTTTCGTTACAGCATGCTAGGTTCTGTCTGGAACGTGCCTGCGCGTCGATCATACTGCGTTAAAAACAGGCTCAGAATGCTCATTGACTAAAGTCAACTCCGCTTCCTCGCCTGTTTTTGCCTTGTCTGATCTTAGCTCGGCACCTTCCAGACAGAACCGGTAAGGATCAGCCGTTCTGGCGGATACCGGCGACCAGCCAAGGCTGGTTCTCGCCCTGCGGACGTTCCATGTTCCAGCTTTCGCTGAACACTTCGCCCTGGTCGAAACGCGAAGTCTTCGACACACCGGTGAAGGTCAGGGTGGCGATGGTCTTGTCGGCACGGTCATCCACGCCGTCCAGTTGAACATTGAGGTTATCAATGTAGGTGGACTGGAAACCGTCGCCCAGATCGGCACGTTCGCGCTTGAGGAACTCCAGCAGTTGCGGGGTCACGAACTCGGCGATCTTGTCCATTTCGTTGGCGTCCCAGTGCTGCTGCAGGGACTGGAAGTGGTTGCGGGCCGCTTCAATGAAGTTCTTTTCATTGAACCAGGCCGGAGCGTTGATCACCGGACGAGCGGCAACCGGTGCTGCTGAGCCGCCGAAGACCGAACCCATGGCCGTTGGCTTCTGCTCGAACACTTCACGCTGCATCGGTGCGCCAGCTGGAGCCATGTGCTCCTGCTGCTTGCGACGACGAGCGGCGATGAAACGGAAGATCAGGAAGGCGATGACGGCCATGATCAGGATGTCGAAGATCTGCATGCCCTGGAAGCCGCCGCCCATGAACATGGAGGCCAGCAGGCCACCGGCCGCGATGCCGGCCAGAGGGCCGAGCCAGCGCGAAGCACCGCCGGCCTTGGCGGCAGCGCCAGCGGCACCGGCCGCGCCCGCAGTGGCGGCAGCACCACCTGCGGCAGAAGAAGGCGCCATTTGGCTGGTCTGGTGAGTCGGCGCAGCGCCGGAACTCTTACCGCCACCAAAGCGCTTGGCGTTGGCGTCGAGGCTCATCGTCAGGCCGATGCACAACGCCATGGCGATGCTAAGAAAACGTTTCATAAAGGGAATTCCCATTTGTGGATGGCACGCGCGCCATGTTGCACAGCTGAAGGGTTACTGGCTAGCGGCAGAGTGTTTCGGGCTTTTGCCTGACAGGTTGCGTTCAGCTTCGGTCAGCGCAATAAGGCCTGTTAGTTTTGGTCTGTAGGACGAGTGGATTAGTTCTGTAGGAAGTTTGGTGATTTCATCAGATCAACCTGTGGGAGCGGGCTTGCTCGCGAAGAACGATGACACGGTGTTTCTGATACACCGCGGCGCTGCCTTCGCGAGCAAGCCCGCTCCCACAGAAAAGCCCTGCGGTGGGCTTTAAATCGCTTCCAGCTTCGCGTAACCCAACATCAGCCACTTGCTGCCTTCGCTGAAGTTCACCTGCACCCGAGCCTGGGCCCCGGCACCTTCGAAGTTCAGGATCACACCGTCGCCAAACACCGAATGCCGTACGGCCTGGCCGAGGCTGAACCCGGTATCCGGGATCTCGCTACCGCCAAACAGGCTGCTGGAGCTCTGCTGCTGGCCACCGCCGAACGGACGGCTGACGCTGTTGGACAGCCGCACTTCCTGGATCAGGCCTTTCGGCACTTCACGTACGAAACGCGAGACCTTGTTGTAGGTCTCGCTGCCGTACAGGCGTCGGGTCTCTGCATAGGTCATCACCAGGTTCTGCATGGCCCGGGTGATACCGACGTAGGCCAAACGGCGCTCCTCTTCAAGACGACCCGGTTCTTCAAGGCTCATCTTGTGCGGGAACAGGCCTTCTTCCATGCCCACCAGGAACACGTAAGGGAATTCCAGACCCTTGGCGCTGTGCAGCGTCATCAACTGAATGCTGTCTTCGTGCTCGTCGGCCTGAGTATCCCCGGCCTCCAGGGACGCGTGACCGAGGAACGCCGCCAATGGCGTCAGGTCTTCATCTTCTTCAGCGTTTTCGAAGTTGCGTGCAGCGCTGACCAGTTCCTCAAGGTTTTCTACCCGGGCCTGGCCTTTCTCGCCTTTTTCCGCTTCGTGATAGGCGATCAGCCCGGACTGCTCGATGACGGTCTGGGTCATCAGATGCAGCGGCATTTCCATGCACTTGGCGGCGAGGTTCTCTATCAGCTCGATGAATGCGCCCAGCGCGCCGGCCGCACGGCCGGTCAGGCCTTTGTTAGCCACCAGCAGGCGCATGGCTTCCCACATCGACACATCGCTGTGACGGGCATGGTCGCGGATCGCTTCAACGGTTTTCTCTCCGATGCCCCGGGCCGGAACGTTGATCACCCGCTCCAGCGCTGCATCGTTGCCGCGACCTTCCAGCAAGCGCAGGTAGGCCATGGCGTTTTTGATTTCTGCCCGTTCGAAGAAGCGCTGACCGCCATAGATGCGGTACGGAATGCGCTCACGCAGCAAGGCTTCTTCCAAAACGCGTGATTGGGCGTTGGAGCGGTACAAAATCGCGATATCGCTGCGAGCCAAGCCGGTTTTCAGCGCGCTTTCGATGGTTTCCACCACGTAGCGTGCTTCATCGTGTTCGTTGAACGCGGCGTACAGGTTGATCGCTTCGCCTTCGCCGCCGTCGGTCCACAGCTCTTTGCCCATGCGTCCCGTGTTGTTGGCGATCAGGGCGTTGGCTGCTTTAAGGATGCCGGCGGTGGAGCGGTAGTTCTGCTCCAGACGAATGGTTTCGGCATCTGGAAAATCGTCGGAATACTGATAAATGTTTTCGATTTTCGCGCCGCGCCAGCCATAGATCGACTGATCGTCGTCGCCAACCACCATCAGGCTGTCACCGCCCTTGGCCAGCAGTCGCAACCAGGCGTACTGCACGGCGTTGGTGTCCTGGAACTCGTCCACCAGAATGTGCCGGAAGCGTTTCTGATAATGCGCCAGCAGGCCCGGATGATCGCGCCACAAGTCGAGGGCACGCAGCAGCAATTCGGAGAAGTCGATCACGCCAGCGCGCAGGCACGCAGCCTCATAGGCTTCATAAATGCTGCGCATGGTCGCCAGGAACAGATCTCCGCTGGCTTGAATGTGTTGCGGACGCAGACCTTCGTCTTTCTGCCCGTTGATGAACCATTGGGCCTGACGGGCCGGCCAGCGTTGCTCGTCCAGGCCCAGCTCGCGGATCACCCGCTTGACCAGTCGTTGCTGGTCGTCGCTGTCGAGAATCTGGAACGTCTGGCTCAGGCCGGCTTCCTGCCAGTGCGCCCGCAATAAGCGGTGCGCCAGGCCGTGGAAGGTGCCGACCCACATGCCGGCCGGGTTGATACCCATCAGCTGCTCGATGCGATGACGCATCTCGGCAGCGGCCTTATTGGTGAAGGTCACCGACAGGATGGAGTGGGGCGAGGCGTTTTCGACCTGGATCAACCAGGCGATACGGTGCACCAGCACTCGGGTTTTACCGGAACCAGCACCGGCCAGGACCAACTGACGACCCACGCGGGCAGCTACGGCCTGGCGTTGGGCATCGTTGAGGGAGTTCAGCAGAAGGGAGAGATCATCGCGCATCGGGGCATTCTAGGGGGCGGCGTCACACCGGGCAAACCCTGCATTGTTTTAGCCGATGAAAGATAGGTGCAGGACGACCGGTCAGTCACTGGCTGCAAGCGTTGGCGGGGCTCGCTTGGCTGCTTTTACACGGGGCCAGGCAGTCGATACTTTGGTCTATTTATGATCTGGGGCAGTTTGGTCCGGGCATTTGCTTGTGTATGCTCCGTCGACGTTTCGGGCGCATGCTCATCATTATAAGAACAAGAACATTGCCTATGACCCTCAGCACCGACCTGTCGGGCCCCGTTGTGGAGCCCCGGGTTATCCGCAAACAGTACGCCATGGAAATGGCGGTCGAACGCACGCGTCTGCTTTATCAGGGCTCGTTGCTGCCCACGTTATTCATGTTGATCAACGGTCTGGTTTGCGCTGGCTTGCTTTGGAGCCCGCAGCGTTACTTCCTGGTCAGCGTCTGGCTGGTGTGGCTGTTGTCGCTGGTGGCGTTGCGGGTGATTCAAGTCGCGGCCTTCGATTCGGCGATACCCAACCGTCAGGCCCATCCGATCTGGCGCCGGATGTTTTTGCTGGGTTCGGCCATGACCGGCCTGACCCTGGCCGGCGCTGGCATTGCGCTGGTACCCGCCGATAACTTCATGCAACAAGCCTGGGTGTTCGGCCTGATCGGCGCTGCAGCGCTTTCGGCCAGTGTTGCCTATGCGGTCAGCTTGCCGGCGTTCCTGTCCTTTACCTTGCCCTGTCTGTTGCCGGCCATCGGCTATCTGTTATGGGGCGGCGATGAACAAGATCAGGGATGGGGCTGGTTCGGTCTGATTTTGTTGGGCGCGTTGAGTGTGGTCGCCTGGCAGGTCAATCGGCTCATCGATAGCGGGCTGTTGCGGCGCTTCCAGAATCAGGCACTGATCGAGCACTTGCAGCAGGCTCAAAACAGCAGCGATCAGCTCAATCAAAAGCTGGCCAAGGAAATCGACCAGCGCCGTCGTGCCGAAGACGAGTTGCGGCAAATTCAGATCGAGCTGGAAAGCCGTGTTGCTCAGCGCAGCCTGGAGCTGGACGCTGCCAATCAGGCCCTGAGCAAGAGTGAAGCGCGTCTGGCGCTGGCGTTGAAGGCCAGTGAGCTCGGTCTGTGGGACTGGAACCTGCAAACCGACGAAGTCCATCACACCCATCTTCAGGAGCTGTTCGGCCTGGAGCCAGAATTCGTGACGGCGATGCTTCGCCACCTCAAGCCACGCCTGCATCCCGATGACTTGCCGTCGCTCAAGCGCGCACTGGTCGAGCATTTGAAGGGCCGCAGCGAGGACTACCAGATTGAGTACCGCGTACGTCACGGCGATGGCCATTGGGTTTGGATCGAAGACCGTGGTCGAGCGGTTGAGCGCAGCGAAAATGGCCGGGTGATCCGCATGGTCGGCACCCGTCGCGACATCAGCGTCAGTAAAGCGCTGGAAGAGCAACGGCAACTGGCCGCAACGGTGTTCGAAGCCGCCAGTGAAGGCATCGTGATTTTCGATCCGAATTACGCGTTGATCGCGGTCAATCAGGCCTTCAGCCGAGTCACCGGCTATGACATTGAAGACATGATTGGACGCAACGTGGTCGAGTTGCCGTGCAGCCGCGATGCCCGCCGGCACTACGCTGCGATTCGTCAGGCGCTGGAGCAGCACGGCAGTTGGCAGGGCGAGCTGGTAGAAACCCGCAAGAATGGCGAGCTGTATCCGCAATGGTTGCAACTGAACGCGGTGCGTGATGCTCGGGGAAATGTGAGCCATATCGTGGGCTTCTTCGCCGATCTATCGGCCCGGCGCGAATCTGAAGAACGCATGCGTTACCTGGCGCATTACGACGAATTGACGGGTCTGGCTAACCGTTCACTGTTCCGGGAACGGCTAAGCGAGGCGCATCAGCGGGTGCGTCAGGGCGGCTATCGCAGTCTGGCGTTGCTGCACATCAATCTGGATCGTTTCAAGCTGCTCAATGACAGCCTTGGCCATGAAATAGCCGACCAACTCTTGCAGAAGATGGCTCGGCGGCTGGTCAACGCATTGCCGGAAGCAGACACCATCGCTCGCTTGTCCGGTGATGAGTTTGCCGTGTTGTTCAATGCCTACGGCAACCTGTCGAGCCTGGCGCGGGTGGCGACCCGACTGTCGACCAAGTTGCGCTTGCCGATCACTGTCGAGGGCCATGAACTGGTGGTTAGTGCGTCCATGGGCATCAGTCTGTTGCCGGACAACGCGCGAGAAATTTCCGCGCTGGTCCATCAGTCCAATATGGCCATGCAGCACGCCAAGCACTTGGGCGGAAATAACTTCCAGTTCTACACCGACAGCCTGCAAGCCAGCACGCTGGAGCGCTTGCAGCTGGAAAATCAACTGCGTAAGGCGATCGAAGAGAAACAGTTGATGGTGTTTTATCAACCGAAACTGTGCCTGGCCACGGGTCGGTTGAATGCCGCCGAAGCGCTGGTGCGCTGGGATCACCCGACCATGGGCCGTGTGCCGCCAGGGGACTTCATCGGCCTGGCCGAGGAAACCGGTTTGATCGGCCCGATCGGCGAGTTCGTGTTGCGTCAGGCTTGCTGGCAAGCCTGTGAGTGGCAGCGTCAGGGGCTTGCGCCGATTCGGGTGTCGGTGAATCTGTCGGTGCATCAATTGCGTCAGGGCAAACTGGTCAGCCTGGTGCGTCAGGTGCTGGAAGAAACCGGTCTGGCGCCGCACTACCTCGAGCTGGAGCTCACCGAAAGCCAGTTGCTGGACAGCGTCGAGCACATCATCGCGACCTTCCAGCAATTGCGTGATTTGGGGGTCAAGTTGGCGATTGATGACTTCGGCACCGGGTATTCGTCCCTGAGCTACCTCAAGCGCATCCCTGTGGATTACGTGAAGATCGATCAGGCATTTATCCGCGGTCTGGGGGAGGGTAGCGAGGATGCGGCGATCACCCGGGCAATCATTGCCATGGCGCACGGCTTGTCACTGAAAGTGGTGGCTGAAGGGGTGGAGCGGACAGAGCAGTTGGAGTTTTTGAAAGCCGAGCACTGCGATGAAGTGCAGGGCTATTTGATTAGCCGTCCTGTCGAGGCCGATGGCCTGGCGGCACTGTTGCGTGCGGACGAGAAACACTTGTAAGGGCTACATGGAGCGCATGTGGCGTGAAATGGGGACATCGAGTTACGCATTGAGCAGGCAAAAAGCCGATTCATGTAGTATAACTACAAGCGTGCTACATCCCCGGCACCTGCCAATAACAAAGAGTCCAGCCCTTTGAATCTGCTGCAACACATCGCCCAGTCACGCCACCTCTTACGCAAGTCGGAGCTCAAGGTCGCCGACCACGTGCTGCTTGATCCTGCGGCGGTGATGCACAGCTCCATGGCCGACCTGGCCCACAACGTGGGCATTAGCGAACCGACCATCGTGCGGTTCTGTCGCGCCATCGGTTGCTCCGGTTTCCAGGACTTGAAGCTGAAACTGGCACAGAGCCTGGCTGCCGGTGCGAGCTTCGGACAATTCGCGATTCATGAAGACGACTCGGTCGCTGACTACAGCCTGAAAATCTTCGACACCACTCTGCACACGCTGATGGAGGTTCGCGAGAAGCTTGATCCGGTGGAGTTGCAGCGTGCCGTGTCGCTCATGTCGCAGGCCCAGCGGGTCGAGTTTTATGGCTTTGGCGCGTCGGGTGCAGTGGCGGCCGATGCCCAGCACAAGTTCTTCCGCTTGTTGCTGACGGCGGCGGCGTATTCCGACCCGCACATGCAGGCGATGTCGGCGGTCACGTTGAAGCCGACCGACGTGGCGATCTGTATTTCCCAGTCCGGGCGTTCCAAAGATTTGTTGATCACCGCCAATCTGGTGCGCGAAAGCGGCGCTTCGCTGATTACCTTGTGCCCGAGCCAGACACCGCTCGCCGAGCTGTCGACCGTCAACCTGGCGATCGATGTGCACGAAGACACCGAGATCTATACGCCGCTGACCTCGCGCATTGCCCACCTGGTGGTGATCGATGTGTTGGCGATGGGCGTGGCCATGGCGCGCGGGCCGAGCCTGGTCAACCACCTCAAGAGCGTCAAGCGCAGCCTGCGCAGCTTGCGGCTGTCACCCAAATCGGTAAAAGCGCTGGACGATTAATTCTGATCTGAGATCGCCGGAAGGTCGTTCCGACCTTCATTCGCGAGCAAGCCCGCTCCCACATTTGACCGCGTCCGCCTGAATAACTCGGTCAAATGTGGGAGCGGGCTTGCTCGCGAAGGCGTCCTCAAACTCGCCAAGCCCTTCGCCAATGTTCACATCCCTGTAACCCACCCGCCGCCAAACCGTCATCCCTCGCGCCTATCTTGAAACTCCCGTCATCGCCTTGGGAGACTCGAAATGGCCCAGCCCTACGAAGAACGCAACAGCGCCGTCAGAACCCGTCGTCAGCAGGAAGACCAGCGCCGCATGGAATTTCGCCGCGCTATCGAAGATCGCTGCGAACGTCGCCAACTGCTGGCCGAGATTGGTGATTTCCCTGAGCTGGAGCTCAACTACTGGCAGGCGGCACCGGCAACTTCCCGTCGAAACGCTCAACCAGCGCGCTGATCTGCACCCGCTCGCTGCGAATAAACGCAAGGAACGCGTGCGCCACCGGTGACAGCCGTTTCGCCTTGGCTTGCACCAGGCACCAGCTGCGGTACAACGGCAGCTCTTCGACCGGCAACTCGATCAATCCGCCGGTCGCCAACTCAAGGTTCAGGGCGTGACGCGTCAACAGCGCCACGCCCAGACCCGCCAACACACATTCACGCTGCGCTTCGGCTGACGAGACTTCCTGGGTCTGGTTGAAGTGCACGCGCTTCTCTTTGAAATATTCTTCGCAAGCCAGCCGCGTCCCGGAGCCGGATTCGCGCATCAGCAGTGTGTAGGGTTCAAGATCCTGCAAACGCAGCGGGCCCATGTGGCACAGCGGATGATCCGGTGGCGCCACGGCAACGATCGGGTTGTTGAGGAATGGCAAGAACTCCAGCCCCATGTCCTGCGGCACCATGGACATGATCACCAGGTCGTCGCGGTTGTCCGACAGTCGTCGAATGACCTGCCCGCGATTGACCACCGTCAGTTGCAGGTTCACTTCTGGATGTTGGCGCTTGAACGCGGCAAACAGGTGCGGCACAAAGTATTTGGCACTCGATTCCACCGCCAGTTTCAGCTGACCCTGCAACGATCCCTGCATGTCCGAAAGCTGCATGTCGAGGTTTTCCAGGCGCCCGAAAATGTCCCGGCTGGCGCGTTGAAGGGCTTCGGCTGCCTCGGTCATGTAGAGCTTTTTGCCGACGTAATCGAACAAAGGCTGACCAATCAGCTCTTCAAGTTGACGAATCTGTAGGCTCACGGCAGGTTGGGTGAGAGACATTTCATCGGCTGCGCGGCTGTAGGACCTCAAATCACAGACTTCATTGAAGATCTGCAATTGGCGCAATGTCATACGCATCAAAGACTTACGCATTTTTTAGGTGCTCTCATCGCAGGCTGATGAGTCAACTATAAGTCTTTACTTATGCCTGACCCAATAATTAATCATTTTTGTTAATCCCTTGTGGGGGCTAGTGTGGGCCTGCGACTGAATTGAAACATTTGGTCACGCGTCGACCTGGTCTAGCAGGTCGTGGGTACCACCGGCTCAAGGGAACCTCCAAGTGATAAAAAAGATCCTGATCGCCAACCGTGGTGAGATTGCCGTACGAATCGTACGTGCCTGCGCCGAGATGGGCATTCGCTCGGTCGCGATCTATTCCGACGCCGACCGCCATGCGTTGCATGTGAAGCGTGCGGACGAGGCCCACAGCATCGGTGCCGAGCCACTGGCCGGCTACCTGAATGCGCGCAAGCTGGTGAATCTGGCGGTAGAAACCGGTTGCGATGCGCTGCACCCCGGCTACGGCTTCCTCTCGGAAAACGCTGAACTGGCAGATATCTGCGCCGAGCGCGGCATCAAGTTCATCGGTCCATCGGCTGAAGTGATTCGCCGCATGGGCGACAAGACTGAAGCCCGTCGCAGCATGATCAAGGCTGGCGTACCCGTCACCCCGGGGACCGAAGGCAACGTCGCGGATATCGCGGAAGCTTTGCTCGAAGGCGACCGCATCGGTTATCCGGTGATGCTCAAGGCGACGTCCGGTGGCGGTGGCCGTGGTATCCGTCGCTGCGACAGCCGAGAAGAGCTTGAACAAGCATTCCCTCGGGTCATTTCCGAAGCCACCAAGGCCTTTGGTTCGGCGGAAGTGTTCCTGGAAAAATGCATCGTCAATCCGAAACACATCGAAGCGCAGATCCTCGGCGACAGCTTTGGCAACGTGGTGCACCTGTTCGAGCGTGACTGCTCGATCCAGCGTCGCAACCAGAAGCTCATCGAGATCGCCCCGAGCCCGCAACTGACCCCGGAACAGCGCGCCTACATCGGCGACCTGTCGGTGCGCGCAGCCAAGGCCGTGGGTTATGAGAACGCCGGCACCGTGGAGTTTCTGCTCGCCGAGGGCGAGGTGTACTTCATGGAGATGAATACCCGGGTGCAGGTGGAACACACCATCACCGAAGAAATCACCGGCATCGACATCGTTCGCGAGCAGATTCGCATCGCCTCTGGCCTACCGCTTTCGGTGAAACAGGAAGACATCCAGCACCGCGGTTTCGCGCTGCAATTCCGGATCAACGCCGAAGACCCGAAGAACAACTTCCTGCCGAGTTTCGGCAAGATCACCCGGTACTACGCCCCCGGTGGCCCCGGCGTGCGCACCGACACGGCGATCTACACCGGTTACACCATTCCGCCGTTCTACGACTCCATGTGCCTGAAACTGGTGGTGTGGGCGCTGACCTGGGACGAGGCGATGGACCGTGGCTTGCGCGCCCTCGACGACATGCGTCTGCAAGGGGTCAAGACCACCGCCGCGTACTACCAGGAAATCCTGCGTAACCCGGAATTCCGTAGCGGCCAGTTCAACACCAGCTTCGTTGAAAGCCACCCTGAACTGACCAACTACTCGATCAAGCGCAAACCCGAAGAGCTGGCCCTGGCCATCGCCGCCGCCATCGCCGCCCACGCAGGCCTGTGAGGAAAAGAACAATGAGCAAGAAAATCTACGTTACCGACACAATCCTGCGCGACGCTCACCAATCGCTGCTCGCGACCCGCATGCGCACTGAAGACATGCTGCCGATCTGCGACAAGCTCGACAAAGTCGGCTACTGGTCGCTGGAAGTCTGGGGCGGCGCGACCTTCGACGCCTGCGTACGCTTCCTCAAGGAAGACCCGTGGGAGCGTCTGCGCCAACTGCGCGCGGCCTTGCCTAACACTCGCCTGCAAATGCTTCTGCGTGGCCAGAACCTGCTGGGCTACCGCCACTACAGCGACGACGTGGTCAAAGCCTTCGTCGCCAAGGCTGCGGTCAATGGTATCGACGTGTTCCGCATCTTCGACGCCATGAACGATGTGCGTAACCTGCGAGTCGCCATCGAAGCGGTGAAAGCCGCTGGCAAACACGCTCAAGGCACCATCGCTTACACCACCAGCCCGGTACACACCATCGAGGCGTTCGTGGCGCAAGCCAAGCAAATGGAAGCCATGGGTTGCGACTCGGTGGCGATCAAGGACATGGCTGGCCTGCTGACTCCGTACGCTACCGGCGAACTGGTCAAGGCATTGAAATCCGAGCAATCGCTGCCCGTGTTCATTCACTCGCACGACACCGCTGGTTTGGCCGCGATGTGCCAACTCAAGGCTATCGAAAACGGTGCGGACCACATCGATACCGCGATCTCCAGCTTCGCCTGGGGCACCAGCCACCCGGGCACCGAGTCGATGGTTGCCGCCCTTAAAGGCAGCGAGTTCGACACCGGACTGAATCTGGAGCTGCTGCAAGAGATCGGTCTGTACTTCTACGCCGTGCGCAAGAAATACCACCAGTTCGAAAGCGAGTTCACCGCCGTCGACACCCGCGTTCAAGTCAACCAGGTACCGGGCGGGATGATTTCCAACCTGGCCAACCAGTTGAAAGAGCAGGGCGCCCTGAACCGCATGAATGAAGTGCTGGCCGAAATCCCGCGCGTTCGTGAAGACCTCGGCTTCCCGCCGCTGGTGACCCCGACCTCGCAGATCGTCGGCACCCAGGCGTTCTTCAACGTGCTGGCCGGCGAGCGCTACAAGACCATCACCAACGAAGTGAAGCTTTACTTGCAAGGCGGCTACGGCAAGGCGCCGGGCACCGTGAACGAAAAACTGCGTCGCCAGGCGATCGGCAGCGAAGAAGTGATCGACGTGCGTCCGGCCGATCTGCTCAAGCCGGAAATGACCAAGCTGCGTGGCGAAATCGGCGCGGTGGCCAAGTCTGAAGAAGACGTGCTGACCTACGCCATGTTCCCGGACATCGGTCGCAAGTTCCTAGAAGAACGCGCCGCCGGCACCCTGACTCCAGAAGTGCTGCTGCCGATTCCTGAAGCAGGCGGTGTGACCTCGGCCGGTGGCGAAGGTGTGCCGACCGAGTTCGTCATCGATGTCCACGGCGAAACCTACCGCGTCGACATCACCGGTGTCGGCGTCAAGGCTGAAGGCAAGCGTCACTTCTACCTGTCTATCGACGGGATGCCGGAAGAAGTGGTGTTCGAACCGCTCAACGAATTCGTCAGCGGCGGCAGCAGCAAGCGCAAGCAAGCCACTGCACCGGGCCACGTCAGCACCACCATGCCGGGCAACATCGTCGACGTGCTGGTCAAGGAAGGCGACACCGTGAAAGCCGGCCAGGCCGTGCTGATCACCGAAGCGATGAAGATGGAAACCGAAGTCCAATCGGCCATCGCCGGCAAAGTCACCGCCATCCACGTGGCCAAGGGCGACCGGGTAAACCCGGGCGAAATCCTGATCGAGATCGAAGGCTGAGTTAACAGCCTCGATATACCGCTTTAAACCTCGGGGGGGCATGTGCTCCCCTTTTTTTCGCCCCGGATTCGCGGCTGTCAGAAACTCATTCGCCACTGACCCGTGACGCCGTGGTTTCGGCTGTCGGTGCCGACCTCGCCAGTGAGGCCGACGCCCAAGGTGTGTTTTGCTGACAATCCAAGGTCCAGCCCTGCATCGACCAGTAGACTGTCACGATCCAGCGACGCGCCGGAAACGGTGAAGTTTTTTCCGCCCGTCACCAATCGTTGGCGGGTATCGCTGTAGACGTCCCCGTAAGTGTGTTTCCAGCCGGCACTGAACCGCGGCGTCAGTTGCATGCCGTTATCCAGCGTGTTGAGCTTCGCCAGCCGTAGGCCGAACGTGCTGTTCAAATTGTTCTGCGTTTGACCCTGTACCTTCAGTGCCGCTGCGCCACCTTTTTCCGTGTAAGTGTCGCGCTGATAGCGTTGGTAGCCCAGGCTCGCAAACGGTTCGATGCTGACGTTTGCCTGGCCCAGGTTGTAACCCAACTCCGCAAAGGCCTGCTGGGTGTTGGCATCGTAACGGCCTTCGGGGCGGTCGCTGAAACCTTTGAAGGCAACCCGGCGTTTAGTGCTGCCGTCGTGGTTGCTATAGGTCGCGCCCAGGCGCAGGGACATTGGTCCGTTTTGACGCAGGGCATAAGCTCCCAAATGCCAGCTGTCCAGATCGCCGTCGAGTCCACGGCTATCCAGACGCGTTTCGGATTTGCCGCTCATTACACCGATGCGCCATTCCTCATCGATGCCCCAATCCGCTCCCAGTACCAGGCCGTGGGTTGTGTGTTTCAGAGCGTCGTAGTCGCGATCCAGCGTCCCACCGTGACCCAATGCTTGAAGCCAGACTCGGCCATTGTCTTCGCTGCCGGCGGCCAGGCGTGGTGAATTGCGCTTGCTGGAATTGCTATAGCGACTGGCGCTGTCCAGCTGACGCATGGCCGAGAGCATGCTGGCGCTGATTGGGCTGTCACTGTTCAGGGTCGCTTTTGCAAGGTTGGCGTTTTGGCCGCCGTCCAGTTGGTCGATGGCCTGGGAGGCTGTTTCGGTGGTGGAGGCGAGCAGGGCTGTGACAGCGGCGTTCGCGGTATTGGGAGGTGTCTGCGCCGTCGGACTGGATTTGGGCTCTTCAATACTGCGGGCGAGTTCCCGACCGTTTTCGTTGGTCGCGAGATTTTCGATAGGCACTTCGTTGCGAGCGTAGGTCAGGCGGACGGCCTTTTCGTCGCCGTAGTCCGGGGTAGCCGTCATGAACGCAAGGGTGCTGCTGACTCGACCGAATGTTCCTTCGACCCGATCTGCGGAAAGTAAAGTGTGATTAGTGGTTTGTGCGTAGTCGCCTGGCAGAGCGGTAACCAGTAAAGACGCGCCGCCAAGCCTGGCGACTCCCTCGACGAAAATCGTCTGTGAAGTATCAGCGTTATCCGTTACTTCATAGGCGAGTGTGGCGCTTTCGCTAAGTGTAAGGTCCCCTCTGATGGAAGGAGCCCCCAAATTTTCACTGACCAGTAACTGACCGTCCACGTGCAAGCCGCCTACTTTACCGTAGCCGCCGTAGGTGCCTCCGTTATCGACGTACACAGTGCCTTCTATAGCGCCAAGGTTAAATAGCGTAGCGTCTTCCCTTACTTCGGCGCCTTTATGGAAGTCGTTGCTGCCGTTTAATGTCCATGCGCCTTTCGTGACCCGCAGGGCAGCAAAATTGGTTGTGTCTCCTACTGTGCCACCGTCTGCGGAGTTAAGGAGCAGACCGTTGACTCCGTTGCCGCCATCGAGTGTGCCCTCCCATCGAGCGCCTTTGTTGATGACCAGAAGGTCATTCGCGTCGCCCAATTCCAGCGAGACACCGTCGATGGTTTGGAGTGGCTTTGAAATGAGCGTGTGTGTAGTGGTGTAGTCGTTCTGGAACTCAACGAACGGGTCTACCTCCACAGGAGCGGATGCTACTTCGGAAGCGGTGGGCTCGGGAAAGATAAGAGACTCATAGAAGGCATCATCGAAATCGACTGCAACGCTGGCAAGCGGTTCGGTTGTTACAGGCCGAACGGCCTGCTCTTCCCCCGACCCGTTTGTGGCTCGGGCAGTGTTTTCACGGGGGGCGATGAACGCCTTGATCGCGAAAAGATCATCGAAGCGCTCATTGGGCTTGGCGGTTTTTTTACGAGGTTTGGTGGCCGGCGCGTCGGAATTGACTTGAGGCTCCGGTTGCTGCGCCATGGAGACTTCTATGCAACCCACTGCAAGCGCAACGGCCAGCGCCAGGTTTTTCGGTCGGTATTTGTGTTGAACGGACATCGAGTACGGCCTCGTTTGAAGGGAGGCCAAACTCTAAGAGGCAGGCTATAGGTACCGATGTCAGCTGCTTCCCGCAGGCTTGCGGGGGTTGTCAGAAGGTTGTGTAGAAAATTGCCGGCCTCCTGAGGAAGGTGGTTTTTACCCGTTCGGGCTGATGCTTTTTCTTACAACAAATCGAGACATGGTCGGCTATCGCAAACTCGGAAACTCATCTGCCTTTCGCTAACTACGGCTCAAATACGCCTTCCCATAATGCCGCTCCATCCGCGCCTGAATCAGCTCCAGCCCAATCGACATCAGCCAATAAATCACCGCCGCTGTCGTCAGCATCTCGATGTAGCGATAGCTCGAGCGCCCATACGATTGCGCCAAAAACATCACTTCCCAAACCCCCATTACCGAGATCAGCGAGGAGTCTTTGAGCATCGAGATGAATTGGTTGGTGGTCGGCGGGATGATGGTGCGCATGGCCTGGGGCAGGGTTACGCGCCAGAAGATCACGGTTTCGCGCATACCCAGGGCCAGGGAGGCTTCGCGTTGGCCGTGGGGGACGCCGAGGATGCCGGCGCGGAAGATTTCGCTCAGGTAGGCGCCGTAGTTCAGCGACAGGGCGATGATGCCGGCGGCGATGGCGCCCGGGACGATGCCGAGTTGTGGCAGGCCGAGGTAGATCAGCAGGATCTGGATCAGTAGTGGTGTGCCACGAAAGAACGAGGCATAGAAGCTCGCAATTCCGAAGGCCACGGCACTTTTCGACAGCCGCGCCAGGGCGGTGATGAAGCCCAGCAGCGAGGAGGTCACGATCGAGCACAGGCATAGAAACAAAGTCAGCGCCGCGCCCTGCAGGAAGCCGTTAGGCGCCAGGTGCAGGCCGATCAGGTTCGGCAGTTTGTCGAGGATGATCGAGAACTTCAGGTCGAAGCTCAGGAAGAAACTGGCGAACAACCCGAGCATCGCTGCCCAGGTCAGGTACAGCCGCGTGCGAAAACCGAAGATCCGTTGTAGCCGCGACTCAGCCACCGGTTGCGGCGGCAGGGGAGGTTTTGGGAAAGAAGTCATTTGCTGATGTCGGCGCCGATCCATTTCTGCGAAAGCTTACTCAGGGTGCCGTCCTGTTTCAGCTGAGCGAAGACGTCACGCACTTTGGCGTCCCACTGGGCGTCGCCTTTTTCAATGGCCACCGAGTTTGGTTCCGAGTACAGCGGCTTGCCGGCGAGCTTGAAGCGTTTGTCCTCGGTCAGGCGCGGTTGGGCGGTGACAAGGTTGGTGAGGATCGCGTCCAGTCGAACGCCAGCGCCCAGGCCGAGGTCCTGGAATGCCACGTTGTCAGTGTCATACGGCGCGATCTGCACGTCCTCGAACGGGTACTGCAATTGAGTGTCTTCGGCGCCTTCGATTACCAGGTTTTTGTTCAGGTAGCTTTCGTAGCTGGAGGCACTGGTGAGGCCGACTTTCTTGCCACTCAAGTCCTTGGCGCCGTGGATGCTGTCGTCCTTGGCGTTGACCACGATCACCGCAGGCGAGGCGTAGTACTCGACCGGGAAGTCGAAGACCTCGGCGCGGGCCTTGCTCGGGGTCATGGAGCAGATGCAGATGTCGTAGCGCCCACTCCAGCGGCCAGCGGCGATCACGTCCCAGGACGGGGTTTCGAGGCGCAGTCTGACGCCCAGTTTGTCTGCCACGGCCTTGGCCACGTCGACGTCGAATCCATCGAGCTGGTTCTGATCATTGAGGAACGAGAAGGGTGGATAGCTTTCCATCAACACGCCCACGAGCTCTTTGTTTTTTTCGACGCGATCCAGCGTGGCGCCGCCAAAGGCTTGGGTGGAGGCAGCCAGAATCGTCAGGCCCAGGGCCAGGAGTGGTTGGAATTTCACAGTCGATCCCTGATAAAAAAGAGGTTGTTATTAACCGGATGGTGCGTATTAAATAGTTATAAGAACGACTCTGATAGTGAGTTATTTTCATAAGCTTATGAGTGAAAAGCATATGGGCACAGCAAGCACGGTAATTCTGGATGGCGGCATGGGTCGTGAGTTGCAGCGTCGAGGCGCGCCGTTCAGACAGCCCGAGTGGTCGGCGCTGGCCTTGAGCGAAGCGCCGCAAGCGGTAGAGGCGGTGCACACGGCTTATATCGAAAGCGGTGCGAACGTGATCACCAGCAACAGTTACGCGGTGGTGCCGTTTCACATTGGCGAAGAGCGTTTTGCAGCAGAAGGGCAGGCGCTCGCGGCGTTGGCCGGTGAGCTGGCGCGACGCGCGGTAGAGGCTTCGGGCAAAGCGGTGCGCGTGGCCGGCTCATTGCCGCCGCTGTTTGGGTCCTATCGTCCGGACCTTTTCGACGCTGCTCGGGCGGCTGAATTGTTGGCGCCGCTGGTGAAGGGGCTGGCACCTCATGTCGATCTGTGGCTGGCGGAAACCCAGAGCTCGATCGTTGAAGCGCGAGCGATCCACGCCGGTCTGCCAACGGACGGCAAGCCGTTCTGGCTGTCGTTTACCCTGAAGGATGAAGACACGGATGAAGTGCCGCGCCTGCGTTCGGGTGAGTCGGTGGCTGAAGCCGCCACCGTGGCGGCGGAGCTGGGCGTCGAGACGTTGCTGTTCAACTGCAGCCAGCCGGAAGTGATCGGTGCTGCGATTGATGCCGCGCGGGAAACCTTCGAACGTCTGGGGGTGAAAATTCACATCGGCGCGTACGCCAATGCCTTCCCGCCGCAACCGAAAGAGGCCACGGCCAACGACGGTCTGGACCCGCTACGCGAAGACCTTGATCCGCCGGGTTATTTGCAGTGGGCGGCTGATTGGAAAGAACGCGGCGCCAGTCATTTGGGTGGTTGCTGCGGGATTGGGCCGGAGCATATTGCGGTACTTGCCCAGAAATTGGCGTGAAGCCAATCGCGAGCAGGCTCGCTCCCACATTGGATCGGGCTAATCACACAGTGTGAGCGACCCCAAACCCTGTGGGAGCGGGCTTGCCCGCGAAGGCGTCGGTCAGGTCGCCGAAGATTACCCGCGGCACTCGGCCAGGGTTTTCACCTGCCCCGAATCCGTCTGGTTCTCATCGGACAGCCAGCGCTCAAACCCCGCCCCGATTGCTGGCCATTCCGAGTCCAGAATCGAATACCACGCCGTATCCCGATTCTGTCCCTTGACCACCATGTGCTGGCGGAACACCCCTTCAAAACTAAACCCCAGCCGCTCCGCCGCGTATTTGGAGCGGGCGTTGCCGTTGTTGCACTTCCACTCCAGACGGCGATAACCCAGCGCAAAGGATTCCCTGGCGAGCAAATAAACCGCCTCGGTGCTTTTCGGCGAGCGCTGCATCGGCGCACCGAAAGTGACATGGCCGATCTCGATTCGGCCTTGCGAAGGAACAATCGACATCAAACTGAGGAGGCCTTGCACATCGCCGCTGGTACGGTCGATCACACTGAAAAAATATGGATCGCTATTGGCCGCGTGATTGTTCAGCCAATCGTTGAACGCACTGCGTTCCGGGAACGGCCCGTAAGGCAAATAGTCCCAGAGTTTCGGGTCGGAACCCGGGCCTTGCAGGGCCTTCCACAATCCGTCGGCATGACGCGCCGGATCGAGTTTTTCCAGGCGGATGAAACGCCCTTCAATGGTTTGGACGGATGGCGCCGGAACGCCTTTCCAGTCGGCGAGTGAAGTCGACATGCTGTTCTCCTTGAACCTTACAGGGCTTTGCGAAACTGGATGAAACCGGGGCGTTCGGCGATGCGCTCGTAGAGCTGGATCGCGGTGGCGTTGGTTTCGTGGGTCAGCCAGTGGACCTTGCAGCAACCGTCCTCTTTGGCTGTGGCGTAAACGAATTCGATCAACTGCCGGCCGACGCCAGTGCCGCGGGTTTCAGGCGTTACCAACAGGTCTTGCAGGTAGCAGGAGTTTTCGATGCTCCAGTTCGAACGATGGTAGATGAAGTGCACCATGCCCACCGCCTTGCCATCGGCCCAGGCCAGCGCGGCATGGGTCGGTTCGCTCGGGTCGAGCAGGCGCTGCCAGGTGCTTTGGGTGACGGCCTCTGGCAGTTCGGTGTTGTAGAAACGCAGGTACGCTTGCCACAAGGGCAACCAAGCGGCGTGGTCGTCGGCGGTGACCTGGCGGATGTCGATCTGACTCATGTTCGTTCCTTAACGCATCAAGTGGGCGAGGGCCTGGTCGTGCACATCGGGGCTGGCGGCAAGCCCCTCGCGCACACCGGTGATGTCTGCAGCGTTGCGGTTCTGGCTGAGCTTGCGTTTGCCTTCCAGGCGCTGGATCGGCAAGGCAAAACCGACGATGGCCTTGAGCATTCCGTCAATGTAGTCGGCGGGGGCATCGGCGACCTTCCATGGACTGGCGCGACCCGCTTCATGACGATCAGTCAGCGCACTGACCAGCGTGCGCAGGCGATCGGCATCGGTGAATACTTCGGCCGTGCCGTACGCATGCACGGCGACGTAATTCCAGGTCGGCACGACTTTGCCATGCTCGGCTTTGCTCGGGTAAAACCCCGGGCTGACGTAAGCCTCGGCACCAGCGAAAATCACCAGGGCTTCGGCGCCGTTCTGCAGTTCCTTCCATTGCGGATTGGCCTTGGCAAAGTGTCCGTAAAGCGTGCCATTCGGGCCCTGGTCTGAACTCAACAGCAGCGGCAAATGGCTGGCTTGCAGACCTTGTTCCCCGTGTGTGACCAACACCGCGAGGCGGGTGCCGAGTATCTGCTGGTGCAGTTCATGCAAATCATCGATGGCAAAGCTGCTTGGCGTGTACATGGAGATTTTCCTTGGCGAATGCCTGCATCCTAGGCAGGCTATTGGTCTGTTGTAAGAGCCATTAACGACCAATTTCATAGGTCCATTACCATGACCCGCGAGCCACTGTCCTTGTCATTCAACCCGGCGGGTATCGAACTCGATCGCCGTCAGGGTTTGAGTCGTCAGCTCTATCAAGCCTTGCGGGTGCGAGTACTCGACGGTCGGCTGGCCAGCGGTACGCGATTACCGGCCAGTCGCGATCTGGCGGCGGCGTTGTCGATTTCCCGAAACAGCGTGGTTCGGGCCTACGATCAGCTCTACGCCGAGGGCTTTATTGAAGGACGTGTGGGTGACGGGACGTATGTCGCGCAATTGCCTCAATCCGTGTTGCCGGTGAAAAAACTATCCACAAAAGTATCCACAGGGTTGTCAACAGGGTTACCCACAGCCTTATCCACAAATTGGCTGGATTTACCTGTGGTTTCATCCAGCAAAGTTATCCACAGCGGTGCACTCGGACGCGTGGAAAAGAACCATTTGGCCTTGCCGCCGAGTGGTCCGCCCCGTGCGTTTCGGGTCGGTGTTCCGGCGTTCGACCTGTTTCCTTTCGAGGTGTGGGCCAAGCTGAATGCGGCTTTCTGGCGTAAACCGGATTTGCAGCAGTTGTGTTATGGCGATCCGGCAGGCGACGCCCGTTTGCGCGGCCTGATTGCCGCGTATTTGCGCAGCTCCCGGGGGATGCAGTGCACGGCTGAGCAAATAGTGATCACCAGTGGCGCACAGCAGGGGATTAGCCTTTGTGCACAGCTGCTGGTTGAGCCAGGCGATGGCGTCGCGATCGAGAATCCAGGATATCGGGCGGCAGGTCATGCATTCGCCGTGGCCGGTGCGCGATTGCACGGGGTGGCGGTGGACAGCGAGGGCATCGACTGCACCGAATTGAACGGGCTCGACGATTGTCGATTGGCCTATGTCACGCCGTCGCATCAATACCCGACCGGGGTGGTGATGAGTCTGGCGCGGCGGCTGGAGTTGTTGGCCTGGGCCGAGCGAACCGAGGGTTGGATCGTCGAGGATGATTACGATGGCGAGTACCGTTACAGCGGCGCGCCACTGGCACCGCTGGCTGCGCTGGATCGTCACGGGCGGGTGCTCTACGTCGGCACGTTCGGCAAAGTGGCTTTCCCGGCATTGCGCCTGGGTTATCTGGTGCTGCCACCGGCATTGGTGGACGCTTTCGCCCAGCGTCGCGCGGTCGATGTTCGGCATTCCGAGGTGAGCACCCAGGCCGTCATGGCCGAGTTCATGGCGGCCGGGCATTTCCAACGGCACATCCGCCGCATGCGTCGCGCTGCGTTGAGTCGCCGCAACACGCTTCTGGCCAACTGGCCCTCGGACATTCCCGGGGTTGGCAGCCTGCCGAGTGTGGCGGCAGGGCTGCACTTGACGGTGGCGGTCGACACTCAGGCCCGCGAGCGCGAACTGATTGAAGCCGCCGCCAGCGTCGATGTCGAGATCAATGGCCTGAGCAGCTACTGGTTGCCGGATTCGAGCACCCCGGCGGATCAGCGAGCGGGGCTGGTGCTCGGTTTTGCGGCGGTGCCGGAAGCGGCCATCGAATCAGCGCTTGCGCGTTTGCGCAGTACCTGGCGCCGGTAAAGGGCGCACTGGTGATTCGACGCAGTACGTAGTCGGCTGCAGGATCGTCTTTTCATCTCGCTGTGCAATGTCTTGGACGCTGACAGCGAGATGAACGGGAGAGCTGGTCGGTGGAGGGTGCGTCAGGAAGTGCTCACCTTGGGAAGGAACAGCGATCGGGCCAGCTGAGGGCTGATCCTGCTGCGATAGATCTCGATCGCTTCCTGGTTGCTGGTGCTTGCCCCTATATCGACACTGCCAAGCAGCCGTTGCTCGCGGGTTTTCAAATGAGCGGCGGTATAGGCCTGGACCTCGTCCTTGAGCTGGGCGTAGTGAAAGTGGGCGTACCAAAGCACGCGGGCGGTGGTGGCTTCCCGCACTTCGTATTCCTGCAGATAGTCCCGGCGCTGCCCTTTGAGTCGACGTCGGTCTCCCACGTGCACGATGTCGACTTCGCCTTTGCTGTGTAACCACTCGACGCGGGCGGCGGTAGGCGGTTGTCGTTTGGTCATTTCAAGCCGCAGGCGATGGCCTTCGGCATAGAGTCGGGTGGTTTGTGTGGCCAGTTGCGTCAATACCGGTTGTGCCTCGTTCGTATGATCCAGCGTGGCATTGCTTTGGATGAGCGCTGCGTTGATCGCCTTGGCGGCTTCTTCAAGGCGAGAGGCCTGCTGGTGGAACGCTTCCTCTATTTCCACCGGGAGCTGCCAGGACTGTTTTGAGTCAGCTTCGGCACGTTGCATAAAGGCGGGCAGAGAATCCAGCAGCGATTGTCCTGCCGTTATGCGTGCCCCCGGGTCAGGCAGGCGCCCTTTGGGAGCCTGCGGTTTCTTCGTCAGCCGTTCGACCCAGACCCCAGGGGTCTTTTCGTGGAAAGTGGCGATCACCTTGCCGGTCACCGGGGCTGTGACGTCCACGAGGACCATTTTTCCCGGCGCGTTTTTCCGGGTATGTCCGATCAGGGTGCCTTTGAAGCGCGTCGTGATGACCCTCTTGTTTGATGCCGATGAGGTGCGTGACGGGCCGGGCACAGGCTCCAGGAGTCGCTGCTCGCGCAGCAAGTCCGCCAGATGCCTTACGGTCTGTTGATTGAACTCCTCGATACGGCCCTGCAGTCGCACAAATTGCTTTTGCACGATCTGCTCCTGGTAGGTCGCTGTGAAGCTCTTGAGGCGCTGTTCGATGGCGGCGAACTGGTCGACCAGACTGTTCAAGGCCTCGATCCGGTCACCCGTGTTCAGCAGCTGCTCATCACCCATCAACTCCATTGCACTATTCACCGTCAGATCGGCATCTTCGACAATCTGCTCGATGGAAGCTTTGGCTGCAGACCGTTCGGGCGTTTCGCCAGATTTGAGGCACAGCTCGCGGGCAAGGGTGACTTGTAGGGACTTGAGGTCCGGGAGGTTGAATTTAGGCAGTGATTTTTGGTAATCGAGGAGCAATTGCTCAGCGTTTTTGCCCAGTCGCCTCAACTCCTGGAAGCGCAACTGAGCGAACTCGACCTTCTGAATAATCCCTTCGGTCAGGTCTGACATGGTTTCAAACGTCCCGGTGGGAGGAGGAGAGCCGCTTTTTTCTTCGGCATCGAGATGTTCCGTGGTCAGCTTCAGGGCATCGACGAATGCCGGGTATTTCTCGTCGATCCAGGTTTGGTTGAAAAACAGTTGAGTTCCCAGCATTTCGATCATCGCGACGCGATAGTTGGGCACTTCTTCGACCAGACTGAGCGATTTGACTTTCTCGATCGTCGTTTCATATTCGACGGTGCGTTCCTCAAGTTTTTCGAGAAATGTTTGTCGAGCGGTATCGACTGTTTCTGCGGGAGCCTCTTTCATGGCTTTGTAGGCGTCGGTAATACTTTTTCGTTTGGCCGCCATCTGCGCATCGAAAACGGCCAGATGAGTCTTGATCTCGGCGGTCTTGCTTGCGTTGGCCTTTTGCAATGCCTTGAGCCTGCTTTTCTTGCCGCCACCCCGCAGTCGCAGCCTGATATCGATCACCCATTCGCCTTTGGAATTGTTGATCAACAAGGGGCCGGTGATGGAAGGTTGCTTGCGGGTATCGATGATCTGAACGATTTCATCGTCGTTCATGAAGACTTCGAACCATCGTTCGCCAACCGGGGCATAGTATTTGGACTGATGTGCATAGAGGTGTTTGTACAAGCCTTCGGTACTGGCCGCTCCGAGTCCTTGCGGTTTGGGGATTTTGTATCGGTCCAGGGTTGGCCCAAGCCCTGCGCTGTTGTTATTGAGTACGGTTGTTGGGTGAAGCGAGGACTGGTGTTCAGCCGGCAGATAATCGTCAGCAATATCAGGCAGTTGTATGCTGGCCGGGGTCTGGGCCGGAGGACTTTTCTGCGTGCCGGCAATAACGGGCTTTTCGGTCTGCGATACACGGTCCCGTTCGGGTTGGCGTCGGGCGGTCGCGTGGTGAGCCAGCACCATGCCCAGGGTCAGGAACAAGTCGGTCAGGGCGGACCATTGTGCCGTCGTATCCTGGTTTTCCCGGGCCTCGATGCCTTCTTGCAGATCGTCCAGAATCTGCCAGATCCACGCAGCCGTTCCGGCGGTTCGACCGAGAAACGGCAACACGGCGCTGAATATCATCCAGGCGTGTTGTTTGAAACTGGCCCAGCGGCTTTCGGCATTGGACACCGAATCCCGCTCGCTCTTCATGATCAGCGCGTTGGCGTTGGCCTTGAACAGTTTCATCAGGCGGTCGTGTTCGATCACTTTCTGCCCGAACGACACCGGCCCGCTCATCTGCCGGGCAATGCTTGAGTCGACCAGCAGTTGTGACAACGTCCAGACCGAAGGCAATTCCCCCGGGAAGACATACTGCGAATAGTTGAACCGAACGTTGTCCGGCAACCATGCCAGGGTTGATGCCCGCAGCTCCTTGGAGTGTTTGATCGCATACAGCAGGTTGGCGGCCGTGGGGTACTGCGTCAGCGGTTGCTCAAGCAGTGGGCGATAGAGAATGCAGGGCCCCTTGTCCATGTCCCGTGGCCCGATCACAAACATGTTGGTGACTTCATCAGGGGTTTTGTCATTCCGCTGGCTGGGGATGAACGCCAGCGGGCGGATGACGATCTCTTGTCCGTCGACCCACCGGTCGGCGTTCAGCACATTCATTGCCGCCACGACGTAGCGATAGCCCTTTTCGTCGATGCCATGTTCGCCCAGGATTTTGCTTTGCAATGCTTGCAGCGCCAGCTGAATACGCAGGTTACTGGCGTAGAGGCGTTGACGCCGCAGCGATTCCAGCGGGTCATCCAGTAGCTTGCTCTTGACCCACGCGGGGTAGGTCGCACCGATATCGACAGCGCTGATGGCCGTCTTGACATAGTCGGCCGTCATCCAGGTCGGCACCGCTGTGCCGTCTTTGTACTGCACCGACTGGTTGCCCAGCGGAAGGGCGATGAGGTTCTCAAGTGCCAGTTCGGCAAGGTCCAGGCGTTTGGTCTCGCTCATGCCGGGAGCCGTGAATGTCCCCCACACCACTTGACTGACAATAACGATCTCGACGTTCTCGAGCTTCATGGTGGCAACGTCGCTGTGGCTTTTGAGCATGTGGGCCCGAAGTGCATCCAGCGCGAATGTCTTGATCGGAGCAATATCGTCGTCGAAGGATTTTCCGCTGTTACGCAGTTGCAGCAGCGCCAGATCGAACAGGTGTCGGCTGTAGCAACCCAGATCGAATGGCGAAGTGTTTTTCAGCCATTCGGGGATCAGCCGCTGCACCTTTTCGAAGTGCGAATCCTGCTCGGTTTGAGTCCTGCCGCTCACCTCTGCTGCGGGATGGGTGAGGGTGTTGATCGCCGGCCTGTTGGTCCGTTTTGCAATCTCCAGGCTGGCAATAGCATCAGCCTGGAGCGCAATCAGTGCGATGGCCTGATGATCAAAAAAATTCCCGGAGGGTTCGAACAGGCGCCATTGAAGCGTGGCCTCGGGGGGCAGCTTTTCAACATACTTCGGCAAGACCTCGCCCAGCTTTTCCAACGATTCATACGCCAGAAAGCCCGTTGCGATGGAGTGGGTCAGAACGATCGAGCGTGTCCCGACGGTGCCGATCACGACGGTCAGATCCGTACGATTGAGGTGGCTGGACACTGCGCCATCGAGCCGGTCGAGGTCGATCAGGCAGACCCGAATCTTGTAGGTGTCATGGGGGGTACGCAACTTTGCATCGGGATAGTTGAAGACATTGCTGGCAATGGCCAGCTGGTGCACATCCCAACCCTCAACTTTTTTTACATTCCAGACCTGGCGCAATGACTGCGACAACTCCTGCCAACGCAGGGTCGTGCCATGGGTGGGTCGGTCCCAGTACTCGAGTTGTTGTTCCTGATAAGCCACCAACAGGAGGGGGGACAGCTTATTGATCAGGCGTCCTATCGCATCGATCTTGACCGGAAGGTGGATAGGCGTAGTCGCTCCGGGATTCAGGCTCAGGAAATGTTCACCGTCGAGATAGGTCACCGACTCGCCTGAGCCGGAGTGCCGCAGCAGCGTGTCCGTCAATGACTCGAATCTCAATGGTCCGGGGTGGACAGTCCCGGCGATGATTTTCCAGGTCGGTGTGACGACCATCGCCATTGCGGGGTTAATGTCCAATTGTGGGTACAGCTTTTTCAGGTCGTCTCGAAGAATACGAGTGGCCACCTCCCTGATAGAGGGGCCAGTGACCAGTTGGGTGAGCAGATCACTTGGATTGCTGGATGCCGCATCGGCTTCGACAGCATTCGTTTCGGTAGAAGACATGTGCATTCCTTTCTGAGTGGCTGGGACGTGTGCGCCAACGCGTCGGTCAGGTTCAGAAAGTAGCGGGGTGGGGGATCGGTCGGGCGGTACTTAAATATCGTCAGGTAAAAAAAAGACCCGCACGGGGCAGGTCTTCAATGGTGCGTAAACGATGGGTTGTTCAGGTCCCCGACTTGATCTTGGTCCAGGCCCGGGTCCGCGCCCGTTCGGCGTCACGGGGCAGCGGTTGCAGGGTGTACAGCGTGCTCATCGCCGTTTCGGTCGGGTACAGGTTCGGGTTGTTGCGGATCGCCGGGTCGACCATTTCCGTGGCGTCTTTGTTCGGGTTCGGGTAGCCGACGAAGTCGCTGACTGGCGCAATCACCTGCGGCTGCAACAAGTAGTTGATGAAGGTGTAGGCGTCTTCCGGGTTCTTCGCGCCTTTGGGGATGGAGAGCATGTCGAACCAGATCGGCGCGCCTTCTTTGGGCAGGCGCATGTCGACGATCACGCCGTTCTTGGCTTCCTTGGCGCGGTTGGCGGCCTGGGAGAAGCTGCCGGAATAACCGACCGCGACGCAGATGTCACCGTTGGCGATGTCGGCCATGTACTTCGAGGAATGGAAGTAGGTGACGTACGGACGGATCTTCATCAACAGCGCTTCAGCCTTGTCGTAGTCCGCCGGCTTCTTGCTGTTGGGGTCCAGGCCGAGGTGTTGCAGGGCCAGTGGCAGGATCTCCGACGGCGAGTCGAGCAAGGCCACGCCGCACTGCTTGAGCTTGCTGATGTTCTCTTCCTTGAAGATCAGGTCCCAGCTGTCCACCGGTGCGTTGTCACCCAGCGCAGCCTTGATCTTGTCCGGGTTGAAGCCGATCAGGATGGTCCCGTACATGTATGGCACGGCAAATTTGTTGCCCGGATCGTTGGCTTCGATCAGCTTCATCAGCTTGGGATCGAGGTGGTTCCAGTTCGGTAGTTTGCTGCGGTCCAGTGGCTGGAAAACGCCGGCCTCGATCTGCTTGGCAAGGAACACGTTGGACGGCACCACCACGTCATAACCGGAGTTGCCGGTCAGCAGCTTGGCCTCTAGCGCTTCGTTGGTGTCGAAGATGTCGTAGACCAGTTTGGTCTGGGTGTTCTGGGCCTTGAAGTCTTCCAGCGCTTTGGGGGTGATGTAGTCGAACCAGTTGTAGACGCGCAACGTTCGCTCTTCAGCATGAACGGCGCCACTGAGCACGGTGGCGCACAGAGCGGGAGCGATAAAACGCTTGAGACTGATCATTGTTCTAATTCCTCATTGGGCGCTTTCAAAACCTTCGAGAACGTTCACGGCATTGATGCCGATTTCTTCTACCGCATAGCCGCCTTCCATCACGAACAGCGTTGGCTTGCCGAGGCCCGCGATGCGTGCGCCCATGGCCAGGTAATCCGGGCTGTCGAGCTTGAACTGGGAGATCGGATCGTCCTTGAACGTATCGACGCCCAGGGAGACGACGACGATATCGGCGCCGTACTTTTCGATCTCTTTGCAGGCTTGTTCCAGCGCGGCACTCCAACTGTCCCAACCGCTCCCGGCGGGCAAAGGGTAGTTGAAGTTGAAGCCTTCGCCGGCCCCTTCACCCCGTTCATCTTCATAGCCGAGGAAGAACGGGAACTCGGCTTCGGGATGACCATGGATCGAGGTGAACAGCACGTCGCTGCGCTCATAGAAAATCGATTGAGTGCCATTGCCGTGGTGGTAATCGACGTCGAGGATCGCGACCTTTTTATGGCCCTGATCGAGGAACGCCTGTGCAGCGATGGCGGCATTGTTGAGGTAGCAATAACCGCCCATCAAATCGCTGGCGGCGTGATGTCCTGGTGGGCGACACAGGGCGAAGGCACTGCGGGCGCCGCGTTGAATGACGGCTTGAGCGGTCAACGCGACTTGCGCCGCGCTGTACGCCGCTTGCCAGGTGCCGGCGGTAATCGGTGCGCCGCCGTCGAAGCTGTAATAACCGAGTTGGCCGTGCAGGCTGGTGGGGATGATCCGGCGCAGGGTGCGGGCCGGCCAGGTGTAGGGCAGCAAGTCGCCGTCGGTACCGAATTCGGTCCAGCGCGCCCAGGCACCTTTGAAGAAGTCGAGATAGTCGCGGCTGTGGACGCGCGCGATCGGGGCGAGGCCGAAATCCTGCGGCGCTTCGACCGGACCGAGGTCGCGGCACTGCACGCGCTGCAGAACATGGTCGGCTCGCGAAGGCATTTCGAAGCAGGGCATCAGTTGCCCGTCCATCAATTCGCAACGGCCGTGGTGCAGGTGGTGATCGTCCGAGTAGATCGTCAGCATTTCTTGTTCTCCGCAGGCTGATTCGGTTGAACACAGTCTTGCGGCGCGCGGCGTTTGAGAGAACGGCAGGAAAGGCCAAAAGGGGATCGATATGGCCAAAAGAATTGACCGGAATTCGCCCCTCTGTGGCGAGGGAGCTTGCTCCCGCTCGGCTGCGCAGCAGTCGCAACCCGGCAAATGCTCTCTGAAGGGAGGAATGCGGTGGTTGGTTTGGGTCTGCTGCGCAGACCAGCGGGAGCAAGCTCCCTCGCCACAAGGGTGGTCAGGGCCTGAACTGACTCGGCGCCACGCCGCTCCAGCGCACGAACGCATGACGGAAACTCGCGGTTTCGCTGAACCCCAATGCCTCGGCGATTTGATAGATCGGTAGTTGGTCCTCGCAGAGCATGCGTTTGGCCTGCTCGAACCGCAGTTCATCGAGCAGCTCTTGATAGCTGCACCCCAAGTCCTTGAGATGTCGGCGCAAGGTGCGTGCCGAGCAGTTCAACTGTTCAGCCAGCCCATCCAGGCCCGGCGCTGCGCTCAATTGTGCTGCGAGGAGTTGGCGGATGCGGCCCAGCCAAACCTGACGACCCGTGAACTCGGTGTTTTGTTTGCGGCAGCGTTCGGCCATGGCCTGATGGGTGACGGCGTCGGCCAGAGGCAGGGGGTGCTCCAGCCAGGCTTTGTCGAAGGCAAAGGCGTTGGACGCAGCGTCGAACTGCAAGGGGCAATCGAAACGTTCGGTGTAGCGTGCCTGATAGTCCGGCGCCGGGTATTCGAAGCGGGCGCCCAGCAGCGGCAACGGTTGGCCGAGCAGGTCTTCGCAAGTGACCTTCATCGACACCAGGCAAAACTCGACATTGAATGGCGCCAGCGCAGGGTTTTCCCGATAGTCGCCAGCGGTGAGCCAGATGCGCTCGTTATCTTCTTCCAGGCTCAACTCGAACAGTGTTCCCAATAGCGCCGGGTAGTGCAGTGCCAGCCGCAAGGCGTCACCTAAAGTGGCGCTGGTGAGTAAGGCGTACCCGAGCATGCCGTAGGACGACACATGCATTCGCCGACCCAATTCCAGGCCGATGTCACGCTTGAGCGCGACGGCGTTGGCGCAGACCTGCATCTCCTGATTGGTGGTGATACGCGTGTCCGCCCGGCTCAGATCCGCCGCGTTGATGCCGCTGCCGGCCAGCAGCGCTTCGCTGGACAAGCCCTCGACCTTGAAGGTGTTGAGCACCAGAGAGACAGCGTTGAGGGTGGTGAGATGGGAGTGCAGCATGGGGTGTGTTCCAGCCGTTAAGTAGCTGGAGGCGAGCAAGTTACATGCCCAACGACGATCCTGTGGGAGCGGGCTTGCTCGCGAAAGCGTCCTGTCAGTCACATTGATGCAGGATATGCTGCCGTCTTCGCGAGCAAGCCCGCTCCCACAGGGTTTTGTATTGTGTCAGCTCAATTCAGCTCAGTTCGCCGCACAGGTCGAGTTCAACAAGGCGCCGCACTTCAGCGGTGTCGAGCCCGGCACCCAGCAAGCCATGCAACTTGCCGAACGCCGCTTCACGGGTCATGCCGCCGCCCGAAAGTACGCCGACGCCACGCAGCCGACTGCCTGCCTCGTAAACATCCAGCTCGACGCCACCTTCATGGCATTGGGTGACGGCTACAACGACAACCCCTTTGTCCCGCGCCCGTTCCAGGCTGGCGAGGAACTCTGGATTGTCGCTGGGCCCGGTGCCGCTGCCGTAGCACTCCAGCACCAGGCCTTGAATGCCGCTGTCGAGCAGGCCGTCCAGTATCTCGGCGCCGATGCCGGGGAACAGCGGCAGCACAGCGACTTTCGCCAATTGCCTGGGCTGGTTGTAGGTCAGCGATGCCGGTATCGAAGAAGCCTTTTCACCGCCACCCTGACGCTCAAGTCGCTTGAACGGATGACGACCGAAACTGCGCACTTTCGCGCAGCGGGTCGGGTCCAGCAGCTCGCCATGGAAGTACAGATGAACGCCCGGCGCCAGGCCCTGACCCAAAGCAACCAGCGCGCCACTGAGGTTTTCCCAGGCATCGCTGTCGGTCACGCCGGCCGGCAGCATGGAACCGGTGAACACCACGCGGGCGTGCAGACCAAGCAATTGAAAACTCATGGCCGCCGCGCTGTAGGCGAGGGTGTCGGTGCCATGCAGGATCAACACGCTATCGCAGCCCTGGACATCGACGGCGTCGACGACCGCTTCACGCAGTTGCTGCCAGTAATCAGGGGTCATGTTGGCGCTGTCGATCAGCGGCGACATCTCACGAAAGCGCCACTGCGGTACGACAAGGTCAGGCTGGCTGTGCAGATACTCGCGCATCCGGGCTTCGAAACCGGACGCCGGGGCCAGGCCGTGGGCGCTGGCTTGCATACCGATGGTGCCACCGGTGTAGAGCACCATGACGTGCTGGGCGGCAGGATAGGAATTGGGAGTCATGGGGGAAATCTCCTGGCAGGTGGGAGCGAGCCTGCTCGCGATAGCGGTATGTTAGACACTAATGTGTCATCTGACAGTCCGTCATCGCCAGCAGGCTGGCTCCCACAGGTTGTGCACCCGTCGTTTACCGATCAGCGTTGCGCTGCGGGTACGCCTTGCGGCTCGGCTTCAGCCTTGGTGGCGGCCGCTGGCGGATTGGCTGGCCACGCTTTCAAGTCCAGGTCCAGATCCGGGAATTTGCTCGAATCGAACACGGGCGTCTTGATGCCGGCCGCGCGCTGGTCATCGTAGTCACGCAGGATGCGCATGCCGACTTTGAACAGCAGGAACAGCGCGATCAGGTTCACGAATGCCAGCAGGGTCATGGTGATGTCCGCGAAGGCGAACACCGTGCCGAGGTTTTCGATAGCGCCCCAGAAGATCAGCACCAATACCAGCGCGCGGTAGCCGATCAGCGCTTTGCGGTTTTCACCGATCAGGAAACGCAGGTTGCTCTCGCCCAGGTAGTAGTTGTAGAGGATCGAGGTGAACACGAACAACGACAGGGCCACGGAGATGAAACTCCGGCCCCAGTCACCGACCACGGCGGCCAGGGAGTTCTGGGTCAGGGCAATGCCATCGCCTTCGAAGCCTGGGGTGTAGAAGCCCGAGAGCAGGATCAGCAACGCGGTGCAGGTGCAGATCACGAAGGTGTCGAGGAACACGCTGAACGCCTGAACCACACCCTGTGCCACCGGGTGCTCGACCGATGCGACAGCAGCCACGTTTGGTGCACTGCCCAGGCCTGCTTCGTTGGCGAACACGCCACGCTTCACGCCCATGACGATGGCGCTGCCGATCAGGCCGCCGAAGGCTTGATCCAGACCGAAGGCGCTTTTGACGATGGTCATCAGCATCGCCGGCACGTGATCGAATTGCAGCACGATCACGTAGATGGTCACGCCGATGTACACCAGGGTTTTCACCGGCACCAGCAGGTCAGCGACCTTGGCGATGCGCTTGATCCCACCGATGAACACCAGACCCAGCAACACCGCCAGGGCCAGACCGGTGTAAGTGGTGTCGAGGCCGAACGCGTTGTTCAGCGAGTGGGTCACGGCGTGGGATTGCAGACCGTTGAAAGCGAAGCCGAAGGTGATCAGCAGCAGGAACGCCATGATCATGCCCAGCCAGCGTTTCTGCAGGCCGTGCTGGATGTAATAGGACGGGCCGCCACGGTAGGTGCCGTCGGAATCGCAGCGCTTGTAGAGCTGGCCGAGGGAGCATTCGAAGAAGCTGCTGGACATGCCGACCAGCGCGGTCACCCACATCCAGAACACCGCACCTGGACCACCCAGGGTCACGGCGATACCGACACCGGCGATGTTACCCGCACCGACGCGGCCGGCGAGGCTGAGCATCAAGGCCTGGAACGAACTGAGTTGCCCGGCGCTGCTTTTGAGGCTGTCGCGGAACACCGCGAACATGTGGAAGAAGTGGCGCAATTGAACGAAACGCGAGCGGATCGTGAAGTAGCTACCGAGCCCGACAATGAGCACGATCAGTACTTTCCCTGAGAGGAAGTCGTTAATGACTTCGAGCATGGATTATTCCTCGCTGTTTTTTGTGTAGGCAAATGCTGTGCGGTCAGAAATATCGCGTTACACCGGATTGCACGCGGCAAAACAGGTGAGGCGAAGGTTCGTCCCGATTTCATATTGCGGGTTTGTTATTAGTTCGGGTTTCGCATGGGTTTGGGCCTCGTTACCGACGACCGCTCACGCGAAGAGGGGCGGCACTATACCGATGAGCGTGCCGTCCGTCTGCACGATTGTGGTGCAAGCGACGAAACGAAGCTTTGAAACACCCGACGTTACCGGCGTCGGGCTTATGTGAAAGCTGTTTCATGTGGGAGCGGGCTTGCTCGCGAATGCGGTCTTGCATCCACCATTTCTGGTGACTGACACACTGCCTTCGCGAGCAAGCCCGCTCCCACATTTTTCAGCTTCCAGACATTCTGTCTTGCTGCCAAATAGTTAAAAAAAAGGGCTTGGGGAATAAATCCCCAAGCCCTCAAAAGGTGAGAGGTGTCTAGTCCCTCGACCTGGTGAGCGTGTGCAGCGTTTGATCAAGCCTTAAGCGGAACCAGACGCGGAGCAATCATGTTTTCCGGGCGCAGGATGTCGGCGAGCATTTCATCGTCGAGCAAGCCTTCTTCGCGCACCAGTTCCAGCACGCCGCGGCCGCTTTCGAGGGCGATACGGGCGATGCGGGTGGCGTTTTCATAGCCGATGTACGGGTTCAGCGCGGTGACCAGACCGATCGAGTGCTCGACCAGTTCGCGGCAGCGCTCTTCGTTGGCAGTGATGCCGACGATGCAGTGCTCGCGCAGCATGTCCATGGCGCGTTGCAGCAGGCGGATCGAGTCGAAGATCTTGAACGCGATCAGCGGTTCCATCACGTTCAGTTGCAGTTGGCCGCCTTCGGCTGCGATGGTCAGCGCCAGGTCGTTGCCGATGATCTGGAACGCTACCTGGTTAACCGCTTCCGGGATAACCGGGTTGACCTTGCCTGGCATGATCGAGCTGCCTGGCTGACGCGCTGGCAGGTTGATTTCGTTGATGCCGGTGCGTGGGCCGCTGGACAGCAGGCGCAGGTCGTTGCAGATCTTCGACAGCTTGACCGCAGTGCGCTTGAGCATGCCGGAGAACAGCACGAAGGCGCCCATGTCGGAGGTGGCTTCGATCAGGTCGGCAGCCGGGACCAGCGGTTGACCGCTGATCAGGGCCAGGCGCTGAACGGCCAGGTGCTGGTAACGCGGGTCGGCGTTGATGCCGGTACCGATCGCGGTGCCGCCCAGGTTCACTTCGGTCAGCAATTCCGGGGCCAGCGTCTTCAGACGGGCCAGGTCTTCGCCCAGCGTGGTGGCGAATGCGCGGAATTCCTGGCCGAGGGTCATCGGCACAGCGTCTTGCAGTTGGGTACGGCCCATTTTCAGGACGTGAGCGAACTCTTGGCCCTTGGCGGCGAACGCCTGGATCAGGCTGTCGAGGCTGGCCAGCAGCGCGTCGTGACCCAGCAGCAGGCCCAGACGGATCGCGGTCGGGTAGGCGTCGTTGGTCGACTGCGCCATGTTCACGTCGTTGTTCGGGTGCAGATATTGGTATTCGCCCTTCTGGTGACCCATGGCCTCCAGCGCGATGTTGGCGATGACTTCGTTGGCATTCATGTTGGTTGAAGTGCCAGCGCCGCCTTGAATCATGTCCACGACGAACTCTTCGTGGAAATCGCCGCGGATCAAACGTGCACAGGCTTCGCTGATGGCAGCGTGCTTGGCTTCGCTCAGGTGACCCAGCTCGCGGTTGGCGTCAGCGGCGGCTTGTTTAACCATCGCCAGGCCGACAACCAGCTTCGGATAATGCGAAATCGGAACGCCGGAGAGACGGAAGTTGTTCACCGCTCGCAGGGTCTGGATGCCGTAATACGCTTGAGCAGGTACTTCGAGTACGCCAAGCAGGTCTTTTTCTGTGCGGAAAGATGCAGCGGAGGACATGATAGAAATCATCTCGATATGGACCCGGTCTGTGCCGGAACACCGCAAATGCTAGGCTTGTGGAGAATTTTGGGCCAATGCTGTTAAACACTAGCCTATGCACATTCGGCATAATGCCCATGTGACGCCGTGTCTGCGGCGAGCGTGTGACCTAAATTGGTGCGTGTCCGGGAGGCCGTGATGAACCTTGAAAGTAAGTGGCTTGAGGACTTTAGTGCCCTGGCCGCCACCCGCAGTTTCTCCCAGGCTGCCGAACGGCGCTTCGTGACGCAGCCGGCATTCAGCCGACGGATCCGCAGCCTTGAAGCCGCGCTGGGGCTGACCCTGGTCAATCGCTCGCGCACGCCGATCGAACTGACGGCGGCAGGGCAGCTGTTTCTGGTCACTGCGCGGACGGTGGTCGAGCAGCTCGGTGAAGTGTTGCGTCACCTTCATCACCTGGAAGGCGGGCAGGGCGAGGTGATGCAGGTCGCCGCCGCTCACTCCCTGGCGCTGGGTTTCTTCCCGCGCTGGATCGCGCAGTTGCGTAATGAAGGCCTGAACATCGCGACGCGCCTGGTGGCGACCAACGTCGGTGATGCCGTGCATGCCCTGCGTGAAGGCGGTTGCGATCTGATGCTGGCGTTCTACGACCCGGATGCGGCGATGCAGATGGACCCGGAAATTTTTCCGTCGCTGCACCTTGGCAATACCGAAATGCTCCCGGTCTGCGCGGCGGACGCCGAGGGCAAGCCGCTGTTCGATCTGGAAGGCGAAGGCAGTGTGCCGCTGCTCGCCTACAGCGCCGGTGCATTTCTCGGGCGTTCGGTGAACATGCTGCTGCGCCAGCGTGCGCTGCGCTTCACCACCATCTATGAGACCGCCATGGCCGATAGCCTTAAAAGCATGGCGCTGGAAGGATTGGGCATCGCCTGGGTGCCGCGGCTCAGCGTGCGCGCCGAACTGGCTCGGGGTGAGCTGGTGGTGTGCGGCGGCCCGCAATGGCATGTGCCGCTGGAGATTCGTCTGTACCGCTGCGCGCTGGTGCGCAAGGCGAACGTGCGGTTGTTGTGGCGCAAACTGGAAGGCGGCGCAGCCCAAGGAACAACCGGATCCTGAGCTCGCGGAAGACTAACTGTGGGAGCGGGCTTGCTCGCGAATGCGGAGTGTCAGTCAACGAAGATAGCGAATGTCAGACCGCATTCGCGAGCAAGCCCGCTCCCACAAGGGATTTTTGGTGTATTTGGTTGACCTTCGAGTCAATAAAACCGGCACTTTGCGCCGTATGACAGATGGTCGTATCGGGGGCTGTTTATCTGCTTCATTGAGGTATACTGCGCGGCCTTCGGCCGGTTCGTCCGGCCATAATTCGTACAATCAAGCCACGCATATTGCGTGGCTTGTTGTTTTTTGACGCGCCTGCGGGCGCCCAGAGAGAAGAGGCACGACGATGAGTGCACTGGTTGGCGTGATCATGGGCTCCAAGTCCGATTGGTCCACCCTTAGCCACACCGCCGATATGCTGGAAAAGCTCGGCATTCCTTACGAGGTGAAAGTGGTCTCTGCCCACCGCACCCCGGACCTGCTCTTCCAGTACGCCGAAGAGGCTGAGGCGCGGGGCATCGAGGTGATCATCGCCGGTGCCGGCGGCGCGGCGCACTTGCCAGGCATGTGTGCGGCCAAGACCCACCTGCCGGTGCTGGGCGTGCCGGTGCAGTCGTCGATGCTCTCGGGCGTCGATTCGCTGCTGTCCATCGTGCAGATGCCCGCGGGCATTCCGGTCGCCACCCTGGCCATCGGCAAGGCCGGTGCGATCAACGCCGCGCTGCTCTCGGCGAGCATTCTCGGCGCCAAGCACCCGCAGTTCCACGCGGTGCTGAAAAAATTTCGCGCTGAACAGACAGACAGCGTCCTGGAAAATCCAGACCCACGCATCGCCTGAGGTTGTTGACGATGAAGATCGGTGTAATCGGTGGCGGCCAGTTGGGTCGCATGTTGGCGCTGGCGGGCACTCCGCTGGGCATGAACTTCGCTTTCCTGGACCCCGCGCCGGATGCTTGCGCAGCCGCGTTGGGCGAACACCTGCGGGCCGATTACGGCGATCAGGACCACCTGCGTCAGCTGGCCGATGAAGTCGATCTGGTGACGTTCGAGTTCGAAAGCGTCCCGGCCGAAACCGTCGCGTTCCTGTCGCAATTCGTCCCGGTATATCCGAGCGCCGAAGCCCTGCGCATCGCCCGTGATCGCTGGTTCGAGAAGAGCATGTTCAAGGACCTGGGGATTCCCACCCCGGCGTTCGCCGACATTCAATCGCAAGCCGATCTGGACGCTGCTGTGGCTTCCATCGGTCTGCCGGCCGTGCTGAAAACCCGCACCCTGGGTTACGACGGCAAGGGCCAGAAAGTTCTGCGCAAACCTGAAGACGTGGTCGGTACGTTCGCCGAACTGGGCAGCGTTGCCTGCTTGCTGGAAGGTTTCGTGCCGTTTACCGGTGAAGTCTCGTTGATCGCCGTGCGCGCTCGCGATGGCGAAACCAGGTTCTATCCGCTGGTTCACAACACCCACGACAGCGGCATCCTCAAGTTGTCCGTGGCCAGCACCGACCACCCGCTGCAAGCCTTGGCAGAAGACTATTCCAGCCGTGTGCTCAAGCAGCTGAATTACGTCGGCGTGATGGCGTTCGAGTTCTTTGAAGTCGACGGTGGCCTCAAGGCCAACGAGATCGCCCCGCGTGTGCATAACTCGGGTCACTGGACCACTGAAGGCGCTGAGTGCAGCCAGTTCGAAAACCATCTGCGGGCCGTTGCCGGTCTGCCGCTGGGTTCGACGGCCAAGGTCGGCGAGAGCGCGATGCTCAACTTCATCGGTAAAGTGCCGGAGACCGAGAAAGTCCTGGCCATCGCCGATTGCCATCTGCATCACTATGGCAAGGCGTTCAAGGTCGGTCGCAAGGTCGGTCACGCTAACCTGCGTTGTGCAAACCGCGAAACACTGGCCGCGCAGATCCTCAAGGTCGAAGCGCTCATCGCCGAGTGAACAGTTTCATGTGGCAGCGGCGGAACCATTCAGGGGTCGCCGTTCTCTCATGGCAGGATGCAGAAGTCTGACTAGGCTTTCGCATAGCCATTCAATCAGAGGGAAATGCCATGGGAATTATTGGAACCATCTTTATCGGCTTGATCGTCGGCCTGCTGGCTCGGTTCCTGAAACCGGGCGATGACAGCATGGGCTGGATCATGACCATCCTGCTCGGTATCGGCGGTTCGCTGGCGGCCACTTATGGCGGCCAGGCTCTGGGCATCTACCAGGCCGGTCAAGGGGCAGGCTTCATCGGTGCGCTGGTTGGCGCGGTGGTGTTGCTGGTGATCTACGGCTTGATCAAAAAGAACTGATCCAAAGCGACAAAGCCCCCTCTGCGCCGCACGCAGAGAGGGCTAGAATGCTCGGCGTTGTACCGTCCTCTCCTTTGCCGAGCACCTTCATGCGCCGTCTTTTACTGACTATCCTTTTATTGGGCTCGGGCCTTGCCCATGCCGGCGAGCTGCCGGAAACCGACTGGCTCGAACTGATGCCCAAGTCGGACCAGAAAGCCCTCGAGGCCATGCCCGAAATCGACCACAACTCCCCCGAAGCCAATGGCACCTTTACCAAAAAGGGTGGCATGAAGCAGAGCAAGGGCTTGCCGGCGGTGATGTATTCGACCAAAACCGTGCCGTCGATGAACGACAAGAACATCCGCATCGGTGGTTATCCGGTGCCGCTGGAATCCGACGCCCAGGGCCGCAGCACACTGTTCTTCCTCGTGCCGTATCCGGGCGCCTGCATCCACGTGCCACCACCGCCCCCAAACCAACTGGTGTTGGTGCGTTATCCGAAAGGTTTGAAGCTGAATGACATCTATACACCGCTGTGGGTGACTGGCACGCTGAAGATCGAGAAGGTCAACAATGACCTGGCTGACGCGGCGTATGCGCTGGATGCGGCGAAAGTGCGGGTGGTAAAAGAATCAGATCTCTAGCAGCCACCCGAAATAACTGTGGGAGCCAGCCTGCTGGCGATAGCGGTCCGTCAGATACTTTCAATTTGACCGACATGACGCCATCGCCAGCAGGCTGGCTCCCACATTTCGTATTGCGGTATGACTTAGAGCGGTTTTGCGCCGATGCTGACGCCCAAGGTATGACTAGCCCCCGGCGCCAGCGTCACCACATCATCCATCACGTTCGCCGTTTCAATGCACAGCATGCGCTGCCAGCCATCGTCGGCCATGTCGCTGAACGCCGCGGCGCGTTCAATCCACGGATTCCAGATCACCGCCGAGCGTGAACCGCTGCTGGTCAGCTCGATGCGCCGTTCCCAGGCCGGATCGACAATGCTCAGCTTCGCCGGGGTATTGAGATAGATACGATCGGTCTCGCCGGCAAAACGCAGATCGCCGGTCTGAGTGACGGTTTTCCAGTCGTCCAGGGTTTCGATGTAACTCAAGCCATCCAGCCCTTCGACATGCACTTCGCGTACATCGCTGACCGCGAAATAGCTGTGCAGCGCCTGGCTGATGGTGACTTTGTCTGTGCCCTGGTTATGGCTGGTCAGACTGATGTGGAGTTGCTCATCCAGACGAATGCTCAGCTTCAAATCCACCTGATGCGGCCAGCCTGGCAAGCCGCCTTCAGGGTAAGGCAGAACAAACTCCACCTTGAGGCTTTCGCCCTCGGTTTCAATGCCGCCCAGTTCCCAATCCATCGCCCTTACCAGCCCGTGGGCGGTCGGCGCTTCGTTGCTGGCGCGCATGGCTTGAACGCTCTGCGGATTACGCGCCAGATTGCCGAACCACGGCCAGCACACCGGAACCCCGGCGCGGATGCTCTTGCCAGCCTTGAACACTGCCTCGTCGTTGAGCCAGATCAGCGGCGGTTCCCCGGCCACTTGATAACTGAGGATGTGCGCGCCTTGCTGGGCAACCAGCAATTCGGCCTGCCCGTGGCGGATGCGCCAGCAGTTCAGTTCATCCAGTTTCACGGCTTCAACGTTGGGCGTGCTCATGGGGCAACTCTCGATCAGGAACAATGACTGCAATGGACCGCAGAAAGGTCGCAGTGTTTAACGGGCTCTTGGCGGAACCGAACGGGTGCGACCGCTGCCGTCGATGGCGACGAACACAAACACGGCTTCAGTCACTTTGCGCCATTCGCTGGACAGCGGATCGTCACTCCAGACTTCGACCATCATCTGAATCGAGCTGCGGCCGATTTCCAGTGCCTGGGTATAAAAGGAGAGCTGGGCACCCACCGCGACCGGAACCAGAAACGCCATGCGGTCGATCGCCACCGTAGCCACGCGGCCAGCCGCGACTTTGCTGGCCATTGCGGTGCCGGCCAAATCCATCTGCGACACCAGCCAACCGCCGAAAATATCGCCAAAGCCGTTGGTTTCGCGGGGAAGCGCGGTAATTTGCAGGGCCAGGTCGCCTTGCGGGATTGGATCTTCTTGTTCGAGCTCTATCATGCCGGGGGTGCCTCTGACCCGTGACTCTCATAAGTACTTCAGGTGAATAGCCGTCTCAAGGAAAAACGATTCAGCCCCGAACATACTACGTTCGTCACGTTTTTCGTAAGGCGCCTAAAGGGAAACTCTGCGAAATCGACTGGTAGAGCCAGCAGCGTCTTCGCACAGCAACCCTTGCAAGCTGTCGCAAGATTGCGAGTATATCGATCGGTAGACTCCGAGACGACCGTCCGGTTCTCTTTTCGACCGTCAAATACGCACCTCTATGTGCTTTTTCGAACAATTTGCTATCGTGCCGGACCTGCCCAAGCCTCCGCCAGCGTTGTTGAGGTTGCAGATCCGACTATAAGAGAAGCCTTGCCATGACCACAGCGCCCTCGAGCATCGCGCAGTCCACTCAATCCGCACGTCCGCTGACCCGCAGCGATTACAAGACTTTGTCGCTGTCTGCCCTGGGCGGTGCGCTGGAGTTTTACGATTTCATCATCTTCGTGTTCTTCGCCACGGTGGTCGGCAAGCTGTTCTTCCCGGCCGACATGCCCGAGTGGCTGCGCTTGATGCAGACCTTCGGGATCTTTGCCGCCGGCTACCTGGCGCGGCCACTGGGCGGCATCGTCATGGCGCACTTCGGCGACCTGCTGGGACGCAAGAAGATGTTCACCCTGAGCATTTTCATGATGGCGGTGCCGACCCTGATCATGGGCCTGCTGCCGACTTACGCGCAGATCGGCATGTGGGCGCCGATCCTGTTGCTGCTGATGAGGGTAATTCAAGGCGCTGCGATTGGCGGTGAAGTACCGGGCGCGTGGGTATTCGTTTCCGAACACGTGCCGCAGCGGCACATCGGCTACGCCTGCGGCACCCTGACCTGCGGCCTGACGGCCGGTATCCTGCTGGGCTCGCTGGTCGCCACCGCAATCAACAGCCTTTACACCCCGGTCGAAGTTTCGGATTACGCCTGGCGGATTCCGTTCCTGTTGGGTGGCGTATTCGGCCTGTTCTCGGTTTACCTGCGCCGCTGGTTGCACGAGACGCCGGTATTCGCCGAGCTGCAACTGCGCAAGGCCCTGGCAGAAGAAGTGCCGCTGCGCGCCGTGTTGCGCGACCATCGCGGGGCGATCCTGATTTCCATGCTGCTGACCTGGCTGCTGTCCGCCGGCATCATCGTGGTCATCCTGATGACCCCGACCGTGCTGCAGACCGTGTACCACTTCTCGCCAACCACCGCGTTGCAGGCCAACAGCCTGGCGATTGTGTTTCTGAGCCTGGGTTGCGTCGCCTCCGGTGCGCTGGCTGACCGCTTCGGCGCGGGTCGTGTCTTCGTGTTCGGCAGTGCTGCGTTGCTGATCAGTTCATGGACCTTCTACCACAGCCTGTTCAACCACCCGGACTGGCTGTTCCCGATGTACGCCTTGACCGGCTTGCTGGTCGGCACCATCGGTGCGGTGCCGTATGTGATGGTCAAAGCCTTCCCGGCGGTGGTGCGCTTCAGCGGGCTGTCGTTCTCCTACAACCTGGCCTACGCCATCTTCGGCGGCCTGACCCCGATGGTGGTCACCTTGCTGCTCAAGGAAAGCCCGATGGGGCCTGCCTATTACGTAGCGATCATTTGTGGTGTCGGGGTTCTGGTGGGTACCTACCTCTGGAAGAAAGGTCGATAACGCTAAAACCGCCAGTTGTTAAGGCTTTCGCCAGTGCGAAAGCCTTACTCCACATTCGCCCGCCGGTAAACGTGCTCCATGCTCAAGCATATGGTCCAGAGCATCCGCAGCATTCTTGGGTTTAATGACCTGATGTTCCACCATCAAATCGAGCAAACAGAGTGCGCCATGCACTTGTAACCCATCCCTCTGCGCTTGACGCCTCAGCTTGCCATCTCCAGTGAGCAACGGCCGACCTGTCTCTTGTGCGAGCAGGTAGCACGACACATCGGCCAATGAGCTGTTGTTGTGCTCTATTTTGAGAGTGAACAGCCTGGTAACCCCTGGCTCGTCGAAGGATTCAACAATCAATCCCCGACCGAGTAATTCGTCATGGGGGAAATCTTCGAGCTCATGCAATACGAAATCTGTGCAGCAAAGAGTGAATGGCAGTTTGAACATCTGCTCCAGCAGTCCGGCATTTCTGAAGTCGATCCAGATATTCGTATCGCTGATGTAGATCAGACTCATGCACTCTCCAGTGAGCCCAGAAAATTGGGGTCAAGAGCGCTCACTGGTTTGCGTAGAAGTTCGGCTGCACGGGATTTGGTGATCAACCCTTCCGCTAAGCCCCAGAACACCAACGATTCAAAACGTTGTGGTGGTTTGCATGGCAAGGGTTCAGGCTCGGCCTTGCGCCAGCCGTTCGCGCTGAATTGAATGGTGATGGATTTGTAGCCCCCATCGCTAAGCAGCTTCAAATCTTTGAGGCGTCGCAGAGCGGCATGCATCGAGATCCCATATTGGCGCTTGGCGATGAGCAATTCGCGGGGATGGACGCGTGAGCGAGGGTGGCTACCGAAGTCACTGGTGACACCTTTAGCCGGGTAGAGGAACGCGCCAGCGAAGCGATGGCAGCAGTTTTCCTTGTCACGCTCGGGCATGTCGTCGGGTAATTGCATGACCCAGTGACCGAGTTCATGTGCTGCGGTAAAGCGTATTCGTTCGCCTGGGCGCTCGGCATTGAGTGCAATCAAGACGTGGCGACCGTCACCGGTAGCGGCGCAGGCCCCGTCGAAGTCAGCCGGCCCCATGAGCATCGCGACCTTGATGCTGTGCTCTTCCAGTTGCTCGGTGAGGTTAGAAATTGGATCGCTGCCAATTCCCCAATATTCGCGTAGTGCCTCGGCAGCGTGCTCAGCTTCCTCAATAGAGGAGACCGGCAGCATTTGCGCGGGGGTGGCCGGAGTCTGGATGTCTGCCGGGTCAAAGCATTCTTCCAGAGCAATGTAGCGCTCAAGGTGTTCACGAATCTGTTCTTCGACTTGAACCTGGCGATACCTGGGCATCTTGGCAAGTTTACGAAACTCCAGCGGCGCAAGAGGCACGGCTTCGGCACGAAAGAAGTACTCGGGACTGACCTGCAGCACCTTGGCCAGTTGCAGCACGCGAGAGGAGTTCGGGGTACTTAACCCTTTCTCGTATTTGCTCAGGCCTTGCTTGGTGATGTCGCCAAGCTGGAGTGCCAAGGCTTCCAGGGACATGCCTCGCAGAAGGCGAGCGCGGCGAATTCGGTCGTTGATCATCGGTTCCTCTCGTGGTTGACAAGACTATCTTTTGAATGTGATTTGTCAACCTTGATTCATTGCCTCGGTGTTTCTGTATTTCGAATGCTGGCCTTTCATCCAATTGTCATATTTCAGCCATAGAGTGTTCACACGGCCTGCTGATACTTGGCCCCGACTTAACACACCTATCTGCTAGGAGTAAGGCATGAAACTGAAGCGTTTGATGGCGGCAATGACTTTTGTCGCTGCTGGCGTTGCGACTGCCAACGCGGTTGCCGCTGTTGACCCTGCTATCCCGAGCTACACCAAAACCACTGGTGTGTCGGGCAACCTGTCCAGCGTCGGCTCCGATACCCTGGCCAACCTCATGACCCTGTGGGCTGAGAACTACAAAAAAGAATACCCGAACGTAAACATCCAGATTCAGGCTGCCGGTTCTTCTACCGCGCCACCTGCGCTGACTGAAGGCACCGCTAACCTGGGCCCGATGAGCCGCAAGATGAAGGACAACGAGCTGCAGGCCTTCGAAACCAAATACGGCTACAAGCCAACAGCTATCCCGGTCGCTGTGGATGCCTTGGCTGTCTTCGTTCACAAAGACAACCCGATCCAGCACCTGACCATGGAACAGGTCGACGCGATCTTCTCCTCGACTCGTCTGTGCGGCGCCAAAGCCGACGTGAAAACCTGGGGCGACCTGGGTGTGACCGGCGACCTGGCCAACAAGCCGGTTCAACTGTTCGGTCGTAACTCGGTATCCGGCACTTATGGCTACTTCAAAGAAGAAGCCCTGTGCAAAGGCGATTACAAGCCAAACGTCAACGAACAACCAGGCTCGGCTTCGGTCGTGCAGTCGATCAGCTCCTCGCTGAATGGCGTTGGTTACTCGGGCATCGGCTACAAGACCGCTAGCGTGAAGACCGTGGCCCTGGCCAAGAAAGGCAGCACTGAATTCATCGAAGACACCGAAGAAAACGCCCTGAACGGCAAGTACCCGCTGTCGCGTTTCCTCTACGTTTACGTCAACAAAGCCCCGAACAAGCCTCTGGCCCCGCTGGAAGCCGAGTTCGTGAAACTGGTTCTGTCCAAACAGGGCCAGGAAGTTGTGGTGAAAGACGGCTACATCCCACTGCCGGCCAAGGTTGCTGCAAAAGCACTGGCTGACCTGGGTCTGCAGGAAGGCGGCGCTGAAGTCGCAAAAAAGTAAAACCCTGAGCCCGGGGTAATCCCCGGGTTCAATGTGGGAGCGGGCTTGCTCGCGAAAGCGGTGGATCAATCGACATTGATGTTGAAAGTGACGGCCCCTTCGCGAGCAAGCCCGCTCCCACATACCCCCAATTTTTCAGTCCACTGCCAGTTCCCGCTGGCGGCGGATTTGTTGCGTCACTGCATTGTCATCTTTCTGTCATACAGGATCGCTAGGGTGTGCGAATGAATGATCTGGCCAATTCCACCATGACTACAAATCCCCCCAAGCGAATTGACTTCAATACGCCTGAGTTGCAACGCAAGCGCCGCATCCGCGCGCTCAAAGATCGCCTGACCCGCTGGTACGTCCTTGTGGGCGGCCTCGCCGTTCTCGGCGCGATCACGCTGATCTTTTTCTTCCTTGCCTACGTTGTCGCGCCCCTGTTTCAGGGCGCCGACCTGACCGCCAAGGACGCCATCACGCCCGCCTGGATGCAGGACGCCGGCAAGCCGTTGATGATCTCCCTGGAAGAACAGAACCAGGTCGCCATGCGGGTTTCCGACAAGGGCCAGGCGTTGTTCTTCGATATCGACAGTGGCGCTGAACTCGCGCGTGTCGATCTGTCGATTCCGGCCGGCACTACCGTGACCTCCATCGGCAAAGACCAACCAGGCCATCCATTGGTGGCGGTGGGCTTGTCCAACGGCCAGGCGCTGGTGTTCCGTCACACTTATAAAGTCAGCTACCCGGACGGCAAGAAAACCATCTCGCCAGCCATTGAATACCCGTACGGCGAAACGCCGATCGCGCTGAATGAGGCGGGCGGAGCCCTTGAGCACGTCAGCCTCAACGCGACCGATACGACGCTGATGCTGGTCGGTTCCACCGGTTCGCAACTCAATGTTTTGTCGCTGACCAGCGAAGAAAACATGATGACTGGTGAAGTCACCAACGAGCAGACGCGTATCGATCTGCCACAGATGACCGAGCCGGTGAAAAATATCTTCGTCGACCCACGTCAGCAGTGGCTGTACGTGATTAACGGTCGCGCCCAGGCCGACGTGTTCAGCCTGCGCGACAAGAGCCTCAACGGTCGCTACAAACTGCTGGATGATGGCGAAGCGCAAATCACTGCCAGTACTCAACTGGTGGGTGGCATCTCGCTGATCCTCGGCGATTCCAAGGGTGGTCTGGCCCAATGGTTCATGGCCCGCGACCACGATGGCGAACTGCGTCTGAAGCAGATTCGTAACTTCCAGATGGGCACTGCGCCGATCGTTGAAATCACCGCTGAAGAACGTCGCAAAGGTTTCATCGCCCTTGATGCGTCCGGCAAGCTCGGCGTGTTCCACAGCACCGCCCACCGCACCTTGCTGGTGGATCAGGTGGTCGATGGCGAAGGCGTCTTTGGTCTGTCGCCACGGGCCAACCGGGTGATCGTGGAGGCGGGCGGCAAGATTCAACCGCTGCTGCTCGACAACCCGCACCCAGAGGTTTCCTGGAGCGCGTTGTGGAGCAAGGTCTGGTACGAGAACTACGACGAGCCTAAATACGTCTGGCAATCGACCGCCGCCAACACTGACTTCGAACCCAAGCTGAGCCTGTCACCGCTGACCTTCGGTACCTTGAAAGCCGCGCTCTACGCCATGCTGCTGGCCGCTCCACTGGCCGTCGCCGCTGCCATCTACACCGCGTACTTCATGGCCCCGGGCATGCGCCGCAAGGTCAAGCCGGTGATCGAACTGATGGAAGCGATGCCGACGGTGATCCTCGGTTTCTTCGCCGGTCTGTTCCTCGCACCGTATGTGGAAGGACATTTGCCGGGCATCTTCAGCCTGCTGCTGTTGATGCCGATCGGCATCCTGGTCGCCGGTTTCACCTTCAGCCGCCTGCCTGAGTCCATCCGCCTGAAAGTGCCGGACGGTTGGGAAAGCGCGATCCTGATTCCGGTGATCCTGTTCGTGGGCTGGCTCTCGCTGTACATGAGCCCATACATGGAAACCTGGTTCTTCGGCGGCGACATGCGCATGTGGATCTCCCACGACCTGGGCATCACCTACGACCAGCGCAACGCACTGGTAGTCGGTCTGGCCATGGGCTTTGCGGTGATCCCGAACATCTACTCCATCGCCGAAGACGCCGTGTTCAGCGTGCCGCGCGGTTTGACCCTCGGTTCCCTGGCCCTCGGGGCCACGCCATGGCAGACCATGACTCGCGTGGTGATCCTCACCGCCAGCCCGGGCATCTTCTCGGCGCTGATGATCGGCATGGGCCGTGCGGTTGGTGAAACCATGATCGTGCTGATGGCCACCGGCAACACCCCGGTCATGGAAATGAACCTGTTCGAAGGCCTGCGCACCCTGGCGGCCAACGTTGCGGTGGAAATGCCCGAATCGGAAGTCGGCGGCAGCCACTACCGCGTGCTGTTCCTCTCGGCGCTGGTGCTGCTGTTGTTCACCTTCGTCATGAACACCCTCGCGGAACTGATTCGTCAGCGTCTGCGCAAGAAATACTCGTCGCTTTAAGAAAGGTAGAAGTCTGTGAAACAGAACTCCCTGAAAGGATGGTTCAAGAGCGGCGCCCCTGGCGTCTGGATCAGCGGTGGCGCGGTGTCCATCGCGGTCATCATGACCATTGGCCTGCTGGCCGTGATTGCCGTGCGCGGTCTGGGCCATTTCTGGCCGGCGGACCTGGTGCACGCCAGTTACGACGTACCGGGCCAGGCCAATCACCTCGTCATCGGCGAAGTGGTGCAGAAAGAAGAAGTGCCGCGCGAGCGCCTTAAAAGCGCTGGCCTGCCGGTGCCCGATCAGGGCCCGGAGTTCATGACCCGCGAGCTGATCAAGGTCGGCAACCGTGACCTCAATGGCAACGACTTCACCTGGATCGTCGGCGAGTGGCTGACCAATCAGAAGACTCCACCCGAGTTGATGACCATCGAGCGTCGCGAGTGGGGCAACTTCTACGGCTACCTGGTCAACGTCAAACAGGACGGCAAGGTCATCGCTGAAGGTGAAGCTGCATGGCCTGAGCTGCAGACCCGTGTCGCTCGCGTCAACCAGCTCGCCGCCCAGCTCAAGAGCCTGGAAAAAACCGACATTGGCGCGATCAACGCGGGCCTCGAGCGCGTCCGTCTGCACGGTCGCAAACTGGAGCTGACCGGAACGATGGACGCTGCCGCGCAAGCGGACATGGAGTCCGAGCGTGCCGAACTGAACGCGCGTTATCAGGACATCGAAGCACGCCTGAACGACCTGCACGCCCAGTTCAACCGCGACAGCCTGACGGCCCGCGACGCGAACGGCAAAGAGATCGAAATCGGTATCGGCAAAGTGGTTCACGCCTATCAGCCGAACGCCATGAACACCTTCACCAAGATCGGCTTCTACTTCAGCAAGGTCTGGGAGTTCTTGAGCGACGACCCGCGTGAAGCGAACACCGAAGGCGGGATCTTCCCGGCGATTTTCGGCACCGTGATGATGACGTTGATCATGGCGATGATCGTGACCCCGTTTGGCGTACTGGCCGCGGTTTACCTGCGTGAATATGCGAAACAGAACACCATGACGCGCTTGATCCGCATCGCGGTGAACAACCTGGCGGGCGTTCCAGCCATCGTATACGGCGTGTTCGGTCTGGGCTTCTTCGTCTATGTGTTGGGCGGCTCGGTCGACCGGTTGTTCTTCCCGGAAGCGCTGCCGGCGCCGACATTCGGTACGCCGGGTCTGCTCTGGGCGTCCCTGACCCTGGCGCTGCTGGCTGTGCCGGTGGTGATCGTGGCCACGGAAGAAGGCCTGGCGCGGATTCCTCGCACCGTGCGCGAAGGCTCGTTGGCCCTCGGCGCAACCAAGGCTGAAACCTTGTGGAAGATCGTACTGCCGATGGCCAGCCCGGCAATGATGACCGGCATGATCCTCGCCGTGGCTCGCGCCGCCGGTGAAGTGGCGCCGCTGATGCTGGTGGGTGTGGTGAAACTGGCGCCATCGCTGCCGCTGGATGGCAACTACCCGTACTTGCACCTGGACCAGAAGATCATGCACTTGGGCTTCCACATCTATGACGTCGGCTTCCAGAGCCCGAACGTCGAGGCCGCGCGGCCGCTGGTGTACGCCACGGCGCTGCTGCTGGTGCTGGTGATCGCCACGCTTAACTTGTCGGCCGTTTATATCCGTAACCACCTGCGCGAAAAATACAAAGCGCTGGATAGTTAAGTTAATAGGCAGGCGCGGTCCCTTGTGGGAGCGGGCTTGCTCGCGAAAGCGGTGGGTCAGGCAACATTGATGTTGAATGTGATGGCCTCTTCGCGAGCAAGCCCGCTCCCACATTGATCGGCGTTTACCGGAATATTGATGGGGCAGCCACAAGGGCGTCCCGAACCGAATTTGTTAGCACAGGGAGCCTCCCATGCAGCACGAAGCACATACCCACGGCATCAACATGTCGGCCCTGGGCCGCGACAAACAGAGCTTGAGCCTTGAACAGGAAACCGTCGCGATTGAAGTGCCGGGCCTGAGCCTGTTCTACGGCGACAAACAAGCGCTGTACGACGTCAGCATGAACATCCCGAAACAGCGCGTGACCGCCTTCATCGGCCCGTCCGGCTGCGGCAAGTCCACGCTGCTGCGCACCTTCAACCGCATGAACGACCTGGTGGATGGCTGCCGAGTCGAAGGCGCGATCAACCTGTACGGCAACAACATCTACCGCAAGGGCGAAGACGTGGCCGAGCTGCGTCGTCGCGTTGGCATGGTGTTCCAGAAGCCCAACCCGTTCCCGAAAACCATCTACGAGAACGTGGTCTACGGCCTGCGCATCCAGGGCATCAACAAGAAACGCATCCTCGACGAAGCCGTCGAGTGGGCGTTGAAAGGCGCGGCGCTGTGGGACGAAGTCAAAGACCGTCTGCACGAGTCGGCACTTGGCCTGTCCGGTGGTCAGCAACAACGTCTGGTGATCGCGCGCACCATCGCCGTGGAGCCGGAAGTGCTGCTGCTCGACGAACCGTGCTCGGCACTCGACCCGATCTCCACGCTGAAAGTCGAAGAGCTGATCTACGAACTGAAATCGAAGTTCACCATCGTCATCGTGACCCACAACATGCAACAGGCCGCGCGGGTTTCCGATTACACAGCGTTCATGTACATGGGCAAACTGGTGGAATTCGGCGACACCGACACCCTGTTCACCAATCCGGCGAAGAAGCAGACCGAAGACTACATCACGGGTCGCTACGGCTAGGAAGCTGTTGTTGCTCACTGAACTGACGCTGCGGTCCACCGCACCTTACCGGACGCTCCAAGGACGCCAACATGATTAGTAAAGAAGGCCTTACCCATCACATCTCCGCGCAGTTCAACGCTGAGCTCGAGGAGGTGCGCAGCCACCTCCTGGCCATGGGCGGGCTGGTGGAAAAGCAAGTCAACGACGCGGTGACCGCGCTGATCGAGGCCGACTCCGGCCTGGCCCAGCAGGTTCGCGAGATCGACGACCAGATCAACCAGATGGAACGCAACATCGACGAAGAATGCCTGCGCATTCTGGCCCGTCGTCAGCCGGCAGCGTCGGACTTGCGTTTGATCATCAGCATCTCCAAGTCGGTCATCGACCTGGAGCGCATCGGTGACGAAGCGACCAAGATCGCCCGTCGTGCCATCCAGTTGTGCGAAGAAGGCGAAGCCCCACGGGGTTACGTCGAGGTTCGCCACATCGGTGACCAGGTGCGCAACATGGTTCGCGATGCACTGGACGCCTTTGCCCGCTTCGACGCCGACCTGGCGTTGTCGGTGGCCCAGTACGACAAGATCATCGACCGCGAATACAAAACCGCGTTGCGTGAACTGGCCACCTACATGATGGAAGACCCGCGCTCTATCTCGCGGGTCTTGAGCATCATTTGGGTGCTGCGTTCGCTGGAACGGATCGGCGACCACGCGCGCAATATCTCGGAGCTGGTGATTTACCTGGTGCGCGGCACCGACGTGCGGCACTTGGGCCTCAAGCGCATGAAAGAAGAAGTTGAAGGCACAAGTGGCGAAACCGCTAATGTTCCGGGCAAAGCTGACGATAAGTAAGATTGCCTGAGAAAAGCGCCCGGCCTTTTGGCCGGGCGTTTTTGTTTGTGGTTGATGAAGTCGAAAGCAGCACCCGCGAACGAAAAGTCCCGGCGTGACTGAAGGTTTTTGGCAATGTGCCATCAGCAAAGCGGTATGCTTGCCGGGATTTTTTAAAGGGGTGATGGATGAGTAAGGTCAGTGTGTTGGTCGTGGACGACGCGTCGTTCATTCGTGACCTGGTGAAGAAGTGCTTGCGCAACTACTTCCCGGGGATCCGGATCGAAGACGCGGTCAACGGCAAGAAGGCTCAGGCCTTGCTGGCTCGGGAAGCGTTCGACCTGGTCCTGTGCGACTGGGAAATGCCGGAAATGTCCGGCCTGGAGCTGCTGACCTGGTGCCGCGAGCAGGACAACCTCAAGACCATGCCGTTCGTGATGGTGACCAGCCGTGGCGATAAAGAGAACGTCGTCCAGGCGATCCAGGCCGGGGTTTCCGGCTACGTCAGCAAGCCGTTCACCAACGAGCAACTGCTGACCAAGGTCAAGCAGGCCCTGAACAAGGTCGGCAAGCTCGACACCTTGATGAACAGCGCGCCGACCAAAATGAACTCGGCGTTCGGCAACGATTCCCTGAGCGCATTGACCGGTGGCAAGGCTGCCGTGGTCGCTCCCGCCGCGGCGCCGGTCAACCCGTTCGCCAAACCTGCTGCTGCCGCGCCGGCCCCGGCTACCGCTGCGTCTCGCGGTCTGCTCAACAGCCCGCCGATCAAGCCTGCAGCGTCCTCCACAGCGCCAACGGGCGGACGTGGCCAGGGCCAACTGCGCCTGCCGAACGGCATTGCGCAATGTGTGATCAAGGCCTTGAGCCTCAAGGAAGCGCTGCTGGTGGTGAAACGCACCGACACCCTGCCACAAGTGCTCGACAGCGCCGTGCTCGACCTGGAGCAGGGCGATAATGCCGAAACCGCTCGTCTGAATGGCTACCTGCACGCCATCGTCGCCCACGAGCCAAAACCCGACAGCGACTGGCTGCAACTGACCTTCCGTTTCGTCGACCAGGATGCGCAGAAGCTCGACTACATCTCCCGGTTGATCGCACGTGGTACGGCGCAGAAGCATTTCGTACCGGGCGCGTAATCTTCGTCGCCTGACAGGCCGCCTTCGCGAGCAAGCCCGCTCCCACATTCGACCGTATTCTTCTAGGAGAACTCGATTAAATGTGGGAGCGGGCTTGCTCGCGAAGGGGCCATTGAATTCACCACACATCCGCCGAACGGCCCATTTTGAAACATCTGCCGACTACCCGGGTCCATTGCAGCTGCTAGGCTCCTACCCAGTACTTACTCGACAGAATCTTGCCCATGCTCGCGCGCCTGCTGTTTTTTTGCGGTCTTTTCCTGGCCTCCACCTCGGCGTTGGCCATGACGATCTACAAGTCCACCGACGCCAGTGGCGTGGTCTCCTACAGCGACCGCCCCACGACAGGCTCCAAGGTGTTGGTTTTTCGTGATCGCATGGTCGAGAATCTCGAGCGTCGGGTGTACCTCGTCATCACGAAGAAGAAGGGCGTGGACAGCGTTTACGTGCGCAATGACCTGTATGCGCCGGTAGAAATCGAGTTGAGCTTCGGCGGGCTGAAGAACGTCAGCGGTGCGCCAAGCCGACCGATTCGTCGGGTGATGCCGGCACGCAGCAGTATTCGTCTGGCGCTGCTCACGGCCACGCAGTCCGAAAGGCCGCTCGCGTACACCCCGAAATTTGAATACTCCCTGGGCGACCCCTCAGGGGCCACTATGGCCTATCGATACCCGCTGCCCTGGCGGGGTGGACCGTTTCGTCTGAGTCAGGGCGCCAATGGTCAATACAGCCACTTTGGTCCCAAGAACCGCTACGCCATGGACATCGCCATGCCCGAAGGCACGCCGATCATCGCGGCGCGTGGCGGTGTGGTGGTGAAAACCGAGAATGCCCAGACCGGGCGCGGCACCGATCCGTCGGGTAATTTCGTGCGGGTGCTGCACGATGACGGGACGATGGGCGTGTATCTGCACCTCAAACGAGGATCGGTGAGCGTTCGCGAGGGGCAACGGGTGTCGGTGGGGAGCCCGCTGGCCTTGTCGGGCAACACCGGCAACAGCAGCGGGCCGCACCTGCATTTCGTGGTGCAGCGCAATACCGGGTTGGGGCTGGTGTCGATTCCGTACCAGTTCAATCAACCGGTGGGCAGCCTGCCGAACTTTGCGTTGGGCAAGCAGTAGAGGCGGTGAGAATCTATTGAGGTGAGAGGATTTATCTTTGGTGAGAGAGTTTAAACGTGGCGAGGGGATTTATCCCCGTTGGGTCGCGAAGCGATCCCGTCGTATTTAGAAGCATTGGGACGGCTTCACCGTCCAACGGGGATAAATCCCCTCGCCACAGATAAATCCCCTCATCACAAAAGCCCTGCAGGCCCGGATCAATCGAGCATCAACACCTTGGCCAGAATGATCTTCGGCCCTTTCATCTTCTTGATGATGATCCGCAAGCCTTCGACTTCCAGCACTTCTTCCTCTTCCGGCACCCGTTTCAGGGTTTCGTATACCAGCCCGGCGAGGGTTTCGGCTTCGATGTGGTCCAGATCGATGCCCAGCAGGCGCTCGACCTTGAACAGCGGCGTGTCGCCGCGCACCAGCAGCTTGCCCGGCTGGTACGCGAGGATCCCGCGCTCAGCCTTGCGGTGTTCGTCCTGAATGTCGCCGACCAGTACTTCCAACACGTCTTCCATGGTCAGGTAGCCGATGATGTTGCCATCGGCTTCTTCGACCAGGGCGAAGTGCGAGCCGCCTTTGCGGAACTGTTCCAGCAACTGCGACAGCGGCATATGGCGCGAAACCCGCTCCAGCGGCCGGGTCAGTTCGGCGAGGTTGAACGACTCGGGAATGTGGTCCAGGGCTGCCAGTTCCAGCAGCAGATCCTTGATGTGCAGCAGGCCGACGAACTCCTGACGATCGCTGTCGTACACCGGATAACGGCTGAACTTGTGGCGACGGAACATCGCCAGGATTTCCTTCAGCGGCGCGTTGAACTCCAGCGTCACCAGGTCTTCCCGGGAATTGGCCCAGTCGACCACTTCCAGTTCGCCCATTTCCACCGCCGAGGCCAAAACGCGCATGCCTTGGTCGCTCGGGTCCTGGCCACGGCTGGAGTGCAGGATCAGCTTCAGTTCTTCACGGCTGTAATGGTGCTCGTGATGAGGGCCGGGTTCCCCTTGGCCGGCGATCCGCAGGATCGTGTTGGCGCTGGCGTTGAGCAGGTAAATCGCCGGATACATCGCCCAGTAGAACAGGTACAGCGGCACGGCGGTCCAAAGCGACAGCAGTTCGGGTTTGCGGATGGCCCAGGATTTGGGGGCCAGCTCACCGACCACGATGTGCAGGTACGAGATGACGAAGAACGCGGCGAAGAACGACACGCCTTTGATCACTTCGGCCGACTGCACACCGACGGCTTCAAGGATCGGTTCGAGGATGTGCGCGAACGCCGGCTCACCGACCCAGCCAAGACCCAGGGAGGCGAGGGTGATACCCAATTGGCACGCCGACAGGTAAGCATCGAGCTGACTGTGAACGGTGCGCAGGATATGCCCGCGCCAGCCGTTTTTTTCAGCGATAGCTTCGACCCGGGTCGAGCGCAATTTGACCATGGCAAATTCGGCCGCAACGAAAAAGCCGTTGAGCAAAACCAGGATCAGAGCAAAAAGAATCATGCCGAAATCGGCGAAGAGTGTCGCGAGGGTCAAGCCAGGGGAAGGGTCCATGATGGAGTTTTGCGGGTTCCGTGTATTCAAAAGGAAAGAAAAAAGTGCGCCTGAAGGGCAGGCACAAGTCAGCCAATGTAGCGGCTGACCAAGTGATTGACTAGTGGCGCGTGCCGGCCGGTATCAGTCTGTCGCGCTGATGACCCGGGATTTGGTGACCTGGGCCGGCGCAAAATGGCAGGTAAACGTGCTGCCATGGCCCGGCACACTGCTGATTTCCATCCGCGCGCGGTGGCGCAGCAGCACGTGTTTGACGATCGCAAGTCCCAGCCCCGTGCCGCCGGTGTTGGAATTGCGGCTGGAATCGACGCGGTAGAAGCGTTCGGTCAAGCGCGGCAAGTGTTTGCTGTCGATACCGATGCCGGAGTCCTGCACGCTCAGGTGCGCGCCTTGCTCATCCCCCCACCAGCGAATGCGGATATTGCCTTCGGCCGGGGTGTATTTCACTGCGTTGAACACCAGATTGGAAAACGCGCTGCGCAACTCGGCTTCGCTGCCCTTGAGCAGAATCGTCGGGTCGGCTTCCAGGGTGATCTTCTGATTGCGCTGGGCGGACAGTTGCTGAGCGTCGCTCTTGATCGATTGCAGCAAGCCGTCTATGGCTACCGGCTGGTTGTCCGAGGGGTAATCGGTGGCTTCCAGTTTGGCCAACAGCAGCAAGTCGTTGAGCAATGTCTGCATGCGTCCGCCTTGCTGCTGCATTTGTTGCAGGGCACGGGACCAGCGCGGGTTCACGTCCTCGACGTTGTCGAGCAGGGTTTCCAGATAACCGCAGATCACCGTCAACGGCGTGCGCAGTTCATGGGAGACGTTGGCGATGAAGTCTTTGCGCATCTGTTCCAGTTGATGGATACGCGTCACGTCGCGCACCAGCATCAAGTGTTCATTGTTGCCGTAGCGGGTGATGTACAGCTGAATGCGCAGGCGATCATTGATCGGTGACGGAATTTCCAGCGGCTCGGCGTAGCTGTCCTGCTCGAAGTATTCCTTGAAGCGCGGATGGCGTACGAGGTTGGTCACCGGTTGACCGCTGTCTTGCGGGGTCTTGAGACCGAGCAGGGTTTCGGCGGCGCGGTTCCACCACTCCAGGTTGCCGTCGCTGTCGAGCATGATCACCGCGTCTTTCAGCGCGGCTGTGGATTCCTGGACCCGGTCGATCACCGCTTGCAGGCGCCCGCGTACGCGCTGATCGCGACGTTGCAGGTGGTAGATGCTGTCGAACACTTCGCCCCACAGGCCATAGCCATCGGGGGGGGCTTCATCGGGTTTGTGCAGGCGCAGCCATTCGTGCAGACGCAGCAGTTGCTTGAGGGTCCAGGCCAGGTAAAGACCCAGGCCCGCGGCGAGGCTCCAGCCGTAATAGCCGGTAATCAGGCCGATCACCAGGCAACCGGTCACCAGCAAAAGCATGTGGCGGATCAGGGTGCCATGCCAGTTTTGGTTCACTTGAACGCGCGTCCTTGTCAGCTTGTCGAGCGAGATAGATCCGGATCAGGCCTTGGTGGAGAACCGGTAGCCGGTGCCGCGCACGGTTTGTACCAGATTTTCGTAAGCATCACCGAGGGCTTTGCGCAGGCGGCGGATGTGCACGTCGACGGTGCGCTCTTCAACATACACGTTGCCGCCCCAGACCTGATCCAGCAACTGGCCACGGGTGTAGGCACGTTCCTGGTGGGTCATGAAGAATTGCAGCAGGCGGTATTCGGTCGGGCCCATCTCGGCGGGTTTGCCGTCGATGGTCACGCGGTGGCTGATCGGGTCCAGCAGCAGGCCGCCGACTTCGATCGGCGTCTCGCCATCGGTTGGCCCGGCACGGCGCAGCACGGCCTTCAGGCGCGCAACCAGCTCACGTGGGGAAAAAGGCTTGGTGATGTAGTCATCGGCGCCGACTTCCAGGCCCTGGATCTTGTTGTCCTCTTCGCCTTTGGCAGTGAGCATGATGATCGGGATGTCCCCGGTCAGCTCATCGCGCTTGAGGCGTCGGGCCAGCTCGATGCCGGACGTGCCGGGCAGCATCCAGTCGAGCAGGATCAGGTCCGGCTTGCGGTCGACGATGATGGCGTGGGCCTGTTGCGAGTTCTCAGCCTCCATGCAGTCATAGCCGGCCATCTCCAACGCAACGGCGATCATTTCGCGAATGGGCGCTTCGTCGTCGACGATCAGAATGCTCCTGCCAACCATGCCTTTAATCCTCTTGTCATTTAACTGTCTTGCGCCGCATTAGATAACGGAATTATTGCAGTCGTGTGACAGTATTTTAGTCGCCCGGCGATTGTCATGATCCTGAACTAAGCTCTAAGTCCGACTCCTGACAACCACAAAGGAAGGTTTCCATGAAACACATTGCTCAAACCTGGAAGGCTCTGCTGGTCACGGCTGCGCTAACGCTGCCGACACTGGCCTTCGCCGCCGATCCGGCGATGATGAAAGACGGGATGATGGTCGATCATAAGGGCATGACGGTGTACACATACGACAAGGACTCAGGCGGAAAGTCGATGTGCAACGGCGAGTGCGCTGAATACTGGCCGCCAATGATGGCGCCGGCGGGCGCCAAGCCCGAAGGCAAGTGGAGCACGATCAAGCGTGACGACGGTAAGATGCAGTGGGCCTATGACGGCAAGCCGCTTTACACGTTCATGAAGGACAAAAAACCGGGTGACATGGCAGGCGACAATATGAAGAACGTCTGGCACATCATGCGCGAGCATAAATAAGCGATTCGCCTGCGCCGTAAACAGTTCGCAGCCTGCGGTCGCTCCATCCCCCTGTTGGAGCAGGCGCAGACTGCGATCTTTTCCAACGGTCAATGCAGCGCGTAATCCAGCACGATCCCGACAAAAATCGCCAACCCGGCCCAATGGTTGTGCAGAAACGCCTTGAAGCAACGCATCCGGTCCTTGCCGCGGGTGTACCAGAATTCCCACGCAAAACAGCCCGCCGCCGCCAGCAATCCCAAGTGGAACCAGCCACCGAGTTCGAATTTCGACCCGGCCAGCAACAAGCAACCCAGCGCCAGCCCCTGCAGGATCAAAATGATCACCCGGTCTGCCTCGCCAAACAGAATGGCCGTGGATTTCACGCCGATCTTCAAATCGTCGTCGCGGTCGGTCATCGCGTAATAAGTGTCGTAGCCCACCGTCCACAGCAGGTTGGCGATCCACAGCAACCACGCCGCCGCTGGCAGCTCACCGGTTTGGGCAGTGAATGCCATCGGCATCCCCCAGGAGAACGCCGCGCCCAGCACCACTTGCGGGTAATAGGTGTAGCGCTTCATGAACGGGTAAGTGAAGGCCAGTGCCAAACCGCCGAACGACAGCCAGACCGTTGCCGCATTGGTGCACAACACCAGCAGGAAACTCACGCCCATCAGCAGCGCAAAGAACACCAACGCTTCTTTGGAGCTGATCTTGCCGCTCACCAAGGGCCGCTGTTCGGTGCGCTTGACGTAGCCGTCGACCTTGCGATCCGCCCAGTCATTGATCACGCAACCGCCGGCGCGGGTCAGCACCACGCCCAGGACGAAAATCACGATATTGGCCAGCGACGGCGAACCTTTACCAGCAATCCACAGCGCCCACAGCGTCGGCCACAGCAGCAGGTAAATGCCGATCGGTTTGTCCATGCGGGTCAGCTGAATGAAATCCCAGGCCCGTGGATTCAAGCGATTCAGGGACTTGAGCAGGCTCTGGTACATCAGCAATTCTCCGGATGGGCGCGGGTGGCGTTCCATAAGGTCGGCAAGAAAATTTCGGCCACCAGCACGCTCAAGGCGCCGCGGTCGAAACGCGAACGGCGGCCCCACAGTTCAGGTGCGCGGCACTCCATCGGCAGCCACTCCTGAGGGTAATGACAAACCTCAATGACGCGCCGTTGAAATGCCTGATCGCAAAACAGCAATTCGCCCAGGGAGCGGCTGCCCAATTCGTCCATGTGCAGACCATCGCCCTGCAATGCACTGCGCGCCGCCACGCTGCGGGCAAACACCCAGGCTTCGCCGTGGCCACGCAGATACACCTCGCGAACCCAGCCCTCGCTGCCTTCGGCCAGGTCCAGCGCGGCACATTCGTCGGCGCGCAGTGATTGCCAGCCTTCGAAGAGTGGCGTGACGCTGAAACCGTCATTCGACAGACGGATCAGCCGTCGGGTCAAAGAGCCTTCATCGAACAACCAGTCGAGCGTAGACGTGTCGGGGAGGGGCGTCAGTTGGCTTCGAGGGAGCCAAAGCGGGGTCACGGCGGGGGATTTTGAGTGCGGCACAGTGAGTCATTATTGGCAGCAAATGAGGCGGCGAGCTTACCATGTCAGCCTGCGATTTTGATTGATCCGGCCGGCCATTGCGTCGAACAGGCTTGCATCTGCCGGGCCCGATCAGTACAAAACGCGCTGAGCCGGACGGCAGCGCTCCAACCATCGACCGTTCGTGCCGGCAAAAGCCTGAATCCTGAGGATGTACGTGAATGAAAAAGTGGCAATGTGTGGTCTGCGGCCTGATTTACAACGAAGCCGACGGCTGGCCGGATGACGGCATTGCGCCGGGCACCCTGTGGCAAGACGTGCCGGAAGACTGGCTGTGCCCGGACTGCGGCGTAGGCAAAATGGATTTCGAAATGATCGAAATCAACTAAGACTTTTAGAGGAGTAAGGAATGAACGCACCTGTCGTGATCGTCGGCACCGGGCTGGCTGGCTACAACCTGGCCCGGGAGTTTCGCAAACTCGATGGCGAAACCCCGCTGCTGTTGATTACTGCCGATGACGGACGCTCCTACTCCAAGCCGATGCTCTCCACCGGCTTCGGCAAAAACAAAGACGCTGACGGCCTGAGCATGGCCGAACCCGGCACCATGGCCGAGCAGTTGAAGGCCGAAGTGCGCACACACACGCGCATCAGCGGCATTGATCCTGGCCACAAGCGCTTGTGGATCGGTGAGGAAGCGGTGTTTTACCGTGACCTGATCCTCGCTTGGGGCGCTGAAACCGTGCGAGTGCCGATCGAAGGCGATGCGGCTGACGCAGTCTTTCCGATCAACGACCTGGAAGACTACGCACGCTTTCGCGCCGCGGCGGCCGGCAAACGTCGGGTGTTGCTGCTCGGCGCCGGCCTGATTGGTTGCGAATTCGCCAACGACCTGATTCTTGGCGGCTACGAGGTGCAACTGGTTGCACCGTGCGAGCAAGTCATGCCGACCCTGTTGCACCCGGCGGCGGCCGCTGCGGTCCAGGCCGGGCTGGAAAGCCTGGGCGCACGCTTCCACCTCGGGCCGGTGCTCAACCGCTTGCAGCGCGTTGAAGATGGACTGGAAGCGCATCTGTCCGATGGCCAGGTGATCCCTTGCGATGTGGTGGTGTCGGCCATTGGTCTGCGTCCGCGCATCGACCTGGCGGCTGCGGCCGGTGTGCAGGTCAATCGCGGCGTGGTGGTCGATCGCCACCTGAAAACCTCCCACGCCAATATCTATGCCCTGGGCGACTGCGCCGAAGTCGATGGGCTGAATCTGTTGTACGTGATGCCCCTCATGAGCTGTGCGAGAGCGCTGGCTCAGACCCTCGCCGGAAACCCGACGGCGGTGAGCTATGGCCCGATGCCCATCACCGTTAAAACGCCGGTCTGCCCATTGGTGGTTTCGCCGCCACCACGGGGTTTGGAGGGCGTCTGGACAGTCGAAGGGCAGGGCGCGGACATCAAGGTATTGTGCCGCGATGCCAGCGGCAAATTGCTGGGCTATGCCCTGACAGGCGCGGCGGTGATGGAAAAACTGGCCCTGAACAAAGAGCTTCCGGCACTGCTGGCGTAAATACCGGTCGTTCTGTCGGAATCACCCCTCTTTTGCCCCTACAAAGGTCGCGTCGAGACTGGCGCGGCTCTTCACTGCGTGCCATCCTCACTCCCGTCTGCCGCAGAGTAGAGCATCTGCGGCGCTTTGGGCGCTGTTCCAACGAGAACAGCACGGACATAACAACAAAAAACCGTCAAAGGGGCTTCACTAATGCGTAAACCAGAACTCGCCGCTGCAATTGCTGAAAAAGCAGACCTCACCAAAGAGCAGGCCAACCGCGTTCTCAACGCCGTTCTCGAAGAAATCACCGGCGCTCTGCACCGCAAGGACAGCGTCACGCTGGTGGGCTTCGGTACCTTCCTGCAACGCCACCGCGGTGCCCGCACCGGCAAAAACCCGCAAACCGGTGAGCCCGTCAAAATCAAGGCCAGCAACACGGTTGCGTTCAAGCCAGGCAAATCGTTGAAAGACAGCGTTAATCCGTAACACGCACCGACTTCCCGCGTAGCGCGGGAGCGGGATAAAAATGGGCACGCCAACTGGGTTGGGTGCCCATTTTTTTTGGGTTCTTCACCGCCTTGTTGGGCTTTGCGCAGGATGCGCTGACTCAGTTGACCGATCCGCCCAGTCCCTGCTTCCGCCCGTTGCATCCGCTACGCATACCCTCGACCGACCAGCGGTTAAACGCACCTGTTTTGCAGGCAACGTCGTCGATCTGGCTGAGAAAAAACTTCTATAAAAATCGCAAGCTGAAACGTATCAGCTTCAGAAAAACATCAAATTATGCACAAATGCATTTTTTTCTTGACCCATAAGATTGAGTCTCTTAAGGTTAAGTCACTGTATGCACATACAGTATTTTTTGATCAATATTTAATCCATTCATGGACGAGGCATTACCCTATGAAAAGCAACACTGAAAAATTCGGCAAAACGCCCCATCAATCCAGCCTCTGGACCCGCGCTGATGCGCTGAAAGTCCGCGCGGACGATCCCACCACCACCCAACCGCTGGTCAGCGCGGATTTCCCGGTATTGAGCAACGAAGTGTTCATCTGGGACACCATGCCGCTGCGCGACTTGGATGGTAACGTGACGTCCGTCGATGGCTGGTCGGTGATCTTCACCCTGACTGCCGATCGTCATCCAAACGACCCGGAGTACATCGACGAGAACGGCAACTACAACATCACCCGCGACTGGAACGATCGCCACGGTCGGGCAAAGATGTACTACTGGTTTTCTCGTACCGGCAAGGACTGGAAACTCGGCGGCCGTGTGATGGCTGAAGGGGTTTCGCCGACCGTTCGCGAATGGGCCGGTTCGCCGATCCTGTTGAATGACCAGGGTGAGGTGGACCTGTATTACACCGCCGTCACCCCGGGCGCGACCATCGTCAAGGTGCGGGGCCGGGTGGTGACCACCGAACATGGCGTCAGCATGGTCGGCTTCGAGAAGGTCAAGCCGCTGTTCGAGGCCGACGGCAAGATGTACCAGACCGAAGCACAGAATTCCTTCTGGGGCTTCCGTGATCCATGGCCATTCCGCGACCCGAAGGACGGCAACTTGTACATGCTGTTCGAGGGCAACGTGGCCGGCGAGCGCGGCTCGCACAAGGTGGGTGAAGCGGAAATCGGCGATGTACCGCCGGGTTATGAAAACGTCGGCAACTCGCGCTTCCAGACCGCCTGTGTCGGCATCGCCGTGGCCCGTGACGCGGACGGCGACGACTGGGAAATGCTACCGCCGCTGCTGACCGCTGTGGGGGTCAACGACCAGACCGAACGCCCGCACTTCGTGTTCCAGGACGGCAAGTACTACCTGTTCACCATCAGCCATACGTTCACCTATGCCGATGGTGTGACCGGGCCGGACGGGGTGTACGGTTTTGTCGCGGATTCGCTGTTCGGCCCTTACGTGCCGTTGAACGGTTCCGGCCTGGTGCTGGGCAACCCGTCTTCTCAGCCGTTCCAGACCTACTCGCACTATGTGATGCCCAACGGCCTGGTGACCTCCTTTATCGACAGCGTACCGACCGACGAAACCGGCACGCAGATTCGTATCGGCGGCACTGAGGCGCCGACGGTGGGCATGAAGATAAAAGGGCAGCAGACGTTCGTGGTGGCCGAGTACGACTACGGTTATATCCCGCCGATGCTCGACGTCACGCTCAAGTAATAGCGATACAGGGCTTTCAGGCTGCGGGTTTGAGGTCGACGAAAAAACCGTTGTGGATATGATCGAGATATCCCGCCTGATTCACTGCGACGTTGCTCGCAAGCCCCATTGAACAATGTGAAGTAACAGCCCTTCGTTGCTGGTTGCAAGGATGCAGCCAGTAACGAATATCTTCCCTGCGCTACCGCCTCCTGTTCGTCAGGCCAGCGCCTCGCGTTTCCTTCAGGTTCGCAGTCACCCGCGACACCCTTGGCTCTGGCGAACATCTCCCCTTGCCGGGTGTGTAAAGGGCTTCTACCTCCAACTCACCACCACAGTGAGCCAAACGGCGCCAGTCACGGCGTTACTCGCCATGCCTGGCGCACCCATAAAAAGGTTCTTCACGGTTTTCCGGGGAAGAACCTTTTTTTTATGGGGGGCGGAGTACTTTTTTCTTGGTCGATCAACTGACTCGGCTGTGTTTCCTGGCGAGAATCGCCGCCATCTCCGGCTCATCCAGATGATCCAGCATTCGCTCCACCAACAAATGCACGCCGTCAGCCATGCGGCTGAGCGCCAGGGCTACGGAGCGGCGTGAGCCGTCCACATCGTCGGCGAGGTTGGCGGCGATGGCGCTGATAGACAGCAAATCTTCCGAGGCATTGGCGAGAAGGGTTTCAGGGTTGATACCCGGGCAGACGCTGAAGAGCTGGCCGTTGCGTTTGGGTGGTTTGGGGTCGGCTGGCGGGAAGTGATGGTCGAGGGCGCGCTCGGCGGCTTCGTTGAGTTTGTTTGAATCGGGGCTTTCGTAGGGGGAGACTGGATCGGTGTCGGGTGGGTTGGGTGTGACCTTGAACATTTACTAACTCCTGAAATGGAGCCGTTCACACGTCGCTGCTAAACGATGGGTGGCGGCTGTGCGCGGGTTAGCAGACCGGGGAGTTAGCAAACCGGCGCGCCCAAGGGCGCCCCACGCACAGCCACCATCAAGTGCAGGGATATGAATACCTGACTGAAGGAAACGCTATGCACCTCACTAACAACCACGGGCTGCTAAACCCGATCACTGATGGGCAGTGACAGGAACCAAGTTACCGACCGCCCCCAAGGCGCACAAGCCGGCGGATTCTGGCGTAGCCGTAGGCAACGACGCAAGGTGTTGTAGCTTGCAGGAAGTAACCTTGAGTTGTTTTAAACAAGCGATATCGAGCGGTGTTTAAACCATCGTAAATGTTGGTACTTCTTAAAAACGCGGTATGAAATTTCCGCGATACCGAAAGTTCCATTGTGGAACTTTGTTTTGTGTATGGGGTGCCATCATTATGATGGCACTTTTCATGCGAGCTGTTGTCGCTCCCATTTTGTTGAAAGATGACAGCGCCTTTCGGACGGCTCCTACATTTAATAATTTCTATTTTTGTCATGATTCAGGCACGTGGCAGCGATTCAATCAGCAGCGACCGCGGGTGATTGGTAGCGATGGCTCTAAGTCGGAGCTTTCCGGTCGGTACATCCGGTGCGGAAACATTAAACTGATATCAGGGAATCCCTTGCGATATATAAGGAATTCTCCTACGTGCAATAGACACACTTCGTCTTGTTGTTTAACCAGATGCTTGCTAGTGGCCATCATTGTGATTACGATGCGCGCACTTGAAAGAGCACGAACTCAATTGGATGAGACTCATCGCAGCTCTTTGATTCTGTCCCGCGTCGTTGGAAATCCAATAGACGTATGACTGTAATCCTAATTAAAGGCCATGGATGTCCTACTCAAGCAAACTTTCTGCTCATTACCTCGACCTCGCAAAAGCCTCTGTTTCCAAAGAGAATTTCGCGGGCGAGGATGTTCGCTTTTCGAGCGAATATGAGGCATTGGAAAGCGAGCTGGCCAAAGCCTCGTCCATGCACGAAAGCGGTCAGATCGACTGGCTGAAAATCCGTGAAAACAGTGAAAACCTGCTGCGCACCCAGTCCAAGGACTTGCGGGTTGGCGCCTGGCTGACCTGGGCCCTGTACCAGCGCGAATCCTTTCAAGGGCTGCTGGCCGGCCTCGGACTTTTGCACCACCTGTGCGAAAGCCACTGGGCCGAGCTTCATCCCAACAAGGCCCGCACCCGCTCCGCTGCCATCAGTTGGTTGGTGCCGCGTCTTGAGCAGGTGCTGACTGAAAACGTCGCGATCAAAGAGCAGTTGCCGATGTTCCGGCGGCTGGTCGAACACCTTGAAGGCCTCGATGCCGCTTGCACCGAGCACTTGGGCGACGATGCGCCGTTGTTGCTGCCGATCTCCCGCCGCTTGAAAAACATGGTTCAGCGCGCCGCCGACAACCAGCCCGAACCGGGTGTAGTGGGTGCCGCGGTGGCTCAGGTCAAGCAGGCAGCCACGCAGCTGTTCACCCCCGGCGCGCCGATTGATAACGAAAAAGAAGCCCACAAGGCCCTGCGTGCCCAGCAGGAAAGCGCGCGGCCGTTGTGTGCCTGGTGGCTCAAGCAGAAAGCCACGGACCTGCGCGCCTTGCGCCTCAATCGCACGCTGTTGTGGTTGCCTATCGACGCGGTGCCCGAGCGCAATGCCGAGCAAATCACCGTTCTGCGCGGCTTGCCGGCCGACAAGCTCAAGGCCTACCAGGACCGTTACGACCAGGCCAAATACGCTGACCTGCTGGTGGAACTGGAGGCGAGCCTGGCGAAGGCGCCGTTCTGGTTCGATGGCCAGCGAATGGTTTGGGAGTGCCTCCAGGGGCTCAACGCCGAGATGGCTATGCGCGAAGTGGAAATCCACTTCGCGCTTTTGATTCAACGCCTGCCCGGCATCATCGAATTGCGATTCCATGACGGCGCCCCGTTTGCCGATCCGGCCACCCGCGCCTGGGTCAGCGCCCACGTCATGCCGCACCTGCAAAGCGCCAGTGCGCCGCGCAAGGTCGAAGTCGCCGACACCCAGCCAGCCTGGGAAGTGGCCCTGGAAGAAGTCTTGCCGATCCTGCGCAAGGACGGCCTCAAGGCCGCCGTGCAGATCCTCAAGCAAGGCCTGCAAAGCGCCCAAGGCGGACGCGCCCGGTTCTTCTGGCAGTTCGCCCTCGCGCGGCTGTGCTTCATGGCCAAGAAATACGAACTGGCCAGGACCCAACTCGAAACACTGGACCAAACATTACAGGACTCAGGCCTGAACGCCTGGGAGCCCGATCTTGCGCTGGAAGTGCTGCATTTACTGCATAGCTGCTGCGAGTTGTTGCCGCAGAACCATGCCGTACGTGAACGCAAGGAAGAGATTTATCGCAGGCTGTGCCACCTCGATCTCGAAGTGGTACTCGAATAGGCCCCAGGGCCACAACCGCAAGGAGAATAGCCATGGCCAAAGAAGGCTCGGTAGCCCCCAAGGAACGCATCAACGTCACTTTCAAACCTGCCACCGGTGGTGCTCAGGAAGAGATTGAACTGCCGTTGAAACTACTGGCAATCGGTGACTACACCCACCGCAAGGACGAACGTAAAGTCGAAGATCGCAAGCCGATCAGCATCGACAAGATGACCTTCGACGAAGTGCTGGCCAAGCAAGAGCTGACCCTGACATTGAACGTGCCGAACCGTCTTCAGGAAGAGGGCAGCACTGAAGAGCTGGGCGTGCAACTGCGTGTCAACTCGATGAAGGACTTCAACCCGGCCAGCCTGGTCGAGCAAGTGCCTGAGCTGAAAAAACTGATGGAACTGCGCGACGCGCTGGTGGCCCTCAAAGGCCCGCTGGGTAATGCGCCTGCGTTCCGCAAAGCCATCGAAGGCGTTCTCGCCGACGACGAATCCCGCGGTCGCGTATTGGGTGAGCTGGGCTTGAATGCCGCAGCCCAGGACGTCTGAGTCTCCATCAGCCAAGGAAGCCAACACAATGAGCACTAGCGCAGCACAGCAAAAGAGCAAAGAGAACGGCGAATACAGCATTCTCGACAGCATCATCGCCGAAACTCGCCTGACGCCGGACGACGAAGCCTACGACATCGCCAAGCGCGGTGTGTCGGCCTTCATCGAAGAGCTGCTCAAGCCGCAGAACAACGGTGAGCCAGTCAAGAAGGCCATGGTTGACCGCATGATCGCCGAGATCGATGCCAAGCTCAGCCGCCAGATGGACGAAATCCTGCACCACCCGTCCTTCCAGTCCCTGGAATCGTCGTGGCGTGGCCTGCAGTTGCTGGTTGACCGCACTAACTTCCGCGAAAACATCAAGATTGAAATCCTCAACGTCTCCAAAGACGACCTGCTGGACGATTTCGAAGATTCGCCGGAAGTGATGCAGTCTGGCCTGTACAAGCACATCTACACCGCTGAATACGGTCAGTTCGGTGGTCAGCCGGTTGGCGCGATCATCGCCAACTACTTCATGTCCCCAAGCTCGCCGGACGTGAAACTGATGCAGTACGTGTCCAGCGTTGCCTGCATGTCCCACGCGCCGTTCATCGCCGCGGCCGGCCCGAAATTCTTCGGCCTGGAAAGCTTCACCGGTCTGCCGGACCTGAAGGATCTGAAAGATCACTTCGAAGGCCCGCAATTCGCCAAATGGCAGAGCTTCCGCGAGTCGGAAGACTCCCGTTACGTTGGCCTGACCGTGCCGCGTTTCCTGCTGCGTAACCCGTACGATCCGGAAGAAAACCCGGTCAAATCGTTCGTGTACAAAGAAACCGTCGCCAACAGCCACGAGCATTACCTGTGGGGCAACACCGCCTACGCGTTCGGCACCAAGCTGACCGACAGCTTCGCCAAATTCCGCTGGTGCCCGAACATCATCGGCCCGCAGAGCGGTGGCGCGGTTGAAGACCTGCCGTTGCACCATTTCGAAAGCATGGGCGAAATCGAAACCAAGATTCCTACCGAGGTTCTGGTTAGCGACCGTCGTGAATACGAACTGGCCGAGGAAGGCTTCATCTCCCTGACCATGCGCAAAGGCTCCGACAACGCGGCGTTCTTCTCCGCAAGCTCAGTGCAGAAGCCGAAGTTCTTCGGCATCAGCGCAGAAGGCAAGGCAGCAGAGCTGAACTACAAGCTCGGCACCCAACTGCCGTACATGATGATCGTCAACCGCCTGGCTCACTACTTGAAAGTGCTGCAGCGCGAGCAACTCGGTTCGTGGAAAGAGCGTACCGACCTCGAGCTGGAACTCAACAAGTGGATCCGCCAGTACGTGGCCGACCAGGAAAACCCAAGCGCCGAAGTGCGTGGCCGTCGTCCACTGCGCGCTGCCCAGATCATCGTCAGCGATGTTGAAGGCGAGCCTGGCTGGTACCGCGTCAGCCTGAACGTGCGCCCGCACTTCAAGTACATGGGTGCCGATTTCACCCTGTCGCTGGTTGGCAAGCTGGACAAAGAGTAAGCGGAGCTCACTCATGACTGGATACGGCAGCCTTTTCGAACGCCTGGGTGGCGACGCGGACAAACGCGTCGGCTGGAGCCGCGAGGTCTCCGCCATGGCGTCCGTGGCTGCCCATCTGGCCAAGATGCTCAGCACCCGTGCGGGCAGCGTGCAAACGCTGTCCGATTACGGGCTACCCGATCTCAATGACATGCGTCTGAGCCTGCACGACTCCCTGAGTCAGGCCCGTCTGGCCATCGAAAATTTCATCGAAGCCTACGAGCCACGCCTGAGCAATGTGCGTGTCATTTCCCTGCCGCGTGACCACGATCAGCTTCGCCTGTCCTTCAGCATCGAAGGCTTGCTGGAAGTTGATGGTTTCAAGCGTCAGGTCAGTTTCGCCGCGCGCCTGGATGGCAGCGGTCAAGTGAAGGTCAACTAAGGAGATTCGTATGTCCGGCAAACCCGCAGCACGTGTCACCGACCCTACCGCTTGCCCGCTCCCCGGTCACGGCACAAACCCGATCGCCGCCGGTTCCGGCGACGTGTTCTTCGACGGCCTCGCGGCCGCCCGCCAAGGCGATGCCTCGGCGTGTGGTGGTGCGATGTCGGGTGGGTTGGCGACGACGGTTTTGATCAACGGCAAAGCGGCGGCGACTGTGGATTCCGTTGGGACCCATGGCAACAAGGTGACGGCGGGTTCCGGGACCGTGATTATCGGTAACTCGCATTCGCCGGCACCGTTCTCCGGGATTATCGCGACCGCGCTGGGTGCTGTGGTCGCGGCGCTGATTCCAGAGGCCAGTGCCGATGAAAAGAAACTCGATTACCGGCTGAAGCTGAAGTCCGGGGGCAATTCGGTTCTGACGCCGCTGGAGGTCCCGGATTACGATGAAATCAAAAGCGGTGCCACGAAAAATCGTGAGCTGATCGACTTCCTCATCGACAACCGCAAAGCCGCTGCCGACACCGTGAAGCTGGAGGTGCTGGACGGCGAAAAGCTGATCTACACCGAACCCAACACTGCCCAGTTCCTACCGAGCGGTGAGCATCCGTGGCAGTGGGATGGCTACGACACGGCGGGCATTCTCGATACCCGTGTTCTGAAAAGCCCGAACCTTAAAGTGCGTCTGACCGCGACTCAGGGCGGCGAACAACAGGTCACCGATCTGACGCTTGAGTGCTCGGCGCAAGAAGTGAAGTGGGTTGATGTTCGGGTTGATCGGAATGCGAAGACGGTTGATGTCGTGTTGCGGCCGAGCTTTTCCGATGGCGGCAGCAGCGGCTCTACCCCGGGCCTGGCGCCGACGCCGTTCAGCACATTGCTGGGCTGGGCCAAGGAAGGTATCGAGCTCTATTGGTCGCGTAATGGCTCACGAGCCGGTGGTATTGCCAGTGGGATCACGACCGGCAAGGGTGCTTACAAAGTTACGGTCAAAGCTGACATCAATGCCACACCCAAAGCTGGAAACTTCCCGCTGATTGATTCGTTGTCCAAGGACTTCGGACGCTCTACCAGTCTGGCGATTGCCAGAAAGGTGTATCACAACGCCGGTTATGCGTATGACCAATTCGTCACTCGACAAGGTATCGGCGCGGGCTACGCGGCGAGTTATGCCACCGAAGAGTTCAAGGAAACGTCTGCCCATGAGTTCGGGCATTTGATTCTCAACGAGTATGGCGGTGGTCTGATTCCGACCTACTCGTGGACCCACAAGGATTCATCCTCGCTGATGCAAAACCCGAAGGCAGATCATCCGACGCCAGGCGCGGGCGAGCTCGACGTCATGCAGTACTTCAGCAGTTACACCAGTACAGCTTCCGAACGGCAAAGCCGTACGGCAGCCTCTGAACAAGACGTCAAAAGCCTGCTATGGCTGGCCAGGGTCGAATTCGATGATTAAGTTCGCCGGCTTCAGCCTGCTTTTCGTTTCCCTGACCAGTTGCGCGACACAACAGGTTTACAACAACCACGTGTATGTCGAAAACCGCTGCGGCCAGCCTCTGGAAATGAAGATTTCCAACAGCTCCAACATGCATTCGCTGGAACGTAACGTGACATCCGCAGCGGGCTCCCGGGCGCTGGTCGCGAGCTTCGCCTCTTATGGCGAAGACGTGATCGAGCAAATCCCGGCCAACTATTCGCTGAAAATCACCGATGCCATTGGAAGCAAAGTGATTGATGGCGCCCAGCTGAAACAGCGTCTGAGCGGCGTGGAGAAGATCAGCGACGGCACTCAGCGTGAGTGGACGATCAACGATACGTCGGTGTGCCCATGAAGCTGCCAAGGATGAATTCGATGTTTAAGTGGACCGGTCTTTTTGCCTTCTTCGTGTCATTGACGGCCTGCGCTGCGCAGCAGGTCTACCGCAACGATGTGTACCTGCTCAACACCTGCGGAGTCCCGCTGGAGCTGTCCCTGGCCCATGACTCCAACTACGACGATCAGCCCCGCAGCTTTACGTTGAGGCCCGACGAGCGCCGTTCCATCGCCAACTACACGTCGGCGGGCAAGGACGTGTCGGGCCAGATAAGCGACCAGTACAGCCTGTCGATTAAAAGCGCCAGCGCCGTCAAAACCATTGATGGGCAAGCGCTGCGCACGGCTTTGGCGCGGGTTGAGAAGGTCGAAGAAAAAGCCGTGCGTTCATGGACTGTCGATGACCGTTCTTTTTGCCCATGACGCACGCAGTTGTTGGATGTTCCAGCGCTGAAAAATTTTGCAAAAACGACAAACAGGTAACCCCCCGTGTCCTTTAACCACTACTACCAAAGCGAACTCACCGCACTTCGCCAGTTAGGTCGTCGTTTCGCCGAGCGTAGCCCGGCGTTGGCGCCTTTCCTCGGTCAGGCCGGTCGGGATCCGGACGTGGAGCGGTTGCTGGAAGGCTTTGCGTTCCTGACCGGTCGCCTGCGTCAGAAGCTCGACGACGAATTGCCGGAGCTCAGCCACTCGCTGATGCACCTGCTGTGGCCCAACTACATGCGGCCGCTGCCGGCGTTCAGCATTTTGCAGTTCGATCCGTTGAAACGCTCCGGTCCTGCGTTGATGGTCGAGCGCGACACACCGGTCGAGAGCATGCCAATCGATGACGTGCGTTGCCGTTTCCGCACCTGCTACCCGACCGAAGTCTTGCCGCTGGACCTGGCTGCACTGAATTACTCAGTGAAGGGCGACGGTTCGCTGTTGAGCCTGCGTCTGGAGATGAGCGCTGACGGTCACCTCGGTGAGCTGGAGCTGAGCCGTCTGCGTCTGCACTTCGCCGGCGAGCGCTACATCAGCCAGATGCTCTATCTGAGCCTGTTGCGCAACCTGGAAGGCATCGAGCTGATCCCGTTGGACGGTGCCGGCAAGCCCATCAACGGCGTGAACGGCACGCCGATGGCATTCAAGATGCCCGGCGACCGCGTGCAGCCAGTGGGTTTTGCCGAAGAAGAGGCGTTGATCCCGTATCCGCTGAACACTTTCCGCGGCTACCGCTACCTGCAGGAATATTTCGCCTTCCAGGACAAATTCCTGTTCGTCGATATCAACGGCCTGGACCTGCTCAAGGCTCTGCCGGAAGACACGCTCAAGCAGATGCGCGGCCTGGAATTGCGCTTCGATATTCGCAAGAGCGGCATCCAGCGCCTGCGTCCGACGCTGGACAATGTGAAGCTCTACTGCACGCCGATCGTTAACCTGTTCAAGCACGATGCGTTGCCGATCCGCCTCGACGGCAAGCAGGACGAATACCTGCTGCTGCCCGCCGAATACGACCTGCAAAACTGCGGTGTGTTTTCGGTGGAAACCGTCACCGGCTGGAAGCCAGGTGGCCTCGGTTATCAGGCGTACGTGCCGTTCGAATCGTTCGAGCACGACCCGAGTTTCGACGTGCCCAACAGCCGTCCGCACTACAGCATCCGCCAGCGTTCGTCCTCGTTGCACGACGGCCTCGACACGTACCTGAGCTTCGGCATCCGTCACACCGAAGCCCACGAAACCCTGTCGATCGAGCTGATGTGCACCAACCAGAATCTGCCCAAAAAGCTCAAGCTCGGCGACATCTGCATGGCCTGCGAAGAGACGCCGGAGTTCCTCAGTTTCCGCAACATCACCCCGGCCACGCCCAGTTATGCGCCGCCGCTGAACCGTGACTTCCTCTGGAAGCTGATCAGCAACATGTCGCTTAACTACCTGTCGCTGGCCGACGTCAATGCGTTGAAGGTGATTCTCGAAACCTACGACCTGCCGCGCTACTACGACCAACACGCTGAAAAAGTCAGCAAGCGTCTGCTGGGCGGGCTCAAGTCGATCAAGCACCAACACGTCGACCGCTTGCACCGAGGGTTGCCGGTACGCGGGTTGCGCACCGAGCTGACCATCGACCCGGAAGGGTATATCGGTGAGGGCGACCTGTTCGTTTTCGCTTCGGTTCTTAACGAGTTTTTCGCGCTTTACGCCAGTCTCAATTCGTACCACGAGCTGCGGGTAAAAAGCACACAGGGAGAGGTGTACCAATGGACACCACGTATGGGTCTGCAACCCCTGCTTTAAGCGGGCTGACCCGGGTAATACGCGAGTACTCGCTGTTTCAGGCCGTGCTGCTGGTGGTTGACCGGCTGCGCGAGGCGCACCCGTACCTGAGCGAAGACGATCTGTACGACCAGCTGGAATTCCAGGCCAATCCGAGCCTGGGTTTCCCCGGCAGTGACGTCGATCGCGTGGAGTTTTTCGAAGAGCACGGGCAGATGCGCGCGCGTCTGCGTTTCAACCTGATCGGCCTGGTCGGTTCCGGCTCGCCGCTCCCGGCGTTCTACGGCGAACAGGCCCTGGGCGATAGTGAAGACGGCAACCCGACCCGCAACTTCCTCGACCTGTTCCACCATCGCCTGCAACGGCTGATGCTGCCGATCTGGAAAAAATACCGCTACCGCGCAAGCTTCCAGAGCGGCGCCCTCGACCCGTTTTCGTCGCAGCTGTTTGCGTTGATCGGCCTCGGCGGTGAAGAGATCCGCAGGGCTCAGGAACTGAACTGGAAACGCCTGCTGCCGTACCTCGGCTTGCTCAGCTTGCGGGCGCACTCGGCGGCGCTGATCGAAGCGGTGCTGCGTTACTACTTCAAACATGCAGAACTGACCATCGAGCAGTGCATCGAGCGTCGCGTCGAAATCCTCGACGAGCAGCGCAATCGCTTGGGCCGCGCCAACAGCCTGCTCGGCGAAGACCTGGTGCTGGGCGAACACGTGCGCGACCGCAGCGGCAAGTTCCGCATCCATATCCGCGAACTCGACTGGCAACGCTTCCACGAGTTCCTGCCGATCGGTTTCGGCTACCAGCCGCTCTGTGCGCTGGTGCGGTTCACCCTGCGTGACCCGCTCGATTACGACATTCGCCTGGTGCTGCGCCAGGAAGAAATCCGCGAACTGCGCATCGGTGAGCAGAACGCCTGTCGCCTGGGATGGACCAGTTGGCTCGGCCGCGAAAAAGCGGACGGCGTGGTGACCCTGGGCAGCAAAATTCATTAAGGACAGATGACCAATGATCAACGTAGACCTGCAACAACTTATCCAGGCGCTGGATGCCGAAACCCGTCGTGACCTGGAAAGTTCGGCCGAACGCTGCGTCGCCCGAGGCGGCAGCAAGATCCTCGTCGAAGACTTGCTGCTGGGCTTGCTGGAGCGCCCGCAAGGCTTGCTCGCACGCGCGCTGCAAGACGCCGAAGTCGATGCCGGTGAGCTGAGCGCCGCGTTGCAATCGCGGGTCGAGCACAGCGCGTCGCGCAACCCGGTGTTCGCCCCGGAGCTGGTGCAGTGGCTGCAAGACGCGTTGCTGGTGGCCAACCTTGAATTGGGCCAAAGCCAGGTCGAGCAAGCCGCGTTGATCCTCGCGCTGTTGCGCAACCCGATGCGCTACGCCGGCAGTCGCTACCAGTCGTTGCTGGCCAAACTGAACATCGAGCGCCTGAAAGAATTCGCCCTGTCGCAGAAAGAGCAACCGGCCACCGGTAAATCCGCTGTGCCCGGCGAATCGCTGCTGCAGCGCTTCACCCACAACCTGACCCAACAAGCCCGCGACGGCAAACTCGACCCGGTGTTGTGCCGCGATGGCGCGATCCGGCAGATGGTCGACATCCTCGCCCGTCGCCGCAAAAACAACCCGATTGTGGTCGGTGAAGCCGGCGTCGGTAAAACCGCCATTGTCGAGGGCCTGGCCTCGCGCATCGCGGCGGGTGAAGTGCCGCAAGTCTTGAAAGGTGTCGAGCTGCTGTCGCTGGACATGGGCCTGTTGCAGGCGGGCGCCAGCGTCAAAGGTGAATTCGAACGTCGCCTCAAAGGCGTGATCGACGAAGTCAAAGCCTCGCCGAAACCGATCATCCTGTTCATCGACGAAGCTCACACACTGATCGGCGCGGGCGGCAATGCCGGCGGTTCCGACGCGGCCAACCTGCTCAAGCCAGCCCTGGCCCGTGGCGAGTTGCGCACCATCGCCGCCACCACCTGGGCGGAGTACAAGAAGTACTTCGAAAAAGACCCGGCCCTGGCCCGTCGCTTCCAACCGGTGCAGCTGCACGAACCGACCGTCAGCGAAGCGGTGACCATCCTGCGTGGCCTGGCTCAGGTCTACGAGAAGAGCCACGGCATCTACCTGCGCGACGACGCAGTGGTGGCGGCGGCCGAGTTGTCTGCTCGCTATCTTGCGGGCCGTCAGCTGCCGGACAAAGCCGTCGACGTGCTCGACACCGCCTGCGCTCGCGTGCGCATCAGCCTCGCCGCCGCACCGGAAAGCCTTGAGCGCCTGCGGGGTGAACTGGCTGAAGGCGGCCGTCAGCGTCAGGCCTTGCGCCGTGATGCCGAGGCCGGTCTGCTGATCGATCACGAAGCGCTGGACGCTTTGGAAGATCGCCTGGCCGAAGCTGAAGACGAAAGGGTCGCGCTGGAAACCCTTTGGACCGAGCAGAAAGAACTGGCAGAGCGCCTGCTGGACTTGCGTCAGCAACTGGCCAAGGCCCGCGAAGCTGCCGCCGTCGAGCCCACTGTCACGGTTGAAGAAGATGCCGAAGGCACTGTGATCGAAACGCTCGAAGCCCCTGTGGACGAAGCGCAAAGCGTCGCGTCCCTGGAAGCTGCGCTGAACGAAACCCACAAAGCCCTGACCGAACTTCAGATCAAAGAACGTCTGGTGAGCTTCGAAGTCTGCCCGCGTCTGGTCGCCGAAGTGATCAGCGCCTGGACCGGTGTGCCATTGGCCCAACTGGCCCGTGAGCACAACGCCAAGGTTGCGAGCTTCGCCACCGACTTGCGCACCCGCATCCGGGGCCAGGAACAAGCCGTTCACGCACTGGACCGCTCGATGCGCGCCACCGCTGCCGGCCTGAACAAACCTGATGCGCCGGTCGGCGTGTTCTTGCTGGTCGGCCCGAGCGGCGTCGGCAAAACCGAAACCGCGCTGGCCCTGGCGGATTTGCTGTACGGCGGCGATCGTTTCATCACCACCATCAACATGTCCGAGTTCCAAGAGAAGCACACCGTGTCGCGCCTGATCGGCGCGCCGCCGGGCTACGTCGGTTATGGCGAGGGCGGCATGCTCACCGAAGCCGTGCGCCAGAAACCGTACTCGGTGGTGCTGCTCGATGAAGTCGAGAAGGCCGACCCGGACGTGCTCAACCTGTTCTACCAAATCTTCGACAAAGGCGTGGCCAACGACGGCGAAGGGCGTGAGATCGACTTCCGCAACACGCTGATCCTGATGACTTCGAACCTGGGCAGCGACCGCATCGCCGAGCTCTGTGAAAACGGCGCGCGGCCGTCGGCCGAAGTACTCGAAGAAACCATCCGCCCGGTGCTGAGCAAACACTTCAAACCGGCGCTGCTGGCGCGCATGCGCGTGGTGCCTTACTACCCGGTGGGCGGCCCGGTGCTGCGCGAACTGATTGAAATCAAACTCGGTCGTTTGGGCGAGCGCCTGAACCGTCGTCAGCTGGATTTCACTTACTCGCAAGACCTCGTCGATCACCTGGCAGATCGCTGCACCCAGAGCGACAGCGGCGCGCGCCTGATCGACCATTTGCTCGACCTGCACGTGCTGCCGCTGGTGGCCGACCGCTTGCTCGATGCGATGGCCACGGGCGAAAGCCTCAAGCGTGTCCACGCGACGCTCGACGGCAACGCCAGCGTGACGTGCGAGTTCGCCTGAGGTGGGTGTGATGTTCACTCAGGTGCCGCAACCGCTGGTCTATGCCGAAGCCTTGCTGGCGCAGTTCGCCCGCTTGTCGCGCGCGGCGGACGGTGCTGCGCTGCTGGGTGACTTCGTGCGCGGGTTGGCCGAGCTCAGCGGTTGCGAGTTGACGCAGCTGTACCTGCTGGACGCGACTCACACGTGCCTGGGGATGAACGCCGAATGCCTCAACGGCATCCTGCAACCCCGGGAAGCGGCGAGCCTGCCGGCGGATTACAACGGTGAACAACTGCTGCAATTCGCCCTGTGCCAGAACCGCGTGGTGAGCCTCAGCGAACTGAGCGGCAGCCTGCACGAAACCAGTTTCCTGCCGCCTCAGGCCACGCCTTGGCAGTCGCTGCTGTGCGTGCCAATGGTCAATCAGCAGAAAGCCGTCGAAGGCTTGCTCCTGTGCGCCAGTCGCCGGCACATCGACCTGCAAGGCTTTGCCGACTCCCTGGGGCAACTGGGCTCGTTCGTACTCGGCCAGCTGCATTTGCTGCAACGTCTGCGTCAGCCAACCGGTGATGCACGACCGGTGAAGGTCCTCGTCCCGAGCGCCAGCGGTTACGGCTTGATCGGCAAGAGCAAGGCCATGCGCGGGACCTACTCGCTGATCAGCAAAGTCCTGCACAGCCCGTATACCGTGTTGCTGCGCGGTGAAACCGGCACCGGCAAGGAAGTGGTGGCGCGGGCGATTCACGATTGCGGTCCGCGCCGTTCCCAGGCGTTCATCGTGCAGAACTGCGCGGCGTTCCCCGAGAACCTGCTGGAAAGCGAACTGTTCGGCTACCGCAAAGGTGCGTTCACCGGTGCTGATCGCGACCGTGCCGGGCTGTTCGACGCGGCCAACGGCGGCACCTTGCTGCTCGATGAAATCGGCGACATGCCGTTGTCCCTGCAAGCCAAGCTGTTGCGGGTTCTGCAGGAGGGCGAGATCCGCCCGCTGGGCTCCAACGACACCCACAAGATCGACGTGCGGATCATCGCAGCGACGCACCGGGATTTGTCGGTGCTGGTCAGCGAAGGAAAATTCCGCGAGGACTTGTACTACCGCCTCGCGCAATTCCCGATCGAGTTGCCGGCGCTGCGTCAGCGCGAAGGCGACATCCTCGACCTGGCCCGGCACTTCGCCGACAAGGCCTGCTCGTTCTTGCAGCGCGATGCGGTGTGCTGGTCCGATGCGGCGCTGGATCACCTGTCCGGTTACACCTTCCCCGGCAACGTGCGTGAACTCAAAGGCCTGGTCGAACGCGCGGTGCTGCTGTGCGAGGGCGGTGAGTTACTGGCCGAGCATTTCTCCCTGCGCATGGAAGCCATGCCGGAAGACAGCAGCCTGAACCTGCGCGAACGCCTGGAGCAGGTCGAGCGCAGGCTGCTGCTCGATTCCCTGCGTAAAAACGACGGCAACCAGACCCTCGCCGCCCGCGAACTCGGGCTGCCACGCCGCACGCTGCTGTACCGCCTCGGGCGCCTGAATATCAATTTGGGTGATTTCGATGGCTGATATCAATTTCCTCACCTTGGTTGGAATTCCACCTGTGGCCAGCGAATTCTCTGTGGCGAGGGGATTTATCCCCGTTCGGCTGCGCAGCAGTCGCAATTCAGCCAACGCGGTCTGCCTGAATAAACGGGGTAGCCGGTTTTGGGGCCGCTTCGCGACCCAACGGGGTGGTGCGGCATTCCGACAAGTCCCCTCGCCACAGGAATCTCACTGGCAGCAGGGAATCACCCTTTTACGGGAGATCGGCTCAAGGCCACTGACTAGAGCGCTCGGCTTCACCTCATCCGCTTTTGATAGCGCCGCCCAAACGGGTCGGCGCTTTGTACTTTGTCTACCCCTGGAGACCCTCTGATGTCTGTTCGTCACTGGCAAGCCGTCCTGCTGACCCTCGTCGTTCTATGCGGCCTCGGCGGCTGTAGCGGCAATTACAAATACAACGACAACACCTATCGCCCATTGGGTGATCCGCAGGCGGTCAATCGCGGCAAGTGACCGCAAGGAGTATCACCATGGAACTGGTTTTCGAAATGCTCAACACCAAGCAGTTCGTGCCCACGGATTTGTGCCAGAAGACCTTCAAACAGGCCGGTGGAGTGATCGGTCGGGGCGAGGATTGCGACTGGATCATCCCGGACCGCAAGCGTCACCTGTCCAACCACCACGCGTTGATCAGCTACCGCGAAGGCACGTTTTTCCTGACCGATACCAGCAGCAACGGTATTTCGGACAGCGAAAGCGGCGCGCGCCTGCGCAAGGGCGAAGCGATGCGCATCGAGCACGGCAGTGTCTACGTGCTGGGTGACTTCGAGATCCGTGCGCGGCTGGTGCGCGACCCGGCGACCTTCGACGTTGAAGTCGGCCGTCCGCAAGCAGCGGGCAGCATCATTCCGGACGATGCGTTTCTCGATCTCGACCCGCTCAATGCCCTCGATCAGCAAGAGCGTGTGTATTCGGAAATCGACGAACTGATTTCCCCGAGCACCACCCTCTCAGACACCCGTCAGCGCGCCGACTATGCGCGCATCGACATGGAAAGCCTGATGGTGCCGGAGCTGATCGACGCCCCGGCAGAACCTGCGCCAGCTCCGCCGCCGAAATTGATCGAGCGTCAGAGCGAAGGTTTCTGGGAGCACTTCGGCGCCGCGTTGGGCGTGGACCTCAAAGGCCTCGACCACGACGCCCGCGAAGCCCTGGCGCTCAACGCTGCACGCCTGCTCAAGCAAAGCGTCGGCGGTTTGCAGCAGAGCCTGCGTACCCGCAGCGAACTGAAAAACGAACTGCGTCTGGCCCAGACCACCGTGCAAGGCACCCAAAAGAACCCGCTGAAATTTGCCGTAGATGCCGGCGAAGCGCTGGGCATTTTGTTGCAGCCGAACAAGCCGGGCCAGTTGCCGGCCGAGCAGGCGATCTCTCGTGCGTTCCGCGATTTGCAGGCACACCAAGTGGCCTTACTGACCGCCAGCCGCGCTGCCGTTCGCGGCACGTTGGAGCACTTCTCGCCACAGCAATTGACCCTGCGTTTCGAGCGCGACAACAAGCCGTTGCTCGCCACGTCCGGCAGTCGCTGGAGAGCTTACGGTCGTTATCACCAGGCTCTGCGTCAGGACGATGACTGGAGCGAGCGCCTGCTGGCCCGCGACTTCGCTCAGGCCTACGAAGAACAGATCCGCCTGATTTCCACCCTTCACACCGACCACCAAGGATGATGCGCATGTCTCGCTGCTCGACCGCTTTTTTCAAGACGCTGACGGCGCTCGCGGCCCTGGTGCTGCTGGCTGGCTGCTCGTCGCTGTCGCCGTATTCCCATGTCACCAAGCTCAACCTGAAGCTGACCGCCAGCGATCAGCTGAACCCGGACCTCAACGGGCGTCCATCGCCGATCGTTGTGCGTCTGTTCGAGCTCAAGCATCCGGTGACGTTCGAGAACGCTGACTTCTTCAGCCTGTACGAGCGCGCCAAGGAATCCCTGGCCCCGGACCTGGTGGCCAGCGAAGAAATCGAACTGCGTCCAGGTGAAACCGTGGAGATGAAACTCAGCGTGGAGGAGGGCAGTCGCTACGTCGGCATCCTCGCCGCCTACCGCGATCTGCCGGAAACCAAATGGCGCTACACGGTGCAGGTCACCCCGGTGGAAGTCACCAACGCTGATCTGACCCTCGACCAGGCCGGTATTCGCAATAGCAACGAAACGCTCGCCAAGGCGGATGACTGATCATGAATTCCCATAAAGTGATTTGGCAGGAAGGCATGCTGCTTCGCCCGCAGCACTTCCAGCACAACGATCGCTACTACGACCACCAGATGAAGACCCGCACGCAGTTGCTGGGCAGCTACACCTGGGGCTTCCTGAACCTGGACATCGACTTGCAGTTCCTCAACATGGGCAAACTGGTGATCAGCCAGGCCTCGGGGATTCTGCCGGACGGCAGCCTGTTCGAACTCGGCGGCAACACCGAACCGTTGGCCCTCGACGTGCCGCCGAACACCGGCAACACGCCGATCTACCTGGCGCTGCCGCTGGTCACCGGTAACCACATCGAGTCGCGCCGTCCGGAGCAATCCGACGTGCTGGCGCGCTACACCGCGTACGAAGCGGAAGTCGCCGACTCCAACGCCGGCGACGATTCCGCCAGCCAGGTCAGCTGCGGGCGCCCGGACTTCAAACTGTTGCTCGGCGAGCAGCAGAGCGACCAGGCCTACGTGAAACTGAAGATCTGTGAAGTGCTCGACACCACGCCCGACGGCGTGATCAGCCTCGACCCGGATTTCGTGCCGACCTACATTCAGGCGCATTCGTCCAGCTACCTGCTGTCGTGCCTGAAAGAAGTGATCAGCATGCTCGGCCACCGTGGCGACACCATCGCCGAGCGGATCCGTTCCAACGGCAAGGTCGGTGGCGCGGAAGTCGGCGACTTCATGATGCTGCAACTGATCAACCGCACCGAACTGCTGCTGCGCCACTACCTCGGCCTGGAACAGGTTCACCCGGAAGAGTTGTACCGCACGCTGCTGACCATGCTCGGCGATCTGGCGACGTTTTCCAGCGACAGCAAACGCCCGCGTCTGGACAGCCGTTACCAGCACAGCGACCAGGGCGCGAGCTTCCGCAAGCTGATGGAAGCGATTCGTCAGGTGCTGTCGATGGTGCTCGAACAGCACGCCATCGAACTGGTCCTGCAAGCGCGCCAGTACGGGATCATCGTCTCGCCGTTGCACGACCACAAACTGCTGGGTTCGGCCTCGTTCGTGCTCGCCGCCAGTGCCAACTGCGACTCCGAAGAACTGCGCCATCGCTTGCCGGCGCACCTCAAGGTCGGCCCGGTGGAGCGCATCCGCCAACTGGTCAACCTGCATCTGCCGGGCATCAAGGTCAAACCGTTGCCGGTGGCCCCGCGGCAGATCGCGTTCCACTCCAACAAAACCTATTTCATCCTCGAACTCAGTTCCGAAGACCTGGCACAACTCGAGCGCTCCGGCGGCTTCGCGTTCCACGTGTCCGGCGAATTTGCCGAGCTTGAACTGAAATTCTGGGCCATCAGGAACTGACCGACATGATCAAGGACATGGAACATACCCAGGACGACAAAACCGTCCTGCTCGACCGCCAGGGCCACGGCCCTGCTTCGAGTCCGCTGACAGATTTCGCTGCACCGCCGCGTTTTGAACAGCTCGAAGAACGGATGATTTATGCCGCGCGCCTGCGCCCGGCCGAAGCCTTCAACATCAGCCTCAATTCGTTGGTCGCAGCCGCCTCTGACCTGTTGTCGGAAGTGGTGCGACTCAAGCACAGCGACACCCGCGAAGACATGTACGCGCTCAACGAGCGACTGACTGCCGGGCTGAAGCTGTTTGAAGTGCGGGCGCTGCACAACGGCGCCGAAAGCAGCCAGGTGATGGCCGCGCGTTACGTGCTGTGCACCGTGGTCGACGAAGCCGTCGTGACCACGCCGTGGGGCAACGAAAGCGAGTGGTCGCAGATGAGCCTGCTCAGCAGCTTCCACAACGAAACCTTCGGCGGCGAGAAGTTTTTCCAGCTGCTGGATCGCCTGTCGAAAAACCCGGTCAAGCACCTGCCGATGCTGGAGCTGATGTACCTGTGCCTGTCGCTGGGCTTCGAAGGCAAGTACCGCGTGCAGGCCCGCGGCATGCTCGAGCTCGAAGGCATCCGCGACGCCTTGTATCGCCAGATTCGTCAGTTGCGCGGTGACGTGCCTCGCGAACTGTCGCCCCATTGGGAAGGCTTGAACGATCAGCGCCGCAGCCTGGTGCGCATCGTGCCGGCGTGGATGGTGGTGCTGTTCACCGTGGTTTGCCTGGTGGTGATGTATTCGGGCTTCGCCTGGGTATTGGGCGAGCAACGCGAAACCGTTCTGCAACCTTATCAGCAGCTAGATCCGGCCGCGGTCCAGCCGCAGTCGCAGCCGTAAACAGGGACGTGTGATGAAAAAGTTTTTCAAGAAAGTCGGCGCATTCTTGCGTCAGACCTGGGTCTGGACCTTGCTGCTGGTGCTGTTCGTCGCGCTGCTGGTGTGGTTCGTCGGGCCGCTGCTGGCGGTCAATGACTACAAGTTTTGGGAAGGTTCGACCTCCCGCCTGCTGACCATCAGTGTGCTGTTCCTGATCTGGGGCCTGACCATGGTCTTCGTCAGCTGGCGCGCTGGTGTGCGCAAGAAAGCCATCGAAGACACCGAAGACGGCCAGGATCGTATCCGCCGTGAAGAGCTGATCGACGAAGAGCAGAAAGAGCTTCGCGTACGCTTCAAGGATGCGTTGAAAACCCTGAAGACCTCGAGCCTCTATCGCGGTCGCAGCGAACGCTGGCGCAGCGATTTGCCTTGGTACTTGCTGATCGGCCCGCAGGGCAGCGGCAAGACCAGCCTGCTGGACTTCTCGGGCCTTGAGTTTCCGATCAACAAGATCGACCGCAAGCTGACCCGCGACACCCTCGGCACCCGTCATTGCGACTGGTATTTCGCCGACCACGGTGTGCTGATCGACACCGCCGGGCGTTACCTGACCCAGCCGGATGCCGAAGTCGATGGCAGCGCCTGGAGCACCTTGCTCGACCTGCTGCGCAAGCGTCGCCGCAACCGTCCGTTGAACGGTGTGCTGGTGACCATTCCGGTGGAAACCCTGCTGTGCCCCGACGAGAAAGACCTCGACACCCTGGCTCGCCAGGTGCGTGCGCGTCTGCAAGACGTGCATCAGAAACTGCACGTCGATGTGCCGGTTTATCTGGTGCTGAGCAAGGCGGACAAGCTGCTCGGTTTTGACGAGTTCTTCGATCAACTGACCCGCGAAGAAAGCGATCAGGTGCTCGGCACCAGCTTCCGCAAAGAGCAGAGCGGCACCGACGTCGCCGTCCTGCGCGCCGAGTTCGAAGAGCTGCTGCGTCGCCTCAACAGCCAGGTGATCATGCGCATGCACCAGGAGCGCGACACCCAGCGCCGTGGCCGCATCCTCGACTTCCCGCATCAACTGGGGCAGATCGGCGAGCGCCTGTGCCTGTTCGTCGACATGGCGTTCACCGGCAACCGCTACCAGCGTGTTAGCCAGTTGCGCGGTTTCTACCTGACCAGCGCACCGCACCTGACTCAAGAAATGGACCAGACCACCGCCGGTATCGGCGCCAATCTGGGGATGAACGCTGGCGTACTGCCGACCTTGCGCAGCGGCCGTTCGCGCTTCATTCACCACTTGCTCAGCCGGGTGATTTTCCCCGAGGCCGACTTGGCCGGTCTGGACAAACGCGAACGCAGCCGTATCCATTGGGGCCAACGTGCCCTGTACGTGGGCGCATTGGCGGCACTGGCGCTGTTCGGCATGCTGTGGGCGGGCGGATTCTCGGCCAACTACGAGCGCCTGGAAAACCTGCGCAATCTGGCGACCAACTGGACACAACAGCGCTCGGCATTGACCGCGCGTGATGATTCCATGGCGGTACTCAAGCCTCTCGACACCAGCTACGCGGCGACTCAGGTCTTCCCGAAAAAAGGTGATGTGTCGTACCACGAACGGGGTGGCCTGTACCAAGGCGAAGAGGTCAATCCGGTGGTCAAGGAGGCCTACGAGCGTGAGCTTGAAGCGCAACTGCTGCCGAAGGTTGCGACCCTGCTGGAAGGGCAGATCCGCGCCAACATGAAGGACCGCGAACGCCTGCTCAACAGCCTGCGTGCGTACCTGATGCTGAACATGAAAGACTGTCGCGACGGCCCGTGGCTCAAGGATTGGGTGGCCACCGAATGGTCCCAGCGTTACGCCGGCAACACCGCGGTGCAGAACGGTTTGAACACCCACTTCGAGCGCTTGCTCAAGCAGCCGTTTATTTACCCGCTGAACGATCAATTGGTAGCGCAAGCGCGTCAGGTACTGCGCAGCGAATCGCTGGCCAACGTGGTTTACCGGATGCTGCGCGAGCAGGCCCGCAACCTGCCGGAATATCGCCTCAGCCAACACTTGGGCCCACAAGGTGCGCTGTTTGTCGGCACCGAATACGTGATCCCGGGTTTCTACACCCAACAGGGTTATCAGCAGTATTTCTCGGTTCAGGGCTCTGCGCTGGTCACCGATATCCTGCGTGACAACTGGGTGCTGGGCGAAGGCTCGGGCATCAGCGGCATGGACTTGCGTCGCCTGATGGTCGAACTGGAGCAACTGTACTTCCGCGACTACGCCAACTTCTGGAGCGAAGCGGTTGGTCAGGTTGCACTGCCTCCAATCAGCGACTTCAGTGAGGGCGCCGAGCAACTGGCGGGCCTGACGTCCGCCAACTCGCCCGTGCTGCAACTGCTGGTGGAAGTGCGCGAGAACACCCGTTTCTCGGTGATCGCCGACAATGCTGATCAAGCGGCCGAAGCGGCTGAGAAACTGGGCGAGAAGGGCGGCAAGCTCGGCAAACTCGCGGCGGCCGCGGCTGACAAAGCCGCAGACATGACCAAGAACCTGCCCGACACCGCGAAGAAATCCCTGCAACGCCGCTTCGAACCGTTGCACCGTTTGCTGGACGACAACAACGGCCCAGCCGCTGATTTGACCCCGGCCCTGACGGCGCTCAACGATCTGCAACTGCAACTGGCGAGCCTCGCTCGTGCCAGTGCGCCGGAACAGGCCGCGTTCGAAATGGCCAAGACCCGCATGAGCGGCCAGCGTGATGCGCTGAGCAACTTGCGCAATGCTTCCAACCGTCTGCCGCGTCCGGTCAGCGTGTGGTTCAACGTCCTGGCTGAAGACACCTGGCGTCTGGTGCTGAACGATTCCTACCAGTACCTGAACCAGCGTTATCAGAGCGAGCTGTACAGTTTCTACGGCAAGGCGATCAACAAGCGTTACCCGTTCAGCGCCCACAGCACCAGCGACGTTGCGATCAGCGACTTCCGCGAGTTCTTCAAGGCGCAGGGCATCAACGATCGCTTCTTCGAGACCTACATGCGTCCGTTCGTGAGTGGCGATCCAGGCAACTACCGTCTGCGCAACATCGACGGTCACAGCATGCCGATCTCCAAGGTCTACCTCGACCAGATGGCCGCGGCACAAGTGATTCGCCAGAGCTTCTTCTCGATCAACCCGGCCGAGCCGCAAGTGCAGTTCAAACTGGAGCCGTACACCCTCGACCCGGCCGTCAGCCGTTCCGAGTTCAAGTTTGGCGACAAGACCATCGAATACCGCCACGGCCCGATCGTGCCGGTGTCGTTCAAATGGCCGACCGACGCTGAAGACGGTCGCACCAGCCTGGTCCTCGACAAAATGGCCGGCCGCCCGATCGGTATCGAAAAGAACACCGGCCCATGGTCGCTGTTCCGTCTGTTCGACCTGATGCAGACCGAGTACCTGAGCGGTCGCGATGTGCTGGTGCTCAAAGCTGACGTAGGCGGCCTGCGCGCCAACTACTTGCTGTCGAGCCAGCGCACCCCGAACCCGTTCGACATGGGCGTGCTGCGTACCTTCCGTATGCCGGTGCAGCTCTGATGCTGGTTGCCAGTCCCTGGCGCAGCGCTGCGCGTACCGATCCGGGCAAGGTTCGGGCGCGCAACGAAGATGCTTTCCTCGACTCCCCACAGCAGGGGCTGTGGGTGGTCGCGGATGGCATGGGCGGTCATCAGGGTGGCGACATCGCCAGCCAGTTGATCGTCGCCAGCCTGGCGGAATTGCCGGAGCAGGACGACTTCGACGAACGACTCAAAGGCATTCGCCAGTGCTTGCACTGGCTCAACCGCCGCTTGGGTCAGGAGTTGACCGTCACGGCCGGGCGTCACGACAGCATCATGGGCAGCACCGTAGTGGCGCTGCTCGTAGAAGGTAATCGCGCGGCCTGCATCTGGGCCGGTGACAGCCGTTGCTATATGTGGCGCGGCCAGCGTTTGTATCAGCTGTCCAAGGACCATTCGCTGCAACAGCAACTCATCGACGAGCAAAACATGAGCGTCGAGGACGCTCGTGCGCATCCTTCCGCTCATGCCTTGACCCGCGCGGTCGGGGCTGCCGAGCAGCTGACGCTGGATGTGCTCGAACTCGAGGTTTACCCCGGCGATGCGTTTCTGTTGTGCAGCGATGGCTTGTACCAAGGGCTGAGCACCGATGCGTTGGGCAACGCCCTGAGCCTGACCGCGCCGCACGTTGCGCTGGAGCGTCTGTTCGACGGCGCTCTGCGTGGCTCGGCCCGGGACAACTTGACCGCTGTGGTGATCCGAAAATGACCCAACTCATGCCGCCGCTCGACGACCTGCCGGTGACCGACGAGGAAGCCAATAACCTGACTTACTTTGCGTTTGCCCCGTCTCTAAACGGAAAGCCGCATAAAGCAGAACCCGCGCTGGCGCCGACAAAGGCCAGCGTCGGTGAAATGCCTGACGTGCTCGCAGGCCGTTATCGCATTGAGCGCCTGCTCGGTGCTGGTGGCATGGGCGCGGTTTACCGCGCACGGGACTTGCTGAGCGAACAGTTCGGCGACCCCGACCCTTACATCGCGCTGAAAATCCTCAGCGAAGAATTTGCCGAATCGCCGGACGCCAGTGCCTTGCTCTACAGCGAGTTCGCCCTGACCCGACGCCTGCGCCACGACAACGTGCTGCGTTTGCACAGCTTTGAAGTGGACACCGATTGCCAGCGCGCCTTCATCACCATGGAACTCATGCGTGGGCTGACCCTGGACAAATTACTCTGCGAGCGGCCGCTGGGCCTGCCGTGGAAAGAACTGCGCGACATCGCGCTGCCGCTGCTCGACGCGCTGGCCTTCGCCCACGCTCGCGGCGTGCTGCACGGTGACATGAAACCGAGCAACGTCATGCTCAGCGAAGAAGGCGTGCGCCTGTTCGACTTCGGTCTGGGCCAGGCCGAGGAGGGCATCTTGCCCGGCCTGCCACACCTGAGCCGTAACCGCTTCAACGCCTGGACCCCCGGCTACGCCGCCCCCGAACTGCTCGAAGGCCAGCCGCTGTCGGCCAGTGCCGATGTCTACGGCGTGGCCTGCGTGCTCTACGAATTGGCGGGCGGCAAACACCCGTTCCGCCGCTTGCCCTCGACCGAAGCCCGCGACGGCCACCTCGAACGCGAGCTGCACGCCCCCAGGAATCTTCCGAAACACTGCTGGCCAGCGCTACGAACGGCGCTGGCTTTCGATGCGGCCAAGCGCACCATCACCGCCGCCCAATTGCGTGACGCCTTGGGCGCCACTTCGTCTTTGCTGCAACGCCTGCGACTGCGGGCGTAACGGATGACTACCGAACAGGGAGCAAGCAATGTTCAACCCAGCTAACGAAACCCACTTCAGCCTGACCGTTGAAGACTACGTCGGCGACCTGCAAGTGCTGTCGTTCACCGGCACCGAAGGCATCAGCCAGCCGTATCGCTTCGACCTCGAACTGGTCAGCGAAAACCCCGATCTGGACCTGGAAAAGCTCCTGCACAAACAGGCATTCCTCGCGCTCGATCCACAAGGTTCCGGCATCCACGGCCAGATCTACCGCGTCGCCCAAGGCGATGCCGGCAAACGCCTGACCCGCTACAAAATCTCCCTGGTGCCGCACCTGCAATACCTGCACCACCGCACCAACCAGCGCATCTACCAGCAGATGTCCGCGCCGAAAATCATCGCGCTGATCCTCGACGAGCACGGCATCAAAGGCAACGCCTACCGCTTCCAGCTCAGCCAGCCCTGCCCGGACCGCGACTACTGCGTGCAGTACGACGAAACCGACCTGCACTTCGTCCAACGCCTGTGCGAAGAAGAAGGTATTCACTACCACTTCCAGCACAGCGCCAAAGGTCATCTGTTGGTATTCGGCGATGACCAGACCGTATTCCCCAAACTCGGGCAGCCAACCGCGTACGTGCAAGGCAGCGGTATGGTCGCCGACGAACCGGTGATCAAAGGCTTCAAACTGCGCCTGGAAACCCGCACCGGCCGCGTCACCCGTCGCGACTACGACTTCGAAAAACCACGCCTGCAACTCGAAGCCGCCTACAAACCCGAGGCGCAAAGCGACGCGCCGGACCTCGAAGACTACGACTACCCCGGCCGCTTCATCGACCGTGCGCGCGGCAAATTCCTCAGCCAACGCGCCCTCGAACGCCACCGCGCCGACTACCGCCAGGCCGAAGGCAAAAGCGATCAGACCACCCTGGTCAGCGGCCACTTCCTGGAAATGTCCGACCACCCGCGCACCGAGTGGAACGACCTCTGGCTGCTCACCGAAATCTTCCACGAAGGCAAACAACCGCAAGTCCTCGAAGAGTCGGTGACCAGCGACACCACCGACAAAAAGGACGACTTCCACCAGGGCTACCGCAACCGCTTCCTCGCCACCCCGTGGGACGTGTTCTACCGCCCGGCGCTGGAACACCCGAAACCCCGCGTCCTCGGCAGCCAGACCGCCATGGTCACCGGCCCCAAAGGCGAAGAAATCCACTGCGACCAATACGGCCGCATCAAAGTGCAATTCCACTGGGACCGCGAAGGACTGGCTGACGACAAAACCAGCTGCTGGATGCGCGTCTCCTCCAGTTGGGCCGGCGATCGCTACGGCGCCATCGCCATCCCGCGCATCGGCATGGAAGTGCTGGTGACCTTCCTCGAAGGCGATCCCGATCAGCCGCTGGTGACTGGGTGCCTGTATCACAAGGAAAATCAGGTTCCGTACGACCTGCCGGCGAACAAAACCCGCACCGTATTCAAAACCCTCAGCTCCCCGGGGGGCGGTGGGTTTAATGAATTGCGGATTGAAGACAAGAAGGGTGCCGAGCAGATCTTTATTCATGCCCAGCGCGATTGGGATGAAAACATTGAGCATGATCAGAAGATTCGGGTCGGCAATGAACGCCACGACACGGTGGAGAAGAACACCTACACCGAGCTGAAGGCTGAAGAACATCGCACCACGATTGCTGATCGCAAGGTTGAAACGCGGCTGGATGATCACCTGACGATTGGGCAGAACCAGCATGTGAAGTTGGGGACTGCGCAGCTGACTAGTGTTGGGAAAGAGATTCATCTGAAGGCTGGGGACAAGATTGTCATCGAAGCCGGGATGGAGCTCACCGTGAAGGCGGGTGGGAGCTTTATCAAACTCGACGCTGGCGGGATTACGGTGGTTGGGCCGGTGGTGAAAATTAATGCCGGTGGGTCTGCTGGGAGTGGGACTGGGATTGGGATTAAGCCGCCGGTGCTGCCAGGGGCGGCGGATAAGGATAAGGCGGGGAGTTTGATGGATCAGGCGTTAGCCAATCCTATGAAGGAAGCGCCTCCCGGACAGCTGCGTCTGCGCATTGCGCCTTTGCCGAACATGTCCGGTTATGCCGATGAGCCCTATCAGCTTTATGCGGATGGCGCGCCGATCAGCAAAGGCTTCAGTGATGAGCAGGGCAACGTGGTGTTTCAGCACATTCCCGGTACCCGCAACTATGTCGTGGAAACCGTCAACGGCCATCGTTTCAGCATGGACATGAGTGAAGAGTCTACCGACCAGACACGTCACCGTACTGAACGGCTGGGACGCGAAGGCTACCGTGATTTTCCTGAGGGAGCGGCGTCATTGGAAGCCGCGAATATCGGCGATGTATTCCGCCAATTGTGGGCAGATCAAAGTGAGCCGAAGGCGTAAATGGAGTTACTTGAATGACCTACCTCGATCAGAAATTATCGCTTTCGGTTGAAGAAAGCGCAGCGACCCTGAGTGCTGACTGGTTCGCGCACAAAAATCATCCGCTGAGCCCTCCACGCCCGGCGGGCAACATTGTCACTCCGCTGGTGTGTGGGGAGGAAGCGTTCGGCAAAGTGTATGAATGCATACAGAAGGCCAAGCGCAGTATCGACCTCATCAGTTGGGGGTTTGACCCGGGTTTACGCCTCAATCGCGGCTCAGCTGACAGTCTTAGTCTCGGCGAACTGCTCAAGAAAAAGGCTAATCAGGGTGTGGAAGTCCGCGTACTGATCTGGAATAACCGACTGGCCCAGCTCGGGGAAAACTCGGTCATCGGTGAAGGCTGGAACGGTTCCGGCGGAACGTCGATGGGCTCGGGCATGACCCAGGGCCAACCTGCGGACACTAGCGGGCGAGACGCCAAACGCCAGAAGCTCCTGCAAAAGCAGCAGGAAGAGCAGACAAAGCTGGCCAAGCTTTCGCCAAGCGACGAGAGTGGCAGACGCGCCGCACGTGACAAGTTGATCAAGATCCAGATTGACCTGGATGCGCTGGACAGCGGCTACACCAAGGGCAGCGATTCGGGCGGAACAGTGCAAGACCCGAACGAGCAGATCAAGACGCGTGACTGGCACCGCTGGGTACACAGCAGTGAGGCACGCAACATCGAATTTCGCACGCGCGACTTCAACTGGGCGGGCGAACTGACCTACGACGACGAAAACGGCTTGCGGGTCCATTACGGGCGTCTTGCCATTCTGTGGCGGTTGATGAAAAGCGAGTCCCCGGATGTGCCTTTTATTCAGATGCTCGCACTCGGCCTGTTCCCCAGCCATCACCAGAAAACCCTGGTGATCGACTACATGGACCCGCAAACGGCCGAAGGCTTCGTCATGGGGCACAACCTGCAACGCAACTACTGGGACACCACCGAGCATGCCTTCGACGACCAGACTGGCAAGCGCGACCAAGGCTTCGGCCCCTGGCAGGACCTCTCCCTGCATGTGCGTGGCCCGGTGCTGTTCGACCTCAACCACAACTTTTGCAATGCGTGGGACAAGGGCACCAACTGGATAAAACGTGCCTTCACCGGCACGTTGATCGACCAGCGAAAAGTGATCAAGCCGTTGAGCCTCATCTGCAATGGCGGTGAACCTGCGCAAATCTGCAGAACCCAGCCAGAAGAAGGGCCGGAAACCACCATCCTCGAAGTGTATGAAAAGGCACTGGGCAACGTGCACCAGTACGCCTACATCGAGAACCAGTATTTCCGCTACAAACCCTTGGCCGAACGCCTGAAAAAGACCGCGGCCGACTACACCGCCGCGGGCAAGCTTCAAGACCTGTACCTGTTTGTGGTGACCAACAACCCGGAAAGCGGTCACTTCTCAAGCACCACTCACGAGACGCTGGATACCCTCGGGCAGGGAGAGCTGATGCCCTTGGCTCACCGCGATCTCAAATACGACCAGCGCCAACTCGCCCTCCGCGAACGTGAATTGACGGCCCGCCCCAGCTCACCTCAGCGCGATCGGGACCTGGCAGACGTGAAAGCGCAGATGGCCAAGGAGAACATCGACTCCAGCCGCGCCGACGACCTGATCGAAACGGACCCCAACAAGCACTACAACCAGGCAGCGGCGCGTGAACTGGAACCCGAACTGATCCCGCCAAAGGGGCTCAAAATCATCGTTGCCACGCTGGTCAGCTGCAAGGACGGCGGCGCTCCGGTGGTCGCAAAAACCAGTACAGAGCGGCAAACGGATAAGGCCATCGAAGAACACCTTGGCCCTGAACAGGGCACGGCGCAGTACAAGTCGATTTATGTGCACAGTAAATTGCTGCTGGTTGATGATCTGTTTTTCACTCTGGGCTCCGCCAATATCAACTTACGCAGCTTGCAGACTGACTCTGAATTGAACATTGCCATGCCTAGTCCGAAAACGACGCGGACTTGGAGAGAGCGGTTGTGGGCGATGCATTCGGGGAAGGCGGTTAAGACGGAAAAAGGAACGCTAGTCGAAAATATTGCGGTCGATTATGAAACTTGGGATCGGGTGGTAACGAACAATTGGGAAAAACAAAAGAAGCAGTTACCGCTGGTTGGTAATTTGGTCAGGTTTTGGGATTTGGTGACGCCTTATGCAAAAGCTGTTGATTAACTCAGTATTCACTTTGTTTTTATCTCTAACTGGAGCTGTAGCCATGGCTGACGACTTTAAATGTACTCATGAGCTAAACACGGCTCCACCTCTGGATCAGCAAGCGGATCAACTGTTTAAGGACGCTCGTTCTATTAGTAAAGAGCGTCTGCCTGATTGGTCACAAGTAGCGCGACTGTATGAACGGGCTATAGAAAAAAACCACTGGAAGGCGATGCACAATCTCGCGGAGTTATATTTGCGTGGAGATGGAGTGAGCAAAGATACCAATAAGGCAATTGACCTCTACATGAAAATGATCAAGTTGGAGGTGCCGCTGGGTTATTACGATATGAGCGTAGTGACTCAGCGGGGAGTTGGGGTTGTGCAGTCTGATAAAGACGCTATGCTTTTTTTGATCAAGGCAGCAGATCTCGGAAACCCACAGGCACAAACACAGATCGGGTATATTTATATATACGATAAAAACAAAGACTCTTTGGGGCTTAGATACCTTAAGTGTGCAGATGAGCAGGGCTATTCAGATGCCACTTACAAGCTGGCTTCGTATAACAGTAATATAGACGCTAATTATCCTGTTGCTATGCACTATTATCAGCGTGCGGCAGCATTGGGTATGCGCAAAGCTGCGTTGGCAATTGAAAGTACTTTTATGGATGGGGATTTCGGTTACGTAAAAAATGAGACGTTGGCGAAAGCATATAGCAATATATCTAGCCAGCTTTACAAAAATCCAGATCTGCGCTTTCCCAATTTAGCGAAGGACTATCCACTGCCGCCACACCCTGTTCAGGGCTATCACGGCGATAAAGATATCAACTGGAAACCCACCGGACGCGATGACGATTATTAAAGCGACGTTGGCCGCTGCTTTATTAAGTGTCAGTGGGCTTGTTGTGGCTGGCGAATTCAAGTGCTTCCATGAACAAGAAACTGCTCCGCCTTTGAATCAACAGGCGGAGCAGTGGTTTCAACAGGGACGTGCTATCAGTAAAGAGCGTTTGCCAGACTGGCCAGAAGTCGCCAAGTTGTATCAGCAAGCAGTGGCGAAAGACCACTGGAAGGCCATGCATAATCTGGCAGAGTTATATTTGCGCGGTGATGGTGTGCTGAAAGATACCAATAAGGCTATTGATCTTTATATGCGGATGGTTGATTTGAAGGTCCCTCTAGGTTATTACGATATGAGTGTGATGACGCAGCGTGGGGTAGGCGTTGTGCAGTCCGATAAGGATGCTATGTTGTTTCTTGTTAAGGCTGCCGATTTGGGTAGTCCGCAGGCTCAAACCAGGATTGGCTATATATATATCTATGATAAGAAAAAATATGCTGTTGGACTTGGGTATTTAAAGTGTGCTGAAAAGCAAGATTATGCGGATGCAGCTTACAAGCTGGGGTCGTATTATGAAGTTGTGGATGAAAATTATCCTGTTTCCATGCACTACTACCAGCGTGCTGCTACTCTAGGAGAGCCTAAAGGGGTAACGGAAATCAGAAATGTTTTTGAACAAGGGCTAAACGGTTATCCGAAAAATGCCAAATTAGCGAAAGTCTATGATGATATATCGAGTCGCTTTTACCGTGATTCTGACCTGCGTTTACCTAATTTAGCAAAAGACTACCCACTCCCACCGCATCCTATTCAGGGTTATCACGGCGATAAAGATATCAACTGGAAACCTACTGGACGTGAAGACGATTATTAAAGCATTGCTGGCAGCGGGCTTATTAAGTGCCACTGGACTTGTTGTGGCCGACGAATTCAAGTGTGTCCATGAACAAGATACTGCTCCGCCTTTGAATCAACACGCGGAGCAGTGGTTTCAGCAGGGACGCTCTATCAGTAAAGAGCGCCCTGCAAACTGGGCGGAAGTCGCTCGGTTCTATCAGCAAGCGGTAGAGAAAAATCATTGGAAGGCCATGCACAATCTCGCCGAGCTTTATTTGCGCGGCGACGGGGTTGTCAAGGATACAAATAAAGCTATCGACCTATATATGGAGATGGTGAAGTTACAGGTGCCCTTGGGTTATTACGATATGGGTGTGATGACTCAGCGTGGTGTTGGAGTAGTGCAATCCGATAAAGATGCCATACTTTTTTTGCTTAAGGCCGGGGATATGGGGAGCCCGATAGCGCAGGTCAGGCTGGGAGATATGTATATTTACAACCTGAAAAAATACCAGCTTGGAGTTTCATATTTACGGTGCGCAGCGCTTCAGGACGACGCAGAGGCAAATTATGAATTGGGTAACTACTATGAGTTGGTGGATAGGAATTACCCCGTGGCAATGCATTACTATCAACGCGCTGCTTCCTTGGGGGAGCGTAAAGGCGCAATGGAAATCAAGGATACATTTCGCGAAGGTAAGTTTTCTTATAAAAAGGATGAGAGGCTAGCCAAGGCGTACTACGAAGTGTCGAGCCAATTATCAAAAAATCCTGAACTTCGTCTTCCCAATCTAGCCAAAGATATTCCTCTTCCACCAAATTTGGTTCAGGGTTATCACGCCGACAAAGATATCAACTGGAAACCTACGGGGCGTGATGACGATTATTAATGCGTTGCTGATCGCGGGTTTATTAAGTGCCAGTGGGCTTGTTGAGGCCGACGAATTCAAGTGTGTCCATGAACAGAATACTGCCCCACCTTTGAATCAACAGGCGGAGCAGTGGTTTCAGCAGGGACGCTCTATCAGTAAAGAGCGTCCTGCAAACTGGGCTGAAGTTGCTAGGCTCTATCAGCAGGCGGTAGAGAAAGATCATTGGAAAGCCATGCATAACTTGGCTGAACTTTATCTGCGTGGGGATGGATTGGATAAGGATACTAATAAAGCTGTCGATCTATATAAGGATATGGTTAAGTTGCAAGTGCCGCTAGGTTACTATGATATGAGTGTGATGACTCAGCGTGGTATCGGTGTAGTTCAGTCTGATAAAGACGCCATGATGTTTTTGCTAAAAGCTGGAGATATGGGTAGTTCACTGGCGCAAAATAGGCTGGGCAAAATATACATATACGAATTAAAGAAAATTAAACTTGGGGAGTCTTATCTGCGGTGTGCTGCACATCAGGATGATGCGGAAGCGAACTATGAACTTGCTGCATATTACAAAATAGTTGATAGAAATTACCCTGTCGCCATGCATTACTATCAGCGTGCCGCTTCTCTCGGTATGAAAAAAGGCGCACTGCTGATTGAAAATACGTTTACGGATGGCGAATTTGGCTATGCAAAAAATGAAAGAGTAGCGAAAGCTTATAGCAATATCTCTAGTCAGCTATATAAAAATCCAGATCTGCGGTTTCCTAATTTAGCAAAAGACTACCCACTCCCACCGCATCCTATTCAGGGCTATCACGCCGATAAAGACATCAACTGGAAACCCACGGGACGTGATGACGACTACTAATCCTGCAACGAAATGAGAGACTCTGCGTCAGAAAAAAGCATCCCGCTCAAACTAGCGGTGCACAGGTTTTCGACTCAAGCATGTCCATGAGGGACTCGACGAATGAAGGAGCACTGTAATGCGTAAAACCTTGGGGATTTTGGCGGCTGTGTTGTTAGCCCTTTCGATATTCAGTGCAGTGCTGGGGCTCGGGGGGATCGCTGCCGGAGCGACTGGCAGCGGAAGCCTATCCAGTGGCCTTGATGTTGCCTTCACCGTGGCATGGGTGCTGTTTGTCTTGAGCTTGTTAAGCGGCGTAGTCGCTATTTTTTGGCCGAAAGACAGTCGCCCGTAGAGCGGGGGAAGGATGGGTTTTCAGGCTGAACCCATCGCCTCCCCCTGTTTGCTATTTCACGTTGGCGCGATGCTCCGCCGGATCCGGCGAATCAATATGATCCAGCGCTCGCTCCACTAACAGATGCACGCCGACCGCCATTCTGCTGAGTGCCAGTGCGACGGAGCGGCGTGAGCCTTCTACGCTGTCGGCCAGGTCGGCGGCGATGGCGCTGATGGACAGCAGGTCTTCCGAGGCGTTGGCCAGGATAGTTTCGGTATGGAGGTCGGGAGCGACGATGAAGAGGTCGCCATTGCGACGTTTAGGTTTTTTATCCGCAGGTGTGCCGAGGTGTAAATCTAGGGCGCGCTCGGCGGCTTCGTGGAGTTTTTTGGAATCGAAGGATTCGTAGGGGGATGTGTCTTCGTGTTCTGGGGGATTCGGTGTTGGCTTGATCATAGATGTATCTCCTGGAATTAAGAGACCGACACCGTTTCGCTTTGCACTTCGAAAGAGGTGGCAGCTGTGCGTTGGTGTGCAAGACCGATCCAGGAACCGGCAGACCCGAAGGCCTCCGACGCACAGCCGCCATAACGATTCGCGAGCATAGGAAAACGCTCGACGAATAGCCATAAGCAATTGCGCACCTGGATTCGGACTTGCACGTCCGTGTCACCGATTTTGCGGTGACGAACAGAGGTTATCGGTGAACTCAAAGCATGCCTAGTTCACGAACAGCCCCGCGTATTGAAGGAAATGTCCGAGGGTGTCGAAGTCAATGTCTGCGGATGAGCAGGCATTTTTAAACACGACACCTGAGCAGGTTAAACGAAGGTTTTTGAGTGATTGACATGGATTGTTTTTTGAAGATAAGCGGCTACCCAACGGCGCTGGTGGCCAGTGCTGTGCTGAGCGTGCTCCTGGGTGGCGCGGATGCGTTCGCTGAGGATCAACCTTGTCCGTTCGACGTGACTCAAACAGAACTGAAGGTCGCAAGCTGCGTTCAGGAAGGGGGCGTGGACATACAAAAGCTGATACCGCGTCACCAACCTGACTACGCCAACCCATTCGACAATCTCCCTACCGTCATTGTGAGCGGGAAAAACCTGCAGGACATTTTGGCGGTAGTCGGAATCGACAATGCACATCGTTACAACAAGTTGATCGAACTGCCTGACGCTGAAGGAATCATGGAGTTTTCGGACGCTGCGGCGACAGCAAAAGCGTCGATGAAGCAATAAGGCTGGAAGCTGTTGGACATGAAAAACGTCATTTACCCTGGCCCGGGGGGTGTCGAAGGATTCGGATTAATTTGCAGCACGCTTCAAGCAGAAACAACGAAGGGTTTCATTGTTGTTTCTCAGTGCAACACCTTTTATGAAAGTGAAATCTCAAGCCTGAAAAAGATCCTTTCCTCGATCACCTGCGACCCCCCAAAAAGTGAAGCCTTCCCAGCGCTCCAGACAGACTCAGGGTCTATCGTTTTCAACTTCGCCAAACTGCCCGAAGACGAATCCCAAGCCTCCGACGACGTCGCCATCGACATGGATTTCGTCAATTGTGCTGACGGTTCAAAAAAGAACATCACCGGGCTGCCGTTTTTGGCGGCCACAGGGGAAGTCAAAGCGGCTTTCTTTACAGCGGCTAAACCCGGGTCGGAGCCTGAGTTAATCGTCATTCATGCCGTCGGGATCAGAGCCGATACGGGCGTTAATTATTTGGGCGATTACTACACCGTTCACGCATATGCCCGTACGGCGACGGCTTATGTCAGAGATGAACAACTGTCGAATTACTTCGGTAACGGCGGCGATATTGCGCACGATCCCGAGTCGGAGGAGTTGATCTACACGTTCCCGTATAAAACCGCCGAGGACATTGTCGCCAAGCTCAATTCCACCGCCTATAAACACTGGGCTGCGGGGGACGAGGTGAAGCTCACGATCAACAAAAAGACCCCGATTTACAGTTCACCTGTTCTAGCCGACGTGACGAAGATGTATTTGATCAAGGGCGATTCGGTGTTGCAGGAAGGGGTCGAGGCCGGGTGGCTGAACATCATGTTCAAGACCCCCAAGGGGAAACAGATTCGCGGCTGGGTCCAGTGCGGCGATGCCGATGGCTGTTAGTCGATTCTGCGTTCGAAAAGTCAGAGGCCAGACGGGCTCCGTGATTAATCACTAAGTCCTGCGTTTTCCTTTAGACTTGCCACCCTCAAGGAAGCGCTCAGGACACGGAATGTCAGTCCCCTCTAATACCCTTCGCTCTGTGCTGGTGGTTTGGCTGTACGCCGCCGCCCTGGTGCATCTGCTCGTCAGCCTCGCGCTGACCTGGGCCGGCCATTCGGGATTACTCGACGGTTACCTACAAACCATCGAACAAGCCTTCTGGGCAACCGACGCCGTCCCCATCGCCGCCCGTGCCCAACAAGTCTGGTGGCTCGCCTTATTCGGCGCCACGCTGCAAAGCTACTCCCTCTACATGCTCGCCCTCGTGCGCATCGGCCATCGACTCCGAAGTCCCATGGCGTGGGGCTGGTTAATCGCCGGCATCGTGCTCTGGGCGCCGCAAGACATGTGGGTCTCCGCCCAGGCTCGCGTCTGGTCACACCTGTGGTTCGACAGCCTCGCGCTGCTCACCCTGCTGCCGCCGCTGTTCTGGCTCTATCGCCATGACCGCCGCACCGCCCCTTCAAACAACACGCCGAGTGACGCCAACCATGCCTGATTTTTCTCCCCTGGATTGGGCGGTCGCGCTGCTGATTGCCCAAGCCATTCTCGGGGCGCTGGATACCCTCTATCACCACGAACTCACCGTCGCGTTGCCTTATCGGCACAGCGCTCGGCTGGAGTTGTCGATCCACGCGCTGCGGTCGTGTTTCTACGGGATTCTGTTTCTGGGCATGGCGCATCTGGCGTTTCAGGGCACATGGGCGATTGTGATTGTGTTGCTGTTCGCACTGGAGATCGGCCTGACTCTGTGGGATTTCGTGGTCGAGGATCGCAGCCGCAAACTGCCGGCCATCGAGCGGATCATGCACACCGTGTTGGCGGTGAATGGCGGGGCGTTTTTTGCCTTGTACGGGGTGCAACTGGCGCAGTGGGCGAGTCTGCCGACGGGCCTGAGCGCGATCGATTTCGGCTGGCGCGGCTGGTTGCTGACGCTGTTCGCGGTCGGCGTGACGGCCTCGGGCATTCGCGATGGATTGGCGGCGCTGCGCATGCAGCGCGAAGGCAAGCCGTCGAACCCGTTCGCGGGCGGCGCTTATAAGCGCGTGCTGGTGACCGGTGGCACCGGGTTTATCGGTGAAGTGCTGGTCAATCAATTGCTCGACGCCGGTCACACCGTCAGCGTGCTGGCTCGCGATCCGTTGAAAGCGGCGTATCTGTTTGACGGTCGCGCCCGGTGCCTGCGTTCCTTGAGCAAACTGGGCTACAACGAATCCTTCGACGTGGTGATCAATCTGGCGGGTGCGCCGGTGGCGGGTCCGCGCTGGAGTGCCAAGCGCCAGGCGCAACTGATCGCCAGTCGGGTCAACACCACCGAAGCATTGATGAGCTGGCTGAAGAATGCCCGGCATAAACCGGCGCTGTGGGTTCAGGCCTCGGCCATCGGTTTTTACGGCGTGCGCGATGCCAGCGAGAGTCTTGATGAACACGCCAGCAAGGGCGACGGATTCATGGCCGAGTTGTGCGCAAAATGGGAAGCCGCCGCGCAACCGGCCACCGAATTCGGCGTGCGTCAGGTGGTGCTGCGTCTGGGTGTGGTGTTCGGCCCGGGCGGCGCGTTGTTGCCGTTGCTGATTCCGTTCCGCCTGGGGTTTGGCGGGCGGATGGGCGATGGCCAACAGATCATGAGTTGGGTGCACCGCGATGATGTGATTCAAGTGATCGCCCGCGCATTCGCCGACGACAACCTGAGCGGCACCTACAACCTGGTGGCGCCGGACGCGGTCAGTCAGGCGGTGTTCGCCGAGCGTGTCGGCAAAGTCTTGAAGCGCCCGGTGTGGTTCCACATTCCGGCCACGCCGGTACGCGCACTGGCCGGCGAAATGGCGCAGTTGTTCTTCGACGGTCAGCGCGTAGTGCCCAGCCGTCTGACCGAGGCGGGTTACACGTTCCGTTACCCGACCCTCGACGCTGCCCTGCGCGATCTGGCCTGAGGACTACCCATGAGCAAGCCCCTGATGTACCTGCTGGCCGGCAACGGTGGTGCCGCCGATTGGTGGGATGACGCGTTGCCGCACTTTCAGCGCTATCAGGTGGTACCACTGGAACTACCAGGCTTCGGCAATAATCCTCAAGCCCCGTGCGAAGACCTTGCCGCCTACGCTCAGGCCCTGGTGACGGCGACCGTCAAAGGCAGCGCGATCATGGCGGTCGGGGTGAATGCGTTGCTGGTGTTGCATGCGCTACAACGTCAGCCGGGGCACTTTTGCCGCAGTGTTTTGTTGGCGCCGGTGGGGGCGTTTTTGTGGCAACGACGGCTGCCGGCGTTGATGTCGCCGCTGCCCATTCGCAAAACCATTCACTGGCTGCTGTCGAACAAGCCCACGCTGTTTGCGCACAAGTTTTCCAACCAGGCCTGGACGCCCGCGCAGTACGAGCGCATGGGCGCCGGCTATGCACGCTGCCGCGCGTTTGTGCCGCACTGGGACCTGGTGCGGGCGGACACCGCGTTGCCATTGCTGGAGTGGATCACCGATCCGGTCGAGTTGGTCTGGGGCGATCAGGACAATGTGCTGGGCATCGAGCAGGCCGCAGCATGGTCGGCGATTCTGGCTCGCGCTGATCTGACTATCAGCCTGAAAACCGGTTGGGGGCATTACCCATGGATCGACTCGCCCGTCGAATTTGCCGCGTGGCTGGAGTCGGGTGAGTGCGGATTCGTCGCCCACACCAAGGGCGGGCGTTTGCGTCTGGCCGAGTTGGCCGGGCAAGCGGTGCCGCCAGCGCTGTCACTCAATGACTGCGATGATTCACGCTTGCCGGCGTTCCTCGCCAGCCAACCGGGCGCCACGTGGGCGGTGCGTTCCTCCAGTTACGGCGAGGATCAGGCCGATGCGGCGAATGCGGGTTTGAGCACTACGTTCCTGCGCGAATCGACTTCGAACGTGCCGGCTCGTATTACCGAATTGAGCGCCGCGGGTGTTGAAGAAGTGGTGGTGCAGCGTTTCATCACACCGCAGCTGTCCGGCATCGCTTTCGTGCGTCACCTGTCGGTGGAACTGGAATGGGTGGAAGGGCATCTTGAGTCACTGGCCGATGGTCAGGTGAGTCCCGAACGCGCAATCATTTCCCGCCTCGGCGCCTCCTGGAGCAGCGACACCTTCAAGCCTTCACTCGGCTTGACCGCTGACCTGTTGTGGCGCTTTCTACAAGACGTTTTGCGGGTCTTTCACTACGTGCCTGGCGACGTTGAATGGGCTTGGGACGGCACTCAACTGTGGCTGCTCCAATACCGGCCGATCAGCGACTACGGCTGGCGTCGGCACCTGACCGCCGCCAACATCGCCGAAATCCTGCCGCCGCAACCAAGCCGCTTGGTGGAGTACGCCCAGCGACGTGCGGCGGCGAGTATTCCGGCGATCATGGCGCGTTGGGATTCGCGCGTATTGCAGGATAACGAGCCGTTCACCGCTGTGTTTGGCGGCGCGTCGTACATCAACAACGATCTGTTTCTCGCCCGATTGGCCGACTGGGGAATCTCTGCCAGTAGCTACGCCGGTGAAGTCGGCGGCGCGACCCCGCATCTGCCATGGCGACCGCTGCGTTTAATGCGTTCGCTGCCACTGTTCCTACATATGCAACGCATCGCGCGCGGGCATTTGCTGACGTTGGAAAAGCGTTTGCGCCGCTTCGACGAAGAACTGTCCGAGCTGATTGCCCAAGGTGCCGACGGCCAGCAACTGGCCGACTGGTTCACCCGGTTTTATGTGTTCGTGGTGCAAGGCAATCTTTGCATCGCCACCTCGCTGGCGAGCAGTGGCGGCGACCTGCAGGGGCGACCGCCGACCGCTTACGACGACCTCGAAAACAGTCCGCATCGACTGCCCTGGGAAACCGATCCGGCCACGCCACGCCCAGCCCCAACCGATCTGCCGTTAAAGGCTTTTCCGCAATGGGCTGGATTTATCCGCGTGGCCCATTCGACCGGCCTGCCGGGTCTGCGCGGCTACTATCTGCAAGTGCGAGAGTGGTATCGCGACAACCTGATGCGAGTGTTCTTCCGCCTGCACCACGCCATGCCGATGGCCGACCGAGCGCACTGGTTTGGACCGCATCCAGACATTCGAACCCGCGACGGCAGCTTCTGGCAGGACGGCCGTGAAGGCACTGAACAAGCGATGGGTTTCATGATTTATCCGGGGCGGGTGCAAGGCATTCTGGGGGACGACATTTTGCTTGAAGACACCCTGGACCCCGGACGTCACGCGCACTACCAAGCCGCGCGGGCGGTGATTGCGCGTATGGGCGGGCGCTTGTCGCATGGCTCGACGTTGTTGCGCGAACTGCGCAAACCCTCGGCGGTGATACCGCAGGTTGATCCGGCGTGGATGGGGTATGAGGTGTTGTATCGCGATGGTGAGTTGGAACTGATGAATTCGAAGGATATGAATTGAAACCTCGATACCTCCACGGGTTGCTGCCTGGTTTGTTCGCGCTTGTTCATACGGGCCACGCCGTTTCCGCAGATTCCGTGATGGTCGGCAATGCGACAGGCCAATCTCCGGTTGTTCAAGGGCCAGTCGAAGCCTCGATCGACATGACGTCGTGCCGTTTTCGGTGGATTTATCGAAATTCCATTCATAGCCGCTCAACGTCTGAGCTTGCCAAAAGTGAGGTGTGCTGGATGGACCGAGCAGCTGTTTTGCTGCGACAAACACCAGATCGCGCGAGTCGAACTGCAGCCATTGATCTTGCGAAAGCAAAGCGTATGGCATCACGAAGAGGCAGCTGCAATCGGAAAGCCTTGCAGTGAAAAGGATCGTCTATGGCCAGCCTTAAGTGGGTGTTGATGGTCGGTAGTCTGTTTGTCGTCGCCAGTGCCTTTGCCGAAGATCCGCCAATAGTTGGTATCGACGGGCGCACAGTGACGTTTCGAACGACCAAATGGACGATGCCCGGTGTGGAGTCGGCGACCGCCTGGTTCACCGCAAACGGCAAAACCTTCCCACTCTTCGGCTCCGACGTTGGCGCCGAGGGGCACTCCGACTGGCTCAGTCCTGACAAGAAAACCTTGTTGCTCGACCCGGTGAGCTTCGGCATGTTGTCGGTCGAGAATGATGAAGAAAAACTGGTGTCGCAACAGCATTGCGATGTGATCTCGATGGAGACCGGTTGCGTGCTGGCTGAGCGTTCTGCCAGTTTTTGTGTCGGTAAATGGGTGGGCAATCAGTGGGTTTCCAACGACGGCGAAGTGTTCAATCCCGCCCTGGAGACGAAGCCCCCAAAGGACTTGTTGAGGCATGTCGTGGACATCGAGCTGGCGCAGTCCCGTGCGGAATCCATCGAATGGAGCCTGAGCTTTTTGAGTCCGGAGTCCTACATGGCGTGTCATCCCCCGGCGCAAAATGTTCAGGCGTTCAACGACCTGGGTTTTTACCTGGCCGAGGGCGGTAACGATGAGTTTGCGCTGAAGTTTTATCGTGGCGTTGAGGCGGTCGGCAAGCGCACGGTGTTGATGTTGAACATGGCTGATTCGCTGTGGCGACTTGATCGAAAAGAGGAAGCGCGGCGGTATTACAGCGAGTACCGCGAAGCGATGAGTGCCGCCGGCAAGATACAAAAAATTCCACAGCGAGTCGTCGAGCGATCCGTAAATCAGGGACTGAAAAATTGAACATGTTTATCCGGCTTGTCGCGTTGTCCTTTGGACTTCTGTCCGCTTCATTCAAAGCGACTGTTCGACGACGCGGAATACACCGGCGCGATGTTTACAAACGCGCTGTATCGATCCGGAAGGCAGTACATCCTGGACAGTGAGAATTACTCTTCGGCTAAATCGCACAGTTGGGTGGTTTTCAGCTATGACGGTAAAGAGATCGTCCTGAACCATATCTATATTTTTTCCTTGGATATCTCTACACAGATTGGCCCGTACTGGCATGGCTATGACTGCCGTCCGGCCAATGCGAAGTTGGTTGCTGGCGCGGGGCAGGGGCTTCTGGATTCCGCCATCAACACCTTTTGCAAGGACGTTGAAGCCAGCGTGGTAACGGTTGCGGATCAACCCCCAGCATCTTCGGCCACCGGTTCGTTGGCGGTCAGTGTCCCGGTGTACAGCGACGGGCAACGCAATGGCGCGGCAACTTATGTGTTCGAGGGGACTGACGAGCCTGAGTTTCTGAAGATGGCGTGTGATTCCGGCTGCGCGCTTCCCTTGAAAGAACCAGTTTCTCTGAGTACGAGTGAGGTCGCGCAGCCGAGTTCCAGCGCCCATCAGCCAACGGTGATCAAACAGCAACAGGCCAGTTTATTGGGTGATGCATCCCGTCAAAACGTGTCTGTGCTGTCCGGTGATGCTGGGGCAGACTTCCGCCGCCTGCAGATCACACCTGAACACGGCACCGGTGACGACATCCTGCTGGATACCTCCAAGGCATTGCCGTTGATCAAGAGCCAATACTCGTCGGCCATGAGCGATATCTTCAGCGTCAACATAATCAACAACTCGGCTGGCGTGCTGAAGGTCATCGATATGCAAGGCGAGTCCGTGTCGGTCAAGCAGTCTTCTGCCGAAGCCGGAAACGCCCTTGTGCTGGTCAGCAGCGAAGAAGATAACGCCGTTTATAACTTCAACCTGGTGTTTCGCTACAACAAAAGCTCCAGGCAGTTCGAGCTGAAAAATGTATTGCAGGTCGTCAACAACGAGTCCTGTGATCACTCGGTTGTCAGTGTCGAAGAAGTACCAAAAAGCCTGATCGGTGAAATGTCTTTGGCGTCTTTCGATGGACGCAAAGTGTTTGAGCGGTTGTCTGACTTGCGCATTAAAGCTGCCAGCGATTACAAAAAATTGATGATGACTGACGTCGCGGAACAGCTCGACAAGGCGTTGGGGCTGTATCGAAAAGGGCAGACCGAGGCCGTTTCGACGGTGATGGCGAATTTCCTGATGGATGGAGGCAGCGGTCACTGTTATCCGGACAGCTACATCGCGCAAAAGTATGACTTCGCCCAATCGCCGGGCTGGTCCAACGACCTGGGGTTTCTATTCGGTGAAACCGGTTATTACGCAGAGTCCACTGAGCTATTGAACGCGGTAATTGCCAGAAACCCCACCCGCACCGTGGCCTATCTGAACCTCGCAGACAGTTACTGGGGCCTGAACAATAAAGCGCTGGCGGCACAGGCTTACAAGCGGTACGCCTCGTTGATGACCGACGCGGGCAAGATATCGAAGATTCCCACGCGAGTGGCTGAGCGTAGCAATGGAGTGGTGGAGTGAACGGACGCAAGAAGCTGTTTTTCATTTTCGCGGGCGTGGTCCTGGCTGCGGCCATGGCCACGGTTTTCGCCCAGCCCAACTGCAATCTCGACAGTTTGGAAACGCCTGATTTGCTGATGTGCAGCCAGCAGACTTTCGATTCACTCGACGTGGCATTGAATGCCCAATACAAAAAAGCGCTGGCCAGCTTGTCCCCGGACGACAAGCAATTGTTGGTGGATGTTCAGCGCAGTTGGGTGAAGTTCAAGGAGGGATGGTGGGCAAAGACAACGCCATGACGCTGGAGGCAGCGGCAGAACGGTTGGGAGGCGAGGCGTTGGTTGACCCGATTTGGCAGCATTACGTGGATGGCCACTGTGAAATGGCCTTCGGTCTGTTTCGAGAAGATCTGGAGTTCTGTGGGCAGCGCATGCATTTTCAGTTGCCCATCAATCGTTGATCGTGGGCTAAATAGGCGTTGCTTCGTCAGTTGAAAAGCGTGACTTGGCAGTCATTGACGCCAAAAACTGCATCATCTTCTGCAAACACAAGCCAATAGTGTCGTTATCGTCTGAAGCCGCTACACTGCGCCGGCCGTTCATTTTCCTTTTGAGGCTGTGCGCATGAAATTTCGTTTTCTTCTGTGGATGCTGGGTTTGTTGATGGGTAAGGCCAGTCGGACTAATCCTGCGTTTCAGCAGCAGTTGGGTGACAAGGAATTGGTGTTTCAACTACAGACCCTGGACGGGAAGGTGGCGCGGCATTTCTTTGTGAAGGATCAACGCATCACCAGTAAGTCCGGCGTGTATGCCGAGCCGGCGTTTGCGATCGCGTTCAAGGATGCGGCGTATGGCTTTGCCACGATGCAGGCGAAGAACAAGCAGTTGGCGTTTATGACGGGGATTCAGGACAAGTCGATTCAGATCAAGGGCAACCCAGCGCTGGTGATCTGGTTCCAGGGGTTGACCAAGTATTTGAAGCCGAGGAAGGCGAAGGCTAAAGCCAAGGCTTGAGGTCGATGGTAAACCCTGTGGTGAGGGGACTTGGCGAAGCGTCGCACCGCCCCGTTGGGCTGCGAAGCGGCCCTGAAGCCAGAGACTGGGTTGTATCAGGCGTACCGTGTTGGTTGGGTTTGCGACTGCTGCGCAGTCGAACGGGGATAAATCCCCTCACCACAGGGGGTGTGGTGATTCAGAGATACCGAGTTGGATTCATCGCGAGCAGGCTCACTCCTACAGGGGCGTGTGGTGAATCAGGTAGATCGGCGGGGGATTCTTCGCGAGCAAGCCCGCTCCCACATTTGACCGAGTGTGGGAGCGGGTTTTTTTAGGCCTGTGTGAATTGCGAAGCCAGTTCGCGCAGCAACACTTCAGCCTCAAGCACTTTGCTGACGACGTCGTTGGCTTTGTCGCGAGTCAGGCCGACGCGTTCCAGCAGGGCGTCCGGGATGTCTTCATCCGGCCCGGACCCAATCCCGCGGCTACGCAGCAAACGCACCGCCAGGCACACGAGGTTCGGGTATTCAGCGTAATCGCCGTCGTAGCCCGGGTCGTGCTGGAAGCGCAGCGCGGTGGCCAGCTCTTCGGGCATGTCCCAGTAGCGCATCAGCCACGAGCCGATCTGTTCACGGCTGATGCCCAGCAAGTGTTGCTCGACGTAGCTGTGGCACAGGTGCGGGTTGACCTCCAGGTGGCGGCAGATCAGCGAGAAGTGCGGCGGGAACACGTGGGCCAGCAGCAAGTAGCCGAAGTTGTGCAGCAGGCCGGCGAGGTAGGTCAGGCCGGCTTCCGGGCGCTGGGCGCGCGGCATGGCGCGGGTCAGGCCTTCGATGACGGCGGCGGTGTAGATCGATTGCTGCCAGTACGGCGTGGTGTGTTGCGGATGGTCTTTTGGCAGGCTCAGGGTTTTGCCCAAGGCCAGGCCCAGCGCGAGGTTGATCACCAGGTCGAAACCCAGCACCCGCACGATGGCGTCTTCCACTGAGCGAATCTTGCCCGGCGACGCGTAGTACGGCGACGCTGCCCAGCTCACGACTTGTGCGGCCAGGGCCGGGTCGGTTTCGACGACGCCGGTGATGTCGTCGATGGTAGCGTTGGGGTCAACACGCAGCTTGATGATCTTTTGCGCGGTCTCGGCCAGCGGCGGAATCTCGATGGTCTCTTCCAGGCGCTGCTGGATGCGCCGCGCGGTGAACGCTTGAACGGCCTGGGTGATTTCCTCGCGGTCATCGTGGGGGCGGTCGAGGTTCGGGCGAATGCTGGTCAGCGCTTCGCCGAAGTTGGCGGCGCTGGCCTTGATCAGCATGCTCTTGAAGTCTTCGCTGGTGATCTCCAGCAACACGCCCGGCTCGCCCGAGTTGATCAGTAACTTCGGCTCGCGCAGCAGGCTTTCTTCATACAGGCACGGTGTGCTGGTGAGCGCCGGCATGCCGGGCAGCAAGCTCAGGTTGTGTTTGCCGAGCATTTTTACCAGGCGTTCGGTCGACACGGCGGTGAGGCGGCGGCCGGTCAGTTCGGCGAGGCTATTGAGGTCCAGCAATTGGCTCTGCGGGAACAGCACCATGAGCGTGCCCACGGCGTCATCGAGCAGAACGGCCTGCACTTTGCGTGCGGCGTTCAGGCCGTGGTGGTCGAGGACATCTTCGTAGGCGATACCCAGTTTGCCCAGCATCAGCCGAATAACCGACGGAGCGTGCGGGGTGGCGGGTGCGAGGGCAACTTCGGTCATGGTCTGTATCCGTTTTAAAACAATGGCAGGAGTATAACCAGCTTGCTCAGAACGGTGGTTCAGAAACTGCGACGGTGCTCACACTTGGCCGTATTGCTGCCCATGACGTAGCCAGCGGTCGAGCAACGGGCTGACGTGATCCGGCCAGCGCTCCAGCAGCGCCTGGGCGGCGTCGCGCACGGCGGGCAGCAGATCGGCGTCGCGCATCAGGTCCGCGACCTTGAATTGCAGCAGGCCGGTCTGACGCGTACCGAGCATTTCGCCGGGGCCGCGCAGCTCAAGGTCTTTTTCGGCGATGACAAACCCGTCGTTGGTTTCGCGCATGATGCCCAAACGCTGACGACCGATCTGTGACAGCGGCGGATGGTAAAGCAGCACGCAATGACTGGCCGCGCTGCCCCGACCCACACGACCGCGCAACTGGTGCAATTGCGCAAGCCCGAGGCGTTCGGGGTTTTCGATGATCATCAGGCTGGCGTTGGGCACGTCGACGCCGACTTCAATCACCGTGGTGGCGACCAGCAGTTGCAGGTTGCCGGCCTTGAATTCGGCCATGACCGCAGCTTTTTCGACGGGCTTCATGCGGCCGTGGATCAGCCCGACCTTCAGCTCGCCGAGGGCGGCGGTGAGGTCTTCGTAAGTGGTTTCGGCGGCCTGGCAGGTCAGCTCTTCCGACTCTTCAATCAGCGTGCACACCCAATAGGCCTGACGCCCTTCAGCGCAGGCGCCGCGCACCCGCTCGATGACTTCGACGCGCCGGGTATCGGTGATCAGCACGGTGTTCACCGGGGTCCGGCCGGGCGGCAGTTCGTCGAGGATCGAGGTGTCGAGGTCGGCGTAGGCGCTCATGGCCAGCGTCCGGGGAATCGGTGTCGCGGTCATGATCAGCTGATGCGGACACATCCGCCCACCGACACCTTTCTGCCGCAATGCCAGCCGTTGCTGCACGCCGAAGCGGTGCTGTTCGTCGATGATCGCCAGTGCGAGGTTTTTGAACTGCACTTCGTCCTGAAACAGCGCGTGGGTGCCGACCACCATCGGTGTGCCGTTGGCAATCTGCTCCAGCGCGACCACGCGGTTCTTGCCTTTGAGCTTGCCGGCCAGCCACGCGACTTCGATGCCCAGTGGTTCGAGCCAGCGTTTGAAGGTGATGAAGTGCTGCTCGGCGAGGATTTCGGTGGGCGCCATCAGCGCCACTTGATAACCGGCCTCCAAGGCCTGGAGTGCGGCGAGGGCAGCGACCACGGTTTTACCCGCGCCGACGTCGCCCTGAATCAACCGCAGCATCGGCTCGTGCTGACTGAGGTCGTAGGCGATTTCGTTGCCGACCCGTTGCTGAGCGCCGGTCGGAGTGAAACCGAGGTTGGCCAGATATTGAGCCGGCAGCCGGGTGGCTTTCGGCATCGCTGGCGCGCGCAGGGAGCGCATGCTCTCGCGCAGGCGCTGCTGGGACAGTTGATGGGTCAGCAGTTCTTCAAAGGCCAGACGGTGCTGCGCCCAGTGATGACCGAGGGCGAGTTCGTCGACATCGGCATCGGCCGGCGGATGGTGCAGGTAGCGGATCGCATCGGCCAGCGGCGCCAATTGATAGTCCCGCGCCAGTTCGTTCGGCAGCCAGTCGGGCAGGCTGGTGGGGCCGAGCATCGTCAGGGTCTGCATGCACAACTGGCGCAAGCGCTGTTGGGTCAGGCCTTCAGTGAGCGGGTAAACCGGGGTCAGGGTTTCATCCACCGGCGGCGGCTCGTCGCCGGTGATGGCGCGGTATTCCGGGTGGTAGATTTCCAGCCCTGACGCGCCGGGCCGTGCTTCGCCGTAGCAGCGAATGCGCGTGCCGCGTTTGAGGCCTTCTTTCTGGGCGTTGCTGAAGTGATAGAAACGCAGACTGAGCCCGCCAGTGCCGTCCTGCAGGCGCACCACCAGGCTTCTGCGACGGCCCATGACCACATCGGCGCCGCTGACGGTGCCTTCGATCACGGCGTCTTGCCCGGGTCGCAAATGGCCGATCGGAACCACACGAGTGCGGTCCTGATAGCGCAGCGGCAGGTGAAAAAGCACGTCCTGGAGATTCTCCAGGCCGACCTTGGCCAGCTTCTCGGCCATGGCCTCGCCGACACCTTTGAGTGCCGTCACCGACACTTGCGACAACTCGGTCATGGCAGCGACTTAGGCCGCAACTACCGGTGCTTGCGGCTTGGCCACCGAGCACAGGCGAATGGAGTCAGCGAGGATTTCAATCGCTTTCGGCCGCGGGAAGCTCGCGCGCCAGGCGATGGCCACGGTGCGGAACGGTACCGGCGGCGTCAGTGGGCGCACTTCGATCACGCCGGGGGCGTAGTGATGGCTGTCGACTGCCGACAGCGGCAGGATCGAGATGCCGAGGCCGGACGCAACCATGTGGCGGATGGTTTCCAGGGAACTGGATTCCACCGTGGTGTGCTTGGCGCCGTCGTTGCCTTTGGCCAGGGTCGGGCAGGCTTCCAGCACTTGATCGCGGAAACAGTGGCCTTCACCGAGCAGCAGCAGGCTCTTGTCGTTGAGCAGGGGGGCGTCGATGGATTCTTTTTGGGTCCACGGGTGCTGGGCCGGCATCAGGACGTAGAACGGCTCGTCGTAGAGCTGCAGGGTCAGCACGTCGGCTTCGTTGAACGGCAGGGCGATGATGATCGCGTCGAGCTCGCCGTTGCGCAGTTTGTCGCGCAGCACGTGGGTGAAGTTTTCTTCGATGTACAACGGCATCTGCGGGGCGACCCGGTGCAGTTGTGGAATCAGGTGTGGAAACAGGTACGGGCCGACGGTGTAGATGGCGCCGACTTTCAGCGGTGCGGTCAGCTGGTTCTTGCCGGCCTGGGCCAGTTCGCGGATGCCTTGGGCCTGTTCCAGCACTTTCTGCGCCTGGGCGACAATGCCTTCACCGACCGGGGTCAGGCGCACGGCACTCTTGCTGCGCTCGAAAATCAGCACACCGAGTTCGTCTTCAAGCTTTTTCACGCCCACCGACAGGGTCGGCTGGCTGACATGGCAACGCTCGGCCGCGTGGCCGAAGTGCTGCTCTTGGGCGAGGGTAACGATGTAGCGTAATTCTGTAAGAGTCATAGCAAGCGTCCATGAAGTTGCGAGCCAAGCATACCGGCTGCAATCGATAGACGCACGTTATCAGACTGAGTGCGTTGAGTGACACAGGGCAAAGCAGGATTGCCGCTGACGGATATGCAAAAGGCACCTTTCGGGTGCCTTGTGGCGTTATTTCTGCGCTGAGGATCCTCTGTGGGAGCGGGCTTGCTCGCGAAAGCGGTGTGTCAGTCAAAGTTGATGTCGATTGTCACACCGCTTTCGCGAGCAAGCCCGCTCCCACAGGGGATCTGCGGTGGTTTAGCGTCGGCGTTTTTCCAGCGAGTAAACAAACGGTGCAACGATTTCGATGGCGCCGTTGGTCAACATGTCGGCCGGTGGCTTGGGCAGCGGCTGGGCGCGGCGGATCATTTCCAGGGTCGCCCGGTCCAGATCGGCAGTACCAGATTCGCCCACCAGTTCGAACGACAACACGTTACCTTCAGCATCCACCACGAAGCGCAGACGGTTCATGCCTTCCTTGCCCCGCGCCTGCGCACTGGCCGGGTACTTCTTGTACTTGGCCAAGTGAGCGAGCAGGGTGCCTTGCCAGCTGGCCTTGGCCGCTTGCTGCGCCGGTGAAGGGCCCGGTGCCGGCTGAGCCGATTTCTCCGTTGGCGCCTGAGTCGGTTGCGCGTCGCTCGGTTTTTCCTCGGACGGCTTCTCTTTAGGCGGTTCCGGCTTTTTCTCCACAGGCTTGGGCGGTTGAGGCTTTGGCTTGGGTTTGACCGGTTTCGGCACGGCGATCTCGGCCTTCGGCACTTCCGCTAGTTTCGGTATCGGCAGTTCTTCCACCGGGGCGGGTGGCTGTGGCGGCGTTATGACCTTCGGCGGTGCCGGCGGTGGCGGGGCCGGAACCGGCGCCAACTCGACCATCATCGCCTGCGGCGGCAGCTCGATCGGTGGGCGCGACGTCCAGTTCAGCGCCAGCGCAATGGCCAGCGCATGGACGCCCAGCACCACGGCCAGGCTCGCGCTGTAACGCGTCAGCTTTTGGCGCGTCGTGATCATTTCTTGACTGCCGTCTCGAGTCCGACCAGACCCACCTTCAGGTAACCGGCAGAGCGCAGGTTGTCCATCACGCTCATCAGGTCGCCGTAATCCACACCTTTATCGGCCTGGAAGAAGATCGTCGTGTCTTTCTTGCCTTTGGTCCTGGCGTCGAGGGTGGCGCCGAGTGCTTCGGCCTTCACTTCGTCTTCGCCGAGGAACAGGCGTTGGTCAGCCTTGACGCTGAGGAACACTGGTTTCTCTGGTCGCGGCGCCGGTTTGGCGCTGGAAGCCGGCAGGTCGACCTTGATGTCCACGGTGGCGAGCGGGGCTGCCACCATGAAGATGATCAACAGCACCAGCATCACGTCGATGAACGGTGTGACGTTGATTTCGTGGTTCTCGGCCAGATCGTCGTCTGCGCCTTCTTTCAAATGCAAGCCCATGGCTGATTACCCTACTTTGACCCTGTGGGGTTGCGCGGAGCGCTCGGTGGTCGGCAGGTGATCGAGGTCACGGCTGACCAGCAGCAGGACTTCAGCCGAGGCATCGGATACTTGTGCCTTGTAACCGGCAATCGAGCGGGCAAAAACGTTGTAGATCACGACGGCCGGAATCGCTGCAACCAGACCCAGCGCGGTCGCCAGCAGGGCTTCGGCGATGCCGGGAGCCACGACGGCGAGGTTGGTGGTCTGGGTTTTGGCGATGCCGATGAAGCTGTTCATGATGCCCCAAACGGTACCGAACAGGCCGACGAACGGCGCGGTGGAGCCAATGGTGGCGAGCACGCCGGTGCCGCTGCTCATGTTGCGACCGCACGCTGCAACCAGACGCTCAAGGCGGAAGGCAACGCGTTCCTTGATGCCTTCTTTCTCGCGGCTGTTGACCGACAAGCGCATCTCTTCCAGAGCGTCATGCACCAGCAAATTGGCGAGGGTGCCTTGCTTGGTGGCTGAAGCGCTGGCTTCTCTGAGTGTGGTGGCTTTTTTCAGATGGACGATTTCGGTGCGCAGACGACGCTTGGCGCCCATCAGCTCGAAACCCTTGGCGATCCAGATAGTCCAGGTGATGATCGATGCGATGGCCAGGCCGATCATCACGATTTTCACGATGATGTCGGCGTTCTGGTACATGCCCCACGGCGACAGGTCGTGGGCCATGCCCAGGGAGTTGTCGGCTTCAAGGACTTCGGGAACGTCTTCGGCGGTGGTGTCTACGGCTTGGGCCGGGTCGGTCGCAGCCGGGGTAACGGCCGGTGCGGCGTGATCGGCTGGAGCTTGAGCCGCAGTGGCAGTCGGAGCGGCTGGCGCTTGTGCGTCAGCGAAAGCGGCGGTCGGCGCCAGCATCAAGCTGAGCAGCAGGGCGGCCACTGCGCTCCAGGCGCGAGGTCGTTTGGTTGGCGAAGCGGGGAATTGATTGCGTGTCATGCTGGCCGGACCTGAGAAAGAAAAACGGTAAATGCTCTTCCAGGCCTCGTGAGGCCGAGAACAAAAGTGGTCGGCATTATTGCAATTAATTCTTGTTAACAAAAGTAATAGAGTATCTTTTTTTCCTTCATTGCTAGCCGCTCGTCCATTGTCAGCGCTAGTCTGTGCCTTTCTGATGGGAGTTTTCTGATGTCCGCGCCCTCTGTTTTGATCGCCGGCTGTGGTGATGTTGGTAGTCGTCTGGCCACGCAATTGTTGGCTGGCGGATGGGAGGTTCACGGCCTGCGGCGTGATGTCTCACGTCTGCCAAAGGGCGTGATCGGCGTCGCCGGCGACTTGTTCAATAAAGACTGTCCGCAAACCTGGCCAATCGGTGCGGTGGATTATCTGGTGTATTGCGCGGCCGCCACTGAGCACGATGAAGCCGGTTACCGCGCCGCTTATGTGCAGGGCTTGCAGCATGTGCTGGAGTGGCTGAACGATTACGGGCAGGTGCCCAATCGCCTGCTGTTTGTTTCCAGCAGCAGTGTGTATGGCCAGCAGGATGGCGAGTGGGTCGATGAGACTTCGCCTGCTTTGGCCGCTGGCTATTCGGGGCGTGTGATGCTGGAAGCCGAGCAGATTGCGCTCGATAGTGGCATCCCGGCCAGCATCGTACGTTTGACTGGCATTTATGGCCCGGGTCGCGAAAGGCTGCTGACTCAGGTCCGTCAGGGTTATCGCGTGGCGGTCGATCCACCGTTGTATGGCAATCGCATTCACGCCGACGACGCGGCGGGGTTGATGGCGTGTCTGCTTGAAGCGGATCGTCGTGGTGTGGCGCTGGATGACATCTACATTGGTGTGGACGATGCGCCTGCGCCGCTGGCCGAAGTGGTGGGCTGGTTGCGTGAGTATCTGGGCGTGACCGAATGGGCCGAAGACGCGAGCGTGCGCCGCACTGGCAGTAAGCAATGCAGCAATGCTCGGGCGAAAGCCTTGGGCTGGACACCGAAGTACCCAAGTTACCGCGAAGGTTATGCCGCGATACTTGCCCAGGGGAGTTGAGCTGAGCGAGCCTCTAAACAACAGGCGCCTGCGGGCGCCTTTGTTTTTGGGTCATTGTTTTACCAGCAGCCAGTGGCGTGGGCCGGGGGTTAAGTAGGGGATTTCGTCTGGCCGGGATTGATTGATTGCCTGGAAAATCTCCAGTTGCTTGCCTTTGCGAACGAAAATCCATGTGTCACTCAGGTCGCCCGTGCTCAGATACAAAGTGTCATTGCCTGCACCTTGGCTGGCGCAATCACCGTCCAGGCATAACTCGTATCGATCGGTTCCCGGTAACCCTGAAACATGGCCATCTTCCGTAAACACGACCATTTGGCCTGTTCCGTGACTGTCGATGATTTCCCACTGCCCACCCATATAGGCAGCGTTCAAGGCGCTCCTGAAGGTATCAACCCACCCTGTTTTCGTTTTGGCGGTCTTGCTGGTGCGGCTGAACACCTGCTGGGGGACGTGCTCCTTGGCCAGTTGAGTCAGTCGCTTGTCCTCCAGGCGCAGTTCGTCAGTGCCGTAGCCGTTGTAGTCGACGCTCCAGGCATTGGGTGACTTTTGCAGCAGTTGGCCTTCACCCCTCTCAAACCCGCTGCTCACTTGCGCCTTGCCGGTGTGGGTGTTGATGTCCCATTCCAGATTCCGGCCATGGGTGTTCAGGGCTTTATGTAAAGACTGGCCTTGGGCCGCCGCATCGATGGCTGCCTGATTGATCCAGATACCGCTGATATCCGTTTCTGCGGGCATAGAGGTGCAGCCGCCGAGCAGCAACAGGCCAAGAATAAGCAGTGGGCGCATGATTAATCCTTGAGCGGGAGGCAAAGAACTCGACGGTGCAGGCTAAAGAAAAAGGAGCCCGTAGGCTCCTGTATTCTGTATCACTGTTTTTCCAGCAACCACTTGCGATCACCCGGGGTGAACTGCGGCATTTCATCCGCGTGTGCGGTGTTCACTGCCTGGAGGATTTCCAGTTCCTTGCCCTTGCGCGCAAAGATCCAGGTGTTGCCCTGACCATTCGCCTGTAGCCACATGTTGTCGTTACCGCCGCTCATCGACGCGCAATCGCCCGCCAGACACAAGGCATAACGATCCGCCCCCGGCAGGCCGGCAACCTGGCCATCAGCCTGGAATTGCACGGTATTGCCTTCGCCGGGACCGCTGACGACTTTCCAGCTGCCGCCCATGTAGGCCGAATACAGTGCGCGTTCAAAACTGGCACCTATCGGTGCGCCGTCCGGCACCGTAACCTGCGCGCGGTCGAAGACTTGCTCCGGCTCATTGTCGCTGGCGACCTGGCTCAGTTGCTTGCCGTCACGCTTCAGCTCGCTACCCGAGCTGCCATAAAAGTCGACTTTCCAGGCGCCGGACTGTTCGCCCAGCAGCTTGCCGTCGACGTTTTCAAAACCGTTGGTGTAGCGGGCCTGCCCGGCCTTGGTGTTGACGTCCCATTCCAGGTTCGGGCCATAGGCCTGGAGCGCTTCGCGCAGGGGGCCGCCTTTGGCTGCTGAATCGATCGCCACTTGATTGATCCAGGTGCCGCTGATGTCACGGTCGGCAGGATTGCTGGCACAACCGCCCAAGAGTAGGGCGACCAGCGAGAGAGCTAGCGCTTGGCGCATGGTGGAATCCTTTCAAAGCAAGATCGGCGCAGCCTTTGGAAGGCTGCGCCGGACACATTACTCGATGACCAGAATGGCATCCATCTCAACCTGCGAACCCTTTGGCAGGGCCGCTACGCCGATGGCGGCGCGGGCAGGGTAAGGTTGGTCAAAGTACTTGCCCATGATCTCGTTGACCTTGGCGAAGTGGCTCAGGTCGGTGAGGAAGATGTTCAGTTTGACGATGTCCTTGAACGAACCGCCAGCGGCTTCAGCCACGGCTTTGAGGTTCTCGAACACCTGGACGGTCTGGGCTTCGAAGCCTTCAACCAGTTCCATGGTTTTTGGGTCCAGAGGAATTTGACCCGACATGTAAACGGTGTTGCCGGCCTTGATTGCCTGGGAGTAAGTGCCGATGGCAGCGGGGGCCTTGTCGCTGGTGATAACTGTTTTGGTCATGAATGACTCCTTGTAATGGGGTGGCTTAGGCACGCATGCGGGTGATGCGAATCACCCCGGTCAGGGCGCGCAGTTTCTTGATTACGCGGGCCAGGTGTACGCGGTCGTGCACGCTGACCACCAGTTGAACCACGCTGATGCGACCATCGCGTTCGTCCATGCTGATTTTTTCGATATTGCCGTCGGCCGCGTTGACGCTGCTGGCCAGCAGAGCGATCAGGCCGCGCTGGTGTTCCAGCTCGACGCGCAGTTCGACATTGAATTCGCCGGTGACATCCTTGGCCCACGAGAGCTGGATGCATTTTTCCGGGTTGTGGCGGATTTCACTGATGTTGCGGCAGTTGTCCAGGTGCACGACCATGCCTTTGCCCGCGGACAGGTGGCCGACAATCGGGTCGCCCGGGATCGGCGTGCAGCACTTGGCGTAACTGAGCACCAGGCCTTCGGTGCCGCGAATCGCCAGCGGGCCTTCGGCACTCGGCAGCTGTTCGCCTTCACCCAGCAGTCGGCGGGCGACCACGTAGGCCATGCGATTGCCCAGGCCGATGTCTTCGAGCAGGTCTTCGATCAGTTCGAGGCGGTATTCGTGGAGCATCAACTGCACGCGCTCGGCCGGGATTTTTTCCAGCGAGCTGTCGAAACCGTTGAGTACCTTGTTCAGCAGGCGTTCGCCGAGGCTGATGGACTCGGAGCGGCGCTGCAGTTTCAGCGCATGGCGGATGTGCGTCCGCGCCTTGCCGGTGACCACGAAGTTGAGCCACGCCGGATTCGGCCGTGCCCCGGGGGCGCTGACGATCTCGACCGTGGAGCCGCTTTGCAGCGGTTCGGACAGCGGCGCGAGACGACGATTGATCCGACAGGCAATGCAGCTGTTGCCCACGTCGGTGTGCACCGCGTAAGCGAAGTCGACCGCCGTGGAGCCTTTGGGCAGCTCCATGATCCGGCCTTTGGGCGTGAACACGTAGACCTCGTCCGGGAACAGGTCGATCTTCACGCTCTCGATGAATTCCAGCGAGTTGCCGGCCCGTTGCTGCATCTCCAGCACGCCTTTGACCCACTGGCGGGCGCGGGCATGAGTACCTTTGGGCTGTTCATCGCCACTGGATTTATAGAGCCAATGGGCGGCGATGCCGTTGTTGGCCATCTCTTCCATTTCACGGGTGCGGATCTGAATCTCGATCGGTACACCGTGCATGCCGAACAAGGTGGTGTGCAGCGACTGGTAGCCGTTGGCCTTGGGGATCGCGATGTAATCCTTGAAGCGCCCCGGCAACGGTTTGTACAAATTATGCACAGCACCCAGCACGCGGTAGCAGGTATCGACCTTGTCGACGATGATCCGGAACGCGTAGACGTCCATGATCTCGTTGAAGGCCCGACGCTTGCCGCGCATTTTCTTGTAGATGCCGTAGAGGTGTTTCTGGCGACCGCTGACCTCGCCCTGGATTTCGTCGATGGCCAGGCAATGGCTGAGGGATTCTTCGATCTTGTTGACGATTTCCTTGCGGTTGCCCCGGGCGCGTTTGACCGCCTGGTTGATCCGTGCGGAACGCATCGGGTGCATCGCCTTGAAGCCAAGGTCTTCGAATTCTATGCGGATGGCGTGCATGCCCAGCCGGTTGGCGATGGGCGCATAGATTTCCAGGGTTTCCTTGGCGATGCGTCGGCGTTTTTCGCCGGACAGGACTTCCAGGGTCCGCATGTTGTGCAGGCGGTCGGCCAGTTTGACCAGGATCACGCGAATGTCGCGGGCCATGGCCATCGCCATCTTCTGGAAGTTTTCAGCCTGGGCTTCGGCTTTGGTCTCGAAGTTCATCTGGGTCAGTTTGCTGACCCCGTCGACCAGTTCGGCCACGGTTTCGCCGAACTGCGCTTGCAGCGCTTCCTTGGCAATACCGGTGTCTTCGATCACGTCATGCAGCATCGCAGCCATCAGGCTCTGATGGTCCATGTGCATGTCGGCAAGAATATTCGCAACCGCGAGTGGGTGCGTGACGTACGCCTCGCCGCTACGGCGGCGTTGGCCGTCGTGGGCTTGTTCGGCGTAGAAGTACGCTCGGCGGACCAGGTTGACCTGGTCCTTGCCGAGGTAGGTCGATAAGCGATCGGCGAGGGCGTCTATGCTCGGCATGATGAGACCTGCCGTTCGCTGTGACCCCGCGCCGTGCTACGTCGACCAGGCATGGCTTAGACTGCCTCGTTGGACTCGTCCTCGAACGCTGCGAACAGCGGTTCGTCTTCGACGATTTCAGCGTTGGCGATGAACTCGTAGCTCATCAGGCCTTCAGCGATTTCACGCAAGGCTACAACGGTAGGCTTGTCGTTTTCCCACTGAACCAGTGGCTCTTTGCCGCCGGTGGCCAGTTGACGGGCACGCTTGGTAGACAGCATGACCAGCTCAAAGCGGTTTTCCACGTGGTTTAGGCAATCTTCAACGGTTACGCGGGCCATGGTATTCCTCGGAGCGAATGCAATATGCGCGCTGCCCGGTTGGGCGAGCGGACTCAACAGTTTAAAAAATCACCAGCGATTAGGGAAGCGCTGATTTTTTGACCAAGCCCTTCAACGCGCTGCAAGTACCAATGTAAAGCCCTTGCAGCGGTTTTGGGAAGAGCTGTTTAGCCGAGTAATTCGGCCAAAAGTTTTCCGTGACGCTGCTGCTGGCGCTTCTGATGCAGCTGATTGGCACGGAAAATCGCCTGCAAATCGCGCAGTGCGTGGGCGAAATCGTCGTTGATGATCAGGTAATCGTAGTCGACGTAGTGACTCATTTCGCTGACGGCTTCGCGCATCCGGCCTTCAATGATCTCGTCGCTGTCCTGGCCGCGATTGGTCAGACGCTGGTGCAAGGCTTGCAGGGACGGCGGCAGAATGAAGATCGAACGGGCCTGGGGCATCAACTTGCGCACTTGCTCGGCGCCTTGCCAGTCGATTTCCAGGATCAAGTCGTGGCCTGCGTCGAGGGTCTGCTGCAAGTGGCTTTGCGAGGTGCCGTAGAGATTGCCGAACACTTCGGCGCGCTCCAGGAAGTCGCCATGTTCGCCCATCTTCACAAACGCTTCGCGGGAGACGAAGTGATAGTTCACGCCGTCCACTTCACCGGGGCGCATGGCGCGGGTGGTGTGGGAAACCGAGACGCGGATCTCCTGATCGGAGTCGGTCAAGGCCTTGACCAGGCTGCTCTTGCCCGCGCCCGAAGGGGCGGAAATGATGTACAGGGTGCCGGTGCTGTGGGTCATGTCAGGGTTGCCTTACTCAATATTCTGCACTTGTTCGCGCATCTGCTCGATCAACACTTTGAGGTTGACCGCCGCCTGGGTGCTGCGCGGGTCGAAGGCTTTGGAGCCCAGTGTGTTGGCTTCGCGGTTGAGCTCTTGCATCAGGAAGTCCAGGCGCCGACCGGCAGCGCCACCGGATTTGAGCACCCGGCGGACTTCGATGATGTGAGTGCTCAGGCGATCCAGTTCTTCGGCGACGTCGCTCTTTTGCGCGAGCATGACCATTTCCTGCTCCAGCCGCTGCGGATCCATCTCGGCCTTCATGTCGGCGAAGCGGTCGAGGACCTTCTGGCGCTGGGTGGCAAGCATCTGCGGGACCAGTTCACGCAGGGTTACCACGTCTTCTTCGATGGAGGTCAGGCGATCGTTGATCAACCGCGCCAGCTCCGCGCCTTCGCGCTCGCGGCCGGCCTTGAGTTCTTTCAGGCCTTCGTTGAACAGCGCCAGGGCTTCGGCATTCAAGGCTTGCGGGTCGGTCGCGTCGCCCACCAGCACGCCGGGCCAGGCCAGGACTTCCAGCGGGTTCAGCGCGGCCGGATTTTTGATCAGGCCGGCGATTGTCTCGGCGGCGGCGACCAATTGCGCGGCACGCTCGCGGTCCACTTGCAGGGGTTTGTCGGTATTTTCTTCGGTGAAGCGCAAGGTGCATTCGAGCTTGCCCCGGGAGATTCCCTGGCGCAACGCTTCGCGGACCGCGCCTTCGAGGTCGCGAAAGGACTCCGGCAGACGCAAGTGCGGCTCCAGGTAGCGGCTGTTGACCGAGCGCAGTTCCCAGCTCAGGGTGCCTTGGGCGCCGGCTTTTTCGACGCGGGCGAAGGCGGTCATGCTGTGCACCATGGAGGTACCTCGCAATGCAGGTTCATGCGTTACCAAAGGTTTCGCAGACCTGATCTATATGAATTTAAGCCAAGAGGCAGCAAAGGCGCAGGATTGTAGCGCAGTGGGGCGAATGCGCCCAAACACACGGAGTGACAAAGGGCTGCAGGCCGTCGGTAAAGCGCTATTGCGGGCCTTCAGTCGTCGGGGGATTTTTTTAGAAGTGCCCACTCCTGGCCCTGCGGCTCTATAATGCTCCGCAGTTTTCCGTCCCCCGTACAGGTATTCCCTATGAAACGTCCAAGTGGTCGCGCTGCCGATCAGCTCCGCTCGATCCGCATTACCCGCAACTACACCAAACACGCCGAGGGATCTGTACTGGTCGAGTTCGGTGATACCAAAGTCATCTGCACCGTCAGCGTCGAGAATGGCGTGCCGCGTTTCCTCAAAGGTCAGGGCCAAGGCTGGTTGACCGCTGAATACGGCATGCTGCCGCGCGCCACCGGCGAGCGTAACCAGCGTGAAGCGAGCCGCGGCAAACAAGGCGGCCGCACCCTGGAGATCCAGCGTCTGATCGGTCGTTCCCTGCGCGCTTCGCTGGATATGTCCAAGCTGGGCGACGTCACCCTGTACGTCGATTGCGATGTGATCCAGGCTGACGGCGGCACCCGCACCGCGTCCATCACCGGCGCCATGGTTGCACTGGTCGATGCCTTGAAAGTGATCAAGAAGCGCGGCGGCCTGAAAGGCGGCGACCCGCTCAAGCAAATGATTGCAGCCGTATCGGTGGGTATGTACCAGGGTGAGCCGGTACTCGACCTCGACTATCTGGAAGACTCGGCCGCCGAGACCGACTTGAACGTGGTGATGACCAGCACTGGCGGCTTCATCGAAGTCCAGGGCACTGCCGAAGGCGCTCCGTTCCAGCCGGAAGAACTGAACGCTATGCTTGAGTTGGCGAAGAAAGGCATGAGCGAAATCTTCGAGCTGCAAAAGGCTGCACTGGCCGACTGATCGGACTGTTCCACACAAGGAGGACGCCATGAGTGACGAGCAACAGCTGCTTCCCACACCGAGCAAAGAGGTTCGGCAGTGGGCAATGTTTTGTCACCTGTCCGCCTTGCTGGGGATCTGGATTCCGTTCGGTACGCTGATCGGCCCGCTGATTCTCTGGCAGATGAAGCGCGAGATGGACCCGTTTGTTGATGCTCAAGGCAAGGAGGCGCTGAACTTTCAGATCACCGTCGCCATTGCCTCCGCCATCTGCTTCCTGCTGATGGTGGTGATCGTCGGGTTCTTCCTGTTCGGTCTGGTGGCGATCGGTGCGCTGGTGCTGACGATCATTGCCGGCGTGAAGGCCAATGAAGGGGTGCCTTATCGTTACCCGTTCACCTGGCGCTTGATCAAATAATCACCACGGTCCTGTAGGAGCAAAGCTTGCTCGCGATCAGGCGCCGCGGTGCGTCAGATACAGTGCGTCTTCGTTCATCGCGAGCAAGCTATGCTCCTACAGAAATAAGGCGTGCACAAAAAAGCCGACATCACTGTCGGCTTTTTTTGCATCTGCGAAACGACGCTTAGATGGTCAGCGTCCAATCGTAGTCCACGATCAGCGGTGCGTGTTGCGAGAACCGTGGCTGACGAGGCAGACGCGCGCTGCGTACGAAGCGACGCAGGCCTGGAGTCAGCAACTGATAGTCGAAACGCCAACCGAGATTGAGCATTTCAGCCTGTTCGTTATCCGGCCACCAGCTGTACTGGTCGCCTTCACGGCTGACTTCGCGCAACGCATCGACATAACCCATGTTGCCGACAATCTCGTCCATCCAGGCACGTTCAGGTGCCAGGAAGCCCGGGGATTGCTGGCTGTCACGCCAGTTCTTGATATCCAGCTTCTGTTGCGCCACGTACAGCGAGCCACAGTAAATGTACTCGCGACGTTTGCGTCGCTGTTTATCCAGATAACGGGCGAAATCGTCCATTAGCTTGAACTTCTGGTTCAAGTCTTCATCGCCGTTCTGCCCCGAAGGGAGCAGTAAGGTCGCGATGCTGACCTTGTCGAAATCGGCTTGCAGGTAGCGCCCGTAGCGGTCGGCTGTCTCGAAGCCGAGACCGCTGATGACTGCCTTCGGTTGCAACCGCGAATACAAAGCCACGCCACCCTGGGCGGGAACTTCAGCTTCGCAGGCATAAAGGAAGTAGCCATCCAGTTGGAAGGCTGGATCGTCCAGTTCAAAGGCGGAGGCGCGGGTGTCCTGCAGGCAGATGACGTCGGCATTCTGTGCTTGCAGCCAACTGAGCAAACCTCGCTCCACTGCAGCCTGAATACCATTGACGTTCACACTGATGATCCGCATAAATGGCCCCAAAAATCGCGTGCGTGTATGATACACGGCGTCAACCTAATTAGCTAAATCCGTGGTATTTGGGGTTTTTTTCATGCAAGCGTATCAGCGCGATTTCATTCGTTTTGCCATCGATCGCGGCGTTTTGCGCTTCGGCGAGTTCACCCTGAAGTCCGGACGCACCAGTCCTTACTTCTTCAATGCCGGCCTGTTCAACTCAGGGAAGGCCCTTGCGCAGCTGGGTCGTTTCTACGCGGCAGCCATCGTCGAGAGCGGTATTTCGTTCGATGTCTTGTTTGGCCCGGCGTACAAAGGCATCCCTTTGGCGGCGACCACCGCAGTGGCCTTGGCCGAACATCATGACCGTGATTTGCCATGGTGCTTCAACCGCAAGGAAGCCAAGGCTCACGGCGAAGGCGGCAGTCTGGTCGGCGCGCCGTTGACCGGTGATGTGTTGATCATCGACGACGTGATCACCGCCGGTACTGCCATCCGCGAGGTGATGCAGATCATCGCTTCCCAGGACGGCGCCAAGGCGGCGGGTGTGCTCATCGCCCTGAACCGTCAGGAGCGTGGCAACGGCGAGTTGTCGGCCATCCAGGAAGTGGAGCGTGACTTCGGTATTCCGGTGATCAGCATTGTTTCGCTGAACCAGGTGCTCGAATTCCTGGCTGATGACCCGCAGCTCAAGCAGCACCTGCCGGCGGTTGAAGCCTACCGCGCGCAGTTCGGCGTTTAACCACAATCACCTGTGGGAGCGGGCTTGCTCGCGAAAGCGGTGTATCAGTCAACGAAGATGTTGAATCTGATGGCCTCTTCGCGAGCAAGCCCGCTCCCACAGGATTGGCGTACAAAAAAAGACCCCGCTCAGCCAGGCTGAGTGGGGTCTTTTGTTTTGTGTCGTCAGCGCAGTCTTCGCCATTTTCCGATTAGTTTTAGTACCAATCCCAGGCTGAACAGCGCAAACACCAGCAGTGCCAGGACGACTAGCACGTAGAGCGTGCGATCCACATCGAAATCCCACAGATCCAGCGTGCTGCTTCCCATGATCCTTACGGCGGCCGGCAGATTGACGTAAAACAACGCCATGAAGGCGCAGGTCAGCGGTACGGCGCGGCCCAACAAAACGCTCATCACTTTCCCTTGGCTGCGTTTTCTGGCCAGCGGACCTGGTTGTTTTTCATCCAGTTCCAACGCTTCATGCAGCTTCGGCCAAGCCAGGTTGAACATGAAGGTGGTCAAGGTCAGCAGCAAACCGCTGACCGCGACGATGTCACTGAGCGGCATTCAGGCCCAGTGTCTGGCATAACAGCGCGTGGGAGTCTTCACTGATTTCGAACTGACCGGCGCTGCCTTTGCGTTTGGTGATGGGTTTGAATGTCGGCTCGTTTTGGGTGATCAGCATGTTCAGCTCATCACGGATGACGTCAGAGCTGATGACCACCAGATAAACCGTCTGCGCATGCTCTGCCGTTTCGATCACGGCCCTCATGCTGTGTTGAAGGATCTCGTCCAGCTGATTGCGAAAGCGCGAAACCGTGTTTTTCAGCAGGGTTTTGCTTTGGCTTTGGGTCAGCTGAAAAATCGTCGATATCTGAGATTCGGTCGGCAATGTCTGTCCGAAGTAGCTTTGAATCAGATACAGCAAACGGTCCTGTTTCGCTTCATCGGCCCGACTCGGCATGCCGCCTTCGACCAGCATTTTCAAGTATTCGGTCAGACTCGCCTTGGCTATTCGCTGCAGGGCGTGGGCGATTTCGTGGTCGGAAATCCTCAGGGTCTTTTTGACCGGCTCCTTTTGCTCGAGGTCGAATGCCTGGGCGTCAATCGTGAACGAGATCTGCATGGTTCAGACCCCCGTGATTACTTGGAAGGCTTGTTTGGATACGGATCTGCCACGGCGTCACCTTGGCCGGTCAGGATATTCCAGCCATTGAGTGTGTGGGTGCTGGGTTTGAAGTCTGGACACGGCGGAAGCGAAGTCTTTGACTGATTGGAGTATTCGCGCCCGCAGTCTGCGCACTCGTAAGTGCCTGCTGAAACATCACTGCCGTAGGGAACGTGGTCTTTTTTCATGGGGAAGATCTCCTGTGGATACAGGGAAGATCCTATGCGGACTAATGCTGGCGGGATGTCGGATGTTTCGCTTAATCAGGTCAGACATTTCCTGCGCGCATAAAAAAGATCGCAGACTTCATCAGCTCCTACGGAATATTCGTACATCCATAGGTGCTGCTGAAGGGTGCGATCTTTTGACGTACTTGAATCAGTGACGCTTGCGATTGCTGATCAAGGTACCCACACCGGTGTCGGTGAAGATTTCCAGAAGAATCGCATTCGGCACCCGGCCATCGATGATCAACGAGCTGCCCACGCCACCTTGAACGGCTTCCAGCGCGCAACGGATCTTCGGCAGCATGCCGCCGTAGATGGTGCCGTCGGCGATCAAGTCGTCGACCTGTTGGGTGGTCAGGCCGGTCAGGACCGTGCCCGACTTGTCCATCAGGCCGGCGATGTTGGTCAGCAGCATCAGCTTTTCAGCTTTCAGTGCTTCGGCGACTTTACCGGCTACCAGGTCAGCGTTGATGTTGTACGACTCGCCGTTGGCGCCGACACCGATTGGCGCGATCACCGGGATGAAGTCACCTTTGACCAGCAGGTTCAGCAGGTCGGTGTTGATGCCGACCACTTCACCGACCTGGCCGATGTCGATGATTTCCGGTTGGGTCATCTCCGGCGTCTGGCGGGTCACGGTGAGCTTTTTCGCACGAATCAGCTCGGCGTCTTTACCGGTCAGGCCGATGGCGCTGCCGCCATGACGGTTGATCAGGTTGACGATGTCCTTGTTGACCTGGCCGCCGAGGACCATTTCCACCACGTCCATGGTTTGCGCGTCAGTCACGCGCATGCCATCGATGAAGTGGCTCTCGATCGACAGACGCTTGAGCAGGTCGCCGATTTGCGGGCCGCCGCCGTGAACCACCACCGGGTTGATGCCGACGGCTTTCATCAGCACGATGTCGCGGGCGAAGCCGGTTTTCAGCTCCTCGCTTTCCATCGCGTTGCCGCCATATTTGATCACCAGCGTCTTGCCGACATAGCGGCGAATGTAAGGCAGCGCTTCGGACAGGACCTTGGCGGTGTTGGCGGCGGCTTCGCGTTCGAGGGTCATTCAGGGCTCCGGCACTTCAATAAAAGGCGCTTCGATAAATCAAAACGGTAAAAGGAGATCAGGGGCAACACGCTTCAACTGGACTTTGAACACGTCCTTGATGCGTTGCAATTCAGCCTCGTCATCGGCCTCGAAGCGCAGCACCAGCACCGGTGTGGTGTTGGACGCGCGCACCAGGCCCCAGCCTTTGGCGTAGTCGACTCGCACGCCGTCAATGGTGGTCAGGTCGGCGCCTTCGCCCCACTTCGCGTCGTGCAGAGCATCAATGATGCTGAATTTGCTCTCTTCGGTCACATGGATATTGATTTCCGGCGTAGAAATATCGTTCGGGAAGGTCGCAAACAGCTCTTCCGCGGTGGATTTTTCTTTGCTGAGGATCTCCAGCAGACGCGCGGCGCTGTAAATGCCGTCGTCGAAACCGAACCAGCGTTCCTTGAAGAAGATGTGCCCACTCATTTCGCCGGCCAACAGGGCACCAGTCTGTTTCATTTTCTTTTTGATCAACGAGTGACCGGTCTTCCACATCAGCGGACGGCCGCCGTATTCCTTGATCAGCGGCGTCAGGCGGCGGGTGCATTTGACGTCGAAGATGATTTCCGCGTCAGTGTTGCGCGCCAGCACGTCACGGGCGAACAGCATCAGCAGACGGTCGGGGTAGACGATGCTGCCGGTGTTGGTCACCACGCCGACGCGGTCGCCGTCGCCGTCGAACGCCAGGCCCAGGTCAGCGTTGGTTTCCTTGACCTTGGCGATCAGGTCCACAAGGTTTTCAGGCTTGCCTGGGTCCGGGTGGTGATTCGGGAAGTTGCCGTCGACGTCGCAGAACAGCGGGATGACTTCGCAGTTCAGGGCTTCGATCAGTTGCGGGGCGATCACGCCGGCCGCGCCGTTACCGCAGTCGACCACGACTTTCAGACGGCGAGCCAGTTTGATGTCCTGGACGATTTCGGTGTTGTAGCGGTCGAGGATCTCGACCTGGGTGATGCTGCCCTTGCCGCTGCTCAGGTTGTTGGTCTTGAGGCGTTCGTGCAGGGCCTGGATCTGTTCGTTGGCCAGGGTGTCGCCAGCGATGACGATCTTGAAGCCGTTGTAGTTCGACGGGTTGTGGCTGCCGGTGAGCATCACGCCGGATTTGCCGGCCAGCACGTTGGCGGCGTAGTACAGCGCAGGCGTTGGCACCAGGCCGACGTCGCTGACGTGGCAACCGCTGTCGGCGAGGCCTTTGATCAGTTGTTCGACCAGTTCTGGGCCGGACAGGCGACCGTCACGGCCGACGGACACGTTGGGTTCGTCCTGGGCCAGGCTCTGGGAGCCGATGGCGCGACCGAGCCAATACGCGGTTTCAGCGTTCAAGAATTCCGGGACGGTGCCGCGAATATCGTAGGCGCGGAAGATGCTGTCGGGGAACTTGGGTGCGACTTGGGCTGGGGTGCTCATCTGTAGGAATGCTCCATCTCGAAAGTGGCTGGACCTGCCGCGAAGAACTCGTCGGCAGGCTCAAACTGAAGGGTATGACGGCGTTTTCCACTGAGAGTTCGTGGTGTGAAAAGGCCATGCCACCAGCATCGGCGAGTAAATGGCCGGCCAATGCCTTGATTTTCAGTGGTAAACCTTCCAGATGACGTCTTTGCAATTCAGTACAAAACTTGTGGGAGCGAGCCTGCTGGCTCCCACAAGGAAATCATCAATGGCTGCCGGAGTGGCCGAACCCGCCAGTGCCGCGCTGGGTTTCGACGAATTCCTCGACCATCTCGAAATGCGCTTGAACCACCGGTACCAGCACCAACTGGGCCAGGCGTTCGCCTACCACCATGTTGAAATCGTTCTGGCCACGGTTCCAGCACGACACCATCAGCGGGCCCTGGTAATCGGAGTCGATCAGGCCGACCAGGTTGCCCAGCACGATGCCGTGCTTATGGCCCAGGCCGGAGCGCGGCAGAATCAGCGCCGCCAAGCCCGGATCGCCAATGTAGACGGACAGGCCAGTCGGGATCAGCAGGGTTTCGCCCGGCTTGATGACGGTGTCTTTTTCCAGCATGGCGCGCAGGTCGAGGCCGGCGGAGCCTGGCGTGGCGTACTGCGGCAGCGGGAAATCGGTACCGATGCGAGGGTCGAGGATCTTGGCTTGCAAAGCGTGCATGTAAATTAAACCTGGTTCAGACGTTCGGCGATAAAAGTGATCAGCTGGCGAGCAATCTTGCTCTTGCTGGTCTGGGCGAAAAGTGTGGCGTGTAGCTGGCGGTCGATCACGCTGCAGGCGTTTTCTTCGCTGTTGAAGCCAATGCTCGGGTTGGCGACGTCATTGGCGACGATCAAATCGAGGTTCTTGTCTTTCAACTTGCGTGCAGCGTAATCGAGCAAGTGTTCGGTTTCGGCGGCGAACCCGACACTGAACGGACGGTCGGGGCGTGTGGCAATGGTGGCCAGAATGTCTGGGTTACGCACCATCTGTAGCAACAAGCCGTCGCCGTTCGTAGGGTCTTTCTTGAGTTTCTGTGGGGCGACGACTTCCGGGCGGTAATCCGCAACCGCTGCCGAGGCGATGAACAGGTCGCAAGGGATCGCGGCTTCACACGCGGCGAGCATGTCGCGGGCGCTGACCACGTCGATGCGGGTGACGCGATCCGGGGTCGGCAGGTGCACCGGGCCGGTGATCAGCGTGACGCGGGCGCCGGCTTCCACTGCGGCCTCGGCCAGGGCAAAACCCATCTTTCCGGAGCTGTGGTTGGTGATGTAGCGCACCGGGTCGATGTTTTCCTGGGTCGGGCCAGCGGTGATCAGCACGTGTTTGCCGGTCAGCGCCTGACGCTGGAAGCAGTCCGCCGCGCACTGGGCGAGGTCGGTGGCTTCGAGCATGCGACCCATGCCAACGTCGCCGCAGGCCTGGCTGCCGGAGGCTGGGCCGAAGGTTTTCAGGCCGCGGCTTTCGAGGGTTTGCAGGTTGGCCTGGGTAGCCGGGTCGCGCCACATGGCCTGGTTCATCGCCGGGGCAACGGCGACCACGGCGTCGGTGGCCAGCACCAGCGTGGTCAGCAGGTCGTTGGCAATGCCTTGGGCCAGACGGGCAATGAGGTCCGCGGTGGCGGGGGCGATCAGCACCAGGTCGGCCCATTTGGCCAGCTCGATGTGGCCCATGGCAGCTTCGGCCGCAGGGTCGAGCAAGTCGAGGTGGACCGGATGCCCGGACAAGGCCTGCATGGTCAACGGTGTGATGAACTCGCTGCCGCCGCGGGTCATGACCACGCGCACTTCAGCGCCCTGGTCGATCAGGCGGCGAACCAGGTCGGCGCTCTTGTAGGCAGCGATGCCGCCGCCGACGCCCAGAACGATGCGTTTCCGATACAGCCGCTGCATAGGTCTGCCTTTCATTTCGTTGATGACTGCATGGCGATACCCCCTCCCCAGGGATGAAATCGCCCGCAAAAAAGATGGGCTACGATATCACAGCGACCGCTACGGAACAGCGGCGCCCACAGACCAGGGAGGTGCTATGAGTATTCGCGATTGGCCAGCGGCGGAACGGCCGCGGGAGAGGTTGCTTGAGTTGGGCTCGGGGAGCCTTTCAGACGCCGAACTGCTGGCGATTTTTTTACGAACGGGCGTGTCGGGCAAAAGCGCGGTAGATCTGGCGCGACACCTGTTGAATCAGTTTGGCAGCCTGCGCTCGCTGCTCGAGGCCGATCAGGAGGCGTTCAGCAGGGAGTTGGGGCTCGGGCCGGCGAAATTCGCTCAGTTGCAAGCGGTCCAGGAAATGAGCCGGCGTCATTTGGCCGAACGTGCGCGCCAAAAATCGGCGCTGGAAAATCCGCAAGCGGTTCGTGATTACCTGAAATCAATGCTGCGCCACGAGCCTCACGAGGTGTTCGGCTGTCTTTTTTTGGATTCCAGGCATCAAGTGCAGACCTTTGAAGTGCTGTTTCGCGGGTCCATCGACAGCACCAGTGTCTATCCGAGACAAGTGGTTAAACGTGCGTTGGCCCACAACGCCGCAGCGTTGATCCTCTGCCATAACCATCCGTCGGGTAATACCAACCCCAGTCAAGCCGACCGAGTGCTGACCAAGCGCCTGCAAGAGGCGCTGGACCTGATCGATGTGCGGGTGCTCGACCATTTCATCATCGGTGACGGCGATCCGCTGTCCATGGCCGAGTACGGGTGGATGTAAGAGGCATCACGACAAACATAAAACCCTGTAGGAGCCGAGCTTGCTCGCGATGGCGTCGTATCAGTCACCCTGTACAGTGAGTGAAGGAACGCCATCGCGAGCAAGCTCGGCTCCTACAGGGGGTTGTGGCGGGGCGGATTACTTGAGGTTGACCTTCGAGTAATCCTGACGACCAAAAGGGCTGACCTGATAACCCTCAACGTCCTTGCGCGTCAGCGCGAAGGCGGTCGGGTGGGCCAGCGGCAACCACAGTGCCTGCTGCTGGATCTGTGCCTGGGCCTGTTCGTAGAGTTTGGTACGCACACCTTGCTCGCCGGTGGTCTTGCCGGCGCTGATCAGTTTGTCCAGGTCCTGGTTGCAGTAGCGTGCGAAGTTGGTGCCGGATTTGACCGCAGCGCAGGAAAACTGCGGCGTGAGGAAGTTGTCCGGGTCGCCGTTGTCGCCGGCCCAGCCCATGAATAACAGGTCGTGTTCACCGGCCTTGGCGCGGCGAATCAGCTCACCCCATTCGATCACCCGAATCTCGGCCTGAATGCCGATTTCCGCGAGGTCCGATTGCAGCATTTGAGCGCTGAGGCTCGGGTTTGGGTTAAGCAGACTGCCAGAAGGTCGGGTCCAGATGGTGGTCTGGAAACCGTCCTTGAGCCCGGCCTTCGCCATGAGTGCTTTGGCTTTTTCGACGTCATGCGGATAACCCGGCAGGCCTTTGGCGTAGCTCCAGGTGTTAGGCGGGTACGGGCCGTTGGCGGCCTCGGCGGTGTCTTCGAACACAGCTTTGACGTAGTTGGCCTTGTCGAACGCGAGGTTGATCGCCTGGCGCACTTCAGGCTTGTCCAGTGGCGGATGCTGGCTGTTGATGCCGACGAACGCGGTCATGAAGGCGTCAGTCTTTTCCACTTTCAGGGTCGGTTCTTTCAGCGCGGCCTGTACGTCCAGAGGCTTGGGCGACAGGGCGATCTGGCACTCGTTGCGGCGCAATTTCTGCAGACGCACGTTGGCGTCAGGGGTGATGGCGAAAATCAGCGGATCCACCGAAGGCTTGCCGCGGAAGTAATCCGGGTTGGCCTTGTAGCGGATCGAGGCATCTTTCTGGAAGCGCGTGAAGATGAACGGCCCGCTGCCGATTGGCTGGCTATTGAGCTTCTCCGGGGTGCCGGCCTTCATCAGTTTGTCGGCATATTCAGCCGAATAGATCGAGGCGAAGCCCATGCTCAGGGTCGCGAGGAAGGTCGAGTCCGGGTGGTCGAGGGTGAACCGTATGGTCAGCGGGTCCAGTGCGTCGATCTTCTTGATCAATGCCGGCAACTGCATCGACTGGGCGTGCGGGAAGCCGCTCTGGGCGACCTTGTGCCACGGGTTCGCCGGGTCGAGCATGCGGTCGAAACTGAATTTCACGTCTTCGGCGGTCAGGTCGCGGGTCGGGCTGAAGTATTCAGTGCGGTGGAATTTCACCTGCGGATGCAGTTTGAACACGTAGGTCAGGCCGTCGGGCGTGACTTCCCAGCTGTCCGCGAGGCTGGCGACCACTTTGCCGCTGGCGGTATCGAAGTCCACCAGACGGTTCATCAGCACGTCGGCCGAGGCGTTGGTGGTGGTCAGCGAGTTGTATTGCACCACGTCGAACCCTTCCGGGCTTGCCTCAGTGCAAACGCTCAGAGCGGCGGCATGAGCCAGCGGGCTCAGCAGAAGAGGGGCGAGCAGCAGCGGTAGGGCAGCGAGGCGCATGGTCGGATTCCTTTACAGATCGAAGGCCCATCTGCAAGTGCAGTCTGGAAAAGGCTTACCCTAGTGGGCTCTTTTGCAAATGACTATCCCCTTTTTCATTTTAAGTGGACTATGTGCGCTTGTTTTCGGTGATGCGGGCCGAGGAAAACCCGGAATCGGTCGGTTGGCCGATTCTCTGCGACGAGCGGTCTTAATCGACGACAGCCTTTATCCAAGGCGCTCGGCGCGCGAAAAATGGGGGATTTATCAAGTCCGCGCACACGGAATGTTGTTGCTCTCCAGTCTTTCTGGTATAAAGCAGCGCTCTTTTCTAGGGGCCCGGTTCCTTCACTGTAGGTGTAGCCGGTAAGACCTCTAAAGAAACGCGGCGCCTGGCGCCAAATGACTGAGAGATTAAGCGGCCAACCCATGCCGGGTTGGGCATGTGGTTTTAGAGGGCTGAGGCATGTCGAGAGTATGTCAAGTTACCGGTAAGGGTCCGGTGACTGGGAATAACATTTCCCACGCAAACAACAAAACCCGTCGTCGTTTCCTGCCGAACCTGCAGCATCACCGCTTCTGGGTTGAAGAAGAGAAACGTTTCGTGCGTCTGCGCGTATCTGCCAAAGGCATGCGTATCATCGACAAGCGTGGCATTACTGTCGTGCTGGCCGAAATTCGCAAAGCTGGCAAGATCTAAGGGAGCTAATCATGCGTGAATTGATTCGAATGATTTCTAGCGCCGGTACTGGTCACTTCTACACTACCGACAAGAACAAGCGTACTACTCCGGACAAGCTCGAAAAGCGCATGTTCGATCCGCGCGTTCGCAAGCACGTGATGTACAAAGAAGGCAAAATCAAGTAATTGATTTTTCCCTCTTACGAAAAAGGCCCGTATCGCGAGATACGGGCCTTTTTTGTTGCCCACAAGTCGTCCTTGCGAGTGATCAGCCGCAGTACATGGCAATAATCTCCAGGTTTATATCGGTCCTGATTTGCAGGCGATTGTTGTCAGGGTCCAGGTCGCGGGAGTTGACTTTAATGCTGGTCGCCCGTGACTCCCTGAATGCCTCATCTCGAACGGACCGGGACAGGTATTCGCCAATCAGGTACGTAACCCTCCGTGCATCGCATCGCTGCGCTGGCTGTTCCGGTTCGTTCGCATGTGCCGACGTCAGGGTGACTGCCAGGAAAAGACCTGCCAGCAGGCCAGTGTTAAGAAAATTTTTCATGTTTATTCGCTTCCTTGTGAATGATGACGGTGAGGCTCCTTTATTCGGGAGCGAGAACAGCATTCGGCAAGGTCAGCGATTGAGTGCGGTAATTAAGTACTTCACCTGGCATCTGGCAGTGCAGCTAAGCAAAAAAAAGGCCCATATCTCGCGATATGGGCCATTTTGATGCCTTAACAAACTGCTCAGGTCTTTTGTTCAAACGCCACATAGATCTTGCGGCAGGTCTCCAGCACTTCCCAGGTACCCCGGAACCCGGCCGGGATGACGAAACGATCGCCTGCCCGAACGGTCTTGCTGTTGCCGTCGTTGTCGCGTAGCACGGACACGCCCTGGACGATTTCGCAGTATTCATGCTCGGTAAAATTCACCAGCCACTGACCAATCGCACCTTCCCACACGCCGGCGTTCAACTGACCACAAGGGCTGTTGTAGTGGTTGTACACTGCTTGCTCGGGGTCACCCTTGAGGACTTTTGCCTGGTCTGGCCGATAGCGTTCGGGCTGGGTGGTGGCCTGGCTGAAGTCGACGATGTCCTGGATGCTCATTGTTGTTATCCCCCGTGATTGCGACGCGATGGCTGGAAAGTCCAAAGTCTATGTTTATTAAAATGAACACCGCAAGGCCGTTTGCCGACCTTGTGTCAAATATATTGAAACAACCCCGGCCACTGGTTTAGGGTGGCAGTTGCCTTGGGCCGACAAATCAGGCTGGCTGGGCAGAATTCCTGACAGCGCCCGCGAAGACCGTGGAGCGTTCGTATTCAATAAGAGGAGGACACTCGTATGACCACCCTGACTCGTGCCGATTGGGAACAACGGGCTCGCGATCTGAAGATCGAAGGCCGCGCCTACATCAATGGTGAATACACCGATGCCGTCTCCGCCGAGACCTTCGAGTGCATCAGCCCGGTCGATGGCCGTCTGCTGGGCAAGATTGCCAGCTGTGACGCCGCCGACGCCCAGCGCGCTGTTGAAAATGCCCGCGCTACTTTCAATTCCGGCGTCTGGTCCCGCCTGGCGCCGACCAAGCGTAAAGCCACCATGATCCGTTTCGCCGGCCTGCTGAAACAGCACGCCGAAGAGCTGGCCCTGCTTGAAACCCTGGACATGGGCAAGCCGATCAGCGACTCCCTGTACATCGACGTTCCAGGCGCGGCGCAAGCCCTGAGCTGGAGCGGTGAAGCCATCGACAAGATCTACGACGAAGTGGCCGCCACTCCCCATGACCAGCTGGGTCTGGTGACCCGCGAACCCGTCGGCGTCGTCGGCGCGATCGTGCCGTGGAACTTCCCGCTGATGATGGCCTGCTGGAAACTCGGCCCGGCGCTGTCCACCGGTAACTCGGTGATCCTCAAGCCGTCCGAAAAATCCCCGCTGACCGCCATCCGCATCGCTGCGCTGGCCGTCGAGGCTGGTATCCCGAAAGGCGTGCTGAACGTATTGCCAGGCTACGGTCACACCGTCGGCAAGGCCCTGGCCCTGCATAACGACGTGGACACCCTGGTGTTCACCGGTTCGACCAAAATCGCCAAGCAACTGCTGATCTACTCCGGCGAATCGAACATGAAACGCGTCTGGCTCGAAGCCGGCGGCAAGAGCCCGAACATCGTGTTCGCCGATGCGCCGGACCTGCAAGCTGCCGCTGAATCGGCTGCCGGTGCCATCGCCTTCAACCAGGGCGAAGTCTGCACTGCCGGCTCGCGCCTGCTGGTGGAGCGTTCGATCAAGGACAAATTCCTGCCGCTGGTGATCGAGGCACTGAAAACCTGGAAACCGGGCAACCCGCTGGACCCGGCAACCAACGTCGGTGCGCTGGTGGATACCCAGCAGATGAACACCGTGCTGTCCTACATCGAATCCGGCCACACCGACGGCGCCAAACTGGTGGCGGGCGGCAAGCGCATCCTTCAGGAAACCGGTGGCACTTACGTTGAGCCGACGATTTTCGACGGCGTCAGCAACGCGATGAAAATCGCGCAGGAAGAAATCTTTGGCCCAGTGCTGTCGGTGATCACGTTCGATACCGCCGAAGAAGCCATTGCGATTGCCAACGACACCCCTTACGGCTTGGCCGCAGCGGTGTGGACCCAGGATATTTCCAAGGCCCACCTGACCGCCAAGGCACTGCGCGCTGGTAGCGTGTGGGTCAACCAGTATGACGGCGGCGACATGACGGCGCCGTTCGGTGGCTTCAAACAGTCCGGCAACGGTCGTGACAAGTCGCTGCATGCATTCGACAAGTACACCGAGCTGAAGGCGACCTGGATCAAGTTGTAAGTACCACACAACGACGATCCCCTGTGGGAGCGGGCTTGCTCGCGAAGGCGCCGTGACAGCCAACGATGATGTTGGATGTGATGGCCTCTTCGCGAGCAAGCCCGCTCCCACATTTGTTTTGTGCGGTGTCTGAAAAATAATATCCACAGGAGCGTGGGAAATGCGTTGGGCGACTTATTTCGCCGTGTTGGCGTCTGTCTTGAGTGTCGGCCTGGCCTTGGGCGTCAGCATGCCGCTGGTGTCGTTTCGTCTGGAAGGTTGGGGCTATGGCTCGTTCGCCATTGGCGTGATGGCGGCGATGCCCGCCATAGGCGTGCTGTTGGGTGCGAAGGTCTCCAGCCATCTGGCCGCGCGTCTGGGCACGGCCAATCTGATGCGTTTGTGCCTGTGGGCCGGGGCGTTGTCCATCGGTTTGCTGGCGTTGTTGCCGAGCTATCCGATTTGGCTGGCGTTGCGTTTGATGATCGGCGTGATCCTGACCCTTGTGTTCATCCTCGGCGAAAGCTGGATCAACCAGCTTGTGGTGGAAGAGTGGCGCGGGCGATTGGTGGCGTTGTATGGCAGCAGCTACGCGCTGAGTCAGCTGGCCGGGCCGTTGCTGCTTGGCGTACTGGGCACTGAGCACGATTACGGATTCTGGGTCGGCGTCGGTTTGTTGATGGCGGCACCGTTCCTGTTGCTGGGCCGCAGCGGCGCGCCGACCAGTGAAGCCTGCAGCGTGACCTTCAGCGACTTGCTGGGTTTCTGCCGTGGCCTGCCGGCGATTGCCTGGGCGGTGTCGCTGTTCGCCGCGTTCGAAGCGATGATCCTGACGTTGTTGCCGGTGTATTGCCTGCGTCAGGGCTTTACGACGGAAATTGCGTTGGCGATGGTCAGTACGGTGGTGGTGGGTGATGCCTTGCTGCAGTTGCCGATTGGCGCACTGGCCGATCGCTTGTCGCGGCGCACGCTGTTCACCGGGTGTGCGGCGGTTCTGCTGATATCGAGCCTGGCCATCCCGTTGTTGATCGACACGTTGCTGATCTGGCCGTTGTGGGTGTTGTTCGGTGCCAGTGCCGGCGGTTTGTTCACCTTGTCACTGATCCTGATCGGCGAGCGCTATCGCGACGATGCGCTGGTGCGCGCCAATGCGCATATCGCGCAGCTGTGGGGTATCGGTTGCCTGGTCGGACCGCTGGCGGCCGGCGCCGGCAGTCAGTGGATCAGCGGGCATGCGTTGCCGCTGCTGATGGCGGCGGGTGCGCTGGGGTTGGTGATTCTGCTGTCACGGCAAGGCGCGTTTGGTGCGGTGCAGCCGGTATAGTTCTGTAGCAGCTGTTACAACATCCGCTCCAGGCCGACCATGCTGCTGAGCCATGAATTGAAATGCTGCCACCAACTTCCCGGTTCTTTGGTCAGTGTGTGCTGTTTGCCGTCATCTTCAGTGACCCAGACGATCTGACCCTTTTCCAGCCGGGCGTGATAGCTGAGGGGCGGCGCCATACCCTCCAGTGCCAGTTCGCGCACCCGTCCGGCGAGCTGCGGGTTGTCCACCAGTACCCCGACTTCGGTGTTCCACAGTACCGAGCGCGGGTCGAAATTGAACGAGCCGATGAAGGCTTTCTGTCGGTCGAAAACCATTGCCTTGCTGTGCAGGCTGGATTCGGAACCACGGGAGGTGTTGCTCCCACTGTGGAACAGGCTCGGTCCTCTGCCGCTGCCACCGCTGCCACCGCTGCCACCGCTGTCGCCGGGCTGGCGGCGTAATTCGAACAATTGCACACCGTGCTCCAGCAAGGCTTTGCGATAAGGCGCGTAACCACCATGCGTGGCCGGTACATCGGTGGCTTCCAGTGAATTGGTCAGCAAACTCACCGACACGCCGGCATCAGCGCGACCGGTCAGGTACACCAGGCCCGGTTGGGCGGGCACGATGTAGGGCGAGACCATGATCAGCTCCTTGCTGACCCCATTGAGTTCGGGCGCCAACTGGGTGGTCAGTATCAGGTGCGGGTCCGGTTCGCCGTCGGCCAGCACCTTGCTTGGTGCGTCCCACAACGCCTGGTTCCAGGCCCAGATCAACTCTCGGCGCCAGACATCCAGGCGCGGGTGAGTGGTATAGGCCATTAACTGCTGATAAAGCGCGTGGTTCTGTTTGCGCGTTTCCTCCAGGGATTCGTCCAGTCGGGTCCGGGTGTTTCTCAGATCCTTGGCTGTCGGCCTGGTCGAGAGAAACTGCTCGATCGGCTTGCTCAGGGCGCTGTTCCAGTACTGGTCGAAGCTATGCCCCAGCTGCTCTGCAACCGGGCCGACACTGAGCATGTCGATGTCGGTGAAATTGAGGTTGGGCTCGGCATCGAAATACTCGTCCCCCAGGTTGCGCCCGCCCACGATCGCTGCGCTGTTGTCTGCGACCCACAGTTTGTTGTGCATGCGTCGGTGTTGCTGCGACAGGTTGAAGAGTCGGCCCATGGTTCGCGTAACGACGGTGCTGCGGCCCAAGTGCAGCGGGTTGAACACCCGGATCTGAATTTTTGGATGTGCGGCAAGGGTCGCGATGATCTGGTCCAGGCCATCGCTGGTGGTGTCGTCGAGCAAAATCCGCACCCGCACGCCGCGGTCGGCGGCGTTGAGCAGTTCGCTCACCAGTATTCGTGTGCTGATGCCGTCGTGGACGATGTAGTACTGCAGGTCGAGGCTGCTTTGGGCTTTGCGAATCAGCTCGGCGCGGGCAGTGAAGGCCTCTGAGCTATCGGAGAGCAAGCGAAAGCCCGATTGACCCTCATGGGGGGCGGCCTGTGCCTGGATCGAACGGCCGAACGCAGAATCGGCGGCCGGCAGGGCCTGACTCGGTTCGCGAGGGACATTGAGTGTCGTACAGCCACCAAGGAGCGAGGCGAGTAACAGAAGAGCAAGCAGGGGCTGTCTGATTCTCACGGAGCGTATTCCGGGGAGTGACGGTTAGCATATGGACGCCGCTTCCCGAAGAAAGGTCAGTCGATTTCCGCCAGCAGTTTGATGGCTGTCGCACCGACCTTGCGCACTGCTTCTTCGATCTGCGGGGTTGTTTTGGCAGCGTAGTTCATCCGCAGGCAATTGCGGTATTTGCCCGAGGCGGAAAAGATACTGCCGACGGCAATCTGTACGCCTTGATCGTGCAGCGCACGATTCAGTTTCAGGGTGTCGAAGCCCTCCGGCAGCTCGACCCAGAGCATGAAGCTGCCTTGGGGGCGACTGGCGCGGGTACCGGCTGGGAAATAGCGGCTGACCCAATCGATCATCACGTCGCGATTGCGTTGGTATTGGGTACGCATCCGCCGCAAATGCGGTTCGAAATGCCCAGCCTTGAGAAATTCGGCAATCGCGATCTGCGGTTGCGGCGCGGTAGAGCCGGTGCTGATGTATTTCATGTGCAGCACCCGTTCCAGATACCGTCCCGGCGCCACCCAACCGATACGCAGCCCCGGTGCCAGGGTCTTGGAAAAGGAACTGCACAGCAGAACGCGGCCGTCTTCGTCGAAGGATTTGATCGTGCGCGGACGCGGGTAGGTGTAGGCCAGTTCGCCATACACATCGTCCTCGATGATCGCCACGTCGAAACGCTGTGCGAGTGTCAACAACGCGCGTTTGCGCGACTCCGGCATGATGTAGCCCAGCGGGTTGTTGCAGTTGGGGGTTAACTGTATGGCCTTGATCGGCCATTGCTCCAACGCCAGTTCCAACGCATCGAGGCTGATCCCGGTGAGCGGGTCGGTGGGGATTTCCAGGGCTTTCATGCCCAGGCCCTTGAGCGTCTGCATGGCGCCGTGAAAGCTGGGCGAGTCCACGGCGACAATGTCGCCCGGCTCGCAGATGGAGCGGATGCTGGCGGACAGCGCTTCGTGACAACCAGTGGTGATCACCAGGTCGTGAGCAGTCAATTGGCAGCCGGAATCGAGCAGCAGGCGGGCAATCTGTTCGCGCAGTTCGAGGGTGCCGTAGATGTTGTCGTAATACAGACCGGGCATGTCCTGCCGTCGGCTGATTCGCGCCAGGTTGCGCAGCAGCGGTTTCATGGTCGGCGTGGTGATGTCCGGCATGCCGCGACCCAGTTGCACCACATCCTTGCGTGGCACCGCGCGGATCAGTTCCAGCACTTGATCCCACTGGGAAATGTCCACCGGCCGCTGCGCCGGGCGGCCAATGGCCGGAAGCTCCGGCAGTTCACGACCCACCGGTACGAAGTAGCCCGACTTGGGTTTGGGTGTCGCCAGGCCGCTGTCTTCCAGCACGCGATACGCCTGCTGCACCGTACTCAGGCTGACGCCGTGTTCAACACTTAACGCCCGCACCGACGGCAGCCGGTCGCCGGGGCGATAGAAGCCCTGTTCGATACGCGTGCCGAGCAGTTCGGCGAGGTTGACGTAAAGGGTCATGGCGCAGTCTCGGTGTGGGTGATTCGGTTGACCAGTACAGATGGGTCGAAAATAGGGGATTCAGACGCTGAAATGCAAAATCTGTATGGAATTAATACAGTCTCGTTGAATCTGTAATGCTTTTTGCCGTCGACGCATCATGAAAGCTCTGGCTACCCAAGTAAACAGGAGCAATCAAAATGAACGGCTTGAGCGATGTGCGGCTGACGTTACACAGTCAGGAACTGGCGGCAGGGCAAAACAACGGTGCACGCGAGGCGGTCATGCGCAACGCACCGTCCGGCCTGAGTCGCTGGGGTCTGTTCTGGCATCGTCTGCACACGCGCAAGGCATTGCTGGAGCTCACGCCCGAGCAGCTTAAGGACGTCGGGTTGAGTCGGGAGCAGGCGCGGGAGGAGGGGCTTAAACCGTTTTGGCGGATTTGAGTCGACCCCATCGCGAGCAGGCTCGCACAGGTGATCTGTGGCGTTCACAAATCCATTGTGGGAGCGAGCCTGCTCGCGATGAGGCCAGTACAGGCACAGAAATGTATCAGACCAACTCTTTAAGCCGATGCCACATCATCCCCAGCGCCAACAACGGCGAGCGCAAATGCTTGCCGCCAGGAAAGGTGATATGCGGCACCCTGGCAAACAGATCAAACCCTCCACCCTGCTGGCCACTGATAGCTTCAGCCAACAACTTCCCCGCGAGGTGCGTGGCGTTCACGCCATGACCGGAATAAGCCTGGGCGTAATACACATTCGGCTGATCCTTGAGTCGCCCGATCTGCGGCAGACGGTTGGCGCCGATGCCGATCATCCCGCCCCATTGATAGTCGATCTTGACCCCGGCCAGTTGCGGGAAAACCTCCAGCATCTTCGGCTGCATGTAGGCGGCGATGTCCTTCGGGTCGCGACCTGAATAATGGCAGGCGCCGCCGAACAGCAAGCGGCGGTCCGCCGAGAGCCGATAGTAATCCAGTGCCACCCGTTGATCGCAGACCGCCATGTTCTGCGGCAGTAGCGAGTGTGCCAGCGCTTCACTCAAGGGTTCGGTGGCGATGATGTAGCTGCCGGCGGGCAGCACCTTGCCGCCGAGTTCGGGATTGAGTTCATTGAGGTAGGCGTTGCAGCCCAGCACCAGCGTCTTGGCGCGGACCGAACCTTGGGCGGTGTAGACCTTGACCTCGGGGCCATAATCGATGCGGGTGACTGCCGATTGTTCGAACAGCTTCACCCCCAACTGCTGGGCGGCGGCCGCTTCGCCCAATGCCAGGTTCAGCGGATGCAGGTGCCCGGAGCCCATGTCGATCAAACCGCCGACGTAACGGTCGGAACCCACTACGGAATGCATTTCACTGGCTTGTAGCAGACGGGTTTCGTAACGGTAACCGAGACTGTGCAACTCTTCGGCGTCTTCGGCAAAACCTTCGAGGTCCCGGGGCTTGTTGGCCAGGTCGCAATAGCCCCACGTGAGGTCGCAAGGGATCTGAAAACGCTCGACGCGCTGTCGGACGATTTCCACCGCTTCCAGGCCCATGAGTTTCATCTGACGCACGCCGTCCGCACCGACCACGTTGGCGAACTGATCGAGGCCATGGCCGACGCCACGAATCAACTGTCCGCCATTGCGTCCGCTGGCGCCCCAACCGATTTTGTGGGCTTCAAGCAGGATCACACTGAAGCCGCGTTCGGCCAGTTCGAGCGCCGTGTTCAAACCGGAGAACCCGCCACCGACCACGCAAACGTCAGCCACCAGGTCGCCTGTGAGCACCGGATGATCGGGCTGCGGCAAGCTGCTGGCGGCGTAGTAAGAAGCAGGGTGCTGGTGGTTCGGGGCAGGCTGCTGAGCACGGGCATTCATGTGCGTGTTCCTGATTCTTGTGTTTAGAAAATTTGACGGAGCATAAGCCGGACCTTCGGATACCGGCAACACTGGTCGGTTGGTGCTGTCTGGATCGGGGCTTTTGCGTCAGAATCCCGCTCTATTCCGCTTTTGGTCAACGCTTCGATGAGCTGCAACAGTCAGAAAATTCGCACGCTACGGCAGCAAATTCCCTCGTTCGAGTGTGTGCCCGGCTGCCATGACTGCTGTGGGCCGGTGACCACCTCGCCGGAAGAAATGTCCCGCCTGCCGCGCAAGACCCGGGCCGAGCAGGACGCTGCGATGGATGAGCTCAATTGCGTTCACCTGGGGCCCAACGGCTGCACCGTGTATGACGAGCGGCCACTTATCTGTCGACTATTCGGCACCACCAAGACCTTGCCGTGCCCGAATGGGCGGGGGCCGGTGGAGCTGATTCATCCGCGGGTCGAGAAGCAGATTCATGAGTACATGGCTTCGACGCGGCAGGTGCTGGTCTAAGGAATGACCGAGTTGCCTGCCTTCGCGAGCAAGCCCGCTCCCACAGTGGTTTTGTGTACGGCACAGATCCAGTGTGGGAGCGGGCTTGCTCGCGAAGGCGGCCGAACAGACACCGCATACTTCAATCCGGAATCGGCAGGTTCAAGCTCTCTTTCACCTCTTCCATCACGATGTAGCTCTTGGATTCGCGCACATGCGGCAGCTTGAGCAGGATGTCGCCCAGCAACTTGCGATACGAGGCCATCTCGGAAATCCGCGCCTTCACCAGATAGTCGAAATCCCCTGACACCAAATGGCACTCCAGCACGTGGGGAAGCTTCAGGACCGCGCGTCGGAACTCTTCGAAAGTATCGCCGGATTTGTAGTCGAGGCTGATTTCGACGAACACCAGAAGACTGCCCTTGAGGTGCTGCGGATTGAGCCGGGCGTTGTAGCCCATGATGATCCCTTCGCGCTCCAGCCGCCGGACCCGTTCGGTACATGGCGTGGTCGAGAGCCCGACCTTTTCCCCCAGCTCGGTGAAGGAGATGCGTCCGTCCGCTTGTAGGATCCGCAGGATGTTGCGGTCGATCTTGTCCAGCTCACGTTTGGTCTGAGTGTTGGTACGCATAGGGGATGCGCCTCCGTGAAAAGCGTTTTTGCCGAGAATTCTCGCCAAATATAGGCACTTATATAGTGAAAAGCACTGCCTAATCTTTTTTACACTGCGCACATCAATGCTCGACAACTACGAACGTCAGCGGCAAGCCGCGATGAGGGATATGAAAATGCGCGTTATGGTCTTGGGTAGCGGCGTCATCGGTACCACCAGTGCTTACTATCTGGCGCGTGCCGGATTTGAAGTGGTGGTTGTGGACCGTCAGCCGGCCGCTGCGATGGAGACCAGTTTCGCCAACGCCGGGCAGGTTTCGCCGGGTTATGCCTCGCCGTGGGCCGCGCCGGGCGTGCCGCTCAAGGCCATCAAGTGGCTGTTGCAGCGCCACGCACCGCTGGCGATCAAGGCCACCGCCGACATCGACCAATACCTGTGGATGGCGCAGATGCTGCGCAACTGCACCGCCAGCCGTTATGCGGTGAACAAAGAGCGCATGGTCCGCCTGTCCGAGTACAGCCGTGACTGCCTCGACGAATTGCGTGCCGAAACCGGTATCGCCTACGAAGGCCGCAGCCTCGGTACTACCCAACTGTTCCGCACCCAGGCTCAACTCGACGGCGCCTGGAAAGACATCGCCGTGCTGAAAGAGTCCGGCGTGCCATTCGAACTGCTCGACCGTGCCGGCATTGCCCGCGTCGAACCGGCCCTGGCCAGCGTCACCGACATCCTCGCCGGTGCCCTGCGCCTGCCGAACGACCAGACCGGCGATTGCCAGATGTTCACCACCCGCCTGGTCGAAATGGCGACCAAACTGGGTGTGGAATTCCGCTTCGACCAGGACATTCAGCGTCTCGACTACGCCGGCGACCGCATCAACGGCGTATGGATCGACGGCAAGCTGGAAACCGCTGATCGCTACGTGCTGGCCCTGGGCAGCTACTCGCCGCAACTGCTCAAGCCGCTGGGGATCAAGGCGCCGGTGTATCCGCTCAAGGGTTATTCCTTGACCGTACCGATCACCAACCCGGCGATGGCCCCTACTTCGACTATTCTCGACGAGACCTACAAGGTCGCGATCACCCGTTTCGACAACCGCATCCGCGTCGGTGGCATGGCTGAAATAGCCGGTTTTGACCTGTCGCTGAACCCACGTCGGCGCGAAACCCTGGAGATGATCGTCAACGACCTCTATCCTCAGGGCGGCGATCTGGCCCAGGCGAGTTTCTGGACCGGTCTGCGTCCGACCACCCCGGACGGCACGCCGATCGTGGGTGCTACGCCGTTCAGCAATCTGTTTTTGAACACGGGTCACGGCACGCTTGGTTGGACCATGGCGTGCGGTTCCGGTCGCTTGCTGGCCGATCTGATGGCGAAGAAAACGCCGCAGATCAGCGCCGAAGGCCTCGATATTTCCCGTTATGGAAAAAAACTTCAGGAGTCTGCAAAACATGTCAATCCAGCGCCAGCTCACCAATGAGCGCATGAGCCAGATCGTAGTCCACAGCGGTACCGTGTATCTGGCAGGGCAGGTCGGCGACGATATGAACGCCGGGATTGAACAGCAGACCCGTGAAACGCTTGCCAACATCGAGCGTTTGCTGGATCTGGCCGGGACCGACAAGAGCCGCCTGCTGTCGGTAACGATTTACTTGAAAGACATTGATGCACACTTCGAAGGCATGAACGCGGTCTGGGACAAGTGGCTGCCAAAAGGCGTCGCCCCGGCCCGTGCCACCGTTGAATCGAAGTTGTGCGAACCGCAAATCCTGGTTGAGCTGTCGGTTGTCGCCGCTCTGCCATAAACCCGTCAGAAAGATCCCTCTCCCGGTGCTACTGGCGGTTCACGCCGTCAGCCAGCGCCGGTTTTTCTTCCCATGACCGCCTAGAAGTCTGCCGCCATGCGTCCAGCCCGTGCCCTGATCGACCTTCAAGCCCTGCGTCACAACTACCAAATCGCCCGTGAAGTCACGGGGGCCAAGGCCCTCGCGGTGATCAAGGCCGATGCCTACGGCCATGGCGCGGTGCGTTGCGCCCAGGCGCTGGAAGCCGAAACAGACGGTTTCGCCGTAGCCTGTATCGAAGAAGCGTTGGAGCTGCGAGCCGCGGGCATTCGTGCGCCGGTGTTGTTGCTGGAAGGTTTTTTCGAAGCCGATGAGCTGTCGCTGATCGTCGAGCATGACTTCTGGTGCGTGGTGCATTCGCTGTGGCAGCTCGAAGCCATCGAGAACGCTGCACTGAGCAAACCGATCACGGTCTGGCTCAAACTCGATTCGGGCATGCATCGGGTGGGCTTGCATCCAAAGGATTATCAGGCGGGCTATCAACGGCTGCTGGCCAGCGGCAAGGTGGCGAAGATTGTTCTGATGAGCCACTTCGCCCGGGCCGATGAGTTGCACAGTCAGGCCAGTGTCGAGCAGGTCGCGGTGTTCGAAGCGGCGCGTCAGGGCTTGTCGGCGGAGATCAGCCTGCGCAATTCGCCGGCAGTACTCGGTTGGCCGCAGATTCCAAGTGATTGGGTTCGTCCGGGCATCATGCTCTACGGCGCGACTCCGTTTGAAGAGGCCAATGCCGTGGCGTCCCGCCTGCAACCGGTGATGACCCTCGAATCGAAAGTGATTTGCGTGCGTGAACTGCCGGCTGGCGAGCCGATCGGTTACGGCGCCAAATTCATCACCCAGAAACCGATGCGTGTGGGCGTGGTGGCCATGGGTTACGCCGATGGCTACCCACGTCAGGCACCGACCGGTACGCCAGTATTGGTCGCCGGGCAGCGCAGCCAGTTGATTGGCCGGGTGTCGATGGACATGCTCTGCATCGACCTGACCGATGTGCCGCAAGCCGGCCTCGGTTCGACCGTCGAGTTGTGGGGCAAAAACATTCTCGCCAGTGACGTAGCCGCGGCCGCGGGCACGATTCCTTACCAGATCTTCTGCAACCTGCGCCGGGTGCCAATGCTCTATTCCGGGGCTTAGGTCAAAGCGCCCCGACCGAAAGTCGCTTCATCGAACAGGATTCAGGTCCAAGTGTTGTAAATACTGAACGCTGTCGCCATGATAACGCTCATATTTCAACAACCTGAATCCCTGGAGGCGCAAGCTTGGACGTCGGTGAACGACTGCAATCCATCCGTAAGCTCAAAGGACTTTCCCAGCGTGAACTCGCCAAGCGTGCGGGTGTCACCAACAGCACCATTTCGATGATCGAGAAGAACAGCGTCAGCCCCTCGATCAGTTCGCTGAGGAAAGTACTGGGCGGGATTCCCATGTCCATGGTCGAGTTCTTTTCCGAAGAGATCCTGCAGGAAAAGCCGACTCAGATCGTCTACAAAGCCAACGAGCTGATCGATATTTCCGATGGCGCAGTGACCATGAAACTGGTCGGCAGGGCTCATCCGAGCCGGGCCATCGCGTTCCTCAATGAAATCTACCCGCCAGGCGCCGACACCGGTGAGGAGATGCTCACCCATGAGGGCGAGGAAACCGGGATTCTGCTCGAAGGTCGACTTGAACTGGTGGTAGGGCTTGAAACTTTTGTGCTCGAAGCCGGCGACAGCTACTACTTTGAAAGTACTAAACCGCACCGTTTCCGTAATCCGTTCGATGCGCCAGCGCGACTAATCAGCGCAGCGACTCCGGCTAATTTCTAATAAAAGAGGCGTCCGGCGAGCATTGCGCAGGTGCCCGAGTTGTTTTTCCGCCACGCATAAGACCCCTTCGACTTTAGGGTTGTTTCAGTGTGGCGGGCTTACCGTTATACTTGCGCCCGCCTGCGAACCGTGGCCGTGGGCGTGACTAGCCACCATTGAGGGTGAACGCGTGAATCTAATTATGAAAATGCTGGCCGTACCAGCAACCGTATTGGCCCTTTGGGCAGTCAGCGCACAAGCTGCGACCAACGACGATATTGCTAAACGCCTTGAGCCAGTCGGCCAGGTTTGCGTTCAGGGTAAAGAGTGCAAGGGCATGGAAGTTGCTGCTTCTGCGGGTGGCGGCGGTGGTGCCAAAACGCCTGACGAAGTGATTGCCAAACATTGCAACGCTTGCCACGGTACCGGCCTGTTGGGCGCGCCGAAAATCGGTGATGCTGCCGCTTGGGGCGAGCGCGCCAAGAAGGAAGGCGGTGTTGACGGCCTGCTGGCGAAAGCCATCTCCGGCCTCAATGCAATGCCTCCAAAAGGCACCTGCGCCGATTGCGCAGACGCCGAGCTCAAAGGTGCGATCCAGAAGATGTCCGGCCTGAAATAAGCCATCATCTTCATCAAAAAGCCGCTTTCGAGCGGTTTTTTTGTGCCTGCGATTTACGCCCGAGACTGTTCATTGCAGCAAAGACCCGGCAAGCTCGGTCCAACCCCAATTCACGGAATGTAAGGGAGGATCAGATGGTGCAGCTGTGTTCTATCGAGCAAGCGGTCGATGATGTCCTGGCACGGTTGCCGGCGCATATCCACATGGGGCTGCCCCTCGGTCTGGGCAAACCCAACCACTTCGTCAACGCGCTGTTTCAACGCATCGCGCAGTTGCCCGAGCGGCAGCTGACGATCTACACCGCCCTGTGCCTGGGCCGTCCTTCCTTGGGCGACGGTTTGCAAAAGCGCTTTCTCGAGCCCTTCATCGAGCGGGTTTTTGGCGACTATCCGGAACTGGATTTCCTGGCCGACCTGCGTCGCGACAGCCTGCCGTCGAACATCCATGTCCAGCAATTCTTCATGCAGCCCGGCAGCCTGCTCCACAGCGCACAGGCCCAGCAGGATTACGTCAGCAGCAATTACAGCCACGCCGCTCGAGACATCAACGCCGCCGGGTTGAACCTGGTAGCGCAATTGGTGGCGAGCCACAGCGAACACCCCGATCGCCTGAGCCTGAGCTGCAACCCGGACATCACCCTCGACCTGTTCCCCATGATCGCCAAGCGTCGGGCGGCAGGGGAGACGATCCTGCTGGTGGGCCAGGTGCACAACGATTTGCCGTACATGCCGGGCGATGCCGAAATCGCTATCGACACGTTCGACCTGCTGATCGACGAGAAGGACAGCACCACGCTGTTCTCCACGCCGAACATGCCGGTGGGTTTCCAGGATCACTTCATCGGGCTGCACGCCAGCACGTTGGTGCGCGACGGCGGCACCTTGCAGATCGGCATCGGCGCCATGGGTGATGCCCTGACCGCTGCGTTGCTGGCGCGGCAGGCCGACAATGACGGTTACAAGGCGTTGCTGGCGGAGGTGAATCTCAGTCAGTGGGCGCAACTCATAGACCGCGAAGGCGGCGTCGAACCGTTTGCCAAGGGCCTTTACGGTTGCAGCGAAATGTTCGTCAACGGCTTGCTGGTGCTGGCTGACGCCGGGATCGTGCGGCGCAAGGTCTACCCCGATGTGCCAACCCAGCAACAGGCGAATGCCGGCACGCTGGATGAAGCCGCGCAGACTGATGGCATCTCGGTGCACGGCGGTTTCTTCCTTGGGCCGCGCAGTTTCTATGAGCGCCTGCGCGAGTTGCCGCAGAGCAAGCGGCTCGAATTCAACATGACCCGCATCAGCTTCATCAATGAGCTCTACGGTCAGGAAGAACTCAAACGCTTGCAGCGCCTCGATGCGCGTTTCATCAACACCGTGTTCACCATGACCTTGCTGGGGGCCGGCGTGGCCGATCAGCTCGAAGACGGGCGAGTACTCAGCGGTGTCGGCGGGCAGTACAACTTCGTTGCGCAAGGACATGCACTGGAAGGGGCGCGTTCGGTATTGCTTCTGCGTAGCTGGCGCGAATCGGGCGGTGAGGTCAGTTCGAACATCGTCTGGGAGTACGGCCATTGCACGATCCCGCGACACCTGCGAGACATTGTGGTCACGGAGTACGGCATCGCCGACCTGCGGGGCAAGACCGACGCGGCGGTGATCGAGGCGTTGCTGAACATCAGCGACTCACGTTTCCAGCCGGGGTTGATAGAACAGGCTCAGGCAGTCGATAAGTTGCCGAAGAATTTCCGTATTGATCCTCGCTTCGCCGACAACAGTCCGCAGCGCTTGCAGGCCATCCAGGCGCGGCATCCGCAGTTGTTCCCGGAGTATCCGTTGGGCTGTGATTTCACCGCTGAGGAGAAGGATCTGTTGCGGGCGCTGAATTGGCTGAAGAGCAAGTTCAAGCTCACGGAAATTCTGGAACTGGGCAAGGCAGCGCTGGATGCGCCGGAGCCTTCATCGTTTCCCGAACATCTGGAGCGAATGCAGCTGACCAGCCCGGAAGGGCTGAAAGAGGATTTGTTTCAACGGCTACTGCTCACCGGCCTCAAAGCCACCGCGCAATAACCGTTAAACAGGTGATCCCTGTGGGAGCGGGCTTGCTCGCGAAGGGGCCGTGTCAGTCCCGATGATGTCGACTGACATACCGCCTTCGCGAGCAAGCCCGCTCCCACAAGTGGATGTGTGTTGTGGCGGGTTACTCGATGAAGGTTACGACGCCGCCAGCCAGCGACTGAACGCGGGCCAGGGATTCAACGCGATAACCCTGCGCATCCAGTTCCGCACGGCCGCCCTGGAACGACTTCTCGATCACGATCCCCAAACCCGCCACAGTAGCGCCGGCCTGTTTGATGATCGAGATCAGCGCTTGCGATGCCTTACCGTTGGCCAAAAAGTCATCGATGATCAGCACGCGGTCGCTGCTGGTCAGGTGGCGCGGGGAGATCGCCACGGTGCTTTCGGTCTGCTTGGTGAAGGAGTAAACGGTCGCCGACAGCAGGTTTTCGGTCAGGGTCAGGGACTGATGCTTGCGCGCAAAAATCACCGGCACACCGAGGTTCAGGCCGGTCATGATCGCCGGCGCGATGCCCGAGGCTTCGATGGTGACGATCTTGGTGATGCCCGAGTCCTTGAACAGCGAGGCGAATTCGTCGCCGATCAGCTTCATCAGGGCCGGGTCGATCTGGTGGTTCAGAAAGGCGTCGACTTTCAGGACCTGGTCGGAAAGCACGATGCCTTCTTCGCGAATTTTCTTGTGCAGTGCTTCCATGAAGCTTTCCTCTAAGGACGGCTATGCGTCTAAGGCTGGTTAAAAAGTAGTCGATTCTAGCGCTTTAACATCGCGCGTATATCCGCCAATGCGGTATTCCCGCGAACGGCTTTGACTTCAACGGGCGTGTCGTCGGTGCCTTCCCAGGCCAGGTCGTCCGGCGGCAACTCATCGAGGAAGCGGCTCGGCGCGCAATCGATGATCTCGCCGTATTGCTTACGCTTGGCGGCGAAGGTGAAGGCCAGCGTCTGACGCGCTCGGGTAATTCCGACGTAGGCCAAGCGACGTTCTTCTTCGATGGTGTCGGCTTCGATGCTGGAACGGTGCGGAAGGATTTCCTCTTCCATGCCCATGATGAACACGTAAGGGAATTCCAGACCCTTGGAGGCGTGCAGGGTCATCATCTGCACACCTTCGGCGCCGTCTTCCTCTTCCTGCTGACGTTCCAGCATGTCGCGCAGGACGAGTTTGCCGATGGCGTCTTCGACTGTCATCTCGCCTTCTTCGTCTTTCTCGAGGGTGTTCTTCAACGCCTCGATCAGGAACCAGACGTTACCCATGCGGTAATCGGCGGCCTTGTCGCTAGAGCTGTTGGTGCGCAGCCAGTTCTCGTAGTCGATGTCCATGACCATGCTGCGCAGCGCCGAGATCGGGTCTTCACCGGCGCATTGCTCGCGGACCTTGTCCATGAAGCGCTTGAAGCGTGACAGACGATCGGTGAAGCGCGTATCCAGATGTTCGCCCAGGCCGATTTCGTCGGTGGCGGCGTACATCGAGATTTTGCGTTCGGTGGCGTAGTTGCCCAGCTTTTCCAGCGTGGTCGAACCGATCTCCCGGCGTGGGACGTTGATCACCCGCAGGAAGGCGTTGTCGTCGTCCGGGTTCACGATCAGGCGGAAGTAGGCCATCAGGTCTTTCACTTCCTGACGTCCGAAAAAGCTGTTGCCGCCGGACAGGCGATACGGAATCTGGTGGTGTTGCAGCTTCAGCTCGATCAGCTTGGCCTGGTAGTTACCGCGGTACAGGATCGCAAAATCGCTGTAGGGCCGATCCGTGCGCAAGTGCAGGGTCAGCAGTTCCACGGCCACGCGCTCGGCTTCGGCGTCTTCGTTGCGGCAACGGATCACGCGGATCTCGTCGCCGTGACCCATCTCGCTCCACAGCTGCTTTTCGAATTCGTGCGGGTTGTTCGAGATCAGTACGTTGGCGCAGCGCAGGATGCGGCTGGTGGAGCGATAGTTTTGCTCCAGCATCACCACTTTCAGGGACGGGTAATCGTCCTTGAGCAGCATCAGGTTTTCCGGCCGCGCGCCGCGCCAGGCGTAGATCGACTGGTCGTCATCGCCCACCACGGTGAACTGATTGCGTATGCCAATGAGCAACTTCACCAGCAAATACTGGCTGGCGTTGGTGTCCTGGTATTCGTCCACCAGCAGGTAGCGGACTTTGTTCTGCCATTTTTCGAGGATGTCGGCGTGTTCCTGGAACAGCTTCACCGGCAGCAGGATCAGGTCGTCGAAGTCCACCGCGTTGAACGCCTTGAGCGTGCGCTGATAGTGGGTGTAGACGATGGCGGCGGTCTGTTCCTTGGGGTTGCGCGCGTTTTCCAGGGCTTCGGGCGGCAGGATCAGGTCGTTTTTCCACGAGCCGATCATGTTCTTGATCTCGTCGACGCCGTCGTCGCCCGAGTATTCCTTCTGCATGATGTCGGTCATCAAGGCTTTGACGTCGGTCTCGTCGAAGATCGAGAAACCCGGCTTGTAGCCCAGCCGCACGTGTTCCTTGCGGATGATGTTCAGGCCCAGATTGTGGAAGGTGCAGACGGTCAGGCCGCGGCCTTCGCCGCCCTTGAGCAGGGTGCCGACCCGTTCCTTCATCTCGCGCGCGGCCTTGTTGGTAAAGGTCATGGCGACGATGTACTGGGCGCGGATGCCACAGTTCTGGATCAGATGCGCAATTTTGCGGGTGATCACGCTGGTCTTGCCGGAGCCTGCACCGGCGAGCACCAAAAGAGGGCCGCCGACGTAGCTCACGGCTTCTTGCTGCCGGGGATTGAGTCGGGACATACGAAATCAGGGAGTCGTTTGCGAAATGGGCCGGCATTTTAACAGGCTCAGCGAATTGTGCTGCTCTCTCCGACTTGTGACGCAGCACGCTATCTATATTTGCCGGTTTTGATACTTTCACGCAGGATGCGCGATGAATGTGCGTCTATTGTTCATGTTCAAGATACAAAGCCGCGTTTGATAACCGGGGTCATTTGGTCATTGGTTACCGGCGCTGCATAATGCCCGCCGCCTACATCTTTGCAGAGTCTAGGGAGCTAGCTTGTCTACGCCTGTCGAACCCTTGCGTTTGCTGCTACTGGCCGAAGAGCCAGCGTGGGCAGCGTTGTTGCGCGAGTGCCTGGCTCCGATGGGGAGCTCGACCGTGCTGATCAGTGCGCCGAGCTGGGAGTCGGTCAGCAGTCTGTTCGATGACAACCGCGGTGCGGTGTTGTTGACGATTCCAGCGCTTCAACCTCTACCTGGCCGTTGCAGCCTGCCGACGGTATTGCTGCTCGAGCATGAGCCGCTGTTACCGCCCGATGGGGTGAGTGACTGGCTGGTGCGCGATGTACTCGATCCCGGCATGTTGCGCCGTTGCCTGCGGCATGTGCGCGAACGTGGCCTGCTGGAAAACACCCTGCAGCGCCTGGCCGAGCAGGACCCGCTGACCGGCATCGCCAACCGCCAGGGTTTCCAGACCTTGCTGGCGGCACGCCTGGCGGAAAACGACGGCCGCGGCCTGGCCCTCGGTCATCTCGACCTCGACAACTTCCGTCACGCCAACGATGCCCTCGGCCACCAGGCCGGTGACCGGTTGATCCTGCAAGTGGTCGCGCGGCTGAAAAGCCAGCTTGAGGCCAGCGATCAACTGGCCCGACTGGGCAGTGATGAGTTCGCCCTGCTGATCGACACCCGTCGTGCGCCTCAGCGCGCCGAATGGATGGCCGAACGCATTACCGAAGCCCTGTCCGAACCCTATTGGGTCGACGGCGAAAGCCTGTTGATCGGCTCCAGCCTGGGTATCGCTCACGCCCGGGCCCAGGCCGGCGCGGACCCATTGATGTGGCACGCACACATCGCCATGCAACAAGCCAAAAGTACTCAGGGCTGCACTTTTCACATCTTCAACGAACGCATCAATCGCAATGCCCGCAGCATGGCCGATCTCGAAAGCGAGCTGCGCCGGGCGTTGCGCCGGGATGAACTGGAACTGCATTACCAGCCTCGCCTGAACCTTGAGGACGGGCAGATCGTGGGCCTCGAAGCCTTGGTGCGCTGGCGCCATGCCGAGCGTGGCTTGCTGCCTCCGAGCGAATTCGTGCCGCTGGCCGAGCAAAGCGGCTTGATTGTGCCGCTGGGTTACTGGGTGATTTCCCGCGCGTTGCGCGACATGCAAGCGTTGCGCGAGCGGGGTTTGCCGGCGTTGCACATGGCGATCAACCTGTCGTTCCGGCAGTTTCAGGACAGCCAGTTACTCGCGACACTGAGTCGGCTGATTGCAGAGCGCGGTGTCGAGGCGCAATGGCTGGAGTTCGAACTGACTGAAACCGCGGTGATGCGCCGCAGCGATCTGGTGAAGCAGACCATGGATGCCTTGGGGCGTCTGGGTGTGCGCTTTTCCCTGGACGACTTCGGCACCGGTTTCTCTTCGTTCGTGCACCTCAACAGCCTGCCGATTACCTTGCTGAAGATTGACAAGAGCTTTGTCGGCGGCATGGAACAGCGCGAAGAGAATCGCAAACTGGTCCACGCGATGATCAATCTGGCGCACAACCTCAATCTTGAAGTGGTCGCCGAAGGCGTAGAAACGCCGGAGCAACTGACTCTGTTGCGCGGGTTTGGCTGCGATCAGGTGCAGGGCTATCTGATCAGCAAGCCGTTGCCGTTGGCGGAGCTGGTTGAGTACTTGACCTTCGGTAGCAACCAGCAGCCCGCCCTGGAAGTCGTGAACTAACCCCGATCCTGTAGGAGCAAGGCTTGCCCGCGATGCAGGCGACACGGTCTTGCAGGCACACCGCGTTATCGTTCATCGCGGGCAAGCCATGCTCCTACAGGGATCTCAGTCAGTCTGAGCGATTTGGAAACGTGCCTCTGACGATGGCTCCTGCCGAATCATCTTTTTCATCTTCCACTCAAACGCCCACGTCAGGCTCACCGCCGCGCACGCCAATCCCAGCGCCAACCCCCACCACACGCCTGTCGGCCCCCAATTCAAATGGAAGGCCATCCACCAGGCGGCTGGCGCGCCAATCAGCCAATAACAACCCAAACCCACGAGGAACGTGGTCTTGGCATCCTTGAGCCCGCGAATGCAGCCCATGGCGATGGTTTGCGTGCCGTCGAACAGCTCGAACCACGCGGCGACCGCCAACAGGCTCACAGCCAGGTTGATGACGTCGCGAAACGCCGGGTCGTTGTGGTCCAGGAACAAACCGATCAACTGATTCGGCAGCAACCAGAAGACCATGGCGAAGGCAAGCATCGCCGCCGCGCCAAAAGCGATGCCGACCCGTCCCGCCAGCCGTGCATTCAGCAGCTGCCCGGCACCGTAGTGCTGCCCGATGCGCATGGTGATCGCATAGGAAATCCCCGCCGGAACCATGAACGCCACCGAGACGATTTGCAGGGCGATCTGGTGTGCGCCCAGTTGCGTACTGCCCATGGTGCCCATGCACAGCGCGGCGAACGCAAACAGTCCGACTTCTACCGCGTAGGTGCCACCAATCGGCAGGCCCAGGCGCCACAGTTCCTTCAGATACTGACGGTTAGGCCGCGACAGGCCTTGGCGCAAGGGATAAGCGTCATAAGCCGGATGCCGACGGATGTGCCAGGCCAGCGCCAGCGCCATGCAGTTGGCGACAATAGCGGTGACCAGCCCGATGCCTATCAGCCCCAGTTTTGGCAGACCGAACATGCCGGTAATCAATGCGTAATTGAGCAGGAAGTTGGCCACGGTGCCGCCGAGGCTGATGACCATCACCGGTGTTGCCCGGCCGATGGCGCTGGTGAAGCCGCGCAGGGCCATGAAGCTCAGGTAGCCGGGCAGGGCGAACGGCAGAATCAGCAGGAACTGCCCGGCCGCGTGGACGTTGGTTTCGGTCTGGCCGAACAGCAGCAACACCGGTTTGAGGTTCCACAGCAACAGCCCGGCCACCAACGCCATCAACCACGCCAGCCATAACCCGGCCTGGGTCAGCCTGGCGGCGCCGACGATGTCGCCAGCACCCTGACGGATGGCCACGAGGGTGCCGACCGCCGCAATGACGCCAATGCAAAAGATCGACACGAACGAGTAAGTGGCGGCGCCCAAACCGCCACCGGCCAGCGCTTCGGGACTCAGGCGCGCCATCATCAAGGTGTCGGTGAGGACCATCAGCATGTGCGCCAACTGCGAGGCAATCAACGGCCCCGCCAGCCGCAGGATGGCCCAGAGTTCGGTACGTGCTGGATGCTGCATGGTCATCACGCTCGATAATTAAAGAGGGACAGGAAAGCGTCGATTCTCGGCGCTCTACGGGGTTTGCACAAAGGGATAAAAAGGATGGGTGGCATGATTCAAACTCATGCTGGAAGTTTCTGCTAGGGTGACCGAATCCCGCTATAGGAGCTTTCCGAATGTCCCGTCGTCTTCCTCCCTTGTATGCCCTGCGCGCATTCGAAGCGGCGGCGCGGCACAGCTCGTTTACCCGTGCGGCCGAAGAACTGTCGATCACCCAAAGTGCGGTCAGTCGGCACATTCGTACGCTCGAAGAGCATTTTGCCTGTCGGCTGTTTCACCGCAGTGGGCGCAATCTGCAACTGACCGAATCGGCGCGGTTGATCCTGCCCGGCATTCGCGAAGGCTTCACGGCCCTGGAGCGGGCCTGCAATACCTTGCGCGCCGAAGATGACATCCTGCGCATGAAAGCGCCGTCGACCCTGACCATGCGTTGGCTGCTGGCACGGCTCAGCCGCTTTCGGCACCTGCAACCGGGCAACGAGGTGCAATTGACCAGCGCCTGGATGGACGTCGACTCGGTGGACTTCAACCATGAACCATTCGACTGCGCCGTCATCCTCAGCAACGGTAATTTCCCACCGGACTGGGAGACGAGTTTCCTGTTCCCGGAAGAGCTGATTCCAGTCGGCGCGCCGAATCTTCTGCAGGATCAACCGTGGGATGTCGCACGGCTGGCCAGTGCCGAACTGCTGCACCCGACACCGGACCGTCGTGACTGGCGCAGTTGGCTGGAACGCATGGGGCTGACGGATCAGGTGTCGCTCAAGGGCGGGCAGGTGTTCGACACGCTGGAACTGGGCATGATCGCCGCCGCCCGAGGTTATGGCGTGTCCATGGGCGATTTGTTGATGGTGGCGGAGGATGTGGCTCAGGGGCGTCTGAGTCTGCCGTGGCCGACGGCCGTCGCCAGCGGTGAGAAATATTACCTGGTCTGGCCGAAAACCCGCCCCGGAGGTGAACGTTTGCGCAGGCTCAGCGACTTCCTGCAAGGCGAAGCCCGAGCAATGGAATTGCCCGACGTTCAACACTTGGGCTGAATCGATAGAGCCGTCGCAATGGCGGCCTTGAGCCATACCCCGGTTAATTACTCAAGTATTCCGATTTTCCGCCGAAAATGCAGGTGGAACCTTCGTGCAGGTTCGACGCAATTCCCATTATTAGAATTTTGCTGAGTGTGCAGCCAGATCAAGGAAGATCCGGTCGCTCGGCCAGGAGCTGTCATGTCTCAACCTCGTGCCCGGATCGCCTCACAGCTTGGTCTTGCGCTTGCCGTGATACTGGCGATTGTCATCAGCGGCAGTACCGTGTTCGCCCTGCGTTCGCTGGATTCCGCCAACCTTGCCACCCGCGAAGAGCACCTGGCCAGTGAAGCCCGGTTGCTGGCCGATCAGTTGAGTACCTTTCACGGCACGTTGCGTGAAAGCACCCAGCGCCTGAGTGGTCTGTTCGAGAAGCGCTTCAGCGCCGGTTTGAGCGTGCACCCGGATGAACCGGTGGCAGTAGCGGGCGCGCAGACGCCGGGCCTGCACCTGGGCAGCGAAGTGCTGAACAATAATTTCAAGGAAGTGGACGAGTTCAAGCAAATGACCGCCGGTGTTGCCACGGTGTTTGTGCGCAGCGGCGAAGACTTCATTCGGGTCAGCACGTCCCTGAGCAAACAGGACGGCAGCCGAGCCATCGGCACGCTGCTCGATCACGCGAACCCGGCGTATGCACGCTTGATGGCGGGGCAGAGTTACGTCGGTCGCGCCTTGCTCTTCGACCGCTCCTACATGACCCAATACACCCCCGTACGCGATATCAGCGGCAGGGTGATTGCCGTGCTGTTCGTAGGATTCGACTACACCGACGCGCAAAACGCGCAGTTCGCCAACCTCAAGCGCTTCCGTATCGGCCAGACCGGTTCCCTGGCGCTGCTGGATGAACAGAGCAAATGGCTGGTGCCGATCGCGGGTGTACAAGCGTTGGATCAAGCGGTCCCGGCCATCGTCAGTCTGGCGAAAACGCCGGGCAAGGGCGAGTTCTGGAGCGATAAGTCCGAAGACTTCTACAGCATTGCCGTACCGTTTGAAGGTGGCCCATGGTCGGTCGTGGCGAGCATGCCGAAAACCGAAATCCGTGCCGTGACCTGGAGTGTCGGCATTCAATTGGCGATTGGCAGTCTGCTGGCGATGTTGATCGCTGTGGGGGCGGCGGTCTGGTTGCTGCGCAGCAAACTCGCCCCTTTGGGTGATCTGGTGCGTCAGGCCGAAGCCTTGGGTGCCGGTGATTTGAGCGTGCGGCTGAACGTATCGAGCAACGACGAAATCGGTCAGCTGGCCCGTGCGTTCAACCAGATGAGCCAGGCGCTGTCGACCATGGTCGAGCACATCCGCAAGGCCTCGCAAGAGGTCAACAGCCGCGCCCAGGCCTTGTCCGGTCTGTCCGGTGGCGCCTATGAAGGGATGGAGCAGCAGTCGGGCGAAATCACCAGCATGGCCGGCGCCGTGGAAGAGTTCAGCGCCACCTCCCTGAACATTGCCGACAACATGGGCAGCACTCAGCGTCTGGCTCAAGAAAACGCGCAGCAAACCCAGATCGGTCGTACGTCGATGGACGAAGCGTCCTCGTCCCTGGAACAAATCGCCGGCGCGCTGAACAGCACGGCGACGGTGATCAATACCTTGGGCCAGCGCTCCCAGGAAATCGGCGGCATCGTCGGTGTGATTACCTCGATTGCCGAGCAGACCAACTTGCTGGCGCTCAACGCCGCCATCGAAGCCGCGCGTGCCGGTGAGCAGGGGCGTGGTTTTGCGGTGGTGGCCGATGAGGTGCGTAACCTGGCGTCGCGTACCCGTCAGGCCACTGATGAAATTTCCGGCATGATCCAAAGCATTCAGCAGGAAACCGGTAACGCCATCAGCACCATGGAACAGGGCAATGTGTTGATGCAGGAAGGGTTGTCGCGTAACGCCAATGTGGCTTCAGCCCTGGCGCGGATCGACGAGCAGAGCCGTTCGGCCGGTGAGCAGTTTGCCGCGATTACCACGGCGACTCAGGAACAGAGCAGTACTGCGACGTTGCTCAGCAGTAACCTGCAAAGCATTGCCCTGGCGAACAGTGAACAGCGGGAAGTGGTGTCCAATCTGGCGATCACCGCCAAAGAGCTGGAGAAGCTGGCGGCGGATTTGCGGCATGAGGTTGACCGGTTTCGTTGAGGTGCCGCTGATATAGCCATCGTCGGAACGCCGCCCGGAGCCGGCTCGCTCCCACAAGGTTATGTGTCGTTCCGCTCTCTTGTGAACGACACAAAACCCTGTGGGAGCGGGCTTGCTCGCGAATGGAGTCACCTCAATTCAGGATCTGTCCCCTAGCTAGTTACACTTGGCATTGCTGGACACTTCCTTGGTCGCCTGTTTCAGCTGGCTACCCAGTTCTGCCGCATTGGTGCTGTTGTAAACCCGGCCACCGGTGTTTTCAGCGATGCAACGTGACGGGCCACCGGCACCGATTTTCACCACGTTGACCCGCAGGCGCGGCTGTTCCCTGGCGATTCGGCGGGACACCGCGCAAGCATCTTTATCGCAACCGTCCTCGCCGTCGACGAACATCACGATCACTGCATCGTTATTGCGCCCGTCGACCTTGCTGGCGGCGTAGGCCAGGCTGTCGGCCAGTGGCGTGCCATCGTTGGGAACCAGACCGCGAATCCCGTTGATCAATCGCTGACGATCGCCAAACTTGAACACGCCCTGGTCCGGTGTTCTTTCGCAACCGGCGAAGGTGATCAGGCGCGTGTCGATCTTCGGGTCCAGCCCATTGATCATGCCGGCCAGCGAGTCCTTGGCGACATCCATGCGGCTGGGCTTGGCGAAGATCTGCATGGTGCGGTTCGGGTCCAGGTACTTGTTCATCTCATTGCCGAAGAACCAGTCCTCATCGGATTTCACCGACTTGATGTTCAAATCCATCGAACCCGAGGTGTCGAGTACCACCACAAATTGCGGCGGCACGGCATCAGGCGCTTTTTTACGGCACGCGTAGTTGTCCAGCGTCGGGGCTGGAGGTGGCGGCGGTGGAGGTGGCGGCGGTGGCGGCGCGGCCACGACCGGTTTTGGTGGTGGGACCGGCTTCGGCGGCGGCACGGGTGCTGGTTCGGGCACGGGCTCTGGTTCCGGAACAGGTTCCGGTTCCACGGCAGGCTCGGGAACAGGCTCGACCGGTTTCTCGACGGGCGCCACCACGGGCGCTACCGGCGCAACCGGTGGAACCACGACAACCGGCTCACGGTGCAAGAACCACCAGAGCCACAGCGCCAGAAGCAGCAACAACAACGCGAGCAAGGCCGCCGCGATCCACCAGCCACGGCGCGATGGCGGTACGACCGGCACCACCGGAACGACCGGCGGTACGATCGGTTTGGGCGGGCGCTGGTTCCAGCGCACTACCAAAGGCTCACCGTTGAGGCTGTAAAGTTTGTCCAGCTCCGGTGTGCCGAGCAGGCTGCGCAGGTCTTCGGCTTCCGTCGGTTGACCGCGTCTTTGCAGTTCGTCCGCCAGTTGCCCGAGGGACGTCTGGCGCACTTCATAGGTTTCCAGCAAACGTCGTTGCGCGTCCTCGTTGAGGTCGGCGTAGGGCGTAGGTTGGCCACCCAGTTCGGTCCACCATTCCAGCACGTCGCCGCTGCCCATCCGCGGGATGGCAAACAGGCTGGCGACGGTCGGCGGAAAGTGTTTCTGGATGAGGGCGACTTTAGCTTGCAGCGCACTCATCCCCTCCGGTGTGGCTTGCGCATCCCTGATGACCCGCTGCATGACGACGATTCCTGAAAAAGTGCAGGCCTTCAACGGGAGGCCTGCGGGGTGAAAAGTTACTCTTCGTAGCCGAGGCTGAATTGCAGCTGATTGACCTTCTTCTGCAACGCCTTCAGCTCTTCCTGCTTGGCCTTCAGCGTCGCTGGAGTGGCTTTGGTGGCAGGCGTTGCCTGCGAAGCCTTGAGCTGCTGCTCGAGACCGGCGATCTGCTTTTTCACCTGGCTTTCATTGCCATGCCGGGCCTTGAGCGAGGCCAGCAGTTGTCCCAGCGACTGATTCAGCGCCGCCTGGGCTTTCTGCTGGCTGGCCAGGTCGGTTTTGGTGCTCAGTTGCTGGGCCTGAATGTTCTCGTACACCTTACGGAACATTGCGTTTTGCTGACGGGACTCGCTCAGGGCCAGTTCCTTCTGCTTGACCTGATCGCTGTAGCCACCGGAGTAGTCGCAGTTCATCTTGGTCAGCATGCTGCTGTCGCGATTGGTCGCATCGCATTCGCCCGGTTGGGTCGCGCAACCGCTCAAGGCCAGGACGGCGGTGAGGACCGCCAGTTGTCGTAACGTCATGTGCTTAGCCCAGGGTGATGGCGGAGCGTTGGCTGTACAGACCGTCGACTTCCTTCTGCAGGGCAGCGACTTTCTGGTTCATTTTCTTAATGTTCATGTCCACCTGCTTGATCTCGGCGCCAGTGGCGCCTTGTGCACGCTCGGCGTCTGCCACTTTGGTGTACTCGGTGACTTTGATGCGCATGTTGCCGAGGTCTTTCCGCAGGCGCGCGATGTTCGAATCGATCTCGGCGATTTGCTCCTGGGCCTGGATCTTGTCGACTTTCTTGTTGGCGATGTCCTTTTTGATCCGGGCGATTTTCGCCTGATCATCATTGATCACTTGCTGAGCGGTCGCGGTACGGGCGATCACGTTCTGGGTGTCTTGTTCGACGTCGCTGTTCATTTTAGCCAAGCGGGTGGTGGTGTCGGCGTATTCGGTGCGACGCTGATCCAGGTAGTAGTTCGCGCCCATGGCCACGCCACACGCGGTAATACCGGCGGCGACGGCGCACACGGCTTTGTTGTTGCTGTTGGACAGCGCGCAAGCGAGGATGCCGACACCGGCGCCCATGGCGCAGGCCTGATAGCCGGACTTGCTGAAGAACTCTGCATCCTGCCCCTGGGTCAGGCGCGGGTCGGTGCCGTCGCTGTCGCCGAGCATGGAGCTACCGGTGTTGGCGCAACCGGTCAGCAACAGGCTGCCGGCGACAACGAAAGCGATCTGTAGCTTGAAGCGAGTCCAAAGGCTGCGCGACATGGTGAAACTCCTCGGTGACGGTGTTGACGAGTTGTTATTAAGGTGAGTTATTGGGTAACGGTTTTGCAGCTGTTCAGCCAGGCTTCAGTGTCGATCTTCTGCTTTTGCAGGAACGCCTTCTGATTGGCCCAGTGGGTGCGCAAGTAAGGTTTGAGGTCTTGCAGCTGTTTGTTGCGGGTGATGATTTCTTCCATCACCGGGACCTGCGTTTCAAGCAATGGCTGGCCGTACAAGGTCGCCGATTCCACCAGGCTGCTGGCATAGTAGCGGCTGAGCTTGTGCAGGCGATCCTTCTGCTCGTCGAGCTTGCCTTTGCGCATGTCGCAACTGGCGTCTTTGTCCGCGCTTTCGCAATTGAGCTTGTAGTTCTTTTGCAGGAAGTCCAAGTACTGGCCGTCGTCTAGCATCTTGGTGCACAAGAATGCGCCCAGATTGAGGCTGGCGCGAATCGCCTGGTCACGGGTTTCTTCCTGCTGCTGGTTGCTGGCGCGCAACTTGTTTTCCAGGGCCTGGAGTTTTTCCTTGAGCGCTTTGTCTTCGACGCCCGAGGCCAGGCTGTTCAGAGACTGAACGGTGCCTTTGTCGGCGGATTCGGTTTCCTTGCTGCCGGTGCCGAGTTTCTTCCAGCTGCTTTCAATGCTGGCGACCCGTTCGCGAGAGGTGAGGGTCGGTGAGACCATGACCAGGCGCAGGCCGGTGGTTTTGTTTTTTACCTGGCCGTCGGCGTTGTAGTACGGCTGTTCCTTGCGCAACGCCGTGCGCAGGTCAGCCTGAGCGGTCAGGTAGTTGCCGCCACGCACCACATAGCCGCCGGCCTGACCGTGCTGGCGATCAAGTTTGTTCAGGCGAAACGGCTCGAACATCATTTCGTCGACGTTGCCGAGCATGTCGTGCAGGCCCAGAGGATTGGGCTTTTGCAGGCCGGACAACTGCACTTTACCGTTGGACGATTGCGCCCCGGCGAACCACTCGTAGGCGTTGATGCCTTCCGGCATCGGGTAGTGCGTATCACGGAATTCCGCGGCGCCGACTTCCAGCCCGCCACGCGCGGCGAACTCCCACTCGACTTCAGTCGGCAGGCGCAGGAAGCCCTGTGCGCCGTCCTCCTTGGGCAACTTGTCGGCGGCGTTTTTGCGCAACCACAGGTTGTACTTGTCGGCGGCTTCGATGGCTTGCACCCAGCTCACTGCGGTTTGCGGCACGCGCATTTTGGTGGCGGCGGTGGGGCAGGTTGCGTCGGTCAACGCGGCGTATTGCAGCTGACTCATCTCGTACTTGGCCATCAGGTAGTAACGGGATTTGTCGTTCTTGGCGCCTGTGAAACTGCCGGCGATGAACGTCGGTCGGGTCTGTTCGACGTAGCCATATTCCGCGCCGTCCTGACCAATGTTGATCGGGTAGTCATCGAGCGGCCCGGCCAGGGGGATGAACACTTTGCGAAAGACCATCGAGCCTTCGCAGGGCATCGGCAGCACCACGTCGGCGGCGTCCGGCATCGGGTTATAAAATTTCTCTTCCCAGCCCGCCGCCGAGGCGTCGAGCATATAGCCGAGGCTCAGGGGCAACAGCAAGCCAAAACGTTTATAGCTCACGCAGACTCTCCGCAGGTTGGATGTTGATGGCTCGCAGGGCGCCGATCACGGCCACCAATGCAGCGACCAAAAAAGTCAGGAGCAGGGCGGCAAGGCCATGCCAGACAGTGATGTGGCAAACGAAGGTGCCGGTGGCCTGGCTGCTGCCGAGCAGGTAGTCGAACAGATGACTGCCTACGGCATAAAACCCCAGCCCGCCAACGTAGCCGGCCAGGCTCAGCACCAGCGCTTGCAGGACCACGAAACCGCCGACGGCCCGGCGCTTGAAACCCAGCAAACGCAGGACCGCGAGGCTTTTGCGTTTGCGGTCGATGTTGGCCAGGAACGCGCCGACCATCGACGCCACGCAGCCAATCAGCGCCGCCACGGCGATTACGCCGAAAATCAGCCCCAGCACATGGTTGATGGCTTTGACGTTGTCGATGTCGGCCAGTCGGCTCGAGGTTTCGATGTGTTGTTCGTTGAGCCAGTGCTCCAGCGGCGCGACTTGATCGATGTCGCGCGCATACACGCGGGCGCGGGCGTACAGCGGTTGCAGATCGCCCAGAGGCTTGCCGGTGACAACGCCGAACGCACTGACCTGATACCCGTCGCGAAAGCGCTCCAGATCCAGCAGCAGCGGCGGGGCGACAAACCCGGCCGCGCGGCCGAAGCGCGCACCGTCGAGCACAGCCAGCACCGTCAGGGTCATCTCGCCGCGTTCATTGACACCTTCCAGACGACGCAACACCCGCAGCTGCACGCTGTCGCCGGCCTTGGCCTGCAAACTTTGCGCGGCGCGGGCGCTGAGGATCACTTGATTGCCGACCGGGTTGAGCGACGGCAGATCCAGTTGTGGATCGCCAGGTTCCGTGGCGATGATTTCCGCACCTTCGACAAACCGTTGCATGCCGATCCACAGGTCAGCCTGGGTATTGAGCGAGCGCGTCTGGCCGAGGGCAAAACCGGTTTCGGGGCGCAGGCGCAAACGCTCGATCCAGGCTGTGTCGTAGTTGCCGTTGCTGAGCATCTTCACTTCAAGGTTGCGCGGGTCGCGCAGCAGTTCATCCTGCAACTGGCTGACCACCCCGTGCTTGAGCCCGAACAGCAGCAACAACGGCGCAATCACCGCCACCAGCGACGCGGCGATGCACAGCGAGACCTTGCGGTCGTGCCAGAGGTCTTGCAGCGCCAGGGAGCCCAGCAGGCGCAAGCGATCAGTCCATCGGTTCAAACAGTGTTTCTCCCTGACGGCTGATAGCGCCGAGCCGCGGCAAGCCGAAATCTTTCAGCAAGGCCCAGTCATGGGATACAACGAGCGCGCTTAAACCCATGCTCGACACCAGGCTCAGCAGCAACTCGAACAAACGCCGGGCGCTGTGAGGGTCGAGCGCGGCGGTCGGCTCGTCGGCCAACAGCAGCAGCGGCTCATGGGCAATGGCGCGCACACAGGCAACGCGCTGGCGCTCGCCGATCGACAAGGCCTGCGGTTGTTTATCCAGCAACCCTTGCAGGCGCAGCACGTCAACGGCGTGGTCGATGTGCTCGCTCTTCACCGACATCCCGAGCAAACGGCGCGGCAGGCTGATGTTGTCACGTACGCTCAGGAACGGCAGCAAGCCGCCGCTCTGCAAAATGAACCCCAAGTGCCGTGAACGCACCGCTGCAAGCGCCGGCTGGTCATCAGTGGCGAGCAATTGGGCAATGTCTTGAGCGTGCGCCGCGCCCAGGCGAAAGCGCTCGAGTTCCACCGGCGCGAGTAACAGGCCGATGGCTTCGAGCAACGTGCTTTTGCCGCTGCCGCTCTCGCCGGTGATGGCGAGGATTTCTCCGGCGCCGACCTGCAAGTGCGGCAGTCGCACATGATGAGCCTGTGCGCCTTCACCACGGCGCACCAGCAGGTTCTTGATATCGAGCATCGGCGTCTCGTTAAGGCATCATTTCCAGTGGCACGGGATACACGTTGTCCCGTGCATCACTGTCCTTGGCTAAAGCGACCCAACGGTCGACATCCGCGTTGTAACGCTGGTAATGCCGCAGTTTGGTGTTCAGCGTGCGGATGAATTTCTCTTGCGCCAGACCGTCCCAGCTCTTCCAGGTCTCTTCATCCAGGTTCAGCACTTCGCTCTGATAGGGCAGGTCTTCGAGGTACTCGCCGAGTACACCCATGTCCGCCAGTTTGGCGTTGCTGTTCTGTTTGAGCTGATTGGGATCGGCGCCCATGGTCGCCGCCACCGAACGCAGGCGATCGAACATTTCCGTCGGTGAAATCAGGCCTTCGTTGGCCGCGTCGAGAATCTTCTTCATCACGTCGCTCAAGTCGCTGAGCTGGGATTTGGTCAGCAGCACCCGCACATCGGTGGTCGGGATGTTCTGCTTGATCAGGTCACGGTCGCTGATCCACGCCTTGAACACCGGCGGGGCCTTGCTGTTGGTCTTCTCGCCGAGGTAGGCGAGTTGCATGGCGTGGCCGATCAGCGCCGCGTCTTCGAGCATTTTCTTCTCGGCCGGGTCCTGCTTGGCATTCGCCGCACTGCCGATGGCGTCTTCGCCCATGTAGGCGGCTTTCACCTGAGAGGTGATCGCGGCGGCCAGTGCGTCGACCTTGCGCCCGAATTCATGAATATCGCCAGCGTTTACCGGGTAATACAGCGAGGTGTTGGTGCCCGGGTAGGTCGACAGGTTCTGGTACTGCGCCTCGGCCTTGGCGTGGTCCTTGGCCCCGGCCGGGGTTTTCAAGTGCAGGGTGTAAATCGCCACGCCCGGATTGGCGGCTTCGATGCGTACCTGCGTGGCGCTCAAACCGGTCTTCGACAGTTTGTCGTCACCTTCGATGGCGCCCGCGTCGGTGATCAACACCACGTAGCGCGCGCCGAACTGGCTCCAGTCGACCTTGTCGATGCTCTCCATGACGCCGGCAAACGAGTCTTCATCGAAGCTGCTGCTCGACACGGAGGCCTGTTTGAGGTCGGCGATCTTGGCGAAAAAGTCGGCGCTGTCTTTCACTTTGGTAGGGTCGGCGTACATCTTGGTGGTGTATTCCAGCCCCGGCACCGCCTGGGTGTTGGAGCGGAAAGCGACCATGCCGAACTTGACCTGCTTGCCGAGGTTCTGCGCTTCGATCCGCTGATAAACCTTGCGGATCGCCTCGCGGGTGCGGTCGATGTACGGATCCATCGAGATCGTCGAGTCGATGACGAACACCACCGCCGCACTGAACTCCTTCAGTTGGTTGGCGTTTTTGTCTTCGGCTGCCTTGCTACCGGCAGCGCTGTTGGCAGCGCCGCCCTTGGCATTCTTGTCATCCGGCTTGCTGACCGACGCGACGTTGAGCAGGCGCGTGCGGAAACCGCCTTCGGTCATGACTTCTTCGCCACTGAGCACCGGCAGCAGGTAGAACTGCTTTTGCAGGTCGACGAAGTATTCAGGTTCTTCAGCCAGGACGCCCGGTGCTTGTTGGCCCTTTTTCAACGTGGCCCGCAGCGGCGCGACTTTGCTGACCGGGTCCGGCGCATCGAGGATGCCTTCGACGGTGGCGCGGTCCTTGAAGAACAGCAACCGGTCGCGGTTGGCCGGGTTGGTGAAGGCCAGTGTCAGCTGCATCTTCCAGTCGGTGGTGCAGCCGGCCGGCAGCCAGCCAATGGTTTTGCCGTAGCTGTCGGGGCCGACTTTCAGCCATTCGGCGTTGTTCGCTTGGGCGCGCTCGTACACATAAAAGCGGCTGAAGACCGGTTGTGCGTCACCTGCGGCACCGCCCGCTGTCGGGCTGATCTTGCAGCCCGGGGTGGTCAGCACGCGTTGGAACAAGGTCTTTTTACCGGCCTGGATCAGCGGTTTGTCATCGGCCTGGGACAGCGGGCTGATACACAGCGCCAACAATGCGGCACCGCTCAACAGGAATCGACTCACGGGCGAACGCATCACTTCTGCAACTCCTCGAAACGCTGCTTGGCTTCGGCGTTGTTCGGGTCCTGGGTGAGGATGGTTTCGTACCAATAGGCCGCCGTGGCGTTGTCCGCGACCGGGAAGCACTCGCTGGCCTTCAGGTATTTAGGGTCGTATTCGCGGGCATAGGCATTGGCGATCAGCGCGTCACCGGCCTGGGCACGGTTGGCGTACAGGCGCTGGGCGACACCGCAGTGTTTGCCGGCCTTGGCCTGGTTGATGATCTCCAGCAACTTGGCACTGTCGGGCGCCGCCTTGATGCAGGTCTGGACGAAGGTCAATTCGGGCAGGCTGTTCATGCTCTCCAGGGTGCAGGCTTGAGCGTCGGCGCCGGCCGGTGCGGCGGCAGCGGCTGTGGCCACCGGGGCTGTCACCGGAGTGCGTTTGTAGAACCAGAATCCACCGCCCGCGGCCAGCAGCAACAACACGACAACCAACAGGCCGATCAGGCCTTTGTTGCTTTTCTTCACCGGTGCGGGAGGCGGCGTGTAGGCGCGCTCGGTGAGCACCGACTCCAATTCCAGTTCTGGCTCGGCGGTGGACAGGGTCAGCTCAGGCAGCTCCGGGATCTCGGGGATTTCCGGTGCCGGTGCCGGCGCACTCGGCGCCGTCAGTTCGGCGCCGCCGTAAGTCGAGCGCGTCTGGCCGCCAGCCGTGGACGGCAAAACGCCAACGCCTGGCCGAACCACGCCTCTGTCAGTGTGGGCTTGGTTCTGTTCGCGCAGTTCGATCTGGAACTGCGAGTTGGCGCCGCCTTCCAGCAGCGGGTCGACCACGTCCGGGCCGACCTGTGCTTCCAGGCCTTCGCCGCTGGCCGTGACGTTGAAACGCGAGACCTTGAACCAGAATGGATTGTTGCTCCAGGCCTTGTGGTCCTGGAGGTAAAAACCGTCCTGGTTACGCTGAATGGAGAACTCCAGCTGTTCCTCGCCACCCTGCCATTTCTTCACAGTGAGGCGGGCCTGGCCAGGCACATTGGGCTCTAACGCGAGCAGGTCGACACGAATTGGCATTGCTTATCTCGCTGTGAAGGCTGTGAGCACTCGGCCCAGCCGTTCATTCTGTTCAGGGGTGATTTCACGTCCGGCGCCATGGCCGGCATTGTCCTGCGTGAGGCAGGCCAGGCCCGAGAGCCAGTCGCCGAGATACCGCTGCGCCTGATTCGCCGGTTGCGCCGGTAGCACGGGCACTTGTCCCGGACTGATGTCGGTGTAGTACGAGAACAGCGGCGCCTTGGCACCGGCGCGGCTGTTCGGACGCTCGCTTACCGGTTTCTGGAGGTAGCCGAACCAGGACACGAAATCGCGCAGTACCCGTTGCACTTCCAGAACCTGGCGCTCAACCAGTTGATCGCGCCGTGCGCCGCTTTGTGCGCGTTTGAGGACCGCACGGCTCAGTTGCCCCGGCAAGTCCTGGCGATAGCCGGCGGTGATCAATTCGTCGACCACCGCTTCCAGCAATGCTTTTTCCAACCCCAGCAGGTTGAGCAGGCTTTGCCGGGTGGTCAGTTCACGCAGGTGCGCGATCCAGGCCTTGAATGCCGCTTTGGCGAATCGGTGTTCGTTGCTTTGCAGTTCGGGCGCCGGGGTGCCGGTGTTGCTGCTGACCGGCGCGTCGTGGCTCAGGTCGTCACCGAAATCGAAGTCGAAACCGGCGTCGTCGCCGTACAGGCTCTGGCTCGGTGTCGGGGCGACTGGCTCGTCCTTCGCGGCCGGCTCGTCATCGGTTTCGTACACACCACTGAGGTACAGGTCGCGCACCTCTTCGCTCGGCATGTCGAGTTGATCGATCAGCTCGCCGAGCACTGCCGGGCGACGGCCCAGGCCGGTCAGAATCTTTTGCGCCAGGGCTTTCTTGGCGGCGGCAGCACCGTCGTCGTCGGCGTGGTACCAGGTGCTCAGACCGTGAGTGGTCAGGCCTTCGAGGCATTCGCTCAATTGCTCGCGGATGCGCTGCAATTTGAATTCGATATTGGCCACGCCCTTGAAACTGCCGCTGAAGTGGCTGATGCCACCGTCATCGTTGCGCAGCATTTCTTTCCAGGCGTTGGCAGGATCGTGGATGTGTTTGCACACAAGGTCGTTGCTGGCGAAGCTGGTACCCAGCGCGCTGACACGGTCCTGATAGCTGGCATTGAGGCCCGTTTCGGCCCCCGTCGCGTCTTGTTCGATGAACGCCGCGTCCATGCGCGGTTTACGCACCAGGTAGGTGTTCTGGAACGGTGTGCCGGCCCAGTCGCTCATCCAGCTCAGGCTGCCGAAGCGCTCCAGCATGGTCAGCTTGACCATGCCGTTCCAGCTCTCGTCGTACTGATCAGGCGTCAGGCTCAGGGAGTTGGTGATGCGCAGGTCGAGCATGGTCAGCGCCCAGATCAGACCGGTTTCGCGCTTGCTGCGAGCGGCCGAGTCGGCGCCCTGGGTCTTTTCGATCCAGCGGGTCAACACCGGGCCTACGTCGTTGACGTCGCTCTGCTTGGTCGAACCGGTGCAAACCACCAGCGCATTCATTTCCTGGTTGTCGGTGTAGCGTTCGAACAGGTAGGCGACCTTGCCACGCAGGATCAGCTGCGAAACGGAGTTGTCCTTGGTGGCGGAATGCGGGTCGTTGGAGTCGGCGATCTCGTGCAGTTTCTGGCGCCCGCGATAACCGGGGAAATCCAGCAGGTCGACCTGATTGACGATGTCATCCACCGGCGCTTCGATCAGGCGGAAGGTCATTTCGGCCGTCAACGCCGCCAGTTGTGCAACCGGAATTGCCTGACTGTTTTGCAGGCGATCGCCAACCAGTGGTCGAACGTCGATCGGCAAGTCCCGTGGGCTGCCGAAGCGTTCGAGAATGTCGACGTTCATGATGCTGTCGCGCTGGCTGTAGGTGTCGTTTTCGAAACTCACCAAGGCCTTCAACGGTGCGAACACGGTCTCGGGCAGGCCCAGCTTGTGCAGCGCGCCGGCCAGTTGCTGATACACGCGTGTCAGTTCGCTTTGCTCGCCCCAGAGGATCGAAAACAGCTCGGCCCGTTCCTGGAAATTCAGGCGTGGCGCCAGTTGCAGTGCTTTGGGCCAGTACAGGTGCTCAAGTTTCTTCACCGAGTTGCGGAAGTTGTCGCGCAGGTAATCCCACAGCGACACCAGATCATCGGCGTTGACGCCCGTTTGCAGTGGCCCGGTTTCGCGGCCTTCGAACGGTTTGAGTACGCGCTGGATGCGTTCTTCGTCGATCTCGTAGGAAATGCGCTCAAGGTCGAAATCCTTGAACCAGGAGTTGGCGAGAATCTTCGCCAGCTCGATTTCCTTGAACAGCGTGAGTTCTACCGGAAAGTCATTGTCCTGACTCTCCGTGGCCCGACGGCTGAAGCGCGTCACCAGGCCGGTGGCTTCCTTGCCGCCACCCACCGGGTTGATGTGCTTGATGAAGTCCAGGCGCTGGCCACCGAAATCAGTTTCCAGCTTGCCGTTCTGACCGGCGGCAAGGGCCGAGATCAGGTAGGACTTGCCGGCCTGGGACAAACCGAAAAAACCAATGGTCATCGGCGTGCAGGCCACGCGACCGAGGCTGTGAGCCAGGTTGCGGGCGCGGTGCAGGCGGATGTTCAGGTTGTCGGCTTCGCTGTCCAGGCGTGGCGCGTTGCCGCGCGTCTGGGCAATCCAGTCCAGCGCCTGACCGGCACCGTTATAAACAGCGGCCCAACTGGCAGAGAGCTGAGTTTGATCGGGGGTCAGATCATTCATTTGCGTTTCACACTTCCACTGTCGAGCCAGTACTTGGTCTCGCTCAGGCCGGCGTCGAGCATGGTGTTGAGTTCCAGCTCGAGGTCGCTGCGCGGGTTGAAGTTGACGTTGTTACTGTTGGATTCGATGTCGCGAACCGAGAGGCGGTCGCTGACCAGATCCTGCTTGCGTGTGTACTTGTCCGCCGGCTTGACCTCGAACCGCACCTTGAGCAGCGGCGCGCTACCGTTTTCACCGATCGCGCGGGAAAACTTCTCCCGACCGGCCTTGGTGAACCGCAAGGTATACAGCGGCGACGCGGCCCAGCGGTCGGCGGCCAACTGACGGAAACCGAGGCGCAGATCGCCGCGCATTTCCAGTTGTGGCGTGTCGGCGGCATCGCCAACGCCGATTTCCGGCAGCTTGATTTTGTAGTCTTCGGACTGGATGTCGCGGTACAGCACGTCGGCATCCTTGATCACGTTGTTCAGGTCGATCACGCCGATGTGCTTGACCGTCGAATATGGCTTGAGCGCCGAAGCACGGAAGTAGAAGTTCGGCACGCTGTGGTTGGCGCACAACAGGCAGAGCATGGCGCCCACCGACGCGGTGCTTTTCGGGTCGTCGATCCGGCCGTTCTTGTGGAACGGGTACCAGCCGCCAGTGCGGTAGTTTTGCAGCGCCAGAATGCGCCCCGGTGGCAGCGGCAACACCTTGCGAATGAACGCCTGGATGCCGGGCAGGCGCGAAGGGCGGCCGGTCAGCAGCAAGACATCGCACGGGTAATGCGCGACCACTTCACATAGCGCACCGAGAATCTTGGTGATGTTGATCTGGTCGTTGAGGAACGCGGCGTGAAGCTTCTGCAGGTCGAAACTGATCGGCGCATCATACAGGTCGAAACCGCTCTGACCGCCGACATCGCGACGCACGGCGGCGTTGACGTAATCGAGCACGGTCTGGCTGATCGCGTTCTCACCGATCAATTGACGGTAGCTTTGCGGGGTGACTTCTTGCGGTACTTGCGGATCGTAATGCTCGTACGCCTTGAGCAGCGCCAGGCCCAGCGGGGCGAACACCTGCAGGTTCAATTGCTGGCGCAGGATCATGTCTTGCGCGCTGACCGATTCATCGCCACACAGGCGTGACATCAGCGAATCCGGGGCTTTCACGCCGGCGTTCTGCAAGGCTTTTTCGAAGCTTGGCAGGATAAAGTCCTGGATCACGTCCAGCAGGATGTCATCACCGGCCACTTTGAAACCATCGCGAAAACGCTGCTCGGGCACGATGTGCACGTTGCTGCCGCTGCCGGTGTTGCCGGCGCGGTCGAGGCGATAGTCGGTGATCACCAGGTCCGTGGTGCCGCCGCCGATGTCGATGGTTGCCAGGGTGATGCGTTCGCGGTCGGTCTTGTCGGGGCGGGCGATGGTGTCGAAAAACTCTTCCGGGTGACCGGCGAAGTTCTCGTTGACCTCGGTGTACAGGTACACCAACTGGCCGCAAGAGGCTTCGTCCCATTCCACGCGGATACTCGGGATCGGCGTGCGCGGGCTGACGGCCTGATCCTGATGTGGATCCTCTTCGCCGACATGCCAGCCGAGGCTCTTCCACACCAGGCCGATGGCTTGCAGCATGCGTTCGTTGAGGATGCTGCGCTCGGCCTGCGGCATGCCCGGCGGCACGGTCAGGGTGATGCTGTTGAGCTGACGCGGCACGCGGGTGTGGCCCTGGCGGGAACGCTGGGCCGGGCTGTTGATTTGCGACAGCGCCTGGGCCAGCACTTCGGCGAGCATGAAGGTCATCAGCGAGCTGCGCGAGTAACGCGGCATGAACACCGGCAGACGATCGTCTTCTTCGAGGCTGTAAAGCGCCTCGCCGGTTTCATTGATCAGGTGCGAGAACGGCGCGGCCGTGGCGTACGGCTCGCTGTCGGTCTTGATGTACGAACAGTTGAAGCGCCAGCCGTGGCCGTAGGCGTTTTCATCCCACAGATAACGTTTCGGGCTGGACAGACCAGTGGAACCTTCGGTACCGCGACGACGGCTGGCCAGACGGCTGGCCTCATTGCCGACGCGGGCAATCGTCGCCCACTGGAACGCATCGTGCCGGCCGCTCTTGACCGAACAGTGGTCCTTGCCGAAGTACGCCTGGGCGAATTCCACGCGGCTTTCGAACGGCAGATTGTAGGTGTGTTCGGGGGTGATCAGGTCGCGCAGTTCCAGCACGTAATTTTGCTTCAGCCCGGAGCCGGCCTGACCGTGGTTCTCGATCAGGATGCCGCAGGTGCGCGAGTTGCCGACGTCCAGCACCAGGTCCACCGGAATCGGTTTGACCAGGCCATTGCTGTCGTTGGCGACTACTTTCAGCTCAGGGATTTCAACTTTCGCACGGGCCGTCGACTGTTGGGCGGCGGACGGTGTGCTCAACAGGCTAAGCAAATTGAGGTAGTGCGCCAGGTGATAGTTGGCGCGGATATCGGTGTCCAGCTCTGCGCGCGAGCGGTGGGCATTGCCCTCGTTGAACACTTCCAACAGCCACTCGTTGACCCACGGCTGGGCCAGGAACCAGCGGGTTTCGCTGGCCTTCGTCGCCAGTTTGAAGGACACGCCGGAGCTGATGTCTTCTTCGTTGGGCGCCAGGTAAGCGGTGCCGTCACGCTTGGGCATCACGCGGCTGTCGAACGCCATCGTCAGGCGGTGGGTGTTGCCGTCGATGTCGGGCGTCGCCAACTTCACCAGACGCATGCGCGACCAGTTGGTCGGGCCTTCGTCGAAGCGATGCGGCGGCATGAAGCGGAAAAACGGGGTCGGCAGCCAGATACCGTCCAGCAACTCGAGGCTGCTTTTCATATCGACGCTGAACGCAGGTTTGGCTTTCTCGACCTTTTCCGGTTCAGGTTCGTAGAAAAAGAAGTCTTTCTCTTCGTTGTACGACAGGCGGCAGATCAGCCCGCTGATCATCGGCGCGAATTCGCCCGCCGGTTCCTTGCGGGGGTCCAGACGCAGCGCGAAATCCATGAACTGGATGCCGGTGTCGCTGACCAGCGTGACGGTGTCTTCGAATTGGGTGACTTCAGGCAACATGTCGGGTTATTCCGTTTTTATTCGGCCACGTGCCGCATGGACATGGGGAATTGTTCTTTGCCGTAACCGCCGGTGCAGTCTGCGACTGTGGTCGCCCCTTTGCGGCAGTTGACCTTGGGCATGTCGTAAGTGCTGCCATCGCCACACACCGCCTGGCCCTGACTGTCGATGGCCAGGCTGCCACCTTTCATAGTAGCGCTCACCGGCCCGCTGCATTTCGTGCCGTCGGCCTGGTGTACGATGACTTCGCCTTTACCGTCCTTGAGCTGGTATTCCAGACGCAGGGGTTTGCCGGTTCGGCGATCCTGAATACCGGCACCGGCGCGGAACTGACCGTCGAGGAACTTGGCGGCACCGTCGGCGGCGTCTGGCGGAATGCTCAGGGGCGGGCCGGGTTTTGCGGCGGCGGATTTTTCGGCCTCGGGCGATGTGATATCCGGCGGCGCAGTTTTGTTTTCCGGTGGCGCGGTTGGCGATTCGGCTGTCGGGTCTGCTGCCGGGTCTTTGGCGGAGTCTTGGGTCACGCCGGCCGGCGCTGCATCAGCTTCGTTGCCCTCGACCGCCGGCGCTTCCACGTCCTGGGTTCCGGTCACAGCGGTGCCGGTTCCCGTGGTGGAGCCTACAACGGTGCCCGTCACAGGAACGCCATTGAGCGTCGTGGCATGGCCGGTCAGTTGTGGTTCTTCCCGTTGCCTTTCAACAGGCACGACGCCCTCGGGGAGCAGATCGACCGCCACCAGCGGAATCGGCACGCAACCGCGCAAGCCCAGTAATAGCCACAAAAGCAGCAGCAACAAAGGCAGCAGCAACAGCCACCACCAGCGCCGCCACCACGGACGAGCAATCACCGGCACGACGGGCGGCGCCACCACGGGCGCGGCTTCGACCACCGGGGGCAGCGTAAACGCGGGCGGAACTTGATAGAGGCAGTGCAGGGGATCGCGATTGCCGGTACCGGCATGCTCGAAGCCCCAAAAGGTCAGCACCGGCTTGCCTTGCACCAGGTAGACGAAGTTTTCATCGGGGAAATGAATCACACGCTTGAGCAGCTTGCCGAACACGGCTTTGTCGCCTTGCTGCTGTTCGGCTGGATCATTGCCCAGGAAACGCTGGCTCAATTCGTCGAGCGAGGTCTTCAGCGCTTCGAGTTGGCGGCGTGCAGGGGCGCGTTCTTCTTCAGTCGCGCTGCTCCACGGGATCACATCGCCGTCGAGGCCGCTGTACCAGTCAATCTGGTTGCCGAGTTCATCGCTTTGAGGGATGGCCAGGTGATCGACCATTTCAGGGTTCTTGCGGCGAATGGCTTCGCGCAATTGCAGGGCTGCCCGGTAAACCGGTTGACCTGTTTCGCCCAGGGCAGTGAATGACCCGCTCTTACCGCTGCGTAATAGTGCCCCGCGCATTCAAACTCCGTATGTTCCGCTGCGCAAAAATGACAGACAAAAGTGTCTGCGCTTGCTCCTGCAATTAGCTGGCGACCTTAATGTCACAATGATGTCGCCGTCAATCTGCCGGAGGTTCAAAACCGTATGAGACTAGCGTAAGCGTGCGGAGGTTGCATGAGGTCAATTTAAATTGGCTCGGGAAGGCTCGGGTGTACGTTTTTTAGGCTTGCTGAATCGTTTCATCAGCGCTATAAAAAACCCACAACTCCAAGAAAGGCTTCCCCATGACTCCGCTCAAATTCGTCGTTGCCTTTGGCGCACTGTCCGCCTCCCACGCCATGGCCTGGGATTACGTCCTGCTCGACAGCGACAAGGCTGCCCAAAACTGGCAGGTCACCAGCCAGCAACTCGGTGTAAAAACCGACAAACCCTTCTCCGTGACCCTTCGTAACTTGCACGGCGGTCGGCAGGAGGGCGTCAGCATCGTCGACATCGATAACGGCACGATGAAACTCTCGGTGGTGCCGACCCGTGGCATGAACGTCCTGCAGGCGACGGTCGGTAATGTGCGCATGGGTTGGGATTCGCCGGTCAAGGACGTGGTCAATCCATCCTTCATCGAACTCAACGGTCGAGGCGGGCTGGGCTGGCTCGAGGGCTTTAACGAACTGGTCACCCGCTGCGGCTATGAGTGGGTCGGTCACCCCGGCATGGACAACGGTGAACTGCTGACGCTCCACGGCCGTGCCGCCAACATCCCGGCCAGCAAAGTCACGTTGCACATCGATGAAAAAGCGCCTTACGCCATCAGCCTGCGCGGCGAGCTCAAAGAGCAGGCGTTCAAGAAAGTCGACTTCTCGGTGATGACTGAGCTGGTCACCGAACCTGGCAGCGCAGCGTTCTCCCTCAACGATACCCTCACCAACAACGGTGATTATCCGAAGGAATATCAGGCGCTGTATCACAGTAACTTCAGCACCCCATTCCTGGAACAGGGCGCCCGTTTTGCCGCACCGGTGAAACAGGTGTCGCCGTTCAATGACAAAGCCAAAGGGGATTTGCCGGATTGGCAGACTTACCGCGCGCCGACCAAGGATTACGACGAGACGGTTTACAACGTGGTGCCTTATGGCGATGCCAAGGGTGACACGTTGACCGTGCTGCATAACAAGGCCGGCAGCCTTGGGGTTTCGGTGGGTTTCAATACTCAACAGTTGCCGGTGTTCTCCCTGTGGAAAAACACGGATACCCAAGGGCAGGGCTATGTCACGGGTCTTGAACCGGGGACGAGCTTTTCCTACAACCGTCGGTATCAGCGGCCGATTGGTTTGGTGCCGATGATTGGGGTTAAAGAGCAGAAGCAGTTTCAGATCAGGTACAGCTTGCTGGCGGATAAAGGGGCTGTGGATAAGGCGTTGAAGACGGTGAGTGATATTCAGGGTGGGCGGGAGACTGAAGTTCGGCAGGCGCCGTTGGTTGATCTCACCAAGGAGTGATTCTGGTCAGTTTGTGCTTGGCCGATACTGCAATGCCTCAGCCAGATGTTCGCGGGTGATGCCATCGACCTGTTCAAGGTCTGCCAGCGTGCGTGCGACCTTGAGCAGGCGATGGGCTGACCTGAGTGACAAGGTCAAACGCTCGCAGGCGGTTTCCAGCCATGTTTCGTCGGTTGTGGATAACTTGCAGTGACAGCGCAGACCCGGCAAATCAAGGAATGCGTTGGCGCAGCCTTGGCGTTTATGTTGCCGCTCCCGGGCGTTGGCAACCAGCACCGCAGCAGAGGCGGTGTCATCACCGGGTTTGAGCGCAGGATTCAACGCTGTGGCTTCCCGCGCGACGGTCAGGTGTAGGTCGATCCGATCCAGCAGCGGCCCCGACAGCTTGTTGCGGTAACGCTGGACCATGTCCGGTGTACAACTGCATTTGCCGCTGGGTTCGCCAAGATATCCACAGGGGCACGGGTTCATCGCGGCCACCAATTGAAAGCGCGCCGGAAATCTCACGCGATCCTTGGCGCGGGAAATCACGATGTGACCGGATTCCAGCGGCTCCCTTAAGACTTCCAGCACCTTGCGATCGAATTCCGGGAGTTCATCAAGGAACAGAACGCCATGGTGGGCGAGGGTGATTTCACCGGGTTGCGGCTTTGAACCACCGCCCACCAACGCCGGGCCCGAGGCGGAGTGGTGGGGCTGGCGGAATGGTCTTTGCGGCCAGTGGCTCAAGGGCACGCAACTGGTGACGGATTGTATGGCAGCGACTTCCAGCGCCTCGTTTTCGGCTAACGGGGGAAGCAGCCCCGGTAACCGACTCGCCAACAGTGTTTTCCCGGTCCCCGGCGGTCCGCTAAATAACAGGTTATGAGCCCCAGCCGCCGCAATCAGCAATGCGCGTTTGGCCGAAAGTTGGCCCTGCACTTCATTCAAGTCCGGATAGGGCTTGCTGGCGTAGAGCAACCCGTTGGAAACGTAGGGCTCCACCGGCGTATGTCCGTTGAAGTGCGCAACGGCTTCCAGCAGGTGATCCACGGCAAACACCTTCAACCCCGACGCCAGGCACGCCTCCTCGGCATTCGCCCGCGGTACCATCAGCGAACGTCCGGCCTTGCGTGCTGCCAGCGCAGCTGGCAACACGCCTCTCACCGCACGTACTGCGCCTGACAGCGCCAACTCTCCCAGGCATTCAATGTCATCCAGCGTCAAAGTCGGCACCTGGACACTGGCGGACAGAATCCCCAGGGCAATCGCCAAATCGAATCGTCCGCCATCCTTCGGTAGGTCAGCGGGAGCGAGATTCAAGGTGATACGCCGCGCCGGGAATTGCAGCCCTGAATTGATGATCGCGCTACGCACCCGGTCCTTGCTTTCCTTCACGGCCGCTTCGGGCAAACCAACCATCGTTAATGACGGCAAACCGTTGGCCAGATGGACTTCTACGGTAACGGCGGGCGCATCCACGCCAATCTGGGCGCGGCTGTGGACGATGGAGAGGGACATGGTCGTTCCTTGAGCTTTTTACGGGGGCCGCTTCCTGCGGGTTTTTGAAGGGTAGACGGGGGCGATGGATTTGGGGCGTGGTTGTACAGGCAAACTTTCACTGGATGTTGCGGACACGGAGCGGGTCGTTGCGAGGCACAAAAAAACCGCCATTCAGACGGTTTTTTTTTAAGAAACGGTATTTAGTTTCTTCCACCAGCCAACCAACCACTTGGTTCAAGTTCTTTGCCGCGCGCGATGGCGACTTCAATAAAGCGTCGTTGATTAGCCGATAAATTCCCAGCCAAGCGACGTGCTTCGGCGTGAAACTCAGCAAGTTATAACAGCTTCGCCTTTCGCTTTTTGGGGCTCATGCATACCTCGTCTATCGAAAAGATCAGAGCGAAAAGGGTAAAGCAACGGGTGCGGAGTGATAAATCAGTCCGGAGAGCAGCTTTTTGTAGGACCGTGCCGAGATAGATGAAGGACGTCGGTGAAAGAGCGTGGGTGGGCTTGCCGTATGAAGGTTGCTGGTTATGATCTTGCTGAATGCAGCCGTAGGAGACATGAATGAACCGGATTGGGATGCGCCCGATTCATCCTGGTGAAATTCTCAGCGAGGAGTTTCTGAAACCAATGGGCGTTACAACCGCGGCGTTGGCTCGCTCGCTGAAGGAGCCTGAAGCTGAAGTGAGCAACGTTGTGAGACAGCAGAGCGGTGTCAGTGCTGGTCTGGCGAAGAAGCTATCCATGTTTTTGAATACCACGCCCGAATTCTGGCTGAATCTGCAATCGAGCTACGATCTTCGTAGCGCCGAAATCGAGCGTGGATGAGCGCTTAAAGCGAATGCAACGCTCGAGAAGCTTTTTTCCACCATGGAAGGTTGACCGGACGCTGCATCTGCTCGCCGCTCGGCAGCATATGTGGAACATCCTGCAACCGAATCCACGGTTGATTATTCCAATGCAACAGGCTCAGCGACATCTCAGGCCAGCTCAGCAGGCTCAGAATCGGGCGTTCGGTTGAGGTGGGTTGTTGGGCGTCTCTGAGGGCGGGGACTACGTCGTGGGTCAGCCATTCGCGCAGCGCCCGGTATTCGGGGCAGTAGTGGTAGACCAGTAGTGCGTAGACGCCGGATTCGCTGACCAGCAGGGTGTTTTCGATGGTGCCGTGGATGACGACTCGCGCGGATTGATGTTGATCGGGATCGAGTTTGCGGACGGCGCGTTCGTCGAGGAAAAGACGAAGCAGACGGCCTAAGTCTCGGGCGCTGAACCAAGGCTGGTTTTCGATCAAAAGGGCGTGGAGGTGGAGTTTGTGGCGGATGAAGACGTGAGGGATTAGATAGTTTTCTTCCATGGTGCAGCTCCCGGATGCGAATGAAGGAAACTGCCTCTAATCGTCGCCAAACGAAAAGGGTGGCAGCTTGCGCGGGTTGGCGAACCGGTGCATCCGGAAAAAACCGGCAGACCCGAAGGTCTCCCACGCAAAGCCGCCATAATTCGAGATGGGAATAGCTCCCTGGTTCGAACGTGGTCACGGTGCGTCGGATGCTGTCCAGGTCGCCAAACCCAGGGCTGAATATTCAGCTGAGGGTGAGCTTAGGAACCTGGGCGTCACGGCGCTATCGGACGGCGGTGGTGATCTTTGTAGGACGTTGCCGAGATGGTGGCGGGGCCGAAGATCAAAAGATCGCAGCCTTCGGCAGCTCCTACAGGGGTGGTCTGTCCAGTGTGGGATGGCTGGTAGACCGAGGCGACTCCATTCGCGGGCAAGCCCGCTCCCACAGGGATTGTGGTGTTACTCGGTAGGTGGATTGAGCTTTGCTTCCAGCTCTGCGACTTTCGCCTCAAGGCTTTCCAGCCGTGCCCGGGTCCGTGCCAGCACAACCATCTGGCTATCAAACTCTTCCCGGCTCACCAGGTCCAGCTTGCTGAAGCCGCTCTGCAACAGAGCCTTGAACTGGCTTTCGATTTCGCTTTTCGGCAGCGGGGTGTCGCCGCTGAAGAGGCGCGAGGCGGTGCCGCTCAGGGCATCGAGGAAGTCTTTGGGTGCGAGCATGGGAAATGTCCTGTCAACAATGGCGGGCAGTGTATCACGCAGTGTCTATAGTCAATCCCGACCGCTGACTGTGCACGCTTTTCGCGCATGCGGACGGACGGCATCGCACTGTTGTTGTGCGTAACGCGGCAGCAGTTGCGGCGAAGTGGTTGGCATCTGCTGCCAAGGGCTTGAAAACAGAGAGTTTTGTGGAGATGGCAAGCTTTCTGCTTAGTCAGTAGTAACCCATGCACTGATGCAGTCGCTGTGACGAATGCAGTGCGCCAAGCGGAACGGGGGAAGTGTTTCGTGCGGAGTGGTTAGCAGGCGTCGGACGGGCAGGTAAGGCCGACGATGCGTTACAAAGCCAGGCACTGCGCTTAGACTTGAGTCGGGTTTGTTTTCCTGGGGCAAGTCCACCAATTCGGGAGAGAGTTTTCATGAAGCTAGTCACTGCCATCATCAAGCCGTTCAAACTGGACGACGTACGCGAGTCGCTGTCCGAGATCGGCGTGCAGGGCATTACCGTTACTGAAGTCAAAGGCTTCGGTCGGCAGAAGGGTCACACCGAGCTGTATCGCGGCGCGGAATATGTGGTCGATTTCCTGCCAAAGGTGAAGATCGATGTCGCCATTGACGACAAGGATCTTGACCGGGTTATCGAGGCGATAACCAAGGCGGCCAACACCGGCAAGATCGGTGACGGCAAGATCTTCGTGGTCAATCTGGAACAGGCGATTCGCATCCGTACCGGCGAAACCGATACCGACGCAATCTAAGCCGCCACAAACCCAACGCCCCAGGAGAAAACAATATGACTCTGCGTAAATTCGCAGGGCTAGGAGCCCTGTTGTCCCTCGTAATGCCCGGCTTGGCTATGGCGGCAGACGAAGTGGCGGCCCCAGTCCTCAACTCCGGCGACACTGCCTGGATGATGACCTCGACAGCCCTCGTGCTGTTCATGACCATTCCCGGTCTCGCGCTGTTCTACGGCGGCATGGTTCGCTCCAAAAACATTCTTTCCGTGATGATGCAGTGCTTCGCCATTACCGGCCTGATCAGCATCCTGTGGGTCATTTATGGCTACAGCGTCGCGTTCGACACCACCGGCATGGAACAGGGCGTCATCAACTTCAACTCGTTCTTCGGTGGCATGGGCAAGGCATTCCTCGCCGGTGTTACGCCAGCGAGCCTGACCGGCCCTGCGGCGTTGTTCCCTGAAGCGGTGTTCGTCACCTTCCAGATGACGTTCGCCATCATTACCCCCGCGCTGATCGTCGGTGCCTTCGCCGAGCGGATGAAGTTCTCCGCCATGCTGATCTTCATGGGCGTCTGGTTCACCCTGGTTTATGCACCAATCGCGCACATGGTCTGGTCCGGTAACGGCGGCCTGTTGTGGGACTGGGGCGTGCTGGACTTCGCCGGTGGCACCGTGGTGCACATCAACGCCGGTGTGGCCGGTCTGATTGCCTGCCTGGTACTGGGCAAGCGCAAAGGTTTCCCGACTACCCCGATGGCGCCGCACAACCTCGGTTACACCCTGATGGGCGCTGCAATGCTGTGGGTCGGCTGGTTCGGCTTCAACGCCGGTTCCGCTGCTGCGGCCAACGGCACTGCCGGTATGGCGATGCTGGTGACCCAGATCGCAACCGCCGCCGCTGCATTGGGCTGGATGTTCGCCGAATGGATCACGCACGGCAAACCAAGTGCTTTGGGTATTGCTTCGGGTGTTGTGGCCGGTCTGGTTGCAATCACTCCAGCCGCTGGCACCGTGGGCCCGATGGGGGCTCTGGTCATCGGTCTGGCAGCCGGCGTGGTGTGCTTCTTCTGCGCCACCACCCTGAAACGCAAACTCGGCTATGACGACTCCCTGGACGCCTTCGGTGTACACGGTATCGGCGGTATTCTCGGCGCGATCCTGACCGGTGTCTTCGCTGCACCGTCGCTGGGTGGCTTCGGCACCGTCACCGACATCGCCGCACAAGTCTGGATTCAGTGCAAAGGCGTGGGCTTCACGGTGATCTACACCGCGATCGTCACTTTCATCATTCTCAAGGTGCTGGACGCTGTCATGGGGCTGCGTATCACCGAAGAAGAAGAGGCTGTCGGCATCGATCTGGCACTCCACAACGAACGCGGCTACAACTTGTAAGCACGCGCACAAAAAATTTGCCCGGCTTGCCGGGCATTTTTTTGTCTGAAGTTTGTCAGTGAAGGAACTGCTGAAAGGTTTTTTCGTACACGTTTAGTGGCGTTTACGACGGGCGTTTTTCTGCGGCCAATGGCTTACATGATAGAAGGAATATTAGGGCCTTTGTTTTTTCCCAGAGCGCGCTAGAATGCGCCCCGAACGTGCGGAGAACTGTATGTGGCAACAGACTCTGATTACCCTGCGGGCGAGGCCCCGGGGCTTTCATCTGGTAACGGACGAGTTACTCGCCGGCCTGCCTGAACTCAAGGCATGTCGGGTCGGTCTGTTGCATTTGTGGCTGCAGCATACCTCGGCGTCGTTGACCATCAACGAGAACGCCGATCCGGCGGTACGTCGCGACTTCGAACGATTTTTCAATCGTCTGATCCCACAAGGAGCAGACGGCTATGAGCATAACGACGAAGGCCTGGACGACCTCCCGGCGCACTTCAAGGCCAGCGTACTTGGCTGTCAGCTCAGTTTGCCGATTTCGGCAGGCCGACTGGCGCTGGGAACCTGGCAAGGCGTTTATCTGGGCGAGCACCGTGATTTTGGCGGTGCCCGTAAAGTCCTCGCCACCGTGCACGGTGAAGAGGCATAAACCGCTGGTTACCAGCGTTTGTAGAATTTTTTCCGGCGGCCTTCGACAGACGGCGAAGCTGGGCTATAACTAATCTGCTTTTCGCAAGTCATGAGGTAGAACATGAGCGACGATGATCTGGAAAACGACGACCTCGAAGTAGGCGACGACGACGAAACCGAAGAAGGTCTGGAAACAGCAGCGGAAGACGTTGCTGACGACGATGGCGGTGAAGCGCCCGTTCCGACCGCCAAAGGCAAAGCCAAGGCTGCGGTATCGGTCGATGAGCTGCCGAGCGTCGAAGCGAAAAACAAGGAGCGCGATGCCCTGGCCAAGGCCATGGAAGAGTTCCTGGCCAAGGGCGGCAAGGTGCAGGAAGTGGAGGCCAATGTGGTCGCCGATCCGCCCAAGAAGCCTGACAACAAGTACGGCAGCCGGCCTATCTAAGGCCGCCGCTTGCTTGCTGAAAAAGCCCGCCGTCGCTGCGGGCTTTTTCATGGGTGAATAAAACGCGTGGATGTGGTGCGAGTCAATGTGGGAGCGGGCTTGCTCGCGAAAGCGGTATGTCAGTCAAAGTGGAGTCGACTGACACGGCCCCTTCGCGAGCAAGCCCGCTCCCACAGGGGTTATATGTGAATTCAGGATCAGTGTTGGGCGTTCCAGAGGGCCAACAACGCCGGCAACTCGCTCAGGCTTCGAATCTCGGCATCCGGTGCCTTCTCGGCTTCCCACACCTTGCCCGCCGGGTTAAACCAGATCGCCCGCAATCCCGCCTGCTGGGCGCCGGCAATGTCATCACCCGGATGATCGCCGATATGCACGGCCGTCTCGGCCGTCGCACCACCGCGTTGCAACGCCTCATGAAACAGTCGCGCATCCGGCTTGCCGATGCCGATGTCTTCGGCACACAAGGCAAACTTGAAGTAGTCCGCCAGCCCTAAGCGGCGCACATCGGCGTTGCCATTGGTGACCACGCCGAGGGCGTAGTGATTGGCCAGAGTCTCGAGGGTCGGTTGCACCTCCGGGAAGATTTCCAGCTGATGCCGCGCATGCAGAAACACTTCAAAACTCTGATCGGCCAGGTCTGAGGCCTGACCCTGGTCGTAACCGGCCTCTTCCAGCGCATGGAACAAGACTTGGCGGCGCAGGGCGCTGATGCGGTGCTTGAGGCCCGGCTCACTGCTCAGGATCCGCTCGCGAATCGCCCACAAATGCTCCACCGGCACGGCGCCCAGATTCGGTGCATGCTCGGTCAGCCATTCACGCAGTACGGCTTCGGCGCTGACGATCACCGGGGCGGTATCCCACAGGGTGTCGTCGAGGTCGAAGGTGATCAATTGAATGCTCATGACTCATCGCCTTTGATGCGTTTGGCCCGTGGATGGGCGCTGTCGTAAACCGTCGCCAGGTGCTGGAAGTCCAGGTGGGTGTAGATCTGGGTGGTTTTGATGTCCGAGTGGCCGAGCAATTCCTGAACCGCCCGCAGGTCCTGGGACGATTCCAGCAAATGGCTGGCGAACGAGTGTCGCAGCATGTGCGGATGCAGGTTCTGCCCCAGCTCGCGCTCGCCAGCGGCTTTAACCCGCACTTGGATCGCCCGTGGGCCGAGGCGCCGGCCTTGCTGGCTGACAAACACCGCGTCGTCCGCCGGGTTGGTCATGGCCCGTAGCGGCAGCCACAACTCCAGCGCTTCGCGAGCTTTTTTGCCGACCGGCAGCAGTCGGGTCTTGCTGCCCTTGCCGAGCACTTGAACCATGCCGTCGGCCAGGTCCAACTGATCCAGATTGAGCCCGGTCAGCTCCGACAGCCGCAAACCCGAGGAATAGAACAGCTCCAGAATCGCCTGATCCCGACGCGCCAGAAAATCATCTTCCACCGCGCCCTCAAGCAGTTGCAGCGCACGGTCGGTGTCGAGGGTTTTTGGCAGCCGACGCTCGCCTTTCGGTGGCGCCAGGCCGTTGGCCGGGTCGTGGTCGCAGAGGCCTTCGCGGTTCAGATAATGATAGAGCCCGCGCACCGCCGACAGCAGCCGCGCCAGGCTGCGCGACGATTGGCCTTGTGAATGCAGGCGAGCGATCAGGCTGCGCAGGCGCTGAATGTCCAGGGCCGCCCAACTGCTGATGTTCTGTTTGACACACCAGCCCAGCACTTTGTCGAGGTCGCGCCGGTAGGCATACAGCGTGTGAGGCGACACCTGCCGCTCACTGCGCAGGTGTTCGCAGTAAGCGTCCAGTTGCCGTTCCACGATCAGCGTACCGAGCGCAGGGAGGTGTTGACCCGTGGCAGCACGCGGCCCATGACTTCGGCGATGTAGCTGAGGAACAGCGTGCCCACCGAACTCTTGTAGTGCTGCGGGTCACGGCTGGCGATGGCCAGGACGCCGTGGATGCCTTGGTAGCTGATGGCGACGACGGCGGTGGAGCCGATCTGCTTGCGCTGTTCTTCGCCGAACAGGAAGTCCAGTTCGTGTTCACGCAAGCTGCCGCTGACGCTTTTGTCTTCCGAGAGCAAACCGCCGATGGCCGTTTGCGCGTCGGCATGGGTCACCCAGCGGCCTACCGGCATCGGGTTGTCACCCAGCAGAATCAGGCTGACGAAAGGCACCTGGAAGTCCTGGCGCAGACTGTCTTCGACGCTGATTACCACGTCTTCCAGGCTGGTGGCGTCCATCAGCGCGAGAATCAGGCGGCGGGTCTTGTCGAAGAGGCGGTCGTTGTCGCGGGCGACGTCCATCAAGTGCGAGAGGCGATGACGCAACTCGATATTGCGGTCGCGCAGGATGGTCATCTGGCGTTCGACCAGCGAAATGGTGTCGCCGCGCTGGTGCGGAATGCGCAAGGTCGCGAGCAGGTCTTCATGCTTGACGAAGAAATCCGGATGAGCCTCCAGGTACGCGGCAATCGCCGCCGCCTCAAGGCTTTCGGAAGGGGATTCGTCGGGCTGTAGGGCGGGAACCTGGGGCTTATCTTTCATGGATTCGACTCTCTCAAAGACGCACTTGTCCTTCATAAACGCGCACTGCCGGGCCGGTCATCATGACCGGTTGGCCAGGGCCTGCCCATTCAATGGACAAACGCCCGCCGGGCAGGTCGATCAATAGTGGCGAATCCATCCACCCCTGGCTGATCGCGGCCACTGCAGCAGCGCAAGCGCCGGTTCCGCACGCCTGGGTTTCCCCAGTCCCGCGTTCCCAGACGCGCAGTTGCGCGCGGCTCCGGTCGATGACCTGGAGAAAACCGACATTGACCCGCGCCGGGAAGCGCGGATGGTTTTCGATTTTCGGCCCCAGTTCATGCACCGGTGCATTGTTGATGTCGCTGACCCGCAGCACGGCATGGGGGTTGCCCATGGACACGGCGGCTAGGTCGACCAGGGTGCCGTCGACGTCAACCTGATAGCTCGTGGCCTGCTCCGGCGCTTCAAATGGAATCTCGGCCGGCACCAGGCGCGGTGCGCCCATGTTGACACCGATCTGCCCGTCGCTGCGGATATCCAGTTCGATGATGCCGCTTTTGGTCTCGACGCGGATCTGCCGCTTCGCGGTCAGGCGCTTATCGAGCACGAAGCGAGCGAAGCAGCGCGCACCGTTGCCGCACTGTTCCACTTCGGAGCCGTCGGCGTTGAAGATCCGGTAGCGGAAATCCACGTCCGGGTTGCTGGGCGCTTCGACGATCAGCAACTGGTCGAAACCGATACCCGTATGCCGATCGCCCCATTGCTTGGCGTGTTTGGGCAGGATGTGCGCATGCTGGCTGACCAGGTCGAGGACCATGAAGTCATTGCCCAGGCCGTGCATCTTGGTAAAACGCAGCAGCATGGTTTTACTCCGGCAGCAGGCTTTCGCCAGCAAACAACTCGGCTACCGTCTCACGGCGACGCACTTCAAATGCCTGATCACCGTCCACCAACACTTCAGCGGCACGGCCGCGGGTGTTGTAGTTGGAACTCATGACAAACCCGTAGGCACCGGCCGAATGCACGGCCAGCAAGTCGCCTTCTTCCAGGGCGAGCTGACGATCCTTGGCCAGGAAGTCGCCGGTCTCGCAGATCGGGCCGACGATGTCGTAGGCGCGAGCCGCGGTAGTGCGCGGGCGCACAGCGGTGACGTCCATCCAGGCCTGGTACAGCGCCGGGCGGATCAGATCGTTCATGGCCGCGTCGACGATGGCGAAGTCTTTGTGCTCGGTGTGCTTGAGGTATTCGACCTGAGTCAGCAGCACGCCGGCGTTGGCGACGATGAAGCGGCCCGGCTCGAACACCAGCGCCAGGTCACGACCGTCGAGACGCTCGCGCACAGCTTTGATGTAGTCGGCAGCCAATGGCGGCTCTTCATCGCGATAACGCACGCCCAAACCACCACCGAGATCGATGTGGCGCAGGTAAATGCCGCAATCGCCGAGGCGGTCGACCAGGCCCAGCAGGCGGTCGAGGGCGTCGATGAATGGCGGCAGGGTGGTCAGTTGCGAGCCGATGTGGCAATCGACACCGACCACTTCCAGGTTTGGCAGTTGTGCGGCGCGGATGTACACGTCTTCGGCGTCGGCGATGGCGATGCCGAACTTGTTCTCTTTAAGACCGGTAGAAATGTACGGATGGGTGCCGGCGTCGACGTCCGGGTTCACGCGCAGCGAGATCGGCGCGCGAACGCCCAGCTCGGCGGCGACCACTTGCAGACGTTCCAGCTCATCGGTGGATTCGACGTTGAAGCAATGCACGCCGACTTCCAGGGCACGACGCATGTCGTCACGGGTCTTGCCGACACCGGAGAACACGATCTTGTCGGCGCTGCCGCCAGCGGCCAGTACACGTTCCAGCTCACCACGGGAGACGATGTCGAAACCGGCGCCCAGACGCGCCAGGACATTCAGTACACCCAGGTTGGAGTTGGCCTTGACCGCAAAGCAGACCAGGTGCGGCATGCCGGCCAGCGCATCGGCGTAAGCCAGGTACTGGGCTTCGATGTGCGCACGGGAGTAGACGTAGGTCGGTGTGCCAAAGCGTTCGGCGATGGCGGACAGGGCAACACCTTCCGCAAACAGCTCGCCGTCACGGTAGTTAAAAGCGTCCATGGCGTTCCCTTATTGGTAGACGTCGTGCTTGTGTGCTTTCGACGGAGACTTCTGCGATGACTGGGCCTGCTCGGCAGGGTCCTGAGAATCGTCAGGCAGGTACAGCGGGCCTTTTTGACCACAGGCCGACACAAGGCAGGCAACCGCGACGAGCGCAGCGAGGGAAGAGATCAGGCGCTTCATGGCGAAATCCTTGAAAATGCGTTAATTGCGCCGGAGTATACCGGCCACCCGGCAGCTTGCCTATGCGACGGGGCTCCCGTCCGGCGGGGCTATGTGGTGAGGGGATTTATCCCCGTTCGGCTGCGCAGCAGTCGCAAGCATTCACGCTTAACCTTGAACTGCTGGGGCTGCTGCGCAACCCAACGGGGATAAATCCCCTCACCACAAAGGCTCGCTCCCACAGGTGTACCTATATCGGCCCTTGGTCGTTATCCTTTGCAATCACCGGGGCTCGCCCGTATCTTGCGGCGCTTGAGCGTGAGTAGACACTTTTTGAGGTTCCCGCAATGAGTTTGACTGAAGCCCGTTTCCACGATCTGGTCGATGCCACCCAGCAGACGCTGGAGGATATTTTTGACGAGTGTGACCTGGATATCGATCTGGAGAGCTCGGCCGGTGTGCTCACCGTCAAGTTCGAAAACGGCAGCCAGTTGATTTTCAGCCGCCAGGAACCGCTGCGGCAGCTATGGCTGGCAGCCGTGTCCGGCGGGTTCCACTTCGATTACGACGAAGAAAGCAAGCGTTGGATGTGTGACAAGAGCGACGAACAACTCGGCGAGATGCTCGAGCGCATCGTCAAGCAGCAAGCTGACGCCGAGCTCGATTTCGAAGGTCTGTGAGATCGTGACCGAGCCTGCGCCCGCTCGTGCGCCCAAACCGCTCTACAGCAATGTCAGCCCGGCGGTGGCTTCACCGTGCAGCGGCGTGTGTCGGCTGGATGAACAGAAGGTCTGCCTTGGGTGTTTTCGCCATGTCGAAGACATCCGCGAATGGCGCTCGGCCGATGACGATCGGCGTCGTGTCATTTGCGCCCAGGCCCTTCAGCGTAAATCCTGCGCCTGACCCAAAACCCTTGTGGGAGCGGGCTTGCTCGCGAATGCAGTGCATCAGTCGATATCAACGTTGACTGACATACCGCATTCGCGAGCAAGCCCGCTCCCACAAAGGCAATTTCCTCCGGTCAGTACCAAGGTCGCCCCTCACTTGTATATTTATTGAGCTGTGATAGTGTCGAGAAACGCCTCAACCCATCGAGGCTCGTGAAAACCCCGCCTTTTTCTGGCGGGGTTTTGCTTTTTCTGTGCAGAAGAAAGGAGTCTGCCCAAATCATGACCGCACCTTCAATCACCCTTACCCGTCTGGACGTGCAACGTCTGGAGCGCCTGATCGACAGCCTGGATGACACGCTGCCGGGCGTTATCGCGCTGCAAACCGAACTGGATCGCGCCGATACCCTGGTCGGTCACGATGAAGTACCCGCCGATGTCGTGACCATGAATTCCCGTGTGCATTGCCGCGAAGAAGGCAGCGGCAAGGACTATCACCTGACGCTGGTTTATCCGAAGGATGCCAATGCCGACGAAGGCAAGATTTCCATTCTGGCGCCAGTGGGCAGCGCGCTGCTCGGCCTGAAGGTGGGTCAGCACATCGACTGGCCAGCACCGGGCGGCAAGACGCTCAAACTCACCCTGCTGGAAGTTGAATGGCAGCCGGCCGAGGGCGGTCACTTTCCGGAATAAGCTCGTCAGACCTGCTCGAGCGCCTCGTTCAATGCGCGCTCCAGGTCAGCCTTGTAGCGCAAATACAAAATACTTGAACTCTGACCATCACCGAGCAGACCCGACAGGTCCAGGTCGGTGATGTAGCAGCGATAGCGTTCGGTTTCACGGCGCTGCTCGACGATTTCCCGGGCGACCACGTTGAACAGTCGGTCGCCATGTTCCAGCTCTGAAAATTCCCGCTGATTGCAATACAACGTGACCTGCGCCTGTCCCGGCGCGGCTTTGCCGACAATCGCCTGCACGTCGTAGAACGGTTTGTTGACCGGGGTTTGCGGCGCTGGCCGAGCTTCGACCCGACGCGCCCGTACAGGGCCGGAGGGCAGCAGTTGGTAATACAAGGTGTCCAGGCTCAACGGCTGGGCGACGTCCATCGCCAGCAAGGCGTCGCGCCGGTACTGGATCGATTGCAGGAAACGTTGCAGCGGCACCAGCAGGCTTTGCTCGTCGTGGTAGGGCAAGCGCTGTTGCCACAGGGCATTGAATTCATCCAGCACGTACAGGTCGGCGTGGTATTCGTTGATCCGGTAGAACACCTGAATGCAATCGGGCTGACCCATCGGCAGGACCAGCGCCAGGTCGTGGTCTTCCAGTGCCATCGGGTCCAGGTGCAGCGGGCTGTAGCTTGCACGCTCTTCGCCCAGGTAATCGACCAGCGCCGGCAGCGTGGCGAGGGCGACATGATTGACCTGGCCGGGCACCAGTTCCAGCACGTGGTAGTGCTGCTGGACCTGAATCAGGTAGCGATGATTGAGTTTGCTCAACAGCAGGTTCTGCGCGGTGTCGAGGATCTCTTCAACCCGCTGGGCGATGAACTGCGCGCGGTTGTGGCAGAAGCACCGAACCCGCAACGTGGGTTGTTGTAGCCCGCCGGGCAGGTTGTTGAGGTAATCGCGCACGCAGTCGAGCAGCGCGTGAGGGCCGTCGAAGCGGCTGACCAGCACTTCGTTCCAACTGTTGAGTGTGACCTGATCCAGGGTCAGTACCAGGTTTTCCCGGACGCCGGCGTAACTCAGGGAATCGGTGCGCTCGGTGGTCATCAGGATGTTCAGGTCGCGGTGGTGCTTGAGTGGATCGACGCCTACGTTCACCAGAATCAGCACTTCGCTCGGCACGCTGGCGCGCAGTAACGGTTCTTCGGCGACGGTCGTCAGCGGCAGGACGATGCTCTGTTGCAGGCTGCCGAGCAGGTTGAACAGTTCGAACTCGCTCAGGTCGCTGGTGCCGGGATGCAAGGCCAGGCGAGTGCTGCTGTCGATCACGCCGTTGCGGTGACACCAGGTCAGCAGTTCCAGCAAGTGGCGGCTGCGCTTGATCGGTGCGAAATGCTCCCATTCGAGGGCCGTCAGGCTGCCGTTGTACAAACCCCACTGAGTTTGACCCAATTCTTTTTTGTTCGGCGCGTGCACCAGCGTGAGGGTGTCTTCGGCCAGATCCGGGGCGATGCCAGGGTTGATGAACTCGACTTTGTCGGCTTTGCGCTCGAAAGCTGCGTACAGCCGTCGACCCAGCACGTTGAGGTCGCGCTTGTTGATCAGGCTGACGGTTTGTTCGGTGCGGGCGAACTGGGTCAGGAAGCGATAGCTGTAATTGAGCTCCTTGACCAAGGCCCTGCGTTCAGAACCGACCTGGCGGACTTTCCACTGGCTGCGGCTGTCGAGCAGGGCCAGTTGACGATGATCCCACTGCCATTCGTGGGCCAGGCGTTTGAGCAACGAACGCTGCCAGCTCTGCGTGCGACTGCTGCTGCCGGTGAGTTTGCGATTGACCTTCAGGTATAACGCCCGGCGTACCAGCTCCAGGCGTTCCGGCTCGCCACGGGCGGTCAGGTATTCCTCGATACGCCGGTAAACCACGACGTATGGATCCAGCTCGTCAAGGTCAAGCCGATTGGCAAACACCGCTTGCTTGAAGCGCAGGCTCAGGCAATGGACCTTGGGGTGTTCGCTGGCGTAGACCTCGATCAGCAGTAGTTTGAGGACCGATTTGTAAGGCGACTCGATGCCCTTGAACAACTGCCAGAGCCCGGCACCGATAAATTCGCCAGGCGGGATATGGGCCAGATGCCCCAGGTCGAGGGTTTCATCGGCACGGATGAAGCGCTTGGACATCAGCGTGTGGGTGTAACGGTCGTAGCTCGCTTCTTCGTAGACGGGCACCAGCCACCAGATGGGCGTGCGTCCGGCCAGCCAGATCGCGGTGCGATAAAACTCATCCAGCAGCAGATAGTGCTGGGTGGTGCCGCAGTCTTCCGAGCTCAGTTGGGTATCACGTTCGCCGCGTACGAAACGGGTCGGGTCGATCAGGAAGTAATGCGCCTCGGCGCCCTGGCTGGCAGCCCAGGTTTCGAGAAGCTGGCATTTTTTGCGCAGTTCAGTGAGCTCGCTTTCGCTCAAGTCCGGCCCGTGGCAGACCCACACGTCCATGTCGCTTTGGTCGGCCTGGGCGAGGGTGCCGAGGCTGCCCATCAGGAACAGGCCGTGAATCGGTCGCGGCGGATTGCTGCCATGGCGAGGCTTATAGGAAAACGAGCGGGTCAGGCGCTGGGCTTCGGCGAGGGTGTTGGCGTCGGGTTCGTAATTCGACAGCCCGGCCGGCGTGCTGCCCGAAACGTACCCTGGCAACAGCGGGTGATTGACGTGAAAAAACAGCGGCAACAAGCTCAGCACCGCTTGCTGGCGGGTCGACAACCCTTCCATGGCGCGGGCCATACGGCCTTCATTGAGCTTCAGAAAACGTGCGCGCAGCTGGCTGAGAACCTTGCGGTCGATTCCCTCGTCCAGATCGGGGCGGATTTCATGGGTGCGGGTCATGTCAGCTCAAACCGGCTCGCGGGGCTCAGACGTGATTGTCTGCGGATGAGGGGCAGTTTAGCGCCTCGGCTCCAGGACTTTTAAGCTGATTTTGTTTTTCCGGCGTCAGATTTTTATCGCGGGGCGACGGCTGGCAACAGGGCAGGTAACGAAATGTGCCCGCGGAAATCCCGTAGCAGGGGTTTCCGTGGGCGCTACGGTAATGCTCAGGCAGTTTCCCGGACGTTGAGAATGGTCAGAACGGTTTGCACATTTTGCGCGGCATCACGACCGAGGCTGGTCAGATAACCACCATCTGGCTGGGTGATCAATTCTTTGTCGAACAGTCTTTGGGCGGCGGCAATGGCTTTCGGGGCAGCGGTCTGATGAATTTTCAAACCTTCCTGGGAACTGTCCAGGTTGAAGAGTGCGAGGATTTCCAGTTCGGCAACCAACTCAGGGGTAAGCGACATAAGGACTCCAGACTTTCTAGGAATTGGACGACAGCGTCCCTAAGGTGATCCCACTCGGGCGGCATGTCCAGTGCTCGCGACAGGGTTTTTTCGCCTTGGGCAGCATTCCCCGGTGGGTGGTGCGGCAGCGGGGTGGGTTCAGTGTAGTCAGGGGCTGGAGGAAGGCGGGAGCGATTGGTGACAATTTGTGTTGGCGCGGGTTTTTGTGGTTGTGGAGGTAGCCTGTGGTGAGGGGATTTATCGAAACGTCGCACCGCCCCGTTCGGCTGCGAAGCAGTCATAAACCATTGCACACGGTATACCTGATACACCGAGTGCTATGGTTTTGGGGCGGCTTCGCCGCCCAACGGGGCGGTGCGACGTTTCGCTAAATCCCCTCGCCACAGGGGGCCTGCGGAATTACTTCTTTTCCGGCGGCAACTCTGGCAATGCACGCAACGCGGCTTCGTACCATTCGGTATTGAACGCGCGGTCTTCTTCGAGGATCGCGTCGATTTCCACTGCCAGAACGTGGGCCATCAGATTGAGGATTTCTTCACGTTCGTAACCCACCAGGGTCAGCTTGTTGAAGGTGGCCTTGGCGGCTGGCGGGTTGTCGCTTTCGATCTGGTTTTCGATGGCTTCGACCAAGGTGTTTTCGGCGAATTCTTCTTCGTCGATCTCGTCGTTGTTGATGCCGGGGGTTGGCTCGCTCATGGCAGGCTCCTCAAGTTAAGGCGGCCAGTTTACCTGCATTCAGCGCTGTGATGCTGCTGGCAAGAAACGTCGCGGCATTCTATAAAAGGCACCTGCCAACCCCGCACGGCCTGGAGGCTATGTGATGCTCAAGCTTTATGGATTTTCCGTCAGCAACTACTACAACATGGTCAAGCTGGCGCTGCTCGAGAAGGGACTGCCGTTTGAAGAGGTGCTGTTTCACCCGGGGCCGAGCCCCGAGGCATTAGCCATCAGCCCGCGCGGGAAGGTGCCGGTGCTGGGTGTCGAGCAGGGCTTCATCAACGAAACCAGCGTGATTCTCGAATACCTCGAACAAAGCCAGAAAGGCACGCCGCTGTTGCCGAGCGATCCCTATGAGCGGTCGCAGGTCCTGGCATTGGCCAAGGAAATCGAGCTGTACATCGAATTGCCGGGGCGTGCCTGCTATGCCGAAGCATTTTTCGGCATGACGGTGCCGGATGCGATCAAGGACAAGACCAAAGCCGAGTTGCTGCTGGGGTTTGCCTCACTGGGCAGGCACGGCAAGTTCGCCCCTTATGTGGCAGGTGACAGCCTGAGCATTGCGGATTTGTATTTCCTCTACAGCGTGCCGTTGGCCTGTGCGGTGGCGCAGAAGCTGTTTGACCTGGATTTGCTGGCGGAGATGCCGGCAGCCAAGGCGCTGCTGGAACGTCTGGGGCAAAATCCGAATGTGCAGCGGATTGCGAAGGACAAGGAAGCGGCGATGCCAGCGTTTTTGGCGATGGTCGCGTCCAAGAAGTAGGTTTTTGCAGCGTTCTTGCGAATGTCATCGCGGGCAAGCCTTGCTCCTGCGGATCACGCTAATCCGTAGGAGCAAGGCTTGCCCGCGATGCTTTTAGCGGCTGGCGAGTAACGCCTGGCCGCGAACCACCGCTTTCTTGACCTGTGCCGGCGCAGTTCCGCCGATGTGGTCACGGGCATTCACCGAGCCTTCCAGGGTCAGCACGGCGAACACGTCCTGATCGATCTGGTCGCTGAACTTGCGCAACTCTTCCAGGCTCATTTCCGCCAGGTCTTTACCGCTTTCCACGCCGTACTTCACGGCATGGCCAACGATTTCGTGGCAGTCACGGAACGGCAGACCACGACGTACCAGGTAGTCGGCCAGGTCGGTGGCGGTGGAGAAGCCACGCAGGGCGGCTTCACGCATCATCGCGTGCTTGGGTTTGATCGCCGGGATCATGTCGGCAAAGGCCCGCAGCGAGTCGCGCAACGTGTCGGCGGCGTCGAACAGTGGCTCTTTATCTTCCTGGTTGTCCTTGTTGTAGGCCAGGGGCTGGCCTTTCATCAGGGTCAGCAGGCCCATCAGTGCGCCGAATACGCGACCGGTCTTGCCACGCACCAGCTCCGGGACGTCCGGGTTTTTCTTTTGCGGCATGATCGAGCTGCCGGTGCAGAAACGGTCCGGCAGATCGATGAACTGGAACTGCGCGCTGGTCCACAGCACCAGCTCTTCGGAGAAGCGCGACAAGTGCATCATCGCGATGCTTGCGGCCGAGCAGAACTCGATGGCGAAGTCACGATCGGACACGTTGTCCAGCGAGTTACCGCCCACAGCGTCGAAGCCCAGCAGTTGAGCGGTGTATTCGCGGTCGATCGGGTAGGTGGTACCGGCCAGTGCGGCACTGCCCAGCGGCATGCGGTTGGTACGCTTGCGGCAGTCGACCAGGCGTTCGTAGTCGCGGCTGAGCATTTCGAACCAGGCCAGCATGTGATGCCCGAAGGTCACTGGCTGCGCGGTTTGCAGGTGAGTGAAGCCCGGCATGATGCTGCCGGCTTCGCGCTCGGCCTGTTCCAGCAAGCCTTTTTGCAGGCGGGTGATTTCGCTCAGGATCAGGTCGATCTCGTCACGCAGCCACAGGCGGATGTCGGTGGCGACCTGGTCGTTACGGCTGCGACCGGTGTGCAGCTTTTTACCGGTGACGCCGATGCGGTCGGTCAGACGCGCCTCGATGTTCATGTGCACGTCTTCGAGGTCGATGCGCCAGTCGAACTGGCCAGCCTCGATTTCACCCTGGATGGTCTTCAGGCCATCAGTGATGCTGTCGCGCTCGGCATCGGTCAGCACGCCGACCTTGGCCAGCATCGTGGCGTGAGCGATCGAGCCCATGATGTCGTGGCGATACAGGCGCTGGTCGAAAGTGACGGAGGCGGTGAAGCGGGCGACGAAGGCGTCGACGGGTTCACTGAAGCGGCCGCCCCAGGACTGATTGGTCTTGTCAGTGCTCATGAATTCGCTCGTGTCGGCTGAAGAAAGATGGCGTAGAAAGCTGTCGCGGATAATAACAGGGTTGCCAATCCTGTCGCTGACACTGGTCGATACGTTTTTTTCTCAGGTGGCGGCCCATACTCGAATCAGCGCCGAGGGGATTTGCGCAACGATATTTTTCAATTGAGCAATATCGTGCCGGCAACCGTCTACAGTTGGACAGTAGGATCAGCGCACTTCCAGACGCTGCAGCTGACTATAAGAAGAGGGGGTGTTCATATTGTGTATCAACAAACCCTACGGTGATGCCTCGCCAATGCGGGCCAGGACCGCCAAACGCACGACAGATGAAAATTTAGCCGTCGGTCGGGCGGCACTTTTTGGCCCTCGCGCTAGTCTTAGCGTGGATCGCGGTGACGGACGTCACTTCACCTGTCTACGCTATCCTTGTGCGAGACTCACGCAGGAATCCAGCGCAATATGAATGTCCTGATCGTTGATGACGAACCCCTTGCCCGCGAGCGCCTGAGCCGAATGGTTGGCGAACTCGAGGGATACAGTGTCCTGGAGCCTAGCGCCACGAACGGCGATGAAGCGTTGGCTCTGATCGACAGCCACAAACCCGATATCGTGCTGCTCGATATCGGCATGCCGGGCCTCGATGGCCTGCAAGTGGCTGCACGATTGTGCGAACGCGAAACCCCGCCCGCCGTGGTGTTTTGCACAGGCCCCGATGAATTTGCCGTGGAAGCCTTACAGGCCAGCGCCGTAGGCTATCTGGTGAAACCTGTGCGTACAGAACAATTACATGAAGCGTTGAAAAAAGCCGAGCGGCCCAATCGCGTCCAGCTCGCGGCCCTGACCCGTCCCGCCGCCGAAAGTGGCAGCGGCCCGCGCAGCCACATCAGCGCCCGTACCCGTAAAGGCATCGAGCTGATCCCGTTGGGTCAGGTGGTGTACTTCATTGCGGATCACAAATACGTGACCTTGCGCCACGAAGGCGGCGAAGTGCTGCTGGATGAGCCGCTCAAGGCCCTTGAAGATGAATTTGGCGATCGCTTCGTGCGAATCCACCGCAATGCGCTGGTCGCCCGCGAGCGCATCGAACGTCTGCAACGCACGCCTCTGGGGCATTTTCAGCTGTTCCTCAAAGGCTTGAACGGCGACGCCCTGATCGTCAGCCGACGGCATGTGGCCGGCGTGCGCAAGATGATGCAACAGCTTTAATCCGCCATTTACGGGCGGGTTTCATCCCGATTGCTGGATGTCTGAGGCCAGGGAGGCCACGCGGTTTCTGATACAAGTCAAAGTGGATTTGGCTGAGCTGTTATTATCCGCCGTATCTATTCAGTACGGATTGATCCATGTCCTCTCGCGAAATCCGCATCGCCACCCGTAAAAGTGCACTCGCCCTGTGGCAGGCCGAATACGTCAAAGCCCGTCTGGAAGAGGCCCATCCGGGTCTGCTCGTGACGTTGGTGCCCATGGTCAGTCGCGGTGACAAGTTGCTCGACTCGCCACTGTCGAAAATCGGCGGCAAGGGCCTGTTCGTCAAAGAACTGGAAACCGCGCTGCTGGAAAACGAAGCCGACATCGCGGTGCACTCGATGAAAGACGTGCCGATGGACTTCCCTGAAGGCCTCGGTCTGTTTTGCATCTGCGAGCGCGAAGACCCGCGCGATGCATTCGTCTCCAACACCTACACCAGCCTGGACGAATTGCCGCAAGGCAGCATCGTCGGCACCTCCAGCCTGCGCCGTCAGGCCCAGTTGCTGACCCGTCGTCCGGACCTGGAAATTCGCTTCCTGCGCGGCAACGTCAACACGCGCCTGGCCAAGCTCGATGCAGGCGAATACGACGCGATTATCCTCGCTGCCGCCGGCCTGATTCGTCTGGGCTTTGAAGATCGCATCACCTCGGCCATCAGCGTCGACGACAGTCTGCCGGCCGGTGGCCAAGGCGCGGTGGGTATCGAATGCCGCAGCGTCGACAGCGAAATTCACGCGCTGTTGGCACCGCTGCACCATCAGGACACCGCCATCCGCGTGACCGCCGAACGTGCTCTCAACAAACATTTGAATGGCGGCTGCCAAGTGCCGATCGCCTGCTATGCCGTGCTTGAAGGCGAGCAGATCTGGTTGCGGGGTCTTGTCGGTGATCCGAACGGCGGTCTGCTGCTCAGCGCCGAGGCTCGTGCGCCACGAAGCGACGCCGAAGCCTTGGGCGTGCAAGTGGCTGAAGACCTGCTGAGTCAAGGCGCCAACGACATTCTGAAAGCAGTCTACGGCGAGGCAGGTCACGAGTGACGGGTTGGCGCCTGCTGCTGACGCGTCCCGCGGATGAGTCGGCGGCGCTGAGCAGTCTTTTGGCCGAAAAGGGGATTTTCAGCAGCAGTTTGCCGCTTTTGGAGATCGAGCCGATTCCTGCCTCTGACACAATGCGCGAGATGATTCAGGGGCTGGATCGCTATTGCGCGGTGATCGTGGTCAGTAAGCCGGCCGCCAGAATTGCCGTGGATCTGCTCGACAGGTATCGGCCGCAACCCCCTCGTTTGAAGTGGTTCAGCGTGGGCGCCGCCACCGCGCAGATCCTCGAGGATCGCGGGTTGGACATCAGCTTTCCGGTGGAGGGCGATGACAGCGAAGCCTTGCTTGAACTTCCTCAGTTGCGCGAGGCAATCGCGCGGCCCGGTCCGCGCGTGCTGATCATGCGTGGGGAGGGCGGGCGTGAGTTGCTGGCTGAGCGTTTGCGCGAGCTTGGTGCTAGTGTCGAGTATCTGGAGTTGTACCGCCGCGACCTGCCGCCGTACCCGCCGGCAGCGCTGCCTGACCGGATCGAAGCGGAACGCTTGAACGGGCTGGTGGTCAGCAGTGGACAGGGTTTTGAGCACCTGTATCAATTGGCCGGCGATGCCTGGCCGCAATTGGCGCGGTTGCCGTTGTTTGTTCCAAGCCCCAGGGTTGCCGAGCTGGCACGTGCCGCCGGGGCCCAAACAGTTGTGGATTGTCGTGGCGCCAGTGCCGCGGCTTTGCTGACGGCGTTGCGGGAGCATCCCGGACCCGTTCTCTAATGCAAAGGATGGATACGTGAGCGAAACAGCCTTGCCTAAAGATGACGTCAAGCCAGTGCTCGATGCACCGGTTGAAGCACCGGTTGAAACCGGGCCACCTGCTGCAGTGCAGCGCCGAGGCAATGGGCTGGCAATCGTCGCGCTGTTGCTGGGCGCTGCCGGTGTCGCCGTGGGCGGTTGGGGAGTCTGGCAGGTGCGTCACCTGCAAGCCAATACTCAACTGCAGTTGAGTCAGGTCCAGGCATTGAACGATCAGGCACAGGACCTGAAGCTCAATGAACAACGCCTGACTGCTCGCCTGGAACAAATGCCTGCCGCCGCCGAGCTAGACGCGCGCAGTCGTTTGGTCATTCAACTTCAAGGCGATCAGCAACGCCTGAATCAACGTCTGGAAACGGTTCTCGGCGCCAGCCGCAAGGATTGGCGTCTGGCCGAGGCCGAGCACCTGCTGCGTCTGGCCAGCCTGCGTCTTTCCGCGTTGCAGGACATCAGCAGTGCCCAGGCTTTGGTGCAGGGCGCCGATGAGATTCTGCGCGAACAGAACGACCCGGGTTCCTTTGCCGCTCGCGAGCAAGTGGCCAAAACGCTGGTGGCATTGCGTAGCACCCAACAGCCGGATCGCACCGGTCTGTTCCTGCGACTGGGGGCGCTGCGCGATCAGGTGATCAGCCTCACCGAGCTGGCACCCGAGTACAAGGACCGTGGCGAATCCCTGTTGGGTCTCACCGCTGATGGCGACGGCGCCAGTCGTTGGGCGCAATGGTGGGATCAGGTCTCGCGCTACATCCGCATCGACTTCAACGCCGACAAGAATGTGCGTCCGTTGCTGGCCGGGCAGAGCCTGAGCCAGGTGCGCCTGGCCCTGAGCCTGGCACTGGAGCAGGCGCAATGGGCCGCGCTCAATGGCCAGGCCGCGGTTTATACCCAGGCGCTGGCCGAAGCGCGGGACGTGCTCAAGGGCAACTTCAACCCGGACAACCCTCAGAGCAAAGTGATGCTTGAGCAGGTTGGCGAGTTGAGCAAGCAACCGGTCACCGTTGTCACGCCAGACCTGACCGGCACGCTGAGTGCAGTTCAAGGGTATCTGGAGCGGCGTAACGTCAACGCCGAGGACTCGATCAAACCGATGGCCAAACCTGCCGCGGACACCATTCAGGAGGCGACGCCATGAAACGCCTCTATGTGATCGTGTTCCTGGTGATCGCCGCTGCTGCCGCGCTCGGGCTGGCGATTGCCGAGCATTCCGGTTACGTGCTGGTCGCCTATAAAAGCTTCCGTTACGAGTCTAGTCTGTGGGCAACCCTGGCGTTGGTCGCCGTGCTCTGGCTGGTGTTCTGGGGCATCAAGGCGTTGATCGAATTGGTGACGACCTCCAGCGGCGTGGTCAATCCCTGGTCGCGGCGCAATCGCAGTCGCCGGGTGCAGGTGGCGATTGAACACGGTCAGCTGGATCTGGCCGAAGGTCGCTGGGCCAGTGCGCAGCGCCATCTGCATCGGGCTGCGGAAGCCGAGCGCCAGCCTCTGCTTTACTACCTCGGTGCCGCCAGGGCCGCGAACGAACAAGGTCAATACGAGGAAAGCGACAACCTGCTGGAGCGCGCACTTGAGCGACAGCCCCAGGCAGAGTTGGCGATTGCCCTGAGCCACGCGCAATTACAGACCGACCGCGGCGATACCGACGGCGCCCTGGTGACCCTGCAAGCCATGCGCGAGCGTCATCCTCATAACGTCCAGACCTTGCGCCAGTTGCAGCGCTTGCACCAACAGCGGGGCGACTGGTCGGCCGTGATTCGTCTGCTGCCGGAGCTGCGCAAGGATAAGGTCCTGCCACCGGCCGAACTGGCCGAACTGGAACGCCGGGCCTGGGGTGAGAACCTGTCCCTGGCGGCGCATCGGGAAGAAGACGGGACGGTCGGCTTGCAATCGCTCAATCGCGCCTGGCAGCAGTTGACCTCAGCTCAGCGTCAGGAACCGCAACTGGTGCTCGCTTATGCCGAGCAACTTCGGCAACTGGGTGCTCAGGTCGAGGCCGAAGAGATCCTGCGGACGGCGCTCAAGCGCAACTATGACAGTCATCTGGCGCGCCTCTATGGACTCGTTCGCGGCAGCGATCCGGCACGTCAACTGCACACGGCCGAGGGTTGGCTCAAGGATCATCCGGCCGATCCGAGCCTGCTGCTGACTTTGGGGCGCTTGTGTCTGCAAAGCAGCCTTTGGGGCAAGGCCCGGGACTATCTGGAAAGCAGCCTGCGAGTGCAGCGCAACCCGGAAGCCTGTGCGGAACTGGCGCGGCTGCTGGCGCAGCTGGGTGACACAGAACGCAGCAATCAGTTGTTCCAGGAGGGCTTGGTCTTGCTGGACGAGCGCTTGCTGGCGGCACCGTTGCCGGTTCCTGTTCACGCTTGAAGAGTGGATGACGGGTCGCTCGAAGGAGCGATCCAGTCGCCTGCAAACTGTCGGAATTTTACCTTTATAGTCCATCAACGGCATAGTCCTACAGAGGACTACACCTAATCCTCTCGTTCCTGTCGGGAATTCCCTACACTTCTGTTGAAGTGTCCCCGCTGGCCTGCCTTGAAAGGCTGCAGCGCTTTCCTCTACCGTAACTGCCTGTCTCTACTGTTACGGAAATGCCATGTCTTTGGCCTGCTCACGCTCCTTGTTTTTCATGGCTTTCATTGCAGGTGCCCTGGTCCTGGGCGTGTCTTATTACCTGGAATATGCGGTCGGCCTCAAGCCTTGCGGGTTGTGCCTGTTGCAGCGCTTTTGCCTCGCATTGCTCACGGGTATCTGCCTGGTGGCTTCGGTGCATGGGCCGGGCCGCTTTGGCTCTTTCCTGTATTGGATGCTCGGGCTGTTTTGCAGTCTGGCGGGTACGGTCACGGCGTGGCGGCAGGTAGTGCTGCAGAGCGATCCAACGCATCGGCTGATGACGTGCCCGCCTGATCTGGCTGTTCAGTACGAGGACATGCCCTGGTTTTGCCAAGTGACACAGATGTTTAAAGGGGAGGCAGAGTGCGCGGAGATTTCCTGGACACTGTTCGACCTGAGCATTCCTGAGTGGAGCCTGCTGCTCTTCATGGCGATGACGATTTTAGGTATTTACCAGTTGCTGCGACTTGTCTGGAAAGCCTGTCTGCGACCGCTCAGCGGCGGTTCGTCGCACCGGGTGGTGGCGGGTGATTAAACACTTGTATGAACTTTATCTCCTGCGTACCTTGAAGCCATTGTCGCGCGGGCATAATCTGGCCCGCACGTGTCATTGGAATTGTGTTGCTCGAATGACGCTCTGCCTGGCCGATACTTGACCTTCAAGTGTGGCGACGGGTGTAGGGCAGCATGACCCACAAGGGAAGAGAGATCACCATGCTCGAAAGTTGTCAGAATGCTCAGGAACGTTGGGGTGGAGTGCATCTGCTGATCGATCGCTGGTTGCAGGAGCGTCACGAGCTGGTTCGGGCCTATGATGCTCTCGGCGCCAAGCCTGAGGCACTGGGTGAGAACCGTAAGCCGTTGCAGGAATTCTGCGGCGTGCTGGTCGATTACGTGTCTGCCGGGCACTTCGAGATCTACGAACAGCTGACCGGCGAAGCCAAAGCGTTTGGTGATACTCGCGGGCTCGAGCTGGCCGAGACCATCTACCCTCGTATCGACGTCATCACCGAGAAGCTCCTCGCGTTCAATGACCTGTGTGATGCAGGTCAATGCGTGGCAGAGAAATTCAAAGAGCTCGGTGGCCTGTTGCACGAGCGCTTCGAACTGGAAGACTGCCTGATCGAAGTGCTGCACACCGCTCACAAGGAAGAGGACCCGGTTCAGGCCTGAACCTCCTTCCTGTGAGACCTCCAAAAACGGTGCGGTATTCAGCCTGTGGCACCGCGCAGTTCGACTTCGAATACCAGCGGTGTGAAGGGCGCAATCAGGTCGCCGGCACCCTCGGCGCCATAGGCTTGGGCCGATGGAATCACCAGGCGCCATTTCGCACCGACCGGCATTTGCTGCAACGCGCTGCGCCAGCCGCTGATCACGCTGTCGAGACTGAACCACTGCGGCTGACTGTTCTGATCGAACACCGTGCCGTCGGGAAGGCGACCGATATACAGCACCTGGACTTTGCCGTTGGGGCCAGCTTTGGCACCCGTGCCTGGCGCCAACTCCGTTAGCAATATTCCATCGGCCAGCTCACGAACGCCCGGTCTGGCTTTTTCCTCGGCGAGAAAAGCCTGCTCTTTTTCGAGTGCGATTTCGCTTTGCGGCGTGCTCGGTTGCAAGGCGACCTGGGCTTCGTGCTCGGCAAGAATCTGTTCTATCTGCTCATCTTTCAGCGCCAGGGGTTTGCCTTGATAGGCTTGTTGCAAGCCTTGGATCAGCGCCTGAAGTTGCAGATCGGGAACCTCCTGGCGCAGGCGTTCGCCGAGACTTGCGCCCAGGCTGTAAGAGAGATCATGAGTGTCATTTTCTTTGGTTTTTTCGGCGGCCTGGGCCACGGAAAAAAACACGCACAGTGATAAAAAAAGGTAGCGCGACATGGGCACTCTCCGACCTGAGGTGCGGGGGATTATGCCAGTGTGAATGCGCTCGACGGTGAACTGGTTTTGCGCAAGCGCAGAAGAATTTCAATCCGTTGCAACGTCGCGCTTTGGATACTGTCAAGATGCCCTAGCGGCGGTAGCAGCAGAGGTCTAGTATGAGCCGCACCCACGTCAGCCAGGAGGTAAACCATGTCGGCCACCAAGAAGCCTGTAAATACTCCGTTGCACTTACTCCAACAACTCTCGGGCAGCTTGCTCGAGCATCTGGAAAACGCTTGCTCCCAAGCCTTGGCTGATGCTGAAAAACTGCTCGCCAAACTGGAAAAGCAACGCGGAAAAGCACAAGAAAAACTGCACAAGTCCCGTACCAAATTGCAGGACGCTGCGGCGGCCGGCAAGGCCAAGGCACAAGCCAAAGCCAAGGGCGCGGTGAAGGAGCTTGAGGACTTGCTCGATGCCCTCAAGGATCGTCAATCCGAAACTCGCAGCTACATTCTGCAACTCAAGCGCGATGCTCAAGAAAGCCTGAAACTGGCCCAGGGTGTCGGTCGTGTACAAGAGGCTGTCGGCAAGGCGTTGTCCCTGCGTTCGGCCAAGCCTGCTGCGGCTCCTGCCAAGAAAGCCGCTGCCAAACCGGCTGCTGCAAAAGCACCGGCCAAGCCTGCCGCCAAACCGACTGCCAAAGCACCGGTGAAAGCCGCAGCAAAACCAGCAGCAAAACCAGCAGCGAAACCTGCGGCGAGAAAACCAGTCGCTGCCAGCGCTGCGAAACCGGCTGCTAGAACGACGGCTGCCAAGCCTGCCGCCGCCAAGCCAGCCACTGCAAAAACGGCTGCTGCAAAACCAGCCGTGGCGAAAACTGCCGCAGCCAAACCAGCAGCAAAAACGGCCGCTAAACCTGCAGCCAAAACTGCGGCGGCGAAACCTGCGGCCAAGCCGGCTGCCAAACCTGTTGCGGCTAAAGCTGCTGCAAAACCAGCTGCAAAACCGGCGGTAAAAGCTGCTGCCAAACCAGCCGCTAAGCCAGCAGCAAAACCTGCTGCGGCTAAACCTGCTGCCAAGCCAGTCGCGGCCAAGCCTGCTGCAAAACCCGCGGTGAAAAAACCTGTTGCCGCCAAGCCGGCCACCGCGCCAGTTGTCAAGCCAGCCAACCCGGTTCCGGCGGCAACGTCTGCTTTAGCAGCAGCTACCTCGACAACGCCGCCAGCGCCAACGCCGGCCGCCGCATCGATCGCAGCAACCACCCCAACCAGCGCTTCCTAAGTGCCGGTTGCCGCGACGCGCAGCTGATGCAGCGCGTCGCGGTCCAGGTGGACGGCGCCTGCCGTCACACCTGCCAGCCAGGCCGCTAGATCGACCGCGTCACCCTGCGGCCAACTTTGCGCCGTTCTCTCCAGTCGCAACAACAGATGTCGCTCGGCTTCCAGTTCGAGTGCCTTCACTCGCTCGCGCAAGGCATTCAGTTCGCCATCGACGGCGGCGACGACTTTCCAATTCACCCGCAAGGCTCGCAGCGGTTGCACCACGTCTGCGTCCCACGGCTCGGCCACGCTACGCAGTTGCTGCAATCGGTGTTCGTTACAGGCGACGCCACGTTCTCCCAGCCACAGCCCGCAGAGCAGCAAGCACACATTGATACCCGCCGACTGCAATTGCAGGCACGCGGGTTCAACGCCGGGACGGGCGTAAGTACTAAGGGAAAAGCTCCACAGGTCAGAGGACATAGTGCTACTCGCGCCAGTTGCGAGCGAAGCTGGTAGACTCCGCCGCCATTATGATTCGACTTCAGAACCTGACTTTACAGCGTGGCCCGCAACGTCTGCTAGAAGACGCCGAGCTGACCCTGCACGCCGGCCACAAAGCCGGCCTCATCGGTGCCAACGGTGCCGGCAAATCGAGCCTGTTCGCCTTGCTTCTGGGTGACCTGCACCCGGATTCGGGTGATTGCTTCTTGCCGGCGGACTGGCGCATCGCCCACATGCGCCAGGAGATCGACACCCTCGATCGGGTGGCGGTCGACTATGTGCTCGATGGCGACCTGCGCCTGCGTGAGGTGCAACGCGACCTCGCGGCAGCCGAAGCGGCCCATGACGGTACCGCTCAGGCCCGCCTGCACTCGGAACTCGACAGCGCCGACGGTTACACCGCCGATGCCCGGGCCCGAAAACTGCTGGCCGGCCTTGGGTTCACCAATGAGCAGATGGATCGCCAGGTAGGAGATTTCTCTGGTGGTTGGCGGATGCGTCTGAACCTGGCGCAGGCTTTGATGTGCCCCTCGGACTTGTTGTTGCTCGACGAACCGACCAACCACTTGGACCTCGACGCCATCATCTGGCTCGAAGAATGGCTCAAAAGCTATCCTGGCACCTTGATGCTGATTTCCCACGACCGGGACTTCCTCGATGCCGTGGTCGATCACGTGGCCCACGTCGATCAGCGCAAGATCACCCTGTATCGCGGTGGTTACAGCGCCTTCGAACGCGCTCGCGCCGAACGTCTGGCCCAGCAACAGCAGGCCTACGAGAAGCAACAGGCGCAACGTGCGCACATGGAAAGCTACATCGCCCGCTTCAAGGCCCAGGCCACCAAGGCCCGTCAGGCCCAGAGCCGGATCAAGGCGCTGGAGCGGATGGAAGAACTGTCCGCCGCCCACGTCGATTCGCCATTCGATTTCGTTTTCCGCGAATCAGTGAAAATCTCCAGCCCGTTGATTGATCTCTCCGACGCCCGACTGGGTTACGGCGAGCGAGCCGTGCTGGAGAAGGTCAAGCTGCAACTGACCCCCGGTGCGCGGATCGGTTTGCTTGGCCCGAACGGTGCCGGTAAATCGACCCTGATCAAAAACCTTGCCGGTGAACTCGAACCGTTGTCCGGCCGACTGACCCGTGGCGAGAACACCGTCGTTGGCTACTTCGCCCAGCATCAGCTGGACTCACTCGACTCCAAGGCCAGCCCGCTGCTGCACATGCAGCGCCTGGCGCCGACCGAGCGCGAGCAGACGCTGCGCGATTTCCTCGGTGGATTCGACTTCCGCGGTGCGCGTATCGATGAGCCGGTGCTGAACTTCTCCGGTGGCGAAAAGGCCCGTCTGGCGCTGGCATTGATCGCCTGGGGCCGACCGAACCTGTTGCTGCTCGACGAACCGACCAACCACCTGGACCTGGAAATGCGCCTGGCGCTGACCATGGCCCTGCAGGAATTCAGTGGCGCGGTACTGGTGGTCTCCCATGATCGCCATTTGCTCAAAAGCACCACCGACAATTTCTATCTGGTGGCGGACGGCAAGGTCGAGGAGTTCGACGGCGACCTGGAAGACTACACCCGTTGGCTGGTGGACTACCGTCAGCGCAATGCCCCGGTCAGCAATACGCCGGTCAATCCGGACAAGACCGACAAGAAGGCCCAGCGCCAGGCGGCGGCCGCGTTGCGTCAGCAACTGGCACCGCACAAGCGCGAGGCTGACAAGCTCGAAGCCGAACTGGGCAAGCTGCACGAGAAACTGGCGAAGATCGATACCAGCCTCGGCGACAGCGACATTTACGAGCCGGCGCGCAAAAACGATTTGCGTGATCTGCTGGCCGAGCAGGCCAAGCTGAAGGTCCGTGAAGCCGAGCTGGAAGAAGCCTGGATGGAAGCGCTGGAGTTGCTGGAAAGCATGCAGGCGGAGCTGGAGGCTCTGTCTTGATGGAAGCGTTCAAGCTGCCATTGGCTGCCGTGTGGATTGAGCCTCTGTGGCTCTTTGGGCAAATCCTGCTGATCTTGTTGGCGGGCTACATCGCTCAGCGCTTCGTGGCCAAGTGCCTGACGCGTCTGGGCGAGCGCTATCCGTTACCGCCGCAGTTGCTGATGCCGCTGCGTGGTGGTTTGCGCTGGCTGATCATGGGCAGCGCGCTGATCTTCGTCCTGGAACGCCTCGGCGTTTCGGCTACGGTGCTCTGGACCGCGTTGTCCGGGTTTGTCGCGGTAGCGGCAGTGGCGTTCTTCGCCATGTGGAGCGTGCTCTCGAATCTGTTGTGCGCCATCCTGATCTTCACCGTCGGCCCATTTCGGATCGGTGATGTGGTCGAGTTGGTGGACACCACCGACAAGCCCGGCGTCAAAGGCCGGGTTGTTGCGATTAATCTGCTCTACACCACGCTGATTGAAGCGGAAGAACTTGGCACCGGCAGTGCCATGGTGCAAGTGCCCAATAGCCTGTTCTTCCAGCGCTCGGTTCGACGCTGGCGCGGCAGCGATGTATTCCCTTCCAACGGTTTTGAAAAGTAAGCCTTCTGTTGCCTGACATACCGCTTTCGCGAGCAAGCCCGCTCCCACAGGGGATCTGCGGCGAACACAAATCAAATGTGGGAGCGGGCTTGCTCGCGAAGGGGGCCTCAAGCCATAAACGCTGGTCGGCAGTCCACTCTGTCCTGAAAAAAAATCGGTAGTCATCGGCCCAAAGCCGCATTAGCTTAGACGTCTGTCACGAGTCTGAGTCGAGGTGTGCGATGGTGCTTCAAACATGGCTGGCGTTTTTTGCCGCCTGCTGGGTGATCAGCCTGTCTCCCGGTGCCGGCGCCATTGCGTCGATGTCCAGCGGTCTGCGATACGGTTTCTGGCGCGGTTATTGGAACGCCCTGGGCCTGCAACTGGGTCTGGCGTTACAGATTGCGATTGTCGCCGCCGGTGTCGGTGCAATCCTCGCGGCGTCGGCCAGCGCTTTCTACGCGATCAAATGGTTTGGCGTGGCCTATCTGGTTTACCTGGCAGTCAAGCAATGGCGTGCGCTGCCCCATGACATGAGCGACGACGCGGCCGTCCGGCAAATCGGCAAGCCGCTGGCGCTGGTGTTCCGGGGTTTCCTGGTGAACGTCAGCAACCCCAAGGCGTTGGTGTTCATGCTCGCGGTGCTGCCGCAATTCATTGATCCACATGCGCCGCTGGTGGCGCAGTACCTGATCCTCGGTGTGACCATGATCTGCGTCGACCTGATCGTCATGGCCGGTTACACCGGACTGGCATCGAAGGTGCTGCGGATGTTGCGCACGCCCAAGCAGCAGAGACGCATGAACCGCACGTTTGCCGGGCTGTTCATTGGTGCGGCGGCATTCATGGCGACCCTTCGCAAAGCAGTGGTGTAAAACCGCCAGGCACAAAAAAGGCGACCTTTTCAGGTCGCCTTTTTTATTTGTCGCTGTCCCGTCCTGAACAAGGTTTACACCTTCTGATCTGTTTTTCAGGGCTAGACACGCTGACTTTGCACGCTGTCGTGCAGGAAATACCAACAAAGCTTGAGTGAAACGCATTGGGAGTGAACAATGTGTTACTTCGTATTTCCATTTGAGATTCGTTCATGATTGCCTCCTCCCGCTTTCTGGCATGGCTAGTGCTGCCTGTTATTGCGTTTTGCAGCTTCAACGCGCTGGCCGAAACGGCGGAAGGCGCGCCAAAGGCGCTGCATTTGCTCGATTACATTGGCGCCGATTACCCGGTAACGGTCCAGGCCGGCAAGGTCATTGATGAGTCGGAATACCGCGAACAATTGGAGTTTCTCGGGGTTCTGCAAGACCTGATCAGCGGATTGCCGGCCAGGCCCGAACGCGCGGAGCTGGAGCAGGGCGTCAGCGACTTGCGCAGTGCAATCTCTGCGCGCAAAGACGGTGCGGACGTCGCCCGTCAGGCGCGGCAACTTGGGGCGAAGCTGGCGGTGGCTTATGAAGTCAGTCAGGCTCCAGTGATTACCCCCGACCCGAGTCGTGGTGCGCCGCTGTACGCACAGCAATGCTCGGTGTGCCACGGCGACGCGGGCGCAGGTGATGGCCCGGCGGGCGTCGGCATGGCGCCGCCGCCAGCCAATCTGCGTGATGCGGCGCGCCTGGATCACCTGAGCCTCTACGCGATCTACAGCACTCTGGGCCTCGGTGTCGAAGGCACCGACATGCCGGCCTTCGCCGATCAGTTGGACGATCGTCAGCGTTGGGACCTGGCAACCTACATCGCCAGTTTCAGCGCCGATCCGGCTGCTGCAAAAGCCGAGAAGACCTACAACATCGCCGACCTGGCCCGTCAGACTCCCGCAGAAGTGCAAATCGCCGAGGGGCCGCAAGCGGCGGCGACCTTCCGTGCGCAGCGAGCGCAACCGCCGCAGGTCAAGCGTGGTCCGGCACAGTTGCTCGACTACACCGCCGCGACCCTGGACAAGAGCGTCGCGGCCTATCGTGCGGGTGATCACGATCAGGCCTATGACCTGTCGGTGGCGGCTTATCTTGAGGGCTTCGAACTGGTCGAAAGTTCTCTGGATAACGTCGATGCCAACGTGCGCAAAGACACTGAGAAATCGCTGATGGCTTACCGGCAGTCGTTGCAGGACGGTTTGCCGGTGGCTCAGGTCCAGCAGCGTCTGGACGCGGCCAAGGCCAAATTGAAGGAATCCGCCGGCCTGCTGGGCAGCGACGGCTTGAGTTGGTCCCTGAGCTACCTCTCCGGTTTGTTGATTCTGTTGCGCGAAGGCCTGGAAGCGATTCTGGTGTTGGCGGCAATCCTCGCGTTCCTGCGCAATACCGGCCAGGAATCGGCGGTGCGCAGCGTCAACGTCGGTTGGGGCTTGGCGCTGCTGGCCGGTCTGGGGACCTGGGCGCTGGCAGCGTATGTGATCGATGTCAGCGGCTCGCAACGGGAATTGCTGGAAGGTGCGACGGCGTTGTTCGCTGCGGTCATGGTGCTTTGGCTCGGTGTGTGGATGCATGATCGTCGTCACGCGGCGGCCTGGCAGGATTACATCAAGAGCAGCCTGGTAGGCGGCGGTGGGCGTTTCGGGTTTGCGACGCTGGCGTTCTTTTCGGTGTATCGCGAACTGTTTGAAGTGATTCTGTTCTACGAGACCCTGTGGTTGCAGGCAGGTCCAGCGGGCCATAACGCGGTACTGGCGGGTGGTGCGACGGCGTTGGTATTGTTGGTGGGTCTGGCCTGGGTGATCCTGCGCGGTTCGGCGAAATTGCCGCTGTCGTTGTTCTTCAGTATCAACGCCGGTCTGTTGTGCGCGTTGTCGGTGGTGTTTGCCGGGCATGGCGTGAAGGCGTTGCAGGAAGCCGGGATTTTCGGCACTCGGCCGGTGCCGTTCTTTGAATTCGACTGGCTGGGGATCCACGCTGATGCGTATTCGCTGAGTGCGCAGGCGGTGGCGATCATTGCGATCGTCGTGTTGTACAGCCGTAGCTGGATAGCTGAGAAGCGGCGGGTGCAGGTTTCTTAACAGCATTCGCTGCGCTCACAATCGCGAGCAGGCTCGCTCCCACAGGAATTGCGTACAACCTGTGGGAGCGAGCCTGCTCGCGATGCTTTTAACGGAGGAAAAAACTATGCGTGTGTGGATCGATGCCGACGCCTGCCCGCGGGCGGCCAAGGATCTGGTGGTGAAGTTCGCCCTCAAGCGCCAGTTCGAAGTGGTGCTGGTGGCCGGCCAGCCGCAGATCAAACCGGGCTTGGCCCTGGTGAAGCTGATCGTGGTGCCAAGCGGTCCAGATGCCGCCGACGACTATCTGGTGGAACACGCGGTCCCCGGAGAATTGGTGATCTGCAGCGATGTGCCGCTGGCCGACCGTCTGGTGAAAAAGGGCGTTGCGGCGCTGGATCCACGGGGTAAAGAGTTCGATGCGCAGAACATGGGCGATCGGTTGGCAGTGCGTAACCTGTTTACCGATCTACGTGAGCAGGGGCAGATGAGCGGCGGGCCAGCGCCATTTGGTGAGCGCGAGAAGCAGGCGTTTGCCAATGCGCTGGACCGGATACTCACGCGGTTATCGCGCAAGTCTTAAGCATGACGGCGGTCCCTGTGGGAGCGAGCCTGCTCGCGATGGGGTCGGCACATTCAACATTGATGTCGACGGTTAGGCCGCTATCGCGAGCAGGCTCACTCCCACACTGAACGGTGTCAGGCGTCGTCTTCGTGGGTTAGTTCGAGCACGCGGTCTACCAGTTTGTTGATGCCTGACGCTGCCTCGCTGATCGATTGCGCCAGCATGTACGCCGGGGTGCTGACCAGTTTGCGCGCCTTGTCTTCAACGATGTCAGTTACCGCGCAGTCGGCGTGGGTAGCGCCCATCTTGTTCATGGCGGCGGCAGTATCGGCATCGTTGCCGATGGTGCAGGTCACGCCCGGTCCATAGATCTTCGCCGCGAGTGCCGGCGAGATGCAGATCAGCCCGACCGGCTTGCCGGCCTCGGCGAACGCTTCGGTCAACGCCAGGACGTCAGGTTGAACGCTGCATCCGGCGCCTTCGACGGCAAAGTTCGACAGGTTCTTGGCCGATCCAAATCCGCCGGGAACGATCAGCGCATCAAAGTCTTCCACGTCCGCTTCGCGGATATCCTTGATGTTGCCCCGGGCGATCCGCGCCGATTCCACCAACACGTTGCGCGACTCGGGCATTTCTTCGCCGGTCAGGTGATTGATCACATGCAACTGCGTGATGTTCGGTGCGAAACACTGCACCTGAGCTCCCCGCTGGTCCAGACGCAGCAGGGTGATCACGCTTTCGTGGATCTCGGCGCCGTCGTACACGCCACAGCCGGACAGGATCACTGCAATTTTTTTGCTCATGGGCTTTTCTCCAGATTCATGGCGTTAAATGTCCACTAATTTGTCACTCGTTGCCATAGGGTTAAATCGCGGCTACACCTAGGATCTGTCCTCAAGATTCCGATCAGGACGCGTCATGGACTTCATTCTGTATGCGGTGCCGTTTTTCTTTGTGCTGATTGCCGTCGAACTGCTGGCCGACCGTTGGCGCGGGGTGAGCAATTATCGCGTGGCGGACGCGATCAACAGCATGAGCACCGGCGTGCTGTCGACCACCACCGGCCTGTTGACCAAAGGCGTCGGCCTGGTGACGTATGCGTTTGCCCTCAAGCACCTGACGCTGGTCGAACTCTCGGCTGACAGCGTCTGGGTCTGGGTATTCGCCTTCGTCCTCTACGACTTCTGCTACTACTGGCTGCATCGCATGGGCCACGAACGGAACATCCTCTGGGCGGCGCATTCGGTGCATCACCAGAGTGAGGACTACAACCTGTCCACGGCGCTGCGCCAGACCAGTACCGGCTTCCTGTTGAGCTGGATTTTCTATCTGCCGATGGCCGTGCTCGGCGTGCCGTTGCTGGTGTTCATCAGCGTCGCCTCGCTGAACTTGCTGTACCAATTCTGGGTGCATACCAAGCACATTCCCAAGCTCGGCTGGTTCGAGTGGTTCTTTGTCACGCCGTCCAATCATCGGGCCCACCATGCACAGAACGCTCTCTACATGGATCGCAACTACGGCGGGGTGTTCATTATTTGGGACCGTCTATTTGGCTCGTTCCAGGAAGAGGACGATAACGAACCGGTGATTTTCGGCGTGACCACGCCGCTCGCGAGCTGGAATCCGTTGTGGGCGAACGTGCAGTTCTACGCGCAGCTGTGGGATGACGCGCGGCGTGCGCAAAGCAAATGGGACAAGCTGCGCATCTGGTTCATGCGCACCGGTTGGCGGCCGGCGGATGTGGCGGCCAGGTACCCGATGAACAAGCCCGACCTGAGTCAGTTCCGTAAATTCGAGGTGCCGCTGGACGGGCGTCAGCAGCTTTACGTCGTGTTGCAGTTCTGCGTCTACATCGCCCTGGGCAGCTACTTGATGAACCTGGAGCAGGATTTGCCAACCGCCGCGCTGGTGCTCGGCTGGAGTGCCGTGGCGCTGGGTTTGTTTACGTTGGGCGTGGCCCTGGAGAATCGCCCGTGGGCGCTGAAGCTTGAGCTGCTGCGCCTGGCGTCGAATGTGCCGCTGGTGTGGCTGGCACCGGTCGTTGGGCTGTGGCCGGCCAGCGCGGCAGGCTGGGTCGGCCTGCTGAGTTACAGCCTGCTCAGTGGTATTGGTCTCTACTGTTGCAGAAACCGTTTCACTCGACTGGCGTCGTAGGTTCGTTGGTTTTGGCTTGTTCAGCTTTCAAGGCCTGCTCGTCGGCGTAGATCTTTTTCGCCAGACGGGCGTTCTTGAAGCGTCGGCGCAGCCACAGGCAAAAGCCCAGTATCAGCAGGGCGCCGAGCACCCACAGCTCGTACTTCTTGACGCTGCCGAGCATGCCTTCGAGTACTGCACCGAAGTGGTAGGCGGCGGCAGCCAGCGCCGCGGCCCAGATCGCGGCCCCAATCCCGTTGAGCAGCAGATAACGTCCTGGCGGATAGCCCGACAGGCCGATCGCCACCGGCATCACCGTGCGCAGGCCATAGACAAAGCGGAAGCTCAGTACCCAGATGTCCGGGTGCCTGCGGATGTGTTCCAGCGCCCGATCACCCATCAATTGCCAGCGCGGTTTGCGCGCCAGCAACTTGCGGCCGTGCTTGCGTCCAAGGAAATACCACAGCTGATCGCCGGCATAACTGCCGAGGAACGCCACGATCATGACCACTTTGAGGTCCATGTATCCGCGGAACGCGAGGAAGCCTGCGAGCACCAGAATGGTTTCGCCTTCGAAAAACGTGCCGAGAAAGAGGGCGAAGTAGCCGAATTCCTGAAGAAATTGTTGGAGCATTGTCTGGATGCTGGCGAAATGAACGCGCAGCCTAACCCTTCGTGATCATTCATGAAAGTGTCCAAATGTGTCTCGACGTGAACATTTCCTACAAGGACAATGGAATGCGGCTACGTGTCACAGGGCTAAGCACAACTGTCATGTCTTCGTCATAATGGCCGCTTATAACTGTCACGCTCGCCCGCCAACGCGGGCTCAGGAGTCTGCCGTGAGCTTTACCCCCGCCAACCGTCTGTTCCCAGCAACCCGCCTGCGTCGCAATCGTCGTGATGATTTTTCGCGTCGACTGGTCCGTGAAAACATTCTGACCGTCGACGATCTGATCCTGCCGGTGTTCGTGCTGGACGGTGAAAACCGTCGCGAAGCGGTGGCGTCGATGCCGGGCGTCGAGCGCCTGACCATTGATCTGTTGCTTGAAGAAGCGGCCAAGTGGGTCGAGCTGGGGATTCCGGCATTGGCGCTGTTCCCGGTGACGCCGCCGCAGCTCAAGTCTCTGGACGCCGCCGAAGCCTGGAACCCCAACGGCATTGCCCAGCGCGCCACCCGCGCCCTGCGTGACCGGTTCCCGGAGTTGGGTGTGATCACTGACGTCGCCCTGGACCCGTTCACCACTCATGGCCAGGACGGTATCCTCGACGAAGAAGGCTACGTGCAGAACGACATCACCGTCGACGCACTGGTCAAGCAGGCGCTGTCCCACGCCGAAGCCGGCGCTCAGGTGGTGGCCCCGTCGGACATGATGGACGGTCGCATCCAGGCGATCCGCGAAGCGCTGGAGCTGGCCGATCACGTCAACGTGCGGATCATGGCCTACTCGGCGAAGTACGCCAGCGCCTATTACGGCCCGTTCCGCGATGCGGTCGGTTCGGCGCTGAACCTGGGCAAGGCCAACAAGGCTTCCTATCAAATGGACCCGGCCAACAGCAACGAAGCCTTGCACGAAGTGGCGGCGGACTTGTCAGAAGGCGCGGACATGGTCATGGTCAAGCCAGGCATGCCGTATCTGGACATCCTTTACCGGGTCAAAGAAGAATTTAAAGTGCCGACCTTTGTTTATCAGGTCAGCGGTGAATATGCCATGCACATGGCGGCGATCCAGAATGGCTGGTTGAGCGAAGGGGTTATCCTCGAATCCCTGACCGCTTTTAAACGTGCAGGCGCTGATGGCATCCTGACTTACTTTGCCGTCCGTGCTGCTCAATTGTTACGAGAGCAAAAATAGCCCTCCCAGGAACATTCGATGAATACCGAAGTGCTCACTGAAGTTGCCGTAAAAGATGCTCAACCTGTGATGGAGCAAATCGCCGAAACCCCGCCGGAACTGGAGCCTGCTCCACCTGCGGTGGTGGCCGAGCCCGTAATAGCGGCGCCAGCGATTGCCATTCCCGGCCTGGATGACAGCAGCCTGTACATCCATCGCGAGCTCTCGCAACTGCAGTTCAACATCCGCGTGCTGGAGCAGGCGCTGGATGAGTCCTATCCGTTGCTGGAGCGGCTGAAGTTTCTGCTGATCTTCTCCAGCAACCTGGACGAGTTCTTCGAGATTCGGGTGGCCGGCCTGAAGAAACAGATCACCTTCGCCCGCGAACAGGCCGGCGCCGATGGCCTGCAACCGCATCAGGCCCTGGCCCGCATCAGCGAATTGGTACACGGTCACGTCGACCGCCAGTACGCGATCCTCAACGACATTCTGTTGCCGGAACTGGAGAAACATCAGGTCCGCTTCATCCGCCGGCGTCACTGGACCACCAAGATCAAAACCTGGGTGCGCCGCTATTTCCGCGACGAGATCGCGCCGATCATTACCCCGATCGGCCTCGACCCGACGCACCCGTTCCCATTGTTGGTGAACAAGAGCCTGAATTTCATCGTCGAGCTCGAAGGTATCGACGCCTTCGGCCGCGATTCCGGTCTGGCGATCATCCCGGCGCCACGTTTGCTGCCGCGCGTCATCAAGTTGCCGGAAGAAGTGGGCGGCGCTGGCGACAATTACGTGTTCCTGTCGTCGATGATCCATGCGCACGCCGATGACCTGTTCCAGGGCATGAAGGTCAAGGGCTGCTACCAGTTCCGCCTGACCCGAAACGCCGACCTCGCCGTCGACACCGAAGATGTGGAAGACCTGGCCCGCGCCCTGCGCGGCGAGTTGTTCTCCCGTCGCTACGGTGACGCGGTGCGTCTGGAAGTCGCCGACACGTGCCCGAAACACCTGTCCGACTACTTGCTCAAGCAGTTCAACCTGCACGAGACCGAGCTGTACCAGGTCAACGGTCCGGTCAACCTGACCCGCCTGTTCAGCATTACTGGTCTGGACAGTCAGCGAGCGCTGCAATACACGCCGTTCACCCCGCAGATCCCGAAACTGCTGCAAAACAGCGAGAACATCTTCAGCGTGATCAGCAAGCAGGACATTCTGCTGCTGCACCCGTTCGAGTCCTTCACCCCGGTGGTCGACCTGCTGCGCCAGGCGGCCAAGGACCCGCATGTATTGGCGGTTCGTCAGACCCTGTACCGCTCCGGCGCCAACTCGGAAATCGTTGATGCGTTGGTCGATGCAGCGCGTAACGGTAAGGAAGTCACTGCGGTGATCGAATTGCGTGCGCGGTTCGACGAAGAGTCCAACCTGCAACTGGCCAGCCGTCTGCAAGCGGCCGGTGCGGTGGTGATTTACGGCGTGGTCGGCTTCAAGACCCACGCCAAAATGATGCTGATCTTGCGTCGCGAGGCGGGCGAGATTGTCCGTTACGCCCACTTGGGGACCGGCAACTACCACGCGGCCAACGCCCGTCTGTACACCGACTACAGTTTGCTGACCTCGGATGACGCCTTGTGCGAAGACGTCGGCAAACTGTTCAGCCAGCTGATCGGCATGGGTAAAACCCTGCGCATGAAGAAGCTGCTGCACGCGCCGTTCACGTTGAAGAAGGGCATGCTCGACATGATTGCCCGGGAGACCCAGTTCGCCCTCGACGGCAAACCGGCGCACATCATCGCCAAGTTCAACTCGCTGACCGATCCGAAGATCATCCGCGCGCTGTACAAGGCCAGCCAGTCCGGGGTGCGTATCGATCTGGTGGTGCGCGGCATGTGCTGCCTGCGTCCGGGCATTGCCGGGGTTTCGCACAACATCCACGTGCGCTCGATCATCGGGCGTTTCCTGGAGCACACCCGGGTCTTCTACTTCCTCAATGGCGGCGAAGAGCAGATGTTCCTGTCCAGCGCCGACTGGATGGAGCGCAACCTCGACAAGCGCGTCGAGACTTGCTTCCCGGTCGAGGGCAAGAAGCTGATCATGCGGGTCAAGAAAGAGCTGGAGCTGTATCTCACCGATAACACTCACAGCTGGAGCCTGCAGGCGGACGGTCGTTACATCCGCAACACGCCGACCGGCAACCAGAACCCGCGCAGCGCGCAGGCGACTTTGCTGGAGCGTTTGGGCAGCCCGATCCTCGCCGTTCGTTAACACACGTACCCTTGTGGGAGCGGGCTTGCTCGCGAATGCAGTGTGTCAGTCGACATCAATATTGACTGACACACTGCATTCGCGAGCAAGCCCGCTCCCACAGGGGGCAATGTGTTGTTTGCTGAATTGCGGACACAAAAAAAGGCCTTCCGAAGAAGGCCTTTTTCATTTTCAGCGAACGTTAAGCACAAAGCCGACGCGGGTCAGCCACTCCGCTTCAAGGGCGAAGTCGGCCTGGGTCAGCTGGTTTTCGTCCAGCCAGTTTTCCGGGAACTGCACATCAAGGCTGTCGCGGTTGGCGTGCAGCACGACCTGGGGCATTTCCTGGGTGCCACGGATGTGATGGAACAGGATCGCAAAGCGCAGCAGCACGCACAGGCGAATCAGCTTGATGCCGTCATCGCCGAAATCGGCAAACCTGTCCCGGGGAATATTGCGGCGGTGGCCGCGCACCAGCAGCGCGAGCATCAGCTGGTCTTCGCGGGAGAACCCGGCCAGGTCCGAGTGCTCAATCAGGTAGGAGCCGTGTTTGTGATACTGATAGTGAGCGATGTCCAGGCCCACTTCATGGACCTTGGCCGCCCAGCCGAGCAATTCACGCCAGACCCCGTCATCCAGCTCCCAATCCTCAGCCACTTGATCGAAAGCATGCAACGCCTTGCGCTCAACCCGCGCCGCTTGTTCCAGATCGACGTGATAACGCTCCATCAGCGAGCTAAGGGTGCGCTCACGGACGTCTTCGTGATGATGGCGGCCTAGCAGATCATAGAGCACGCCTTCGCGCAGGGCGCCTTCACAGTGGTCCATGCGTTGCAGTTCGAGGGCATCGAAGATCGCTTCGAGAATCGCCAGGCCCGCCGGGAAGATCGCCCGGCGGTCAGGCTTGATGCCTTCGAAGTCGATCTTCTCGACGTCGCCGAGCTTGATCAGCTTGCGCTTGAGCCAGGCCAGGCCTTGGGCATTAACCTCGCCCGTGCCATGACCGCCAGCCTTCAACGCCAGGCCAATCGCACGAATGGTGCCCGAGGAGCCGATGGCTTCATCCCAGGTCAGCCGGTGCAGGGCGTGTTCGATGCTCATGATCTCCAGCCGCGCCGCCGTGTACGCCTGGGCGTAGCGGGCCGGGGTGATCTTGCCATCCTTGAAATAGCGCTGGGTGTAGCTGACGCAGCCCATTTGCAGGCTTTCGCGCAGCAGTGGTTCAAAGCGCTGGCCGATGATGAATTCGGTACTGCCGCCGCCGATGTCGGCCACCAGGCGTTTGCCCGGGGTGTCGGCGAGGGTGTGGGAAACTCCGAGGTAAATCAGGCGTGCTTCTTCACGGCCGGAGATGACTTCCACCGGGTGGCCAAGGATTTCTTCAGCGCGGCGGATAAATTCGCCACGGTTACGGGCTTCACGCAGGGCGTTGGTGCCGACGATCCGCACGGCGCCGGGCGGCATACCGTTGATCAGTTGGGCAAAACGCTTCAGGCAATCGAGCCCGCGTTGCATGGATTCTTCACTGAGCTGACGCTCATCGTCGATGCCGGCGGCCAGCTGAACCTTCTCCCCGAGTCGTTCGAGAATACGGATTTCGCCGTTCTGGGCCTTGGCCACGACCATGTGAAAGCTGTTGGAGCCCAGGTCGATTGCGGCGATCAGGGACAGATTCTTGGCTTGGGATTGCGGCATGGTCAGGGGGTCTCGGTCGATAACCTCGACATCGTGCCACGATCAAACGCTGCCGCCAACGCGCAGTGTTCAAAGCCTTGATCCGACGCAGGAAAGTCGGTGACCGCTGCGCGGTCAATCGCTAGCAGGCTAGCTCCCACATTGGAATGCGTACCCCTGTGGGAGCTAGCCTGCTAGCGATGAGGGCATTAAAGACACTGAGGCTCTTTCAGGCTGTCGCTTCAACAGTGCCAATGAAATTCGCCAACTCCGTGGTCTGCGGGTTGGCGAATAGAATTTTCGGATCCCCCACCTCATGCACCTTGCCCTGATGCATGAACACCAACTTATCCCCAACCTCCCGGGCAAAACGCATCTCGTGGGTGACCATAATCAACGTCATCCCTTCCTTGGCCAGTTGCCGGACCACGCTCAGCACTTCATTGACCAATTCCGGGTCCAGCGCCGAGGTAATTTCATCGCACAGCAAGACCTTCGGCGACATCGCCAGCGCCCGGGCAATCGCCACCCGCTGTTGCTGCCCGCCAGACAACCGATCCGGGAAGGCATCGAATTTTTCCCCCAGCCCGACCCGTTCCAGCATCTCTCGCGCAAGGTCGGCCGCTTTGGCTTTCGGCACTTTCTGTACCACTTGCGGTGCGAGCATCACGTTCTCGCCGACCGTCAGGTGCGGGAACAGGTTGAACTGCTGAAACACCATTCCGACTTTCTGTCGCAAGCTGCGCAGGTCGGCACGGGCGGCGTCGAGGTATTCGCCGTCGACTTCAATCACGCCGTCGTTGATCGATTCCAGGCCATTGAGGGTGCGCAACAAGGTGGATTTTCCCGAGCCGCTGCGGCCGATGATCGCCACCACCTGGCCTTCCTCGACGCTGAGGTCGATGCCTTTGAGCACATGGTGGTCGCCGTAATATTTATGCAGGGCCGAGATTCTAAGCAGAGGCATGCAGTCTCCTTTCCAGATAGCGCGCACTGAGGGACAAGGGGTAGCAGAGCAGGAAGTAACCGAGGGCCACGAGGCCGTAGACCATGAACGGTTCGAAGGTCGCGTTGGCGAGCATGCCGCCGGTCTTGGTCAGTTCGGTGAAGCCGATGATCGAGGTGACGGCGGTGCCTTTGACCACCTGCACCGAGAAGCCCACGGTCGGCGCCACGGCAATCCGCAGCGCTTGCGGCAGGATCACGTAGCGCAGTTGCTCCAACGGGTTCAACGCCAGGCTCGACGAGGCTTCCCACTGGCCGTTGGGGATCGACTCGACGCAACCACGCCAGATCTCTGCCAGGTAGGCGCTGGTGAACAGCGTCAGGGCTATCGCCGCCGCCATCCATGGCGAAATCTCTATCCCCGCCAACGCCACGCCGAAGAACACCAGAAACAGCTGCATCAACAGCGGCGTGCCCTGGAACAGTTCGATGTAGGTGCGGGCGAAGTTACGCGGCAGGGATTTTTTCGAGATGCGCATGACCATGACCAGCAAGCCGATCAGTCCGCCACCGATAAATGCCACCAGCGATAGCGCCAGGGTCCATTGCAGGCCCGTGAGCAGGTTGCGTACGACGTCCCAGAAGGTGAAATCGCTCATTGGTTGCTGCTCCTTGCGATAAAACGGCGACCAATCCAGTTCAGCAACTGGCGGATCAGCAGCGCCATGCACAGGTAGAGCAGTGTGGTCAGGGCATAGGTCTCAAAGGCGCGGAAGTTGCGCGACTGAATGAAGTTGGCGGCGAAGCTCAGTTCTTCGGTGGCGATTTGCGAGCAGACGGCTGAACCCAGCATGACGATGATGATCTGGCTGCTCAATGCCGGCCAAACCTTGCCCAGTGCCGGCAGCAGCACCACGTGGCGGAACGCTTCGAAACGGGTCATCGCCAACGCGGCGGCAGCTTCCAGCTGTCCTCGAGGGATCGCTTGGATGCCGGCGCGGATGATCTCGGTGGAATAGGCGCCCAGGTTGATCACCATCGCCAGCACTGCCGCCTGCCATTCCGAAATCTGCACCCCCAGTGACGGCAGGCCGAAGAAGATGAAAAACAACTGCACCAGAAACGGCGTGTTGCGGATCAACTCGACGTAGACCCCAAAAATGCCGGCGAACGGACGGATGTTCCACGCTCGCACCAGCGCCCCGACGATGCCCAGACTCACCCCGAGCACCGCGCCGATGGCCGTCAGTTCAAGGGTGAACAGCGCACCGCGAAGCAGCAGGTCGGTGTTGTGCACCACCGGTAGAAAGTCGAACTGATAAGCCATGTTCAGTCTCCGCAACGACGATCAGAGATCAGCCGGCAGCGGCTCTTTGAGCCAGGTCCGGGAGTTCTTCTCCAGCGCGCCGTCGGTCTTGGCGGTGGCGAGGATCTGGTTGACCTTGTCCAGCAACGCGGGCTCGTTTTTGTTCACGCCGACATAGACCGGCGAATCCTTGAGCTTCACTTTCAGCGCCGGAATGCGTTTCGGGTTGCGCTCGCTGATGGTCACCATCACCACGTTGCCGCTGGCGATCAGGTCAACTTGCCCTGCGAGGTAGGCGGCGATGGTCGAGTTGTTGTCTTCGAAGCGCTTGATGGTCACGCCTTCGGGCGCGACTTTGGTCAGCTCGATGTCTTCGATGGCGCCACGGGTGACGCTGATGGTTTTGCCCTTGAGGTCGTCCAGGCTTTTGATGCTGGCGTCTGGCGGACCGAATACGGCGAGGTAGAACGGCGCGTAGGCGCGGGAGAAGTCGATGACTTTCTCGCGCTCGGGGTTCTTGCCGAGGCTTGAGATCACCAGATCGACCTTACCGGTGGTCAGGAACGGAATGCGGTTGGTGCTATTGACCGGCGTCAGCTCGAGTTTGACCTTGAGTTGGTCGGCCAGCAGCTTGGCGGTGTCGATATCAAGGCCGCGCGGTTTCATGTCCGGGCCGACCGAACCGAAGGGCGGGAAGTCCTGGGGCACGGCCACCTTGAGGACGCCGCGCTTGACCACATCCTCCAGACCGTCGGCGTGGGCGGGCGCCTGGCTCAGCATCAGGCTGGCAAACAGGGCTGCGAGGAGGGCGCTGTAACGCTGGGTCATGGCAAATCTCCGAATCGGCGAGAAGTGAATTCTGCGGATCGACAGAGCATGGGCCGTGCCAATATCGGGTTTTTGGGGCGCAAGGCCACGGTTTTGCTGGAGTCTTTCGGTCTTACTGGTCTGAACAGTCATGCATGGTTTCGCACCCCGATAGCGCATCCATGAAAATCTCCGAACCCCCATGGGGCACGACTTGCCGGGCGTCGCGAATAGCTTTACAACTAACCGCTCATTGGCCTGGTTCGTCTGAAAAACCATGAACTCGATCTCCCGCGCCGTACCTGAAGTGGCGCTGCAAGCCATCCGTAAACTGATCGCCGAGCAAGGTTTCGGCCCGGGCGATGCCTTGCCCTCGCAACGGGATCTGGCGGTGCAATTGGGGGTCAGCCGCGCGTCGCTGCGCGAAGCGTTGTCGTCATTGAGTGCGTTGGGGGTGATCAGCATCCAGCCGGGCAAAGGCGTGTTCGTGCAGTCACCGGTTGATTTGCCGCGAGGTGATGCGGGGCTGAGTTGGCCGTTCGCGGCCCAGGCCTCGCCGCTGGACATCTTCCAGTTGCGCTACGCCCTGGAAGGTTTTGCCGCCGGTTTGGCGGCGGTGACCCTGAGTACTCACGAGCTCGATGCACTGGAAGATAACGTCGCCGCCATGCGCGTCGAATTGAAGGCCGGCGACTTCGAGGCCGCGGCGCGACTGGATTTCGAGTTTCACCGGCGCATCCTGCTGGCGAGCGGCAATCAGGCGATGCTGAGCATCCTGACGGCCAGCGCCGACATCTTTCTAGAGAGCCAAAAGCTACCGTTCATCCGGGCCGAGCGGGCCATGGAAACCTGGCAGGAGCACCGCAAAATCCTCCGCGCACTGGCCCGGCGGGCGTCCGGCGCAGCACAGAAGGCCATGCACGAACATGTGCGTAACGCGGCACTGCGCACTGGAATTGCCTTCGTCGCTCCCGCCACCTCGTGACTTGAGCTATACCCAAACTCATGCGGCACCATAGCGAGACTCAATCATCTGCACCTTCCTGAACGAGGGAAGGGCAGCTATGATGGGCCACGTTTTTTTGCTTACAACCTGGAGACTTCCATGAGCAGCGATCTTATTAAACACGTCACCGACGCTAGCTTCGACGTCGACGTCCTCAAGGCCGAAGGCGCTGTACTGGTCGACTACTGGGCTGAATGGTGCGGCCCTTGCAAAATGATCGCTCCTGTTCTGGACGAAATTGCTGAAACCTACAAAGGCAAGCTGACCGTTGCCAAACTGAACATCGACGAAAACCAGGAAACTCCGGCCAAGCATGGCGTGCGTGGTATCCCGACTCTGATGCTGTTCAAGAACGGCAACGTTGAAGCGACCAAGGTTGGCGCGCTGTCGAAGTCGCAACTGGCTGCTTTCCTCGACGCCAACATCTAAGCGTCGTTTAAAGCGTCATCAAAAAGGCCCCGCACATCGCGGGGCCTTTTCGTTATTGAGGGCTAGACGCTCCGAAACTCAGGTGGTACATTCGGCCCCGCACTGGTTTCTCCACTGCCCCCTGCTAGCCGTCGCCGACGCACTCCTTTTCGAATAAGTACGCGATCCTGTCGCCTTCTCTGCGGCGCGGCCTCATTAAGCCAAAAGCTTAATTTCCCCCCCTCCATAAATGATTACGTCATTCCTATATGAATCTGACTGAACTCAAGCAAAAGCCGATTACCGAACTGCTCGAATTGGCCGAACAGATGGGCATAGAAAATATGGCCCGTTCGCGCAAGCAGGACGTGATTTTCTCCCTGCTCAAAAAGCACGCTAAAAGCGGCGAGGAAATCTCCGGTGATGGCGTGCTGGAGATTCTCCAGGACGGCTTCGGCTTCCTTCGCTCCGCTGACGCTTCCTATCTCGCCGGCCCAGACGATATCTACGTCTCGCCGAGCCAGATCCGTCGCTTCAACTTGCGCACCGGTGACACCATCGTTGGCAAGATCCGTCCTCCAAAGGAAGGCGAGCGTTATTTCGCGCTGCTCAAGGTCGACACGATCAACTACGATCGTCCCGAGAACGCGAAAAACAAGATTCTCTTCGAGAACCTGACCCCGCTGTTCCCGACCGTGCGCATGAAGATGGAAGCCGGCAACGGTTCCACCGAAGACTTGACCGGTCGTGTCATCGACCTGTGCGCCCCGATCGGCAAAGGCCAGCGCGGTCTGATCGTTGCACCGCCGAAAGCCGGTAAAACCATCATGCTGCAGAACATCGCAGCCAACATCGCGCGTAATAATCCTGAAGTTCATCTGATCGTATTGCTGATCGACGAACGTCCGGAAGAAGTGACCGAAATGCAGCGCACCGTGCGCGGCGAAGTGGTTGCCTCGACGTTCGATGAGCCGCCAACCCGCCACGTGCAGGTTGCCGAAATGGTGATCGAGAAGGCCAAGCGCCTGGTCGAACACAAGAAGGACGTGGTGATCCTGCTCGACTCCATCACTCGTCTGGCTCGCGCCTACAACACCGTGATCCCGAGCTCCGGCAAAGTACTCACCGGTGGTGTCGATGCCCACGCCCTGGAGAAACCGAAACGTTTCTTCGGCGCCGCGCGGAACATCGAAGAAGGCGGTTCGCTGACCATCATCGCCACCGCGCTGGTTGAAACCGGCTCGAAGATGGACGAAGTGATCTACGAAGAATTCAAAGGCACGGGCAACATGGAACTGCCGCTGGATCGTCGCATCGCCGAAAAACGCGTCTTCCCGGCCATCAACATCAACCGTTCCGGTACCCGCCGCGAAGAGTTGCTGACCGCCGACGACGAGTTGCAGCGCATGTGGATCCTTCGCAAGCTGCTGCACCCGATGGACGAAATCGCTGCCATCGAGTTCCTGGTCGACAAGCTGAAAACGACCAAGACCAATGATGAGTTCTTCCTGTCGATGAAACGCAAGTAAGTCGATAAGGCCAAGAAGCCGGGGAAACCCGGCTTTTTGCTATCTGATTTTTGATCAATTGCCAGTTCGTGGTTCTGAACAGAGGGGTTCGGCGCTAAACTGCCACCCCCGAACGGCACGGCCAACACGAGGCTCACGCATGCAGTATCGCGACTTGCGCGACTTTATCAGCGGTCTGGAAAAGCGCGGCGAACTCAAGCGCATCCAGGTTCCGGTGTCCCCAGTGCTCGAAATGACCGAGGTCTGCGACCGCACCCTGCGTGCCAAAGGTCCGGCCCTGCTTTTCGAAAAGCCCACGGGTTATGACATCCCGGTGCTCGGCAACCTGTTTGGCACCCCCGAGCGCGTGGCGCTGGGCATGGGCGCGGAAGCGGTCAGCGAATTGCGCGAGATCGGCAAGCTGCTGGCGTTCCTCAAGGAACCCGAGCCGCCGAAAGGCCTGAAAGATGCCTGGTCCAAGCTGCCGATCTTCCGCAAGATCATCGCCATGGCACCGAAGGTAGTCAAAGACGCGGTGTGCCAGGAAGTGGTCATCGAAGGCGACGACGTCGACCTCGCGATGCTGCCGGTGCAGACCTGCTGGCCGGGCGACGTCGGCCCGCTGATCACCTGGGGCCTGACCGTCACCAAAGGTCCGAACAAGGATCGCCAGAACCTCGGCATCTACCGTCAACAAGTGATCGGCCGCAACAAGGTCATCATGCGCTGGCTCAGTCACCGTGGCGGCGCGCTGGATTACCGTGAGTGGTGCGAGAAGCATCCTGGCCAGCCATTCCCGGTGTCCGTGGCGCTGGGCGCCGACCCGGCGACCATTCTCGGTGCCGTCACACCGGTGCCGGACAGCCTTTCCGAATACGCTTTCGCTGGCTTGTTGCGCGGCAACCGCACCGAGCTGGTGAAGTGCCGTGGCAACGACCTGCAAGTGCCGGCCACCGCCGAGATCATCCTCGAGGGCGTGATCCATCCGGGCGAAATGGCCGATGAAGGCCCATACGGCGACCACACCGGTTACTACAACGAAGTCGACAGCTTCCCGGTGTTCACCGTCGAGCGCATCACCCACCGCATCAAACCGATCTACCACAGCACCTACACCGGCCGTCCGCCGGATGAGCCAGCAATTCTCGGCGTGGCGCTGAACGAAGTGTTCGTGCCAATCCTGCAGAAGCAGTTCCCCGAGATCACCGACTTCTACCTGCCGCCCGAAGGCTGCTCGTACCGCATGGCCATCGTGACCATGAAGAAGTCGTATCCGGGCCACGCCAAGCGGGTAATGCTCGGTGTCTGGTCGTTTTTGCGACAGTTCATGTACACCAAGTTCGTTATCGTCTGTGATGACGACATCAACGCACGCGACTGGAACGACGTGATCTGGGCCATCACCACGCGCATGGACCCCAAGCGCGACACGGTGATGATCGACAACACGCCGATCGATTACCTGGACTTCGCCTCGCCGGTTTCCGGCCTGGGTTCGAAGATGGGGCTCGATGCCACGAACAAATGGCCGGGCGAAACCACTCGCGAGTGGGGCCGGGTGATCGTCAAGGACGAAGCCGTTACCCAGCGGATCGATGCCATCTGGAATCAGTTAGGAATAGATTGATGCGTGTAACCTTGCAGCCCTCCGGAGCAGTGCTACAGATTCTGCCCGGCGAGCGGATTCTCGATGGCGCACGGCGTCTGGGCTATGAATGCCCGCAAAGCTGTCGAAACGGCAATTGCCACGTGTGCGCCGCACTGCTGGTGGAAGGGCGCGTCGAACAGGAAGGCGGTGTGCGCGACCATGGCGAGTTCTACACTTGCATTGCAGAGCCGCTGGAAGACTGCATCGTGCTGTGGGATGGCGTGCTCGCGCTGGGAGAATTGCCGGTGCGCAGCTTGTCGTGTCAGGTCATTGAATGCAGGGACGTCGGCGGCGATACCTGGCGTGTGCGACTGCGAGCGCCGGCCGGCAAGCCGCCGCGTTATCACGCCGGTCAGTACTTGATGATCGAGCGCGAGAACGGTGAGAAATCCGCGTTCTCCCTGGCCTCGGCTCCGCATGGCGGGCGTGATCTGGAAATTCATGTGCTGGCGCGCGAAAGCAGTGCGCTGAGCCTGATCGACCAGTTGCAACGCAACCTGATGGTGCGGATCGAAATGCCATTCGGCGACACCCACCTGGCGGAACTGCCGGACGGTCCACTGGTGCTGATTGCTGCGGGCACCGGCATGGGCCAGATCCATAGCCTGATCGAACATTGCCGCGCCACGGGCTTCAAACATCCGGTGCATCTGTATTGGGGCGTGCGTCGTCCTGAAGATTTTTATGCCATCGAACATTGGGATGAATGGCTGAAACTGCCCAATCTGTTCCTGCATAAAGTCGTCAGCGATCAATGCGGCTGGCAGGGGCGCTGCGGCATGTTGCATGAGGCGGTGTGCGAGGACTTCCCTGATCTGAAACCCTTGCATGTCTACGCCAGCGGCTCTCCGGCCATGGTCTACGGCACGCTGGATGCTTTGGTCGAAGCCGGGATGGATGCTCATCAAATGCGCGCGGATGTATTTGCGTACGCGCCTCGATCTTGATCCGCGATTTTGATCCGCGATTTTGATTCGCGATTTTGATCCTCGCTCTTATTCGTTATAACTCCCTATATAGCCGATCGGTATTTATAGATTTATATAAATACCGGTAGGTTATATGTCATCCAGGCAAATAGTTATGAACTGTGCCATGGCACTTAAATTGCCTTAAAACATATGTGCCTTATTGTTACAGCGGTGCGTTCTATTAAGTAATTCTTCACCCGCGGGGAGCTGAACGCTAATCGCCATGAGCGCCATTGAATCTGCTTTTTTGAATCTGGCTTACCCTCCGCAGCTCGATCTGGGGCCGCAGCTCACGCACGAACAATTGCTCAGCTCAATGCAGTCGACGATGGCGCGCCACAAGGGCGGGCCGGTGTGGCTGTTCGCTTACGGCTCGCTGATCTGGCGTCCTGAATGTGCAGCGGTGGAGCGAGTGCGGGGTCGTGTGCATGGCTACCATCGCGGTTTGTATTTGTGGTCCCACGAACATCGCGGCACACCCGAAGTGCCTGGGCTGGTGTTCGGCCTGGATCGCGGTGGTTCTTGCAGCGGCTTCGCCTATCGCTTGCCTGAAGAACAACTTGAAGCCTCTCTTTACGCACTTTGGCAGCGCGAAATGCCATTCCCGTCCTATCGCCCACACTGGCTCAACTGCCGTCTTGAAGACGGAAGTCAGGTTCAGGCGTTGGGGTTTGTATTGGAGCGGCATCTGCCCAGCTATGCGGGCAACTTGCCGGATCACGTGCTGAGCCACGTGTTCGAAAACGCTTGCGGGCGTTACGGCACCACTCGCGATTATGTCGAGCAGACCGCCCACGCCCTGCGTAGCCACGCCATGCCAGACCGGAATCTGGAGGCGCGGCTCAAGCGCTGCAAATCAACGGCCGATCAGGCGATTGCTTCGCGGCTCTGACTGGCGACTTGTTTGTGCCACAGCGTCGGCGCCAGGAAGGCCATCGCCAGCAGGCACGCGCCGATCAGCAAGATGAAACCGCCATCCCAGCCGAAGTGGTCCACGGTGTAGCCCATCGCTGCACTGGCCGCGACCGAACCACCCAGATAACCGAACAGACCCGTGAAGCCCGCTGCCGTACCGGCGGCTTTCTTCGGTGCCAATTCCAGCGCTTGCAGGCCGATCAGCATCACCGGGCCGTAGATCAGGAAGCCGATCGAGATGAGCGCGATCATGTCGACTGTCGGGTTGCCGGCCGGGTTGAGCCAGTACACCAGGGTCGCAACAGTCACCAACGCCATGAACACCATGCCGGTCAGGCCACGGTTGCCACGGAAGATCTTGTCCGACATCCAGCCACAGAGCAGCGTGCCCGGAATACCAGCCCATTCGTAGAAGAAGTAGGCCCACGAGGTTTTATCCACGGTGAAGCCCTTGGCTTCCTTGAGGTAGGTCGGTGCCCAGTCCAGCACGCCGTAGCGCAATAGGTAGACGAAGACGTTGGCCAGGGCGATGTACCAGAGCATTTTGTTGCGCAGCACGTATTTGACGAAGATTTCCTTGGCGCTGAATTCTTCTTCGTGGCTGGCGTCGTAGCCTTCCGGGTAGTCGTTCTTGTACTTTTCGATGGGCGGCAGGCCCACCGATTGCGGGGTGTCACGCAGGGTGACGAAGGCAAACACCGCTACCGCCATGGCGACCGCCGCCGGCACGTAAAACGCTGCATGCCAGTCATTGAACAGGCCCATGCCGAGCAGGAACAGCGGACCGATCAGGCCGCCACCCACGTTATGCGCCACGTTCCACAAGGACACTACGCCACCGCGTTCCTTCTGCGACCACCAGTGCACCATCGTCCGCCCACTCGGCGGCCAGCCCATGCCCTGAGCCCAGCCATTGATAAAGAGCAGGATGAACATGATGGTCACGCTGGACGTCGCCCAGGGCGCGAAACCGAAAATGAACATCACACCGGCCGATACCAACAGGCCGAAGGGCAGGAAGAAGCGCGGATTGGAGCGGTCGGACACGATGCCCATCAGGAACTTGGACAGGCCGTAGGCAATGGCGATGGCCGACAGCGCCAAGCCCAGTTCGCCGCGGGTATAACCCTCTTCGATCAGATAGGGCATGGCCAGGGAGAAGTTTTTGCGCAGCAGGTAATAGCCGGCGTAGCCGATAAAAATACCGGCGAAGATCTGCCAGCGAAGGCGCCGGTAGGTGTTGTCTATTTTTTCTTCAGGCAATGGAGCCTGATGTGCGGCAGGACGAAAGAAAGCAAACATTCAAGAGCTCCAGATTTCTTGTTTTGACTGCGGATGCGAATGTTACAGTTTCGTTACCGAAAATAGCACCGGTTCGCATTGGTCAAATAGCGGAAATGTTGGAGATTGCATGTTCTTTTATGAACATGTCGCTCAGGTATAACTGTAGGGCGTTGTAGGAAGCGTTACTTGCAGGTCTTCATGCCGCATTTCGCTCCAGGGTAGGACGAGGCTTTGGGAAATGTCCTTCGATTGGATGGGAAGTAAGCGGCCTGACAACTTGATGTTGAAGTCCAGACCGCTTCATTGGGCTCAGCGAACCTGAACCACCACTTTCCCAACCGCTTTGCGCTGGCCAAGATCATTGATTGCCTGTGCCGCATTGCTCAGTGGATACACCTGCGACACCAGCGGTTTCAACTTGCCCTCGGCAAACCAGCCAAACAATTGCTGGAAGTTCGCCGCGTTGTCTTGAGGCTGGCGCTGGGCGAACGAGCCCCAGAACACGCCCACCACCGCTGCACCTTTGAGCAGTGCGAGGTTCACAGGGAGTTCGGGGATGCGTCCGCTGGCGAAGCCGACTACCAGGAGACGGCCGTTCCACGCGATGGCGCGGATGGCCTGGTCGAACAGATCGCCGCCAACCGGGTCGTAGATCACATCGGCGCCCTGGCCATCGGTCAGGCGCTTGATTTCGTCCTTGAGACTGGTTTCGCTGTAGTTGATCAACTCATCGGCACCGGCGGCTTTGGCCACTGCGAGTTTTTCGGCGCTGCTGGCGGCGGCGATCACCCGGGCACCCATGGCTTTGCCGATTTCTACAGCGGCCAGACCGACACCACCCGAAGCGCCGAGTACCAGCAAGGTTTCACCCGGTTGCAGGTTGCCCCGTTGCTTGAGCGCGTGCATCGAAGTGCCGTAAGTCATGCTGAACGCGGCGGCGGTGTTGAAATCCATCGATGGCGGGATGGGCAGCACGTTGTAGCCCGGCACCGCGACCTGTTCGGCGAAACTGCCCCAGCCGGTCAGCGCCATGACCCGGTCGCCGACCTTGAGGTGGCTGACCTTTTCGCCTACTTCGCTGACCACGCCAGCCGCTTCGCCGCCCGGGGAAAACGGGAAGGGCGGCTTGAACTGATATTTGCCCTCGATGATCAGCGTGTCCGGGAAATTCACCCCGGCGGCGTGCACGTCCAGCAGGATTTCATTCTTCTTCGCGACAGGACTGGCGACGTCTTCCAGCACCAGCGATTCGGCAGGGCCGAAGGCTTTGCACAGCACGGCTTTCATCAGGGCTATTCCTTTGGGAGTGATGGCCGATAAGTGTAGGTGTGTGAGTCGATGGGTCAACGAGCATGCCCGGCCCTGATAGTCAGCCATAAGCTTGTGCTTGAGCGGCGGGTCGTTATGCTAGGCCGCAAACCGGATAAGGAGCGAATTGTGAAAGCGTGGATCATGTTGTTACTGGCCCTGTCTCTGCCTGTGGCAGCGATGGCCGAAGAAGCCAAAGAAGGTGCAGCGCCGAAGGTCAATTACATCACCCTGAGCCCGCCGTTCGTGGGCAACTACGGGCTGGACGGGACGCCGAAGCTCAAGGTCTACAAGGCCGATGTGGCGTTGCGAGTAACCGGTGATGAGGCGACCAAACTGGTGAAAGCCAATGAGCCGTTGATTCGTAATCAACTGGTGGCGTTGTTTGCCCAGCAGACCACTGAAGCGATGAACAACGTCGAGGCCAAGGAAAAGCTGCGTCAGGAAGCCCTCAAGCAGACCCAGCAAATCATGAACGACGAAACCGGCAGCCCGGTGGTCGAGGATCTGTTGTTCAACAACCTGATCATCCAGTAATGCTGGATCCGTAGGAGCAAAGCTTGCTCGCGATAGCGCCCCCCACAAGGACCGCCATCGCCGGCAAGCCGTGCTCCTGCATTCAGGACGCCAGACTCTTGCGAAACCGCATCAGCGCAATCGCAAAGAACAGCAGCCCAATGACCGTGAGCGCCAGTAAGTCCGGCCAGACCACGCTCAGCCCGGCGTCGCGAAACAATATCGCGGCGCTGAGGCTGACGAAGTGCGTCGATGGCGACCCCTGCATGACCCATTGCAGCCATTGCGGCATGCTGTCGAGTGGCGTACTGCCGCCAGAGAGCAGCAACATCGGGATAATTACCGGAATCGCCAACAAGCCGAACTGCGGTGTCGAACGGGCGAGGGTCGCGAGGAATATTCCCAGGGCTGTGCTGGCGAACAGATAAACCGCAGTCACCAGCAAAAATAAGGTCATCGAGCCGGCCAGTGGCACGCCGAGCGCGCCTTTGACGATCACTTCCAGCGACAGCCAAGTGCACAGCACCACCACCAGCATGTTGCTCCAGATTTTCGCCAGCATGATTTCCAGCGCCGTCAGCGGCAGCACCAGCAAATGGTCGAGGGTGCCGTGTTCGCGCTCGCGCAGCAGCGCGGTGCCGGTCAGGATGATGGCGAGGATGGTGATGTTGTTGACGATCTGAATGACGGCCAGAAACCAGCCGCCCTCCAGATTCGTATTGAACAGCGAGCGGGTGGTCAGCAGGACTGGCGCTTTACTCGCCACATCGCTCTGGCCGCTGTAATTCAACAATTCGCGCTGGAAAATCCGCCCTATGTAACCCGCACCCATGAACGCCTGGCTCATGGCCGTGGCGTCGACATTCACTTGCACGGCTGGCTGGCGACCGGCCAACAAATCCGTCTGAAAGTTCGCCGGCACGTTGATCACAAACGTGTACTGGCCGCTGTCCATGACCTGATCGAGTTGCCCATAAGGCAGCAAGACCGGGCGTTGAAACTCCGGCGGTTGCAGCGCCTGCGCCAGTTGTCGCGACACTAGGCTGTGATCTTCGTCCACGATAGCCACGCTGGCGTTATGCACGCCAATCACAGAGCCGGCAGCCGGCATATAGATCGCCACCGTGAATGCGTAGAAAAGGAACAGCAGCAGGACGCTGTCATGCCGCAGGCTGGTGAGTTCCTTGAGACCCAGGCGCAGGATGTGCGCGAGCTTGTGCATCAGGCCTCCTGCTTTTTCAGCATGACCAGGCTGAGCCCGGTGAACCCGAGAAAGAACCCGAACAGCGCCAGACATTGTGGCCAAAGCTGCCGTATATCCAGGGCCTTGGTGAAAGTGCCTACCGCGATATCGAGAAAGTGACCCGCGGGGAACAGCATGCCCATCACGGATGCCGCACCCTCCAGGGACGAGCGCGGCACGATCAGCCCGGAAAACTGGATGGTCGGCAAGCTGGTGATGATCATGGTGCCGAGGATGGCAGCGATCTGGGTTCGGGTGAACGCCGAGATCAGCAGGCCCATGCTGGTCGTTGCCAGCACATAAAGCAGTCCACCAAAGGTCAGGGTCAGGAAGCTGCCCTTGAACGGCACACCGAACAGCCATCGGTTCATCGCGGCCAGCACCGCGAGGTTGATCAGGCTGATTGCCAGATACGGTGCCTGTTTGCCCAGCAGGAATTCGAGTCGGGTCAGCGGCGTGGCGTAGAAGTTGGTGATCGAACCCAGTTCTTTCTCCCGTACGATGCCCAGCGCTGTCAGCATTGCCGGGATGAACGCCAGGATCAGCGCCATGACGCCGGGGCCGATGGCGTTGACGCTGATAACGTCCTGGTTGTAGCGGAAGCGGGTTTCCAGTCGGGCGGCTGCTTGGCGGTTCAGCGCGGGGCTGCTCTGTTCGGCCAGTTGTTCAATATTGGCCAGGTGCACGGCCTCGACGTAGTTGCGGCTGGTCTCGGCGCGAAACGGCATGCCACCATCGAGCCAGGCAGCCACGGCCGGTTGACGCCCGGCGTACAAGTCCCGGCCAAAACCCGGCGCAATCTCAAGTGCCAGTTTGATTTCAGAGCGCTGAAGGCGGCGATGCAGTTCCTTGGCATCGCGGATAGAGGGTTGTTCGTCGAAGTACCGAGAACCGCGAAAGGCTTCCAGATACGCGCGGCTCTGCGGCGTCTGATCCTGATCGTAGACAGCGAAGGCGAGTTTCTCTACGTCCAGGGAAATGCCGTAGCCGAAGATCACCATCATGAAAATTGCCCCGAGCAGGGCAAAGGCCATCCGCACTTTGTCGCGCAGCAGTTCCTTGCCCTCACGATTCGCCACCGCCATCAGGCGGCCGAGACTGAAGCCGCGATCTTTCTTGGGCATGGCCGGCATGACGGGCGCATTCGCAGGCTCTGGAGGTTTCGGCGGTTCAGCGGTGTCCTGGGCTTGCTCCAGGCAAGTGACAAATGCAGCTTCCAGTGTTTCGCCCTTGAACTGTTGTTGCAGTGCTGGCGGTGTATCGCAAGCCAGTACCTTACCGGCGTGCATCAACGAGATGCGATCGCAACGTTGGGCTTCGTTCATGAAATGGGTGGAGAGGAAGATGGTCACACCTTGTTCACGGGACAACTCGATCAGCAGTCGCCAAAAGTCGTCCCGCGCCGCCGGGTCGACGCCGGAAGTCGGTTCGTCGAGGATCAATACTTCCGGGCGATGCAACACCGCCACCGCCAGGGACAGGCGTTGGCGCAAGCCCAAAGGCAGCGCCCCGGACTGCTGATCGCTAACGCTGCCCAGATTGAAGCGCTGGATCAGCTCATCGATGCGTTGTGTGCTTTGGGTGGTGGGCAAATCGAACAGGCGCGCGTGCAAATCCAGGTTCTGCCGCACGCTGAGTTCGCCATACAGCGAAAAGCTCTGGGACATGAACCCGACCCGTTTGCGGGTGGCCAGGTCCTTGGCATTCACCGGGTTACCCAGCAGCGTGGCACTGCCTTCACTGGCGGGTATCAGCCCAGTGAGCACTTTCATCGTGGTGGTTTTGCCGCAGCCGTTGGAACCGAGGAAGCCAAAGATTTCGCCACGCCCGATGGCAAAACTGACCTTGTCTACAGCAGTGAAGTCGCCGAAGCGCAGGGTCAGATCGTGGGCTTCGATAGCGATATCGGTGGTGGTGCCGGTTCGAGGCGGGATCATCAGAGGCTGATTGTCGTGGCTGCTGTCACCCTGATAGTGGGTGAAGGCTTCGTCGAGTTTGCCGCTGGTTGTGACTGCCCGTAATTCCTTGCTTAACCCGGTGGCAATCAGCTTGCCGCCATCGAGCATCAGGCAATGCTCGAACTGCTCGGCCTCCTCCATATACGCGGTGGCAACCAGCAGTGTCAGTTGTGGACGCTGGCGCCGCACATCGTCAATCAGTTCCCAGAAATGCCGACGGGACAGGGGATCGACGCCGGTTGTCGGTTCATCGAGGATCAGCAGATCCGGCTCATGGATCAATGCACAACACAGGCCCAGCTTCTGTTTCATGCCGCCGGACAGTTTGCCGGCCGGACGGTCGGCAAAGCGCAACAGGTCGGTAGCCAGTAACAGATTGTGCATGCGCTGATCGCATTCAGCTTTTGACAGGCCGAACAGGGTGGAGAAAAAGTGGATGTTCTCGCTGATCGACAACTCGGGGTAAAGGTTGCCCCCCAGGCCTTGGGGCATGAAAGCGATGCGCGCGTAGAGGGTGTTGCGATGGCGGCGATCCTGGATCGAGCCGCCGAGCACCTCCAACTGGCCTTGCTGCAGCGTTTTCACCCCGGCGATCAGCCCCAGCAGGCTCGATTTTCCGGCGCCATCGGGGCCGATCAACCCGCAACGGGTTCCAGCGGGCAGGCTGAACGTGATGTCACTCAGCGCCTGTTGTTTGCCGTAGCGATGATTGATGCCGGTCGCTTGAACCGCCTGGCCGGTCATTGCAGATTGGCCGGCCAACCAACGGAAGTGGTGCGTACATAGCCGGCACCGGGCATGCCGGGTTTGGCCTGCGGCATGGCACTGGGATCCGTCAGGCGTAACTTGACGCGGAACACCAGTTTTTGCCGCTCATCGCGGGTCTCGACTTCTTTGGGGGTGAATTGCGACTTGGCTGCCACAAAGCTGATTTTCGCCGGCAGTGGGCGGTCGGGCAGGGCATCGAGCAAAATCCGCGCTTCATCGCCCACCGCCAGGCGTCCAGTCACGGAGGCCGGGAGGTAGAGGTTCATGTATTGATCGTTCGGGTCGATCAGCAGTAATACGCGTCCGCCAGCACCCAACACTTCGCCGGGTTCGGCCATGCGCAGCTGGATCACTCCGTCGATAGGGGCTCGCAAACTGCTGTCGTCGATTTCGCTGGTCAACATCGCGACCTGGGCTTGTGCCGCACCAATCGCGGCGCCAACGGCCGATACCTGGGCCCGAGACGCGGCGACCGCAGCGACGCCGGTGTCGAGGCGCGCCTGCTGTTGATCGATAATCTGGCCACTGACGAAACCGTGTTTGAACAGTTCCTGAGAGCGCTTGAGTTCCTGCTGGGCCAGCAGTTGCTCGCTCTGGCGCAATTGCACGTTGGCTTGTGCTGCGTTGAGGTTTTCCCGGGCGCGCAACACTTCAGCTTCAGCCTGGTTGCGTTGGGCTTCAAGGGTGCGGGTGTCCATGCGGGCCAGCAATTGGCCCTTGGTGACCTTGTCGCCTTCATCGACAAGCACCTCTGCCAGTCGCCCCGATGTCTTGCTGGCGATCTGCACTTCGGTGGCTTCGAGACGGCCGTTGCCGACATACAAACCTTCGGGCAACCGGTCATGCATCGACTTCCAGTAGCCAAAACCACCGGCGGCCAGCAGCAGTACCATTAAAGCGCTGGCGAAAAAAATCGAAGAGCGACTGTGCGTAGACATGCGGGCATCCTGCGGCTGTTGCGTCCTAGTCTGGTTGATCGAGCGCCGAGGCGCGTTGATACCAGTCAACTGTGGGCCAAGCCTAACCCTGTTCGGCGCAGAAAAGAGGGTGACCGGGTGGTTCTGCTGTATTTAACGTAAATCGAGCACCGCCGCCCATTGCTCGGCCGTCACCGGCATCACCGACAGTCGCGAGCCTTTCTGCACCAGCGGCATCTCGGCCAGCGCTGTTTGTTGTTTCAGGTAATCGAGTTTCAGGACTTTCGTGAACGTTTCGACGTGGGCCACATCGATCGCGCTCCAGGCGTTTTTCTCTGCCGTGGCCTTGGGATCGTAGTAAGGGCTCTCCGGCTCCAGCGCTGTCGGGTCCGGATACGCGGCTTCGACGATCTTCCCGATCCCGGCGATCCCCGGTTCGGGGCAGCTGGAGTGATAGAAGAAAAACTCGTCGCCCACCGCCATGGCCCGCAGAAAATTACGTGCCTGATAGTTGCGAACCCCGTCCCAGCGCGCCTTGCCAAGCGTCTCCAGGCCCTTGATCGAGAGTTCGTCGGGCTCGGATTTCATTAGCCAATAAGCCATGGTTTTTGCTCCTTGCGAAGTGGGTGGGCAAGTTGTCGGGGAATTTTATGACAAACCGACGGTCGGTTGACGCCAGCGTTTGCGTGTCGGTTCACGTTGTCGCAAAATGCCGGCCTTCTAAGCTTGACGCTGCTGCACGGCCTACACCTACAACGGAAACCGCTGCTGTCATCGTGTTGATGTGCCTTTGGGGGGCAATCGATGAAACGCAAACCGGATTTACTATGGATTTTGGTTATTTTGTTCGGCCTCGGCGTCGTGACCACTGGCTATGCCCAAAGCCTGTGGAGCAACAAGACCGACGCTCCGATCGAAATCGCGCAGCAACAACAGCCATCGGCCTTCAAACGCTGAAACTGTCTTCGGACGCCGCTGATTCCAGTGGCGTCTAGCCGGCGAAATACCACGCCTTGTCTGTCACCGTTCCCTGTAACGGCACATCCCAGCTCGCTTGAGCCAATCGTTCGACCTTCTGACATTCATGGGCCAGCCCCAATAGCGTCGGCTTGCGCCAGTTTTTGCGCCGCGCCAGGTACGCCAGGCTCCGGTCGTAGAAACCACCGCCCATCCCAAGACGTCCGCCGACATCGTCAAACCCCACCAGCGGCAGCAACACCAGATCCAGCGCCCAGACTTTGCGTTGCCGGGCGAGGTTGTGCATGGGTTCGAGAATACGAAACCGGTTGGGTTTCAGCTTCTCGCCGGGGCGAATTCGCTGGAACACCATTTTGGTTCGTGGCCAGGCGCTGAGCACCGGCAGATAAGTCGCCTTGCCCCGGCGTTGAGCGGCACGCAGCAAAACACGCGGGTCGATTTCACCGTCGGTGGGCAGATACAGGGAAATATGTTTTGCGCGGCGAAACAGCGGTTGCTGGGCCAATTGCTTGTACAGCCCGCGAGCGGCCTGGCGTTGCTGACTGGGCGTCAGTGCGCGGCGGGCCTTGCGCAGCATGCGTCGAAGTTGCGGGCGGGGCAGCAGCGCAGGTTCGGTCATGGATTCGGGCTTCAGAAGGGTAAGTACATAAAGCGTACCCGTAAAAAAGCCGATGCCGGTATTTAAACCGGCATCGGACTGGAATCAGGCTCCCCGGATGAACCGCTGCTGACTTAGCCCTTGAACCCGAAAGTTCAAGGTGGAAGATGCAGTAGGCTTTAAGGCTTTCCGTCTAGCGGACATGCACACCAGCCCAACGTGCAACTTCCAGGGTAGTGCGAATCGGCTCAGGGACGTGGTCAACTGGCAAGCACCCCAGGGAGTGATGCGAGTATACCCCAAGCGGTTTCGCGTTTCAGCCCTTGGTGACGTCCGGATCGGTTGCGAGCACCAGATCGACGCGATCCAGCAGGTCGCGAACCTGCTCACGGGTCGAGCCGCTGGCCTGTACATCCGGGCGTTCTTCCTTGTGCAGGAGATCGTGGGTGATGTTCAGGGCGGCCATCACGGCGATGCGATCGGCGCCGATGACTTTGCCGCTGCTGCGGATTTCGCGCATCTTGCCGTCCAGGTAACGGGCGGCGCTCACCAGGTTGCTGCGCTCTTCCTGGGGGCAGATGATCGAATATTCTTTATCGAGGATCTGCACGGTAACGCTATTGCTTGAACTCATGAGTCTTGCTCCAGGGCCTTGAGGCGCGAAATCATTGATTCGACCTTACGCCGGGCGATTTCGTTCTTTTCAATGAGGTGAGCGCGTTCCTCGCGCCAGGTCTTTTCCTGAGCTAATAGGAGTCCGTTTTGACTCTTTAGTTGCTCGACGCGGCTAATTAGCAGTTCGAGTCTGGCCATCAGCGCTTGCAGGTCGGTGTCTTCCATTGTGTCCACTGAAAATGTGTCAGATGGGTGGTAGCTGGCGGACAGCCTTTAATAGTCTTGGCGAGTCTGTCGATGTAGGATACAGGCCTTCATTCTAGACATAGCGCCGTCTGGCGCCTAGCTGCCCATGCCCATTCAGAATTCCCCGTACCAAGCCTTCGCCAAACTGCTGACTTCCAGCGGTCATAACGTCTCGCCTGCCGAACTGCATGGCCTGTTGCTCGGCCGCAGTTGCGCCGGAGCCGGTTTCGATGCCGAAGGCTGGCTGATCGATGCCGCCGAGCTGCTCGAAAGCGAGCCGCAGGATAATGTCCGCAACGCCTTGATCGGCTTGCAGGAGATGGTCAAGGGCGAGCTCACTGGCGACGACGTGACCGTCGTTCTGCTGCTGCCGACCGATGACGAGCCACTGGCTGACCGTGCCGCCGCACTGGGCCAATGGTGCCAGGGTTTCCTCAGCGGTTTCGGCCTGAACTGCCGTGACAGCAGCATGCTGAGCACCGAGGCCACCGAAGTGCTTCAGGACCTGGCGGCTATTTCGCAGGTGCAAGACGCCTTGGAAGAGTCCGACGACGGCGAAAGCGATTACATGGAAGTGATGGAGTACCTGCGCGTCGCGCCGCTGCTGCTGTTCACCGAAAACAAAAAGCCGGACGCGCCGGCTGCTGCCAAACCGTCGTTGCATTAATCGCGTGAAAGGGAAAGCCATCTGCCCATGATTCATATCCCGAAATCGGAATACAGCCGTCGCCGCAAGGCCCTGATGGCGCAGATGGAACCCAACAGCATCGCCATCCTGCCCGCCGCCGCCGTTGCGATCCGCAACCGCGACGTCGAGCACGTCTACCGTCAGGACAGCGACTTCCAGTACCTCAGCGGTTTTCCCGAACCTCAGGCTGTCATCGTTTTGATGCCGGGGCGTCTGCATGGCGAATACATACTGTTCTGCCGTGAACGCAATGCCGAACGGGAGTTGTGGGACGGCCTGCGCGCCGGGCAGGAAGGCGCGATCCGCGACTTTGGCGCCGACGACGCCTTCCCCATCACTGACATCGACGACATCCTACCGGGCCTGATCGAAGGCCGCGACCGGGTGTATTCGGCCATGGGCAGCAACCCGGAATTCGACCGACACCTGATGGACTGGATCAACGTGATCCGCTCTAAAGCGCACCTCGGCGCCCAGCCGCCGAACGAATTCGTTGCCCTGGATCATCTGCTTCACGACATGCGCCTGTATAAATCGGCGGCAGAAGTGAAGGTGATGCGCGAAGCCGCACGGATTTCCGCACAGGCACACATCCGCGCGATGCAGGCCAGTCGTGTGGGGCTGCATGAGTTCAGCCTCGAAGCCGAACTCGACTACGAGTTTCGCAAGGGCGGGGCGAAAATGCCGGCCTACGGTTCGATCGTCGCCGCTGGGCGCAACAGCTGCATCCTGCATTACCAGCAGAATGACGCGGTGCTCAAGGACGGCGATCTGGTGCTGATCGATGCCGGTTGCGAGATCGACTGCTACGCCAGCGACATCACCCGCACCTGGCCGGTCAACGGCAAGTATTCAGCGGAACAGAAGGCAATCTACGAGTTGGTGCTGGCGTCGCAAGAAGCTGCGTTTGCGGAAATCGCCCCGGACAAACACTGGAATCAGGCTCACGAAGCTACAGTTCGGGTGATTACCGCCGGTCTGGTGAAGTTGGGCCTGTTACAGGGCGACGTCGACGAGTTGATCGCCAGCGAAGCCTATAAAGCGTTCTACATGCACCGCGCCGGCCACTGGCTGGGCATGGATGTACATGACGTTGGCGAATACAAGGTCGGCGGCGAATGGCGTGTATTGGAAGTCGGCATGGCGCTGACCGTGGAACCGGGCATCTACATTGCCCCGGGCAACCAGAACGTAGCGAAGAAATGGCGCGGCATTGGCGTGCGCATCGAGGACGACGTAGTGGTCACCAAAAGCGGCTGTGAAATCCTGACCAAAGGCGTGCCGAAAACGGTCGCCGAGATCGAGGCCTTGATGGCCGCCGCTCGGACACAAGCGGCATGAGTCGAGTCAATCTGGCAATCATCGGTGGTGGTCTGGTCGGCGCCAGCCTGGCGTTGGCGTTGCAGGCCGGGGCCAAGGCTCGTGGCTGGAAGATCGTGCTGATCGAGCCGTTTGCCCCCGGCGATACTTATCAACCGAGCTATGACGCCCGTTCCTCGGCGTTGTCCTACGGTGCCAAGCAGATTTATCAACGCCTGGGCGTGTGGCAGGAAATCTCCCGCCGCGCCGAGCCGATCAAACAGATTCATGTCTCCGACCGTGGACGCTTCTCCACCGCGCGATTGTCGGCGATGGAAGAGGGCGTTCCGGCGCTGGGTTATGTGGTGGAAAACGCCTGGCTCGGCCAATGCCTCTGGCAGGGGCTGGACAAGGACGTGATCAGCTGGCGTTGCCCGGCGGAAGTCACGCGCATGGAGCCGCTGATCGATGGCTATCGCCTGACCCTCAACGACGAAACCACGCTGGAATGCGAGCTTGCGGTGCTGGCTGATGGCGGCCGTTCCGGCCTGCGCGAGCAACTGGGGATCGGCATCAAAAAGCGCCCGTATAACCAGAGCGCGTTGATCGCCAACATCACGCCGAGTGAAGCGCACAACGGCATGGCCTTCGAGCGTTTCACCGATGACGGGCCGATGGCCTTGTTGCCGTTGCCGGAAAACCGCTGCGCACTGGTCTGGACCCGATTGGGGATGGACGCGCAACGGCTGGCGGCCCTCGATGAAAAGAGCTTTCTCAGCGAGTTGCAAGGCGTGTTCGGTTATCGCCTCGGCACTTTGAGGCAGGTTGGCGCGCGGCATTTGTACCCGCTGACATTGATCGAGGCCGAGGAGCAGGTGCGTCCGCACCTGGCGATTCTCGGCAATGCTGCTCACAGCCTGCACCCGATTGCCGGGCAAGGTTTCAATCTGTCTTTACGTGATGCTCAAGCGCTGGCCGATGCATTGCTGGCCAGCGAAACATCTCCCGGCGACTTTGCGACCTTGCAGGCCTACCGCGAGCGTCAGCGTCTGGACCAGAACCTGACCGTGGGTTTCTCCGATCAGGTCACCCGTTTGTTCGGCAGTACTCAACCATTGGTTTCCCTGGGCCGCAATATCGGTCTGCTCGGGCTGGACCTGTTGCCGCCGGCCAAACGCTGGTTCGCGCGACAGGCCATGGGTTTGGGTACGCGTCCCGATGCTTAAGTGGCTGGCCAACACGTTCGGCAGCTTCTACCTGCCGAACCTCGGCGCCGGCACTTTGGTTAAATCCCTTTATAGGCGGCTCAAGCCGCAAGCGAGACAGGCTTAAAGCATGGAAATGCGCGCAGATCTGCTGATTGTCGGGGCCGGAATGGTCGGCAGCGCCCTGGCGCTGGCGTTGCAGGACAGCGGGCTGGAAGTCCTGCTGCTGGACGGCAGCCGCATGAGCGTCAAACCCTTCGATGTTCAAGCTTCGTTCGAGCCGCGAGTGAGCGCCTTATCGATTGCCAGCCAGCGGATTCTTGATCGTCTGGGCGTCTGGGACGGCATCGCCAAACGGCGCAGCAGCCCCTACACCGACATGCAGGTCTGGGACGGCAGCGGCACCGGGCAAATCCATTTTTCGGCAGCCAGTGTGCATGCCGACGTGCTGGGGCATATCGTCGAGAACCGCGTGGTTCAGGACGCCTTGCTCGACCGCTTGCACGACTGCGATCTCGGCATGTTGGCCAACGCGCGCCTGGAGCAAATGCGTCGTTCCGGCGATGACTGGCTGCTGACCCTGGCCGATGGCCGCACCTTGCGCGCACCTTTGGTGATCGCAGCGGATGGCGCCAATTCCGCCGTTCGGCGTCTGACCGGCATGGCGACGCGCGAGTGGGACTACCTGCACCACGCGATTGTCACCAGCGTGCGCAGCGCCAAACCTCATCAACTGACCGCGTGGCAGCGCTTCACCGACAACGGTCCGCTGGCGTTTTTGCCGCTGGAGCGTGACGGTCAGCAGGATTGGTGTTCGATCGTCTGGTCGACCACCCCGAGCGAAGCCGAACACCTGATGGCGCTGGATGACGAGGGGTTCTGCAAAGCGCTGGAGCGGGCCTTCGAAGGTCGACTCGGCAAGGTGCTCAGCGCCGACCCGCGTCTGTGCGTACCGCTGCGCCAGCGTCATGCCAAGCGCTATGTGGCTGAAGGTTTGGCGTTGATCGGTGATGCGGCGCACACCATTCATCCCTTGGCCGGGCAGGGCGTGAACCTTGGTTTTCTCGATGCCGCCGTGCTGGCCGAAGTGCTGTTGCAAGCGGCCACGCGTGGCGAACGTCTGGCGGATGTGAAAGTGCTCAGCCGTTACGAACGTCGGCGCATGCCCCACAACCTGGCGTTGATGGCGGCGATGGAAGGCTTCGAGCGCCTGTTCCAGGCTGATCCGTTGCCGATTCGCTGGTTGCGCAATGCCGGGTTGAAGATGGTCGACCAAATGCCCGAAGCCAAGGCCCTGTTCGTGCGTGAGGCGCTGGGGTTGACCGGGGATCTGCCGGCACTCGCCAAGGCCTGAGATTTTCGTTGGGGCTGATGGCCCCTTCGCGGGCAAGCCCGCTCCCACAAGGATTCGGGTGATCACAACATTATGTGTGAACACTGGAGATCCCTGTGGGAGCGGGCTTGCCCGCGAAAGGGCTGGTACATCCACCACATATTCCAGCCTGTGCAACATCTGGTAACTCCTCCACAAACAGTTCGATTGAGAAGCTAAATGTGAGTCCATATCATTTGGCTTCAATTTTCCAATCGAGAGATCGCTCCCATGTTGGCACCGAAGCGTCTACTGACCGCGCTCGCCCTGACCCTGATTGGCAGCACTGCTGCCCAGGCCGCTGACGAGGTGGTGGTTTACTCCTCGCGTATCGACGAGCTGATCAAACCGGTCTTCGATGCCTACACCGCGAAAACCGGCGTGCAGGTGAAGTTCATCACCGACAAGGAAGCGCCGCTGATGCAGCGGATCAAGGCCGAGGGCGAGAACGCCACCGCGGACCTGCTGCTGACCGTCGATGCCGGTAACCTCTGGCAAGCCGAGCAAATGGGCATCCTGCAACCGTTTACGTCCAAGGTGATCGACGCCAACATCCCGTTGCAATACCGCTCATCCGCCCATGCCTGGACTGGCCTGAGCCTGCGGGCGAGGACCATCGCTTACTCCACCGATCGGGTGAAACCCGGTGAGTTGACCACCTACGAAGGTCTGGCCGACAAGAACTGGGAAGGCCGCCTGTGCCTGCGCACGGCGAAGAAGGTCTACAACCAGTCCCTGACCGCCACCATGATCGAAGTCCATGGCGCCGAAAAAACCGAGAAGATTCTCAAGGGCTGGGTGAATAACCTGTCCACCGATGTGTTCTCGGATGACATCGCGGTGCTGGAGGCCATCAACGCGGGTCAATGCGACGTCGGCATCGTCAACACGTACTACTACGGTCGTCTGCACAAGCAGAAGCCTGATCTGGCCGTGAAGCTGTTCTGGCCAAACCAGGGTGACCGTGGCGTGCACGTGAACCTGTCGGGCATCGGCTTGACCAAACATGCTCCGCACCCGGAAGCGGCCAAGGCCTTGGTGGAGTGGATGACCACACCTGAAGCACAGAAGATCTTTGCTGACGTGAACCAGGAATTCCCGGCCAACCCTGCGGTTCAGCCTTCTGCAGAAGTGGCGAGCTGGGGCAAGTTTGTGGCTGATACCTTGCCGGTGGAAATTGCCGGCAAGCGTCAGGCGGAAGCGATTCGCATGATGGATCGGGCGGGCTGGAACTGAGTCCACTGTTATTGTGGCGAGCGGCTACCTGTGGCGAGGGAGCTTGCTCCCGCTGGGCTGCGAAGCGGCCCCGTTGGCGTCGACAGGTCAGGATCGAGATGATCTGATACCCTCCTGCGGCTGCTTCGCACCCGAGCGGGAGCAAGCTCCCTCGCCACAAAATGGAGCCGACTTCAGGTTAGAGTCGGCCCAATATTTTCTAGAGAATCTCCTTGGCCCACCCCGCCCAACGCCGCTGGTACCCCCTGGTCTTCGCCATCGCTGCGCTGGTCCTGCTGCCCCTCAGCGTTTTGCTGTTGTCATGGCAAACCATCGATCATCAAATCTGGTCCCACCTCTGGGATACCCAGATGCCGCGCCTGCTGGGCAATACCCTGACCCTGGTACTCGGCGTCGGTATCGGCGTGACACTCTTGGGCGTGAGCCTGGCCTGGCTCACCAGCCTCTGCGAATTCCCCGGTCGGCGTTGGCTGGACTGGGCGCTGATGCTGCCATTCGCCATTCCCGCCTACGTGCTGGCATTCGTCTTCGTCGGCCTGTTGGATTTTGCCGGCCCCGTGCAAACCCTGTTGCGCGAATGGTTCGGCTCGGGCTTGAGGTTGCCGCGCGTGCGCTCCACCGGCGGCGTGATTCTGGTGCTGGTGCTGGTCTTCTATCCCTACGTTTACCTGTTGGCGCGAACCGCGTTCCTGGCTCAGGGCAAAGGCTTGATGGAAGCGGCGCGAGTCCTGGGGCAATCCCCGTGGCAAGCGTTCTGGCGAGTCGCGCTGCCCATGGCGCGCCCGGCCATCGGCGCTGGCGTGGCGCTGGCGTTGATGGAAACCCTGGCGGATTTCGGTGCGGTGTCGGTGTTCAATTTCGACACGTTCACGACCGCCATCTACAAGACCTGGTACGGATTTTTCAGCCTCTCCACCGCCGCGCAACTGGCCAGCCTGTTGCTGCTGGTGGTGATGGTCGTGCTGTACGGCGAGCGCCGTGCTCGCGGGGCCAACCGGGCGAGTAACGAACGACCACGGGTCAAGGCGCTGTATCACCTGCGCGGTTTCAAGGCGCTGGCGGCCATGAGTTGGTGCGGTCTGGTATTCGCCTGCGCTTTCGTCATTCCAGTGCTTCAACTGGTGGCGTGGTTCTGGCAGCGCGGGCGCTTTGACCTGGATGAGCGTTACGCGGGGCTGATCGTCCATACGTTGTACCTGGGCGGCATGGCGGCGCTGATTACCGTCAGTGTTGCTTTAGTGCTGGCGTTTGCCCGGCGTCTGGCCCCGACCCGCGCGATCCGCTCCGGCATCAGCCTGGCCAATCTCGGCTACGCCTTGCCAGGCTCGGTGCTGGCGGTGTCGATCATGCTGGCGTTCAGTTACCTGGACCGCGAACTGGTGATCCCGTTGTCGGGTTGGCTGGGGGGCGCCGGCAAGCCATTGCTGCTGGGCAGCCTGTCGGCGTTGTTGCTGGCCTATCTGGTGCGTTTCATCGCGGTGGCTTATGGGCCGCTGGAAAGCAGTCTGGCGCGAATACGGCCATCTTTGCCCGAAGCGGCACGTAGCCTTGGCGTCAGTGGGCCACGACTGTTTTTCAAAGTGTATCTGCCGTTATTGCTGCCAGGAACGTTGAGTGCCGCGTTGCTGGTGTTCGTCGATGTGCTCAAGGAAATGCCCGCGACCCTTCTGATGCGCCCGTTTGGCTGGGACACGCTGGCGGTACGGATCTTCGAAATGACCAGCGAAGGCGAGTGGGCGAGGGCCTCGCTGCCGGCACTGACCCTGGTTTTGGTCGGGCTGTTACCGGTCATCGGATTGATTCGACGTTCAGCGCATCGAAACGCCTAGGTGTCAGTCCTACACCTTGAGGCTACAATGCGCGGCATTCGGTGCGGTCCGTCCTACGGACCAGGTAGCTGAAATCGGCTGAAAGCCTTCTATTTCAAGGCTTTCACCCCGTGCAGCACCGGCCCGCACCTTCGCCACGCCCGGAAGGAGAAACCCATGGGACTGCGCACGCCTCTGTATGACCTTCATCTCGCCCTCGGCGCGAAGATGGTCGATTTTGGCGGTTGGGATATGCCTTTGCATTACGGCTCGCAGGTCGAGGAACACCATCAGGTGCGCCGCGATTGCGGGGTTTTCGATGTATCCCACATGACCGTGATCGATGTCAGCGGCCCTCAGGCCAAGGCCTGGCTCCAGCATTTGCTGGCCAATGACGTCGAACGTCTGCACAGCCCTGGCCGTGCCTTGTACAGCACCATGCTCAACGAGCGCGGCGGCATCGTCGACGACATGATCGTCTACCGTCTCGAGGAGGGTTATCGGCTGGTGGTCAACGCCTCCACCCGCAATCAGGACCTCGCCTGGATGCAGGCTCACCTCGAGGGTTTCAAGGTGCAGCTCAACGAGCGCTCCGAGTTGGCGATGCTGGCCATTCAAGGTCCCCACGCCCGGCACAAAATCTCCGAACTGGTGACCCAGTCCCGCGGCAACCTGATTCAGATGCTCAAGCCCTTCGAAGGCCAGGCCGACGGTGACTGGTTTATCGCACGCACGGGTTACACCGGCGAAGATGGCCTGGAAATCGTTCTGCCAGCCAATCAAGCGCCAGGATTCTTCAACGATCTGGTGGGCGCGGGCATCTCACCGATCGGCCTCGGGGCGCGCGATACGCTGCGGGTCGAAGCCGGTATGAACCTCTACGGCCAGGACATTCATCAAGACGTTTCACCACTGGCTTCCAACATGGCCTGGAGCATTGCGTGGGAACCGGCCACTCGCCAGTTCATCGGGCGCAGCGCTCTTGAAGCCGAGCGGGCGGGTGGCGTGCAGCACAAACTGGTCGGTCTGGTCCTTGAGGAGCGTGGGGTTTTGCGCGCTCATCAAGTCGTCCGCATCGCCAATGTTGGCGAAGGGGAGATCACCAGTGGTAGTTTCTCTCCTACGCTTAGCAAGTCGATTGCACTGGCGCGCGTGCCGATGGCGACAGCCGACCGCGCAGAAGTGGAAATCCGTGGCAAGTGGTACCCGGTCCGAGTGGTCAAACCGACCTTCGTACGCCATGGCAAAACCTTGATCTAACCTTTTTTGGCGGGCAACGACCGCTGACAATTCTCTTGAGGACACAGAACATGAGCGATATTCCTGCCGACCTGCGTTTTGCCGAAAGTCACGAGTGGGCCCGTCTCGAAGCCGATGGCAGCGTTACCGTGGGCATCAGCGATCACGCTCAGGAAGCCTTGGGCGACGTGGTGTTCGTTGAGCTGACCGAAGTCGGAACAGTCTTCGCTGCCGGTGATCAGTCCGGTGTGGTGGAGTCGGTTAAAGCCGCTTCGGACATCTACTCCCCGGTGGCCGGTGAAGTGATTGCGATCAACGAAGAACTGAGCGCCAACCCTGAGCTGCTCAACTCCGACCCGTACGGTGCCTGGATCTTCAAGCTCAAGCCAAGCAACGCGGCTGACCTGGACACGCTGCTGGACGCCGCCGGCTACAAGGCTGCCATCGGCGAATAATCGTCGCCTTGCGAAATCTATGTGGGAGCGAGCCTGCTCGCGAAAGCGGTGTGTCAGCAAACAGTTATGCCAACTGACACTCCCACTTCGCGAGCAGGCTCGCTCCCACAGGGTCTATGGATTTAGCACTGACTTCACCGCTGCCACCGAACGCTCAACATCCGCTTTGGTCATGGCGGTGAACATCGGCAGTGAAACGATCAGGCGACCGACCCGCTCGGCGACCGGGAACATGCCCTCCTTGAACCCGCGTTCGCGGTAAAGACTCAGCAGGTGAATCGGCGGGTAGTGATAGCCGATACCAACCCCCAGTGCCTGCATCTGCTCCATGAAAGTAGCCCGTGCCGGTTGGCCATCCCTGCGCTCAGGCAGCACCAGCTGAAACAAATGCCAGTTGCTGTTCTCGAAATCCGCCGGGGGCAGTTGAGCCCCATACAACGCTTCGAAATCCTCACCGAAACAAGCGAAATAGTGCCTGGCCAGTTCACGGCGATGCGCTGTGATTGCATCGATGTGAGCAAATTGCCCAAGGCCGATGGCCGCTGCAACGTCGGTCATGTTGAACTTGCCGCCCAGCACATCGACATCCAGACCATCGAAGCCGCTACGGGTGACGCCCTGTAAACGGTACTTTTGCGCCAGTTGCACTTCCTCGTCATTGTTCAATACCAGGCAACCGCCCTCTGACGAGGTGACGTTTTTGTTTGCCTGGAAACTGAAGGACACGAAATCGCCGGTCGAGCCAATGCGCTGGCCGTTCCAGCTCGAACCCAAGGCTTGCGCGGCGTCTTCGACAATCCGCAATCCGTGTTTTTTGGCGATCGCATACAACCGGCTCATGTCCACCGGCAAACCGGCGAGGTACACAGGAATGATCGCTTTGGTGCGCGGGGTGATTGCCGCTTCCAGCTGATCCAGATCGAGGTTGCGGGTGATCGGGTCAATGTCGGCAAACACCGGCGTAGCGCCGACTTCCAGAATGACGTTGGCGGTGGCCACCCAGGAAATCGGCGTGGTGATCACTTCATCGCCCGGCCCGATACCGGCAATGCGCAAGGCGATCTCCATGGTGCAGGTGCCGGAATTGAAGGTGCGCACCGGGCGCCCACCGAAATACTCCGAGAGTTGTTGTTCAAAGGCCTGAACCTTGGGGCCGCTGGTAATCCAGCCCGAGCGTAATACGTCACCCACAGCGGCAATCGTGGCTTCGTCGATGGTGGGTTTGGAGAATGGCAGGAAAGGCAGTTGGCTCATAAATACAGTCACCTGATCAGCGGACATTGGGCAGATGCCGAGCATTCTGATCCGCAATGATCGTTGGCGCCAATCCATCCGCTCGGGTATCGACTGCTATGCTGGTTTGACCGTGTTGCATCGACGTTGAGCGCCAGTCAAGAGAGAGCCCGTCATGTCCCAATTGCCGTCCTTGAGCCAGTTACGCGACCCTAATGCCTTCCTTCGCCGCCACCTCGGGCCCGATGACGCCGAGCAACAGGCGATGCTCGACAGCCTCGGCCTCGGCAGCCGGGTCGAGTTGATCGAGCAGACGGTGCCGCCAGGAATCCGCCTGAACAGGCCGCTCGACCTGCCACCCGCCCTCGATGAAGAAGCCGCGCTGACCAAACTGCGTGGTTACGCCGAGCAAAACCAGGTCTGGACCAGCCTGATCGGCATGGGCTACCACGGCACCCTCACGCCGGCCGTCATTGTGCGCAACGTGCTGGAAAATCCCGGTTGGTACACCGCGTACACACCCTATCAACCAGAGATCGCCCAAGGGCGGCTCGAAGCGCTGCTGAACTTCCAGCAATTGACCATCGACCTCACGGGCCTGGAACTGGCCAACGCCTCGCTGCTGGACGAAGCCACGGCGGCGGCGGAAGCCATGGCACTGGCCAAGCGTGTCGCCAAGTCCCGAAGCAATCTGTTCTTCGTCGACGAAAACTGTCATCCGCAGACCATTTCCGTGGTGCAGACCCGAGCACAAGGGTTCGGCTTCGAGCTGATCATCGACTCTGTGGATAACTTGAAACAGCACCAGGTGTTCGGCGCGCTCCTGCAATACCCCGACACCCACGGCGAGATCCGCGATCTTCGTCCCTTGATCGATCATCTGCATGCGCAGCAAGCCTTGGCGTGTGTCGCCACCGATCTGCTGAGTCTGCTGTTGCTGACGCCGCCGGGGGAGTTGGGCGCCGACGTGGTGTTCGGTTCATCCCAGCGTTTCGGCGTGCCCATGGGTTACGGCGGCCCTCACGCGGCGTTTTTTGCCAGTCGCGATGAATACAAACGGGCGATTCCCGGGCGGATCATCGGCGTATCGAAAGATGCTCGCGGCAACGTCGCCCTGCGCATGGCCCTGCAAACCCGCGAGCAACATATCCGCCGGGAGAAAGCTAACTCGAACATTTGCACCGCGCAGGTGCTGCTGGCCAACATTGCCAGTTTCTATGCGGTCTACCACGGTCCGGAAGGGCTCAAACGCATTGCCCAACGCGTCCATCGGCTGACCAGCATCCTCGCCGCTGGCCTGGAGCGCCACGGCATCACCCGCCTCAACACCCACTTTTTCGACACCCTGACGCTGGAAGTCGGTGGTACTCAGACCGCAATCATCGAAAGTGCCCAGGCCGCGCAGATCAATTTGCGCATTCTCGGGCGCGGGCGGTTGGGGTTGAGCCTCGACGAAACCTCTGACGAATCCACCGTCGCGAAGTTGTTTGATGTGTTCCTCGGTTCCGATCATGGGCTTAACGTCGACGAACTGGACGCTGAAACCCTTGTTTCCGGCATTCCCGCAGGTCTGTTGCGTACCTCGTCTTATCTGCGTCACCCGGTGTTCAGCGCCCATCACAGCGAAACCGAGATGCTGCGCTACCTCAAGCAACTGGAGAACAAGGACCTGGCGCTCAATCAATCGATGATCCCGCTGGGCTCCTGCACCATGAAGCTCAACGCCACCAGCGAGATGATCCCGATCACGTGGCCGCAGTTCGCCAACCTGCACCCGTTCGTGCCGAAAGAGCAGGCGGTCGGTTATTCGCTGATGATCGAAGAACTGGAGCGTTGGCTCTGCGCGATTACCGGTTTCGACGCGATCTGCATGCAACCCAACTCGGGCGCCCAAGGTGAGTACGCCGGGTTGCTGGCCATCCGCAAATATCACGAGAGTCGTCATGAGGGCGCGCGGGATATCTGCCTGATCCCGTCCTCGGCCCATGGCACCAACCCGGCTTCGGCGCAGATGGCCGGCATGCGCGTGGTGATCGTCGAATGCGACGAGGCGGGCAACGTTGATCTGGATGACCTCAAAGGCAAGGCCGCAGAGGCCGCAGACAAACTCGCCTGCCTGATGGCGACGTATCCTTCGACCCACGGTGTATACGAGGAAGGCATCAGCGAAATCTGTGAGGTTATCCACAGTCACGGTGGCCAGGTGTACATGGATGGCGCCAACCTCAACGCTCAGGTCGGACTGGCGCGCCCGGCGGACATTGGTGCCGACGTGTCCCACATGAACCTGCACAAGACTTTCTGCATCCCCCATGGTGGCGGCGGGCCGGGCATGGGGCCGATTGGTGTGCGCGCACATCTGGCCCCGTTCGTGGCCAACCATCCGGTGGTGCCGATCGACGGACCGCTGGCACAGAACGGCGCAGTCAGCGCGGCGCCTTGGGGCAGCGCGAGCATCCTGCCGATCAGCTGGATGTACATCGCGATGATGGGGCCGCAATTGGCGGATGCCAGTGAGGTGGCGATCCTCGCCGCGAATTACCTGGCGCAGCACTTGTCCGGGGCGTTCCCGGTGCTCTACACCGGGCGCAACGAGCGGGTGGCTCACGAATGCATTCTTGACCTGCGGCCACTCAAGACGCTGACCGGGATCAGCGAGGAGGACGTCGCCAAGCGGCTGATGGACTACGGCTTCCATGCGCCGACCATGTCGTTTCCGGTGCCGGGAACGTTGATGGTGGAACCCACCGAAAGTGAATCGAAGGCGGAGCTGGACCGGTTTATCGGGGCGATGCTGAGTATCCGCGCGGAAATCACCGAGGTGCAGAACGGCAACTGGCCGGCCGATGACAACCCGCTGAAACGTTCACCGCATACCCTGGCGGATATCACCGGAGTTTGGGAGCGGTCCTACAGCATCGCGCAGGCGGTTACGCCGGATGCTCACACCAAGGCGCACAAGTACTGGCCGGTGGTGAACCGGGTGGATAACGTTTACGGCGATAGAAACCTGTTCTGTGCCTGCGTGCCGGTGGACGATTACCGCTGAGACACCGTTTTGTATTCGGGCAAAAAAATGCCGCTCAGGGAGAGCGGCATTTTTTTGAGTCATGAGTCAGAACGACATCCGCGCTTCAACGAAAAGATTCTGCTCTCGAAGTTTGCCCTTCAGTTGTTCGTCCCGCGCATTGATGCGGTTGGCGAAGGTGTTATAGCCGGTTTCAACCTGACCCATATCAACATAGCGGTAGCCGGTGCCGACGGTAATTTGCCGGGTCAGTTTGAGGTCTGCACCGACACCCAGGGCGTAGGCGAAATTGTTTTGGGCATTGTTGGCAAATCGACGTGAAGGGTTGGACTGATAGCCTTCCGAATTGATATGGGCCACGCCTGCGCCGGCCATGGCGTACAGCGATAGGCTTTGGGTCAAGGGGAAGTCCTTATAGGCATTGAACATCAGGCGCTTGGATGAGACCTGCATGTTGTTAACGTTGGCGTTGAATGGCGCCCAGTAACTCTTGAACTCCGAGTCCTGCTTGATGGTGTACTCGCTTTCCAGGCGCCAGCCCCCTATAAACTCGTAGCCGAGCGCAACGGAGCCTCCCACATCTTTGTTGCGTTCCGGACTGACGATACGGTTGTTCACCCTGGGACTTGTGAGCAGGGCGCCGGCAAGGTCTTGCTGGACACTCTGGATTTTTATCGAGCCATACAGACCTTCCGCGTGGGAAACGTGACTGTAGGCGGCCAGCAGAAGTAAAGACAAGACTGGTTTTTTCATGTGAGTCGATTCGCTTGTGGGGGTAATCCGAATCGACAAAGTTTGAGTTCGCACGTCAGGCGCTCATATCAGAGCTTTCATCAGTAGGTCGGTGAAAACTCGTCTGTATGTGAGAGTTTTGGCGTTAGCCATCGTAGGAAATAGCTGTGCAATTTCTCTAGTTCAAAAAAATGCCGCTCATTGGGAGCGGCATTTTTGTTCAGCAATAAATCTTAATTCGAAGCGACGGCATTCTTCGCCAGGATCGCGTTCGCCAGTTCCATGTCCGTGGCCTGCAGGCCTGGGTTGTCGGCACGGACTTTCTGCATCGCGGCCTCCAGGTATGGACCGCGGATGCCGCCGTCACTGGCGACGAAGCTGCCGGCATCGTCCTGGGCGGCAACGATCAGCTTGTTATCCTTGAAGGTCAGGTAGGTCGAACCGGTGGTCGCACCGGATGAGATGACGTTACGCCAAAAGCTATCAGCCATCGCCGAACCGACAGGAAGGGACAACAAGGCGATGGTAGCGACAGCAAGTTTGAGACGCATATTGGGTGACTCCACTGGGTTAACTGCGGCGTTGGATTACAAATCCCCCAATCGAGTTCCGTAACGGCCGCGCCTACTTTTGCTCGCTTTGCGGTGTTACCCGCAGCACCTCCTCAATCGTCGTCAAACCCGCCGCCACTTTTTGCGCGCCTGACAATCTCAAACTGCGCATGCCTTCCTTGAAGGCCTGCCGCCGTACCGCCAGCAAATCGGTGTCGGGGTTGATCAGCGCTTTGACGCCGTCCGTCAGTTGCATGATTTCGTAGACCCCGGCCCGGCCGCGGTAACCGGTATCGCGGCATTCAAGGCAACCGATGGCGCGATGTGCGTTGTTCGGCAACGGTGCCTGCCAGGGCCGGGTCAGGGTTTGCCAGTCTTCTTCACCCAGGGTCAGCGGCGCCTTGCAATGCGGGCACAAGGTGCGGACCAGGCGCTGGGCCATGACGCCAAGCACCGTGGCTTTGATCAGGTAATGCGGCACGCCCAGTTCCAGCAAGCGGCTGATTGCGCTCGGCGCGTCGTTGGTGTGCAGCGTCGACAGCACCAAGTGACCCGTGAGCGCAGCCTGGATCGCCATTTCAGCGGTTTCCAGATCACGGATCTCACCGATCATGATGATGTCCGGATCCTGTCGCATCAGGGCGCGCACACCGGCGGCGAAGGTCAGGTCGATGTTGTGTTGGACCTGCATCTGGTTGAACGCCGGCTCGACCATTTCGATCGGGTCCTCGATGGTGCAGAGGTTGACCTCCGGCGTCGCCAGTTTCTTCAGGGTGGTGTACAGCGTGGTGGTCTTGCCGGAACCGGTCGGGCCGGTGACCAGGATGATGCCGTTGGGCTGGCTCGTCATGTCCTGCCAGCGGCGCAAGTCATCGGCGGAGAAGCCCAGCTGATCAAAGTTCTTGAGCAGTACTTCCGGGTCGAAGATCCGCATGACCATTTTTTCGCCGAATGCGGTAGGCAATGTCGACAGGCGCAACTCGACTTCGCCGCCGTCCGGGGTCTTGGTTTTCACCCGGCCGTCCTGGGGTTTGCGTTTTTCCGCGACGTTCATCCGCCCGAGGCTTTTCAGGCGGCTGACGATCGCCATGGTCACATGCGGCGGGAATTGATAGACATTGTGCAGCACGCCGTCGATGCGAAAGCGCACCGTGCCTTGTTCGCGCCGGGGTTCGATGTGGATGTCACTGGCGCGTTGCTGGAACGCGTACTGGAACAACCAGTCGACGATATTGACGATGTGCGCATCGTTGGCGTCCGGTTCCTGGTCGCTGGCGCCGAGGTTGAGCAACTGCTCGAAATTGCCCAGGGTGTTCATTTGCTGATCGGCGTTGGTCGCGCCGGTGACCGATTTGGCCAGGCGGAAAAACTCCACGCTGAAGCGCTGGATGTCGACCGGGTTGGCGACGACACGTTTGATCGGCAGTTTCAGCACATGGGTCAGGTCGGCTTCCCAACCGGTGACGTAGGGCTGGGCGCTGGCCACGGTCACTGCGTCGCGGTCGATAGACACCGCAAGAATCTTGTGGCGCTGGGCGAAGGCGTAGGACATCAGCGGGGTAATCGCCGCCACGTTGATTTTCAGCGGATCGATACGCAGATAAGGCTGGCCGGCCTGCTGCGACAGCCAAAGCGTCAGGCTTTCCAGGTCGAGGTGTTTACCGGGGCGGCTGAGGTCGTCCAGAAGTTGGCTGGCGATGAATTCCAGCGGGTGCGTCTGGCCATTGGCTGCGTGACGGCGTCGAGCATTGAGCGCGTGTTCGGCCGAATCCTGACTGATAAAACCTTGGGCGACCAGTTCACGCAGCAAATCATTGAGATCCAGCCAGCGGTCCTGAATGGCAAGTTGAACGGACATGCGGGCTCCTCATGAACAACAGTTCGCAAAGGATAGTCGCGGACCGGCAGACCGTTGGGCCACTACGTGACGAAGCCATGTCGAGTTTTTTCAGCCCGCCGCTTGAGCCGGTTCATTCCACGCGCAATCAACCGCTTGCAGATCAACCGAACAGACGCTGATCAGGTTACGTAATTTTTCCGCGATCACTTGGGCGCGGTGCCAGCTCAGGCCGTCTATCACGATGTCGATCGACAACAGATCGTCCATCCGCTGCACGTTGACCTGTTGTGGCGTCAGAAACTGCAAAGCGAACAGGTTGAGCGCCCGACACAGCAAGTCCGGTTCGGCCTCGGCCAGCAATTGATAGTGAACGCGGCAGTGGGCGTTGCTGACGTTCCAGACATCGGCGCGGGTGTGCGGGGTATTCACGGCTTCTAGATGCTGCATGGTCGATCTCCAAAATCACTGGAGGAATTTTTACATTCGGTGCCGGGCATTTCTTATCTATGATTGGGCTTATTGGCGATTGTTTGAATTGCTTGATTCGGTAAGTTATCAATCAAAGGTTTTTTTATGCATAGCGAGCTGGATGGCTACGACCGCAAGATTCTCGCGTTGCTGCAAGAGGACGCTTCGCTTTCCAGTGCGCAGATTGCGGAACAGGTGGGGTTGTCGCAGTCGCCGTGCTGGCGGCGGATTCAGCGGATGAAGGAGGAGGGGATCATTCGCGGGCAGGTGACCTTGCTTGACCGGAAGAAAATCGGGCTTAACACGCAGATCTTCGCTGAAATCAAACTCAACGCTCACGGGCGTTCGAACTTCACCGAATTCACCGAGGCGATTCGCGGTTTTCCCGAAGTGCTGGAGTGTTATGTGCTGATGGGGTCGGTGGATTTCTTGCTGCGGATTGTGACGGCGGACATCGAGGCTTATGAGCGCTTTTTCTTTGAGAAGCTGTCGATGGTGCCGGGGATCCAGGAGGTGAACTCGATCGTGGCGTTGTCGGAGATCAAATCCACGACGAGTTTGCCGGTCTGAGGTTTTGCGGTGAAGTTGCGGGCCTCTTCGCGAGCAAGCCCGCTCCCACATTTGACCGCCTTGTCTGAATGGACGCGGTCAAATGTGGGAGCGGGCTTGCTCGCGAAGGCGGTATCACATGCGCAGCAGCATTTTCCAGGCACGATTCTGATACACCGCAATCGCCTGCTGCTTGCGCGCATCCAGCGATTCATCGGTGATCGGCTCGTTCGCCAATTGAGCAAGCTGTTTCAGCTCACCGTACAAGCGATCCATTTCCGGGATGTCCAGCACGCTGCGGGCGTGGTGCAGCCAAGCCTGGATGCGCTCGATGCGCGGCAGTTGCTCGGCCAGGTCTTCCGGCTGTTGCTGGTAACGCTGCAGTTGCAGGGAGGTCGCTTCTTCACCCAGCAGACGCGGCAACCAGCTGCCCAATTGCGCAGCGCCCTGGCGATTGCCACGAACGTTGCGATCGGCGGTCCAGGTGCGGGCCAGCAACCAGCGCGAAGTGTTCAGCGAGAACAAGCCCCAGCGCGGATCTTGCAGTTCTTCGAGGAACTGCTCCGGCGCAGCTTTGCGCACGTCTTCGTCGTCGATACCGGCCTGTACCAGCGGGCGCCAGTCTTCCAGCAAGGCATCCAGCGCGACGCGCAGATCGTGTGTCGACTGACGCGGTGCGGCTTGGCCCAGGCTGCTCAGCAACGCGCGCAATTCAGCCAGGTTTTCAACCCAGTCCAGCAACAGGCGCCAGTGGCCATTGAAGCGATACTGCTCGGCCAGGCGTTGGCTGCTGCTCAGCAAGTGCCAGCTCAGCGCGGCGAAAGCGTCGTCCAGCGGCATTTCGGCGGTGATCTGCGGCGCCGGCAGGCTCAACGAATAGCTGTTGGCGTCGTACAAACGATAACCGCGCTCGGCTTTGCTGATGTCACACGGCATCAGGGCCAGGGTCGCGGCCAGTTCGGCGGCCAGTTCCAGCAGAGCGGCCGGCTCGCCTTCGCGCAGTTCCAGTTCCAGCTCGCAGATTTCTTCTTTCTGCTTGCCCACGATCACGTGACCCAGATCCAGTGCGGCTTCGATCACCACTTTGGTCTTGCCACGGCCCCAGGCGATTTCCGCGCGTTCGCGGACGAAATCGGTGGTGAAAATCGGCTTCAGGGTTTTCTTGTCCAGCTCGGCCAGCTCTTCAGGCCAGCATTCGCCGTCGAGTTTCTTCACGTCGAGCTTGGCTTTGGGCAGGTTCCAGTCGTATTCGTTACGCTCGGACAAACCGGCGACGCTCTGGCCGCGGGTCTTGAGGGTCTGAATCACTTCTTCGCCATCGCGGCGCAGGCGCAGGGCAACCTTGGCGCGGGCCAGGTCGCGCTCAGGCGTGTCGAAGTACTGATTCATTAACTCACGGCGTTCCCAGCCACTTTTGTTGCGTTTTTTCAGGAGCGGGTGCTCGCGCAGGGCCGCGAGGGTTTCTCGGCTGACGCGGAGTTTGATTTCGGTTTCTTTCTGCATGGCCGGAAAATCCAGGATCGGGAGCGCAGCCGGGGGAAATGTGTGGCTGCCAAGGTCGTGCAGTGTACAGGAGTGAACGTACCTACGCGCCGCGACGGTTTATTCCTGTCGCCGGATGGTTCTATGATGGAGTTCAACTCGGGAGTTGGAGTCAGCGATGCCTTTGCCGTCCATGAAAGATCAGTTCGCTGCGCTGATCGCCGCACCGTCCGTCAGCTGTACGCAGGCCAGCCTCGATCAAACCAACCGTCCGGTGATCGATTTGCTGGCGACGTGGCTCGGCGATCTGGGTTTTACCTGCGACATTCAGCAGGTCAGCCCCGGCAAATTCAATCTGCTGGCCAGTTTCGGTTCCGGCCCCGGTGGCCTGGTGCTGGCCGGTCACAGTGACACGGTGCCGTTCGATGGCGCGCTGTGGCAGACCGATCCGCTGAAACTGACCGAAGTCGACGGTCGCTGGGTGGGGCTGGGCAGTTGCGACATGAAGGGCTTTTTCGCGCTGGCCATCGAAGCCGTCATACCGCTGCTCGATCAGCCGTTCAAGCAACCGCTGTTGATCCTCGCCACTTGCGATGAAGAAAGCTCGATGTCCGGCGCTCGCGCCCTGGCCGAAGCCGGGCGTCCGCTCGGTCGTGCGGCGGTGATCGGCGAGCCGACCGGGCTCAAGCCGATCCGCATGCACAAAGGCATCATGATGGAGCGCATCGACATCCTCGGTCAGAGCGGCCACTCCTCGGATCCGCGCCTGGGCCACAGCGCCCTCGAAGCCATGCACGATGCCATCGGTGAACTGCGTGGTTTGCGGTTGGCGTGGCAGCGTGAGTTCCGTAATCCACAGTTCAGCGTACCGACGCCGACCCTGAATTTCGGCTGCATCCATGGCGGCGATAACCCCAACCGTATTTGCGGCCAGTGTTCGCTGGAGTTTGATCTGCGCCCGTTGCCGGGCATGGACCCCAATGCCCTGCGCGCGGAGATTCTGAAGAAGCTCAAGCCCATTGCCGAGTGGCATCAGGTGAAGATCGATTACGCGCCGCTGTTCCCCGAAGTGCCGCCGTTCGAGCAGGCCGAGGATGCAGAATTGGTCCGGGTTGCGGAAAAGCTCACCGGCCATCGTGCCGAAGCAGTGGCGTTCGGCACCGAAGCGCCTTATCTTCAGCGTCTTGGCTGCGAAACACTGGTGCTTGGCCCTGGCGACATCGCCTGTGCGCACCAACCGGGGGAATACCTCGAAATGTCACGTTTGCAGCCTACGGTGCATCTATTACGTCAACTGATTGAACATTACTGCCTGACACCGGCCAAAACGCCAATGCCAGTCGGTTGAGCGAGATCCCTGTGGGAGTGAGCCTGCTCGCGATAGCGGTGTGTCAGACACTTCAGTATCGACTGACATTCCGCTATCGCGAGCAGGCTCACTCCCACAGGGGCTGTGTCACGGCTGGCAAGCCTTGTAAATTGCCGGTGTCCCAACCCGTATTCATGAGGAGAGCGCGCGTGTCGCCAAGCCTGTTCCGACGATAACCATCAGCCCGCTGTGCGTTTTCTGTTTCGCCCATTTTTTGGCTGCTATTTATTACAGGCCCAGGTTCATGCCCGAATACGTTAATTGGCTTCGTCACGCTTCGCCCTACATCAACGCCCACCGCGATTGCACCTTCGTCGTCATGCTGCCCGGCGACGGCGTGGAGCACCCGAACTTCGGCAATATCGTCCACGACCTGGTGCTGTTGCACAGCCTGGGCGTGCGACTGGTGCTGGTTCACGGTTCCCGTCCGCAAATTGAAACCCGCCTGGCTGCACGCGGCCTGACCCCGCATTACCACCACGGCATGCGCATCACCGATGCCGCAACGCTGGAGTGCGTGATCGATGCGGTCGGCCAGCTGCGTATCGCCATCGAAGCGCGGCTGTCGATGGACATGGCTTCATCGCCGATGCAGGGCTCGCGTCTGCGGGTGGCCAGCGGCAACCTGGTGACGGCGCGGCCGATTGGCGTGCTGGAAGGTGTCGACTATCACCACACCGGCGAAGTGCGTCGGGTCGACCGCAAGGGCATCAATCGCCTGCTGGATGAGCGTTCCATCGTGCTGTTGTCGCCGCTGGGCTACTCGCCTACCGGTGAGATTTTCAACCTCGCCTGCGAAGACGTCGCCACCCGTGCGGCCATCGATCTGGGGGCGGACAAGCTGCTGTTGTTCGGTGCTGACCTGGGGCTGATCGATGAAAACGGTCGTCTGGTTCGTGAGTTGCGTCCGCAACAAGTGCCGGCGCATCTGCAGCGCCTGGGCAGCAACTATCAGGCTGAGCTGCTGGATGCGGCCGCTGAGGCCTGCCGCGGCGGTGTCGCCCGCAGCCATATCGTCAGTTATGTCGAAAACGGCGCATTGCTTACCGAACTGTTCACCCGCGATGGCGGCGGTACGCTGGTGGCCCAGGAGCAATTCGAGGTGGTGCGCGAAGCGGCCATCGAAGACGTCGGTGGTTTGCTGGACTTGATTAGCCCGCTGGAAGAGCAGGGCATTCTGGTGCGGCGTTCCCGCGAGGTGCTGGAGCGTGAGATCGAGCAGTTCAGTGTGGTCGAACGCGAAGGCATGATCATCGCGTGTGCGGCGCTGTATCAGATTGCTGATTCGGATGCGGGGGAGTTGGCGTGTCTGGCGGTGAACCCGGAGTATCGCCATGGCGGTCGTGGTGATGAGCTGCTGGAGCGCATCGAAACCCGCGCCCGGGCGCAGGGGCTGAAAACCTTGTTCGTATTGACGACCCGCACCGCTCACTGGTTTCGTGAGCGTGGGTTTGTGCCGAGCAGCGTTGAACGTCTGCCATCAGCGCGGGCGTCGCTGTACAACTACCAGCGTAATTCGAAGATCTTCGAAAAAGCCCTCTGACCGCACGCTTGATCGTTCCCACGCTCTGCGTGGGAATGCCTCAACGGACGCTCCGCGTTCGGCTCTAGATGGGACGCGGAGCGTCCCGGGCTGCATTCCCACGCAGAGCGTGGGAACGATCATCAATCCTGCACAAACTTCGCACTGACATACGGCGAATAATCCGGCAGCACCGTCTCGACCTTTCCTTGTTCCTTCAAGAACTTCGCCGTCTCGCCAATCGCCTTGGCCGTGCCGCCTTCCAGCAGCGCGGTGGTCTGTTGGGCTTTAGCATCCGGGAACGTGGAACCGGCCAGCAACTCCGGCACATCGACGGCATTGGCACCGGTCAGTTTGGCGATTTTTTGCACCGGTACCGAGTCAGCAGTCCAGCTGTCCTTATGCGCGGCATAGTCGGCGAACGAGTCCAGCGTGACCTTGGCGAATTTGGCCACCACCTCTGGGTGCTTCTCGGCGTAATCTTTGCGCGCGACCCAGACCTCGAAGGTCGGTGCACCCCATTGGCCGACCTGTGCCGCGTCGGTCAAGGTCTTGCCAGTCTTGCGAATTTCCCCCAGGGCGGGTGACCAGACAAACGCCCCATCGATGTCACCACGCTTCCAGGCCGCCGCGATTTCCGCCGGTTGCAAATTAACCACTTTGACTTTCGAGGCATCCAGGCCCCAGTGCTTCAACGCACCCAGCAAACTGTAGTGGGAGGTTGATACGAAGGGGGTGGCGATGGTCTTGCCGATCAGATCTTGCGGTTTATCGATGCCGCTGCCGTTGCGCACCACGAGTGCTTCAGCAGCGTTGATCTGGGCGGAAACAATGAACGCAACGATTGGCAGATTGCGCGAAGCCGCGGCTGCCAGCGGACTTGAGCCGAGGTTGCCAATCTGCACGTCGCCAGAAGCAATGGCAGTAACCACTTCCGGGCCGCTATTAAAACGACGCCAATCAATTTTCTGGCCTATGGTTTTCTCGTACAGTCCGTCTGCCTGGGGGACTTTGCTGGGGTCGATGCCGGTTTGATAACCGATTGTGAGGTTTGCCGCTTGAGCGCTGAAGGATATTATTAGCGATACACAAACTGTAACAATTGAGCCGGATAGTGCGCGTTTGGTGGTCATGGCGCTGCCTTATCGATAGGGATTGATCGTGAATTGCATCAAAGCTAATCGATCTAAAAAAAGGCTAACAAATACCATTTAGGAATTAGCTTATGAGCCGGTGCCCGTGTCCTGGCTCAAGAGTTAGTGCGGAGCTTAATTCCTAAACGGTATGAAAAAGAATTGGGTGATTCTTTTTGGGTTTATGAAGCGTTCATTGCCCGGCAAGGAGCGAATTTACTGGGGATTAGACTATGGTCGTAGACACACAAAGTTACGATTGACTTGTGAGTCACGGTCTGGCGCTAATCGTGCATCTTAGGATCCGAGGCAATTAACCCCGGACCAGGAATACAAGAATTAGAAACGATAGGAGCGAAACAATGAACAAGTCCACCTTGGCTCTGGCCGTGGCCGTAGGGGTTTTGGCGCAGCAGGCAGGCGCCGCGGGTTTCCTGGAAGACAGCAAGGCTTCCGTCAGCTCTCGCACCATGTATTTCAATAACGATAACCGTGACGGCGGAGCGGATCAGAAAGAGACCGCTGAAGGCCTGAAATTTGACTATCTGTCCGGCTTTACCCAAGGCACTGTCGGCTTCGGTATCGACGCCCAGGCCCTCGTAGGTATCCATCTGGACGGCGGCAGAGGCCACCACCCAGCCAACAACAACACGTTCTTCCCAAGCGACAGCGATGGTTCGGCTGTGGACGAATGGAGCCGTGCAGCAGCTAACGTCAAGGCACGCTTCTCGAAGACCGAGGCCCATCTGGGTGGCGCTCTGCAGCCTAACTTGCCAATTTTGGTAGCGAACGACAGCCGCCTGCTGCCACAGACCTTTGACGGTGGCACCCTCACCTCGAAGGAAATCGACAACGTGACCTTCAACGCGGGTCAGTTGGAGCACTCGGCAGGGCGTGCGTCTTCAAACTCCACCGGCCTGGCCGTGGCTGGCGGTACTCATGACAGCAACCAGTTCCGCTATGGCGGTGCTGACTGGAAGGTCACCAAGGACCTTACCTTGCAGTACTACCACTCGAACTTGAAGGATTACTACAAACAGGACTTCTTTGGCTTGATTCACGTTTTCCCGATCAACGCCAACCAGTCCTTCAAGACAGACCTGCGCTATTTTGACAGCAGCTCCGACGGTAAGAACGGCGATTCGGGTTATTTCTTCAGTAACAACGGTGGTTATGCCAAGAACAAAAACGAGGTCGATAACAAGACCTGGAGCGCCATGTTCACCTACACCCTGGGTGGCAATGCCTTCTTGCTGGGCCATCAGCGCGTCAACGATGACGGCGGCTTCGTCTACCTGAACCAGGGCAGCGTGGTTGATGGCAATGGCCATGCGGAAGGCAATGGTGGCGCAAGCTTCTACCTGTTCACCGATTCCATGATCAATGGTTTCGTCCGTGCCGGTGAAAACACCACCTTCGGTCAGTACTCCTATGACTTCGCCGCGTTGGGTGTACCGGGCCTGAAAACCTCGATCGCCTACCTGCACGGCGATAACATCAAAGCAACGAACGGCAGTGGCCCTGATGCGTCCGAGTGGGAACGCGACATGCGGATCGACTACACCATCCAGCAGGGCTCCCTCAAAGGTTTCGGCGTGACGTTGCGTAATGGCGTCTACCGTGGCAGTGAAGTCAGCAACAACCCTGATGTTGACCAGACCCGTCTGATCTTCAACTACACCTACAGCTTCCTGTAATAGCCGTCAGAAAAAAGCCTCGCCCGCCGGCGAGGTTTTTTTTGTGTTTTTTTTAATATTCTAAATAGAGCTTAAGTAGTAATTTTTTATTCTTTTTAGCTTTTATGCCGAACGCCTAAAGTGGGTGGCTTATGAGCCGATACCTTGTGTCCCGACTCAGAGTAATAGCACGAAGCTATATTCCTGAATGGCATGAAAAGTAATGAAATAATTCTTTTTGTGTTTATCATGCGGGCCAAAATCACAGAGGTCAGGCCATCGCCGTAGTCACACGGGCTGGCACTCACCGAGCATTTCAGGATCCAGGGCATTCGACTCAGGACCTTAAAAATTAGAAACGATAGGAGCGAAACAAATGAACAAGTCCACCTTGGCCCTGGCTGTGGCCGTAGGGGTTTTGGCGCAGCAGGCAGGCGCCGCCGGTTTCATCGAAGACAGCAAAGCCACTCTGGGGCTGCGTAACTTCTACATCAACACCGATAACCGTGATTCCGACGCGGGTACCGCCAGGGTCAAGGCCAACGGCGTTCAAAGCAAGAACGAAGAATGGGGTCAAGGCTTCGACCTGCGCTTCATCTCCGGCTACACCCAAGGCACCGTCGGCTTCGGTATCGATGCTATCGGCCTGCTGGGTGTGCGTCTGGATTCGGGCGGCGGCACTAACGGCGCCACTTCGACTTCTTACGGCGGCACTGTTTTCCCAAGCAAGTCTAACGGTGAAGCGGTTGATAACTTCTCCAGCCTGGGTCTGACGGCCAAGGCCAAGATCTCCCAGACTGAGCTGAAGTTGGGCACCCTGCAGCCAAAACTGCCGGTTATCGTGACCAACGATGGCCGTCTGCTGCCGCAAACCTTTCAAGGTGGTCAGATCACCTCGAACGAAATCAAAGACCTGACACTGGTCGGTGGTCAGATCGAGCACGCCAAGGGTCGTAACTCCAGCAACAACGAAGAGTTGTCGATTGCTGGTGCGAACTCTCCCACCGCTTCCGGCCGTGACAGCAACAAGTTCATCTACGGTGGTGGCGACTACAAGATCACCAAAGACCTGACAGCCCAGTACTACTACGGCAACCTGGAAGATTTCTACAAGCAGCACTTCCTGGGTCTGGTTCACAACTGGTCGATCGGTCCGGGCGTACTGAAGTCTGACTTCCGTTACTTCAACAGCCGTGACGATGGCGCCAACGGCCATGAATCCGCCTACTTCACCACGGGTGACTACGGTACGGGCATCACCAAAGGCAAAGTCGACAACAACCTGTATAGCGGCCTGTTCCTGTACTCCGTTGCCGGTCACACCTTCGGTGGCGGTTACCAGGTCAGCAACGGTAACAGCGATTTCCCTTGGTTGAATCAGGGTGACGGCTCGTCGGCTTACCTCACTACCGACTCGCAGATTGCCAAGTTCGCTCGCGCCGGCGAACGTACCTGGCAAGCTCGCTACTCGTATGACTTCGCCAAGCTTGGCCTGCCAGGCGCAACTGCCGGCATCGTTTACCTGCGTGGCGATAACATCGACACCACCGGTAAAGTGGGTGCTGCTCAGACTAGCGTTAACGCAACCGGCCGCTCTGAGTGGGAACGCGACCTGACCCTGGCGTACGTAGTCCAGGAAGGCCCACTGAAAAACCTGGGCCTCACGTGGAAAAACGCCATGTGGCGCAACGACATCCCAGGCCAACGCGACCAGGACGAAAACCGTCTGATCGTCAGCTACTCGATCCCGCTGTTGTAATAGCACTCGCGTAACTGAAGTAAAAAAAAGCCCCGCCCGGCATCTCGCCGGGCGGGGCTTTTGCGTTTTCAAGTCAGGCTCACCCCCGTAAACCCTCCTCGAAATTTCCCTCTTTGTGCAGCAACTCAAGGCCTTCTCGAACCTTGTGGGCGATAGTCGTCCTGACTGCTGCCGAGGTCCAGTGAACACATTTTTAATATTCACTTACGATCTAAACAAATCGATATTTATTCTTTTTAATGAATAAAAAATGCAGGCACAGTTGGCCTCAACAAGCACTCACCAGGAGCAGCACCATGAGCCTCAGACTGGGCGACATTGCCCCCGACTTTGAACAGGATTCCAGCGCCGGCACCCTCCGTTTCCACGAATGGCTGGGCGATAGCTGGGGCGTGCTGTTTTCCCACCCGGCGGACTTCACCCCGGTGTGCACCACGGAGTTGGGCTTCACTGCCAGGCTCAAGGACGAATTTGCCCAACGTGGTGTGAAAGCCATTGCCCTGTCCGTGGACCCGGTGGACTCGCACCACAAGTGGATCGAAGACATCAACGAAACCCAGAACACCCTCGTCAACTTCCCGATCCTTGCCGACGCCGACCGCAAGGTCTCGGACCTCTACGACCTGATCCACCCGAACGCCAACGACACCCTGACCGTGCGTTCGCTGTTCGTGATCGACCCGAACAAAAAGGTTCGGCTGACCATCACCTACCCGGCGAGCACCGGCCGTAACTTCCATGAAATTCTGCGGGTGATCGACTCGCTGCAACTCACCGACAACTACAAAGTGGCCACCCCGGCCAACTGGCAGGACGGTGATGAAGTGGTAATCGTGCCGTCGCTCAAGGACGAAGACGAAATCAACAAACGCTTTCCCAAGGGCTATCGCGCGGTGAAGCCGTACCTGCGTCTGACGCCACAGCCCAACAGATAAACCATCAATTGCGGTGTGGCCGAATCCGACTTCGCGAGCAAGCCCGCTCCCACATTGGAATGCGGTCAACTGTGGGAGCGGGCTTGCTCGCGAAGACGGCCGGTCAGGCACCGCAGAATTCAGAGTGAACCTATCCACAAAGCAGGGGATTTCAGGCCGTTTTCACGGCCTTTTTTTGCCCGGAAAAAGCCATTTCATATAGAACTAAAATGAATAACTAAATGAATAAATATGATTTATGGATATAACAATCACCTGTTAAGGTCACTTCCATCAACGCGAGATCGCAAACCGCGAATCGCCAACACCGTTCAAGGAATCCTCTGAATGCTGGTCGTCTCACTCGGTGGCAGTCCCAGCCAACGCTCCCGTTCCGGCGTACTGCTGGAGCGCTCCCAACGCTGGTTGCAGAGGCAAGGTGTGGAAGTGGTGAGTTACCAGGTACGGGACTTCCCGGCTGAAGACTTGCTGCATGCGCGCTTCGACAGCCCGAAGGTGATCGACCTGCTGCAACAGATTGAAAACGCCGATGGCCTGCTGATCGCCACGCCGGTCTACAAAGCATCGTTCTCCGGCGCATTGAAAACCGTGCTGGACCTGCTGCCCGAACGCGCCCTGGCCCACAAAGTGGTTTTGCCAATGGCCACCGGCGGCAGCATCGCCCACATGCTGGCGGTGGATTACGCGCTAAAACCGGTGCTGTCGGCGTTGAAAGCCCAGGAAATGCTCCACGGGATTTTCGCCGTAGACAGCCAGATCGCTTACGGCGAAGGCAGCGTCCAGGCGCAGTTGGCGCCGGAGCTGGAAGAAAGACTGAATGAATCGCTGGAGCTGTTTTTCAGCGCCATGGCCCGACGGCCCAAGCCGATCGATCCGAACCTGTTGAATGAACGTTTGTTGAGTGCTCGCTGGAGCATTTAAGCCTTACCCCAATTTGAAGTACTCACCTTACTCAGCCGCTAACGGCCAAGCAGGTGCAGCCAAAACCCAACTGCAAAAAGGAGAGCGCCATGCGCACTGTCATTTTGCGTCGTGGGCTGGTCGCTCTGTTTGCTGCGGCTGTGTCTTTCGGCGTTATTTTTCAAGCACAAGCCGAGACGTTACGAATCGGCTATCAAAAATACGGCACTTTGGTGCTGCTCAAAGCCAAAGGCACTTTGGAAAAGCGCCTCGCCGCCCAAGGCGTGGACGTGCAATGGACTGAATTCCCCGGCGGCCCGCAACTGCTTGAAGGCCTGAACGTCGGCTCCATCGACTTCGGCGTGACGGGTGAAACTCCACCGGTGTTCGCTCAAGCAGCCGGCGCCGATCTGCTCTATGTCGCCTACGAACCGCCAGCGCCTCACAGCGAAGCGATCCTGGTGCCGAAAGACTCGCCGATCAAATCGGTGCAGGACCTCAAGGGCAAGAAAGTCGTCCTGAACAAAGGCTCCAACGTTCACTACCTGCTGGTCCGCGCACTGGAAGATGCCGGCCTCAAGTACACCGACATTCAGACCGTATTCCTGCCGCCGGCCGACGCCCGCGCTGCGTTCGAGCGTGGCAGCGTCGATGCCTGGGTGATCTGGGACCCGTACCAGGCCGCCGCCGAACAACAGTTGCAGGCACGCACCCTGCGTGATGGCCAAGGCATCGTCGACAACCATCAGTTCTACCTCGCGACCAAGCCCTATGCGCAGAAAAATCCTGAGGTGATCAAGACCCTGGTGGAAGAAGTGCGCGCGGTCGGTGAGTGGTCAAAGGCCAATCCCATCGAGGTGACCCAACAAGTCTCGCCACTGCTCGGATTGCCGGCGGACATCACCCTGACCTCGGTGAAACGCCAGGGTTACGGCGCGCTGTTCCTCACGCCTGAAGTGGTCGCCGCGCAACAGAAAATCGCCGACAGCTTCTACCAGCTCAAGCTGATTCCAAAGCCGCTGAGCATCAAAGACGTGATCTGGACGCCACCGGCGGCCGTTGCCAACGCTCAGTAATTCGAATCCCTAAGGAGACCACTCCATGAGCCTCAATATTTTCTGGTTCCTGCCTACCCACGGCGACGGCCATTACCTTGGCACCGCCGAAGGCGCTCGCGCCGTCGACCACGGTTATCTGCAACAAGTCGCGCAAGCGGCGGATCGTCTGGGCTTCGGCGGGGTGCTGATTCCTACGGGGCGCTCTTGCGAAGATTCGTGGCTGGTGGCCGCGTCGCTGATCCCGGTAACCCAGCGTTTGAAATTCCTCGTCGCGCTACGCCCCGGGATCATTTCCCCGACGGTGGCCGCGCGTCAGGCTGCGACGCTGGATCGCCTGTCCGGCGGCCGTGCGTTGTTCAATCTGGTAACCGGTGGTGATCCGGAAGAATTGGCCGGTGACGGTTTGTTTCTGACTCACGAAGAGCGCTATCAAGCCTCGGTGGAATTCACCCGTATCTGGCGCCGCGTGCTGGAAGGCGAAACCGTCGATTACGACGGTCAGCACATCAGCGTGAAGGGCGCCAAATTGCTCTATCCGCCGATCCAGCAACCGCGTCCGCCGCTGTACTTCGGCGGTTCTTCGGAAGCGGCGCAAGACCTCGCGGCAGAGCAGGTCGAAATGGTTTTGACCTGGGGCGAGCCGCCGGCTGCGGTTGCCGAGAAGATCGAACAAGTACGCGCCAAAGCCGCGAAGCTCGGGCGCACCGTGCGCTTCGGCATTCGTTTGCATGTGATCGTTCGTGAAACCAATGCCGAAGCCTGGCAAGCGGCGGATCGGCTGATCTCTCATCTGGACGACGACACCATCGCTCGTGCCCAGACTTCTCTGGCGCGCTTCGACTCGGTCGGTCAGCAACGCATGGCCGCGCTGCATGGCGGCAGCCGTGACAACCTGGAAGTCAGCCCCAACCTGTGGGCCGGTGTCGGCCTGGTGCGTGGCGGTGCTGGTACAGCATTGGTGGGTGACGGTCCGACCGTGGCCGCTCGCGTGAAGGAATACGCGGATCTGGGCATCGACACGTTCATCTTCTCCGGTTATCCACACCTGGAAGAGTCGTACCGCGTCGCCGAATTGCTGTTCCCGCACCTCGATATCGAGCGTCCGGAATTGCCGAAAAGCGCCGGTTACGTCAGCCCGTTTGGTGAGATGGTCGCCAATGACATCCTCCCCAAAGCCGCGTCGCAGAGCTGAGGCGCGCCATGAAGAAAATCATCCATAGCCTCGCGCCTTGGGCGTTGCCGTTGTTGCTGCTGGCGGTGTGGCAGTTGTCGGTGTCGGCGGGCTGGTTGTCGACGCGGATTCTGCCGGCGCCAATCGCGGTCATCGAAGCCGGCGTCAGCCTGGTGCGCAGCGGTGAAATCTGGACGCACCTGGCGATCAGCGGCTGGCGCGCAGCGCTGGGCTTTGCCATCGGCGGCAGCATCGGTCTGACCCTGGGCTTCATCACTGGCTTGTCGAAATGGGGGGAGCGCCTGCTCGACAGTTCGATGCAGATGATCCGCAACGTGCCGCACCTGGCGCTGATTCCTCTGGTGATCCTGTGGTTCGGCATCGATGAGTCGGCGAAGATTTTCCTGGTAGCGTTGGGCACGTTGTTCCCGATCTACCTCAACACGTATCACGGCATCCGCAACGTTGATCCGGCGCTGGTGGAAATGTCCCGCAGTTATGGCTTGTCCGGTTTCAGCCTGTTCCGTCAGGTGATTCTGCCGGGGGCGCTGCCTTCGATTCTGGTCGGCGTGCGGTTCGCACTGGGCTTCATGTGGCTGACGTTGATCGTCGCGGAAACCATTTCCGCCAGCTCCGGCATCGGCTACCTGGCGATGAATGCCCGGGAGTTCTTGCAGACCGACGTGGTGGTACTGGCGATTCTTTTGTATGCCGTGCTCGGCAAACTCGCCGACCTCGCGGCCCGTGGACTTGAACGCGTGTGGTTGCGCTGGCACCCGGCCTATCAGGTTGTTAAAGGAGGTGCGGCATGACGGCTCAACAACCTCCACACCTGCTGCGCGGGATTCCGCTGGCAGTGCGCAAACTGCAGAAGACGTTTGGTTCGCGCCAGGTTTTGCGCGAGATCGATCTGCACATCCCAGCCGGTCAGTTTGTCGCCGTGGTCGGTCGTAGCGGTTGCGGCAAAAGCACCTTGCTGCGCTTGCTCGCCGGTCTCGACCAACCCACGGGCGGTGAATTGCTCGCAGGTTCCGCGCCGCTGAGTAAGGCGCGGGAAGACACTCGATTGATGTTCCAGGAAGCGCGTTTGCTGCCGTGGAAAAAGGTCATCGACAACGTCGGCCTCGGGCTCAAGGGCAACTGGCGTCCGCAAGCGCTGGACGCGTTGGAGTCGGTGGGCCTGGCGGATCGCGCCAATGAATGGCCGGCCGCCTTGTCCGGCGGACAAAAGCAACGGGTGGCCCTGGCTCGCGCGCTGATCCACCAACCGCGTTTGCTGTTGCTGGACGAACCGCTGGGCGCGCTGGACGCACTGACCCGAATTGAAATGCAGCAACTGATCGAGCGGCTCTGGCAGAAGCACGGTTTCACCGTGTTGCTGGTCACCCACGATGTCAGTGAAGCGGTGGCGATTGCCGATCGGGTGATCCTGATTGAAGAGGGCGAAGTCGGCCTCGACCTGCACGTTGAGCTGCCGCGCCCTCGGGTTCGTGGCTCCCATCGGCTGGCGGCGCTGGAAACCGAAGTCCTCAATCGCGTACTGGCGTTGCCCGGCGAACCGCCGGCACCGGAACCTGTTTCACCATTGCCCACGCAATTGCGCTGGGCTCAATAACTCAAGCCTTATCCAACGACAGGAATCAACCTCATGACGATCAAAGCCATCAACGTTCGCAACCAGTTCAAAGGCTCCATCAAGGAAATCGTACTCGGCGACGTGCTGTCCGAAATCGACGTACAGACCGCTTCCGGCATCGTCACCTCGGTGATCACCACTCGCTCGGTGAAAGAGCTGGAACTGGTGGTCGGCAGCGAAGTGATCGCGTTTGTGAAATCCACCGAGGTGTCGATCGCCAAGTTGTAAGCGCGTGCGCAAACAACAACCCCGAACGGTTTAAGCCCTTCGGGGTTTTTTATGCGTGTGAGTCAGTGATATCGGCGGTGCGGCCTTCGCGAGCAAGCCCGCTCCCACATTTGATCTCCAGTGTTCACGGGACCAGTGTGGGAGCGGGCTTGCTCGCGAAGAGGCCTGCACGGTCAATAAAGAATCAGGCTGAAAGAGTGCGCTTCGGTAGATACGGCGGCAAATATAGCCCTAGGTAGGCGTCGAACACCCGCATCCCTTCCTCAGCCATGCGCGGCGTGATCTGTCCGTGTTGTTGCACCGAGCGCGCATAGACGCGGTCGCCGAGCTCCATGGCCAACGCAAACACATCAACGTCGGTCGGCAGTCTCGGCAGCTCGAAGTGATGATCGAAGAGTTTGTGCATCAAGTCGCCGAGTTCGATGTCGTGCTGACGGTCAGCCTGAGTGACTTCGGTCAGCCCGTGCTGGGCAAGGATCAGTTGGCGGGCGGCGGCGTCTTCGTCATAGATGTCGAGCATGCGCTGTTCCACCAGTCGCGACAGATCGCGCCAGCCGTTGAGGGCTTCGTGGTCGATGGGCGCTTGCAGGCAGGCACGGAACGCCGCATGGACGTCGGCCGTCAGGGCTTCGAGCAGCGCCGGGACGCTGGCAAAGAAGTGGTAGACGGAGGAGGGCGGGATCTCCGCGCGTTCGGCGACGCTGTAGATCGACAGGCTGGCCACGCCCTCGGCAGCCAGCAGCGTGCGGGCCGCATCGAGTATCGAGTCGATCCGGGCCTGGCTGCGAGCGCGGGGTTTGCGAAGGGTGGCGGTGCGCGTCATTGAAGTCTCCTGCGGGGCAGCGGGCATTGTACGCAGAGCGGGCAGATGTTCCATATCCCCTGTGGTGAGGGGATTTATCCCCGTTGGGTCGCGAAGCGGCCCCAAAGCCTGCTGCTGCGGTGTGTCAGGCGTATCGCGTACAGAGGTTTTGCGACTGCTTCGCAGCCGAACGGGGCGGTGCGACGTTCGCTAAATCCCCTCGCCACAAAGTCAGTGTTGGGCCATAAAAAAACGCCGCAGGCTGTGAAGCCGGCGGCGTTGTTTTTACTGCAACCACTTACACGGTATGCAGGTACCAGTTGTACTCGAGGTCGGAGATGGAGTGTTCGAACTCCTCCAGCTCGCTCTCTTTGCACGCGACGAAGATATCGATGTATTTCGGGTCGATGTACTTGGCCATGACTTCGCTGTCGTCCAGCTCGCGCAATGCATCGCGCAGGTTGTTCGGCAGGCTTTGCTCGTTCTGCTCGTAGGAGTTGCCTTCCACGGGTGCGCCCGGCTCGATCTTGTTGGTCAGGCCGTGGTGCACGCCTGCCAGGACCGAAGCCATCAGCAGGTACGGGTTGGCATCGGCGCCGGCAACGCGGTGTTCCAGACGGACCGCGTCGGCGGAACCGGTCGGCACACGCACCGCAACAGTACGGTTGTCCAGACCCCAGCACGGTGCGTTCGGCACGTAGAACTGTGCGCCGAAACGACGGTAGGAGTTGACGTTCGGGCAGAGGAAAGCCATCTGCGCCGGTAGGGTCTCGAGCACACCGCCGATCGCGTGACGCAGTGCGGCGTTCTGCTCGGGATCCTCACTGGCAAAAATGTTTTTGCCGTCTTTATCAAGAATCGAGATGTGGACATGCAGACCGTTGCCCGCCTGGCCCGGGTAAGGCTTGGCCATGAACGTGGTGTCCATTTCATGGTCGTAGGCGATGTTTTTGATCAGGCGTTTTAGCAGGACCGCGTAGTCGCAGGCCTTGATCGGGTCGGCAACGTGGTGCAGGTTCACTTCGAACTGCGCCGGGGCACTTTCCTTGACGATCGCGTCGGCAGGGATGCCTTGCTCTTTCGCACCTTCCAGAATGTCCTGGAGGCAGTCGACGTATTCGTCGAGGTCGTCGATCAGGTAAACCTGGGTCGAATGCGGGCGCTTGCCGGAGATTGGCGAGCGAGGCGGTTGTGGGCGACCGTTCACGTTCTCCTGGTCGATCAGGTAGAACTCCAGTTCGAACGCGGCGCAGATGGTCAGACCCATCTCGTCGAACTTGGCAACAACTTGACGCAAAACTTCACGGGGATCCGCGAAGAAAGGTTCACCTTCAAGTTCGTGCATGGTCATTAACAGTTGCGCGGTAGGGCGCTTCTGCCAAGGCTCGTTGCACAGGGTGTCAGGGATTGGATAGCAGATTCGGTCAGCATCGCCGATGTCCAGGCCCAGGCCGGTGCTTTCCACCGTCGAGCCATTGATATCCAGAGCAAATAGAGAGGCCGGCAGGTTGATGCCTTTCTCGTAAACCTTGTGGAGGCTGGTGCGTTCAATGCGCTTGCCGCGCACCACACCATTCATATCCGCAATCAGAAGGTCAACGTACAGAACCTCAGGATGTTCCTTAAGGAACGCGTTCGCTTCGTTAAGCTGAACGGCACGCGGGGGTACCGACATGATGCAACACCTTTGTTGTTAAAAATATCAATCATTGATCTCTTCGGATTCCAGTCAACCCGAACGGCATGCCGAAGTCAAGCGAGGCCTTTTTTGCCCTAAAAAAGCACCCATTGGGCTTTTTTGAGGCACTTTGGGGCGTTTTTATGCCTTTGAGCGCTTTAGCGCCTGCGGGCTGGAGCGGGCCGTGTTGTATTTTTTACGGGGGTGTTGTGTAAAAAAATGAACAAGGCTAAGCTCGATTCAAACCCATAACACCAATAATACCGGGGTGCTTCATGGCTCGCCTGCCGTTAATCGGCGTCACCGCCTGCTCTAAGCAGATCGGTCTGCATGCTTATCACATCAGTGGCGACAAGTACGTCCGCGCTGTGGCCTCAGCGGCCAAGGGGCTGCCGGTGATTCTTCCGTCCCTGGCCGATTTGCTGGCACCGTCCGATATTCTGGACGGTCTGGATGGCATCCTCTTTACAGGCTCTCCTTCCAATATAGAACCGTTTCACTATAGCGGCCCAGCCAGCGCGCCGGGCACTGCTCATGATTCTGCACGTGATGCCACCACCCTCCCGTTGATCCGCGCCGCCGTCGAGGCCGGTATTCCCGTGCTCGGTATTTGCCGCGGCTTCCAGGAAATGAATGTGGCGTTCGGCGGCAGCCTGCATCAAAAAGTCCACGAAGCCGGTCCATTCATGGATCACCGTGAAGACGATAGCCTACCGCTTGAAGGGCAGTATGCGCCAAGTCACCCTGTGCACATTCAACCGGGTGGTGTGCTCGCAGGTCTGGGCCTGGCGAGCGAGATACAGGTCAATTCGATTCATGGTCAGGGCGTTGAACGTCTGGCGCCGGGCCTTTGCGTCGAAGCCTTGGCGCCTGACGGGTTGATTGAGGCGGTCTCGGTCCCGCAGGGCAAGGGTTTTGCTTTGGGAGTGCAATGGCATCCCGAATGGCAGGTAAGCTCTAACCCGGATTACCTTGCGATCTTCCAGGCATTTGGCGATGCCTGTCGTAAGCACGCATTACAACGCGACGCCGATGCGTCAAACAACGCCTGACTTATTAGAGTCAGGAAACTCAGCCTAAGAGGCATTTATGAGTAACAACCTCGACCAGCTCACCGATTGGTTGAAAGACCACAAGATCACAGAAGTCGAATGCATGATCGCCGATTTGACCGGGATCACCCGGGGCAAGATTTCGCCGACCAACAAGTTCATTGCCGAAAAAGGCATGCGCCTGCCCGAGAGCGTTCTGTTGCAGACCGTGACCGGCGACTATGTCGAAGACGACATCTATTACGAACTGCTCGACCCGGCCGACATCGACATGATCTGCCGCCCCGACCAGAACGCGGTATTCCTTGTGCCCTGGGCCATCGAGCCTACCGCTCAGGTGATCCACGACACCTACGACAAGCAAGGCAACCCGATCGAGCTGTCGCCGCGCAACGTGCTCAAAAAGGTGCTGAAACTCTATTCCGACAAGGGCTGGCAGCCGATCGTGGCGCCAGAAATGGAGTTTTACCTGACCAAGCGCTGCGAAGACCCGGACTTCCCGCTGCAACCGCCGATTGGCCGTTCCGGTCGCCCGGAAACCGGTCGCCAGTCCTTCTCGATTGAAGCGGCGAACGAATTCGATCCACTGTTCGAAGACGTCTACGACTGGTGCGAATTGCAGGAACTGGACCTCGACACGCTGATCCACGAGGACGGCACGGCGCAGATGGAAATCAACTTCCGTCACGGCGATGCCCTGTCCCTGGCCGACCAGATCCTGGTGTTCAAGCGCACCATGCGCGAAGCCGCGCTCAAGCACGACGTGGCAGCCACCTTCATGGCCAAGCCCATGACCGGCGAGCCGGGCAGCGCGATGCACTTGCACCAGAGCATCATCGACATCGAGACCGGCAAGAACGTCTTCTCCAATGAAGACGGGACCATGAGCCAGCTGTTCCTGAACCACATCGGTGGTTTGCAGAAACTGATCCCTGAGCTGTTGCCGCTGTTCGCGCCGAACGTCAACTCGTTCCGCCGCTTCTTGCCGGACACCTCGGCACCGGTGAACGTGGAGTGGGGCGAAGAGAACCGTACCGTGGGCCTGCGGGTTCCGGATGCCGGGCCGCAAAACCGTCGGGTGGAAAACCGCCTGCCGGGCGCCGACGCCAACCCGTACCTGGCGATTGCCGCGAGCCTGCTCTGCGGTTACATCGGCATGGTCGAAGGCTTGAACCCGAGTGCGCCGGTGGTGGGCCGTGGCTATGAACGCCGCAACCTGCGCCTGCCGCTGACCATCGAAGACGCGCTGGAACGCATGGAACACAGCGCGACTATCGAGAAATACCTGGGCAAGAAATTCATCACTGGCTACGTCGCGGTCAAGCGGGCCGAGCATGAAAACTTCAAGCGCGTGATCAGTTCGTGGGAGCGGGAATTCCTGCTCTTCGCCGTCTGATGCGCCGGGCGCCGCTGATGTTGGCGGCGCTCTCACTGAAATCTTAGGAGAATTCGCATGACCAGCAACAACCCGCAAACCCGTGAATGGCAAACCCTGAGCAACGATCACCACCTGGCCCCGTTCAGCGATTTCAAGCAGCTGAAAGAGAAAGGCCCGCGGATCATCACCAACGCCAAGGGCGTTTACCTCTGGGACAGCGAAGGCAACAAGATCCTCGACGGCATGGCCGGTCTGTGGTGCGTAGCCATCGGCTACGGTCGCGATGAACTGGCCGATGCCGCCAGCAAACAAATGCGCGAACTGCCTTACTACAACCTGTTCTTCCAGACGGCTCACCCGCCGGTGCTGGAACTGGCCAAGGCCATCTCCGACATCGCGCCACAAGGCATGAACCACGTGTTCTTCACCGGTTCCGGTTCTGAAGGCAACGACACCATGCTGCGTATGGTTCGCCACTACTGGGCGATCAAGGGCCAGCCGAAGAAGAAAGTCATCATCAGCCGCAAAAACGGCTATCACGGTTCCACCGTGGCCGGCGCGAGCCTGGGTGGCATGACGTACATGCACGAACAAGGCGACTTGCCGATCCCTGGCATCGTCCACATCGCGCAGCCGTACTGGTTCGCTGAAGGCGGCGAGATGACACCGGAAGAGTTCGGTATCTGGGCGGCCAATCAGCTGGAAGAGAAGATTCTGGAAGTCGGCGTGGACAACGTCGGTGCCTTTATTGCCGAGCCGATCCAGGGTGCCGGCGGCGTGATCATTCCGCCTGCCACCTACTGGCCGCGCATCAAGGAAATCCTCGCCAAGTACGACATCCTGTTCGTGGCTGACGAAGTGATCTGTGGTTTCGGCCGTACCGGTGAGTGGTTCGGTAGCGATTTCTACGACCTCAAACCCGACATGATGACCATCGCCAAAGGCCTGACGTCCGGCTATATCCCTATGGGTGGCCTGATCGTGCGCGATGAAGTGGTGGCGGTGCTCAACGAAGGTGGTGATTTCAACCACGGTTTCACCTATTCCGGACACCCGGTGGCTGCTGCGGTGGCACTGGAAAACATCCGCATCCTGCGCGAAGAAAAAATTATCGAGCGCGTTCATGCAGAAACGGCACCCTATTTGCAAAAGCGTCTACGGGAACTGAGCGATCACCCGTTGGTGGGGGAAGTGCGTGGGGTAGGTCTGCTGGGGGCGATCGAGCTGGTGAAGGACAAAGCCACTCGCAAGCGTTACGAAGGCAAGGGCGCCGGCATGATTTGCCGCACGTTCTGCTTCGAAAACGGCCTGATCATGCGCGCCGTCGGCGACACCATGATCATCGCTCCGCCACTGGTGATTACACCGGCTGAAATCGATGAGTTGGTGACCAAGGCACGCAAGTGTCTGGACCTGACCCTGAGTGCGTTGCAGGGCTAAGTGCTAGGCTCTGAGCGGACATATGAAACTTTCGCTCAGAGCAGTCTTGAAGGGCGGGCTTTCCTTGAAAGACCGCCTCGGATCTTGCCAGACTAGTCGCGGTTCCAGTTGTCCGGGTTCGGCCGCTGAACAAAGTGGTTCAAAAAAGAAAAATTTGGAGCATTACGAATGAAGGCATTAGGAAAGAAGTTTGCTGGCAAGACTCTCCTTGCCATGTCCCTGATGGGCATGATGGCGGGCGCGGTGCAGGCGGACGACAAGGTCCTGCACGTCTATAACTGGTCCGACTATATTGCACCGGACACCATCGCGAACTTTGAAAAAGAGTCCGGGATCAAGGTGGTGTACGACGTTTTTGACAGCAACGAAACTCTGGAAGCCAAGTTGCTGGCAGGCAAGTCCGGTTACGACATCGTCGTACCGTCGAACAACTTCCTGGCCAAGCAGATCAAGGCCGGCGTTTACCAGAAGCTGGACAAGTCCAAGCTGCCTAACTGGAAGAACCTGAACCCTGAACTGCTCAAAGCGGTATCGGTGAGCGACCCGGGCAACGAACACGCCTTCCCTTACATGTGGGGTTCGATCGGTATCGGCTTCAACGCCGAGAAGGTCAAGGCTGCATTGGGTGCCGATGCTCCAACCAACTCCTGGGACCTGATCTTCAAGCCTGAAAACGCCGCCAAGCTGAAGTCTTGCGGTATCAGCCTGCTGGATTCGCCAACCGAGATGATTCCGGCGGCGCTGCACTACCTGGGCCTGCCAACCGACAGCCAGAAGAAAGAAGACATCGACAAGGCTGAAGCGCTGCTGCTGAAAGTCCGTCCTTCGATCGCTTACTTCCACTCGTCCAAGTACATCTCCGACCTGGCCAACGGCAACATCTGCGTCGCAGTCGGTTATTCGGGTGACGTCTATCAGGCCAAGTCCCGTGCTGCTGAAGCCGGTGACAAGGTGAAAGTCAGCTACAACATTCCGAAAGAAGGTGCGGGCAGCTTCTACGACATGGTCGCCATCCCTAAAGATGCCGAAAACGTCGAAGGCGCCTACAAGTTCATGACCTACCTGCAGAAGCCGGAAGTCATGGCTGCAATCACCAACGCCGTGCGCTTCCCGAACGGTAACGCGGCCGCCACCGCACTGGTCGATAAAGACATCACCAGCGACCCGGGCATCTACCCGTCGCCGGAAGTGCAGGCCAAGCTGTACGCGATTGCCGACTTGCCGGCCGCGACCCAGCGCCTGCTGACTCGCAGTTGGACCAAGATCAAATCCGGTAAGTAAGCCGGTTTGAGGCAATCACCTGCTGTCGTCACCTGCGCGGTGACGGCAGCCGGTGTAATTAAATGACAGAAAGTTTTGCTGGAACGGTTTTTCGAGGGTAAGTTGCGCGCCGGTTTTGTTGCCAGGCAGCCATCGCTGTCATGTAGCACGGGGCAACTTGGGCCCAACTAATTTTAGAGGACCTCCACGTGCCTGTTTTTTCTTTGTTGCGCAATGCCGTGCTGGTCGGCGCCGGACTGACACTGGCTGTCAGCGTCCAGGCCGCGAGTACCGTGCATATTTATAACTGGTCCGACTACATCGGCTCGACCACCCTGGCCGACTTCCAGAAAGAGTCCGGCATCAAACCGGTTTATGACGTTTTCGACTCTAACGAAACCCTGGAAGGCAAGTTGCTGGCCGGGCGCACCGGTTACGACGTGGTCGTGCCGTCCAATCACTTCCTTGGCAAGCAGATCAAGGCCGGCGCCTTCCAGAAGCTCGACAAGTCGAAGCTGAGCAACTATGCCAATCTCGACCCGGTGCTGCTCAAGCGCCTGGAGCAAAACGATCCGGGTAACCAATACGCCGTACCGTACCTTTGGGGCACCAACGGCATTGGTTACAACGTCGACAAGATCAAGGCGGTATTGGGCGTCGACAAGATCGATTCCTGGAGCGCTGTGTTCGAACCGGAAAACATCAAGAAGCTGCAAAGCTGTGGCGTGGCGTTCCTCGACTCCGCCGATGAAATGATGCCCACGGTCCTCAACTACATGGGCCTGAACGCCAACAGCACCAACCCCGAAGATTACAAAAAGGCTGAAGCCAAGTTGCTGGCGGTGCGGCCTTACGTGACCTATTTCCACTCGTCCAAATACATCGCGGACCTTGCCAACGGCGATATCTGCATCGCGATCGGCTTCTCCGGTGACATGTTTCAAGCCAAGGCCCGGGCGACTGAGGCCGGCAAAGGCATGAACATCGCTTACACCATTCCCAAAGAGGGCGGCGCGCTCTGGTTCGACATGCTGGCGATCCCCAAGGACGCGGCCAACGTCAAGGAAGCCCACACCTTCATCAATTACTTGTTGAAACCCGAGGTGATCGCACAGGTCAGCGATTCTGTTGGCTATGCGAACCCCAACCCCGGCTCGGACAAATTGATGGAACAGTCCATCCGTACTGACGAGTCGGTTTATCCACCGCAAGCCGTCCTCGACAAGACCTACGTGTCTATCGAGTTACCACCAAACATTCAACGTTTGATGACCCGCAGCTGGACCAAGGTCAAGTCGGGTAAATAGCTGCAAGGCTCAAATTATCCAAGGTTGGCTCACCTTGAGCGAACTGCACTCTTTTTTTCTGGGAGTTTCGTAAATGGCAGTTGCCTCCGGCGCCTATAAGAAAGCCCTCGAGGGCGACCAATCACCTAAACAGGTGTTGGTCAAAATCGACCGGGTCACGAAGAAGTTCGACGAGACGATTGCCGTGGACGATGTGTCCCTGGAAATCAAGAAAGGCGAGATTTTCGCCCTGCTCGGCGGTTCGGGATCGGGCAAATCCACGTTGCTGCGCATGCTCGCAGGCTTCGAAAGGCCTACGGAGGGGCGCATTTTCCTCGATGGCGTAGACATCACCGACATGCCGCCTTACGAGCGGCCGATCAACATGATGTTCCAGTCCTACGCCTTGTTCCCGCACATGACCGTGGCGCAGAACATCGCATTTGGCCTCAAACAGGACAAAATCCCCACAGCTGAAGTCGATGCCCGTGTCGCGGACATGCTCAAGCTGGTTCAGATGACGCAATACGCCAAGCGCAAGCCGCATCAGTTGTCCGGAGGTCAGCGTCAGCGTGTGGCCCTGGCGCGTTCCCTGGCCAAGCGGCCGAAGCTGTTGCTGCTCGACGAACCGATGGGTGCTCTGGACAAGAAGCTGCGTTCGCAAATGCAACTTGAGCTGGTCGAGATCATCGAGCGGGTCGGCGTAACCTGCGTCATGGTGACCCACGACCAGGAAGAGGCCATGACCATGGCCGAGCGCATCGCGATCATGCACCTGGGCTGGATCGCCCAGATCGGCAGTCCGATCGACATCTATGAAACCCCGACCAGCCGTCTGGTCTGCGAGTTCATCGGCAACGTCAACATCTTCGACGGTGAAGTGATCGACGACGCGGAAGGCCATGCAATCATTACCTGCAAGGACCTGGACCGGCAGATTTACGTGGGCCACGGCATCAGCACCTCGGTGCAGGACAAATCCGTGACCTACGCGATCCGTCCGGAAAAACTGCTGGTGACGCCGACCATGCCGACCTGCGAATACAACTGGTCCAGCGGCAAGGTGCACGACATCGCCTACCTCGGTGGCCACTCGGTGTTCTACGTCGAACTGCCGAGCGGCAAGATCGTCCAGTCTTTCGTCGCCAACGCCGAGCGCCGCGGTCAGCGTCCAACCTGGGGTGACCAGGTCTACGTGTATTGGGAAGACGACAGCGGCGTGGTACTTCGCTCATGAACATGCGCAAATTCAAACGCCGACTCAATCGAATAATTCCCGGTGGCCGTCAGATGGTCATCGGGGTTCCGTTCATTTGGCTGTTCATGTTCTTCATGTTGCCGTTCTTCATTGTCCTGAAGATCAGCTTCGCCGAAGCCGACGTGGCCATTCCGCCGTACACCGAGATCTACAGCTACCTCGACCAAAAGGTGCAGTTGCTGCTTAACCTGAGCAACTACGCGATGCTGGCCGGCGACGAGTTGTACATCGCCGCCTACCTCGGCTCGTTGAAGATGGCGCTGATCAGCACCGTCCTCTGTTTGCTGATCGGCTACCCGATGGCCTACGCCATTGCCAGTGCCCGTAAAGAGCTGCAAACGGTGCTGGTGCTGCTGATCATGATGCCGACCTGGACCGCGATCCTGATCCGCGTTTACGCGTGGATGGGCATCCTCAGCAACAACGGTCTGCTCAATGGTTTCCTGATGAGCATGGGCTGGATCAACGAACCGCTGCAAATCCTCAATACCAACCTCGCGGTGTACATCGGCGTCGTTTATTCGTACCTGCCGTTCATGATCCTGCCGCTCTACGCCAACCTGGTGAAGCACGACAACAGCCTGCTGGAAGCTGCCTCTGACCTGGGTTCCAGCACGTTCAACAGCTTCTGGAAGATAACCATTCCACTGTCCAAGAACGGCATCGTCGCCGGCTGCATGCTGGTGTTCATCCCGGTGGTGGGCGAGTTCGTGATCCCGGAACTGCTCGGCGGTCCGGAAACCCTGATGATCGGTAAAGTGCTCTGGCAAGAGTTCTTCAACAACCGTGACTGGCCGGTGGCGTCTGCCCTGGCGGTGGTGATGCTGGCGATCCTGATTGTGCCGATCATCCTGTTCAACCGCAGTCAGGCCAAGGAAATGGAGGGTAAAGAATGAAGCGCTTCCGTTTCTCAAGTTTCATGCTGGTGGCGGGCTTGCTGTTCATCTACGCGCCGATGCTGATCCTGGTGATCTACTCGTTCAACGCCTCGAAACTGGTGACGGTGTGGGGCGGCTGGTCGATCAAGTGGTACGTCGGCCTGATGGACAACACCCAACTGATGGGCTCGGTGGTGCGCTCGCTGGAAATCGCCTGCTACACGGCGGTGGCGGCGGTGGTGCTGGGGACGCTGGCGGCGTTTGTGCTGACCCGTATCACCCGCTTCAAGGGTCGCACGCTGTTCGGTGGCCTGGTCACCGCGCCGCTGGTGATGCCTGAAGTGATCACCGGTCTGTCGCTGTTGCTGCTGTTCGTGGCGATGGCGCAGATGATCGGTTGGCCACAGGAACGCGGCATCATCACCATCTGGATCGCCCACACCACGTTCTGTGCGGCGTATGTGGCGGTGGTGGTCTCGGCGCGCTTGCGTGAGCTGGACCTGTCCATCGAAGAGGCGGCCATGGACCTTGGCGCGCGGCCATGGAAGGTGTTCTTCCTGATCACCATCCCGATGATCGCGCCATCGTTGGGGGCCGGCGGCATGATGTCGTTCGCCTTGTCCCTGGATGACCTGGTGTTGGCGAGCTTCGTATCGGGCCCGGGTTCGACGACCCTGCCGATGGAAGTGTTCTCGGCGGTGCGTCTGGGCGTGAAACCCGAGATCAACGCCGTGGCCAGTCTGATTTTGCTGGCGGTATCGCTGATGACGTTCCTGGTCTGGTTCTTCAGCCGTCGTGCCGAAGAAAGTCGCAAACGTGCGATCCAGCAGGCGATCGAAGAAGGCGCTGCCGACTCCTGGAAACAACCGGACGTGCGTCGCGCACAGGCGCCGGAAGCGGCTTGAAGGCTGGTCACGAATAAGTGGCCACGCCAGATCCCATGTGGGAGCGAGCCTGCTCGCGAAAGCGGTGCGTCAGTCAACATTGATGTCGACTGACACTCCGTCTTCGCGAGCAGGCTCGCTCCCACAGTTGTTTTACGACACCCAAGGGGAATTGCGGATGATCTCGACGAAGTTCATCGGTTTGAAGCCTGGCTCGCTATCCACCAGCACATCCGCGTTCACGGTACCAAACGTGGTATCCGGCTTGTGTTTGAAGCCATTGGCAAACGCACACAAGATGCACTCCTTGAACCCTTCGCCACGCGGGTGGGCATGCACCACGGCTTCGCGTTGCGCGCTGGGGAACGCTGCGTAATCGATGCCCAACACATCCATTTCAACGCCCGCGGTGACCAGCGCCACATTAGGTCGCAGGTGTTGCGGCACGCCCGGTGTGGTGTGCAGGGCAATCGACAACCAGACCTGTTCGATATCATCGTCGGACAAACCGTAAGGCTTGAGGAATGCTTTGGCAGCGTTGGCGCTATCGACTTCGAAGCGCTCGTCGTCAGTGCGATGACCCTCCACCAGACCCAAGTCATGGAACATCGCGCCGACGTACAGCAGTTCGGGGTTGTAGGTCAGTTGCTTGCGTTCGCCGCTCAAGGCACCGAACAGAAACACCCGGCGCGAGTGGTGATACAGCAGGTCTGATTCGACGTCGCGAATGTATTCCGTGGTGGCTTTGGCCAACGCGCTGTCGGGGATTTCGATACCGGCGATGGTGCTGCTCATGGTGCTGTCCTCTCGGGGAACGCCGTGGCGGCGCTGATGGAGTCAGTCTGTCCGCGCACCCCAAACCGGACAATCGATCCATGGCTGCGATCCCGGCCAATGAGCATGCATATCGCGCCAACCTCGCTTGTTGTGCACGGATTGGCTAAGTTTGGTCTCGGGGAATAAGCTTTTGTGGCGAGGGGATTTAGCGAAACGTCGCACCGCCCCGTTGGAGTGCGCAGCGCTCCCAGACTTTTTGGGGCCGCTGCGCAGCCCAGCGGGGCGGTGCGACGTTTCGATAAATCCCCTCACCACAAAGACGCACTTGGCACAGATTAGTGTTGGCCCTGATCCATTGAGAGCGATTCCTGCCATGAGTAAAACCGTTGCCATCGTGGTCTTCGCCGGCGTTCAGTCCCTGGACGTCACCGGTCCCATGGATGTGTTTTGCGAAGCCAATCGTTTCCTCGAACCGCACGATCACTATCGACTGGAGGTGATCGGTGTCGAGCGCGGGATGATGGCGTGTTCCAACGGTTTGTCACTCAATGCCCATCGGCATTTCAGCGAAGCGCTGGAGGCCTATGACTTGCTGCTGGTGGCCGGTGGGCCGCAGTTGCCGTTCATGGATTTTGGTGCGGCATTCGATGCCTGGCTGCGCGATGCCTGCGCGCAGGCGCAACGCTTTGGCTCGATCTGCAACGGCGCGTTCATGCTCGCCAGGGCTGGATTGCTGGAAGGGCGAACGGTCACCACCCACTGGGGCGATGCCGCGGCGCTGGCGCAGTTGTGCCCGTCGACTCAGGTCGAGGCAGATCGCCTTTACGTGGAGGACGGCGAGCTCTACACCTCGGCGGGTGTCACGGCCGGGATTGATCTGTCGCTGTACTTGCTGGCCAGGGATCACGGGCCGGAAGTCGCATTGAGTGTGGCGAAGCGACTGGTGGTGTTCACTCAGCGCTCCGGCGGGCAGTCACAGTTCAGCCCATTCCTCACGCCACACGCCGAACCCACTTCGGCGGTGGCGTTGGTGCAGCTCTATGTGTTGGCCAATCTGACGGGCGACCTGGCGATTGCCGACCTGGCCAACGCCGCCAGCATGAGTGCGCGCAACTTTTCACGGGTGTTTGCCAAAGAGGCGAAAGTCACCCCGGCGGAATTCGTCGAGCGAGCCAGGGTGGATGCGGCGCGGGTGCTGCTTGAAAGCACCCACTCACCGCTGAAGACCGTGGCTTATCAGTGCGGATTTCGCGATGCCCAGCACATGCGCAGTGTGTTCAACCGCAGGCTGGGCGTGACGCCGCAGCAGTTCAGGCTGAACTTTGCGGCGATGGTTTGAGCTGACATTGTGGTTGCCTTTCAGGGCCTCTTCGCGAGCAAGCCCGCTCCCACAGTTGACCGAGTTACCCAGGCAGACACGGTTCAATGTGGGAGCGGGCTTGCTCGCGAAGGCGGCATCCCAGCCACCGAAAATCTATTGAGCTGACCGCGCCGGCAACAGCTTCAACGTGCTGCGGGTGTTGGCCGTGACTTCTTCGTCGTTGAGATGCGCCTGGTAGTAAATCCCTTCGATATACGCCTCAGCCTGATCGTCATAGTGGCTGTCGAACGGTACGCCACTCTGGCCAACCGGGTTGACGGTCAGGCTGTGGGTCGGGTCGGCGAAGTCGATCAGACGCCGCGTCGAGGGACCATAAGTTACTGGCCAAGGCGCCGGGCCGATTTTGGCTGAGAGGTTGTTCGGTACTTCATGGGTGCCGGGTGCCGCAAACGGGCCGACATTGAAGATCCGGTCCAGCGGCTTTTGCTGCCCCAGCGGATGGCCATGGGTCAGCGTGTGCGCCTTGCCCCACTGCCATTGCGCGAAATCGCCGCCGAGGGTGGTCTTGAGATGAGCAATGCTCGCCTGCCACGCAACCTTGACCGTATCGGCGCGGGTCTCCTTGCCGAGGGTGTTGCGGTTGTCCCACCACGGTGAATCGGCTGCCGCGGCCAGGCGAGGCAGTGCGGAATCAATCACCCGGGTCGACAGCAACGTCTCGAAGAAGTCATTGCCCAGCTCATCGTGCATCGTCGCGTCAGCCAGGTTGAACAGGAACTGGTTGAACAGCGTGGCGCTAGTGGAGTCGAGCGGGTAGTCGCCTTGCCATTGGGCCAGTTGCTCAACCAGTTTGAGTTCGGCGGGATCGCTCACCACTTCACGCAGTACGGGCAGCAACGGCGCCAGCAAGCGCGGGCCGTAAGCGGTGGTGGTGCCCAGTTGCAGCTTCTGGCTGGCGTCCAGATCCCACTTGATGGTTTTGTCGCTGAGCTGGCGATTGAGCTGCTGACCTCGATCGGCCAGGTTGTAGTAACCGGGAATCTCCATGCCAGTCGGCGACACCGGCTGGAAGTTGGCCGAGACGATGTAACCGCGTGTCGGGTTCTCTTCCTGTGGGTTGGCGCTGAACGGGTAGAAACCTTCCTTGTCCGCGTCGGCGGTGCTGCCATCGAGGATGAACCCCGGACGCACACCCGCTGGACGTTTTGGTAGTTGCGCCGCTGCCCACCAGCCGATGTCGCCCTTGGCGTTGGCCCAGACGATGTTCAGGCCCGGCGCCTGGACCTTTGCGCAGGCACTGCGCGCCTTGGCCAGGGTGTCGGCGCGGTTGAGCTGGTAGAAGCCCTCAAGGATCGGATTCTGGCTTTCGAGAAAACCCCACCACATGGCGATCGGCGTTTTACCGACGCCGCTGCCCAGCGCATCGTTGACGATCGGACCGTGGGGCGACTGGCGCAGCACCAGTGTCACCGGCGTCTGGCCCTTGACCGCGATCTGCTGTTCGCTGGTCAGCATGTCCACCCACTTGCCGCGATACCAGACCTGATTGGGGTTGTCCGGGTTGACCTTTTCGGCGATCAGATCGAGGTCGTCGTTCTGGAACATGGTGATGCTCCAGCCGAAGTCGCGGTTCATCCCGAGGGAGGCGAACGGCATCAATGCCTGATAGTGGCCGTAGAGCTCGAAACCCGGCGCCGAGAGCTGCGCTTCATACCACACCGACGGCGCGGAAAAACGGATATGCGGGTCGCCGGCCAGCAGCGGTTTGCCGCTTTTGGTCCGACTGCCAGAGACGGCCCAGGCGTTGCTGCCCTCGAACTGCGGCAAGCCGTTGTCGGCCAGTGCCTGTTCGCTGAGACGGGCGAGGGCGTTGAGGTCTTTCCAGTCGGTACTGGCGAGGGGTGGCATGGCAGCGCTGCGGTGTTTCGCCAGCACGCCCTTGGGCTGCCAGTCGAGATCGAAGACGTTCAGGTAGTTGGCGCCCAACTGATCGCGCACGTAGGTCAGCAACGGTTCGGTGCGAAACGCTGCGGCAAAACTGTAGGCCATGTAACCGGCGATGCTGATGGTGTCCACGGCGGTGAAGGGGCGTTTGGGGATGCCCAGTACATCAAACTCCGCAGGTTTTGAATGACCGTCCTGATACTGGTTGATGCCATCCAGATAGGCTTGCATGGCGATAAAGGCCGGCGACTGTTTGTCCATGTTCGCCAGGTAGGTGTCGGCGCGTTCGCGAATGCGCAGGCTGCGCATCAGCTTGTCGGTGTCGAGCAGTTTTGGGCCCAGTACCTCGGCCAGCTCGCCGCGGGCGAGGCGGCGCAGGACTTCCATCTGAAACAGCCGATCCTGGGCGTGCACATAGCCGAGGGCGCGGTACAGGTCGGTTTCGTTCTCGGCGCGGATGTGCGGGATGCCGCGTTCGTCGTAGCGCACGGTGACCGAACCTTGCAGGTGTTGCAGTTCCACCATGCCTTGGCGTGTCGGTTGCTTGCTGTAGACGTACCCGCCTGCACCTGCGGCGAGCGCAACAATCAGCAGGGCGAGGACGGTCAGGCTACGTTTCATGGTGATTCCTTGTTGTTATCCGTGGCAGCAGTTCCCTGGCGCCACTGTTTAACACGGCTTGCCGCCATGGCCATCGCACTTAGGAGGGATTCGCGTCTCCTGTCAGCCTTGCTTCACTGCGTCGACAGGCCACGGGCAGTAACAACCCACGGCCAGTGTGTGCGTGGCATTCACCGCGCGGCCTTCGCTCAACGCTTGCAGTATCGGCTCAATAAAGCTGTTACTCGAATTGCAGGTCAGGCCTTCGCTGTACGGGCCGAAATACGCCAGTTTGCCGCTGCGATCCCAGATCGCCACGGCCGGGCTCGCGGGGATCTGTTCGGAACCTGGCAGGACGACGATGCTTTTCAGGCGGCTTAAGGTGCTTGGCAACTGACCGTGGCTGCCAGGTTTTTGTACCGCATAAAACTCCACGCCTTGCGGTGCGTAGTGCTCAACCAGTTCGCTCAGGTGTTGTTGGTTACCGACGTTGCACGGGCAGGCCGGGTCCCAGAAGTGCACGAGGCGGATGGCGCCGGGGCCGGCGAGGTTGTCGGGCAGGCGCAGCGGGTCGCCGGAGAACACCGCGGTGTGCTCGCTGAACGCTCGCAAGTAGCGCCCCTCAAACCAGTCGTAGGCAGCCCACAGCAAACCGGCACACACGAGGGCGAGCAGGCTGGCAAGCAGTGTGGCGCGGTAGGGCGAGCGCATGGATTTCAGTCCTCGAAGGTGCGCTAGCTTGCCATGCTTGCCCCAACAGATGAATATCGCAGGCCCATAAAGTCTGTTTCGCGTTCTGGAATTGCTCATGTCTGCCACTTTCGACTCCGATCATCTGCGTGCCAGCCTGCGGCCGCTGGCCGACTGGCAGCCGCTGTCGGAGGAAGCGCTGGCTTACCAGCATTTCTACGGGCTGGATTTTGCGGGGCGCAACGTGCGCAATGGCCTTGGGCGTTTTGCGGTCGATGGTTATGACGTGGTCAGTCAGGTCTGGTGGCCCGAGCGGGCGAAGGCGACGCTGTTTTTGTTCCACGGTTATTACGATCACACCGGGCTCTACCGGCATGTGATCGAGTGGGCGCTGGATCAGAATTTTGCGGTGATTGCCTGCGACCTGCCGGGGCACGGACTGTCCAGCGGCGAACGGGCCAGCATCAAGGATTTCACCGAGTATCAGGACACGCTGCAAGGGTTGTTCACCGAGGCGCAATCCCTCGATCTGCCTCAGCCGTGGCACCTGTGCGGGCAAAGCACGGGCGGCGCGATCGTGATCGATCATGTGCTCAATCAGGGCGCCAGCAGTCCGGCCCAGGGCCAGGTCATCTTGCTGTCGCCGTTGGTAAGGCCACGGGCCTGGGGCTGGTCGCAACTCAGCTATTACCTGCTCAAGCCTTTCGTCAAAGCGATTGCCCGGCGCTTCAGCGAGAACTCCAACGACCCGGATTTTCTGCCTTTCCTGCAAGCGGACCCGTTGCAGCCGCTCCGTTTGCCGACCGCCTGGGTCGGTGCGTTGGCGCGCTGGATCAAGCACATCGAAGCCGCACCGTACAGCATGCGGCGACCGCTGATTGTGCAGGGGCAGGCGGACATGACCGTGGATTGGGAGCATAACCTTGAAGTGTTGCGGGGCAAGTTCGATCGGCCGCAGGTGCTGATGTTGCCTGAGGCGCGGCATCACCTGGCGAATGAGACGCTGGCGTTGCGGCGGGAGTATTTCGGGTTTTTGACCAAGCGGATCAAGGGGCGGAATCTTTAGCGTCTGTGCTGGCCTCTTCGCGAGCAAGCCCGCTCCCACAGGGGGTTTGTGTACGCCACAGATCCCATGTGGGAGCGGGCTTGCTCGCGAAGGGGCCCTTGCAGGCGCTAAAAATTACTGGCGAAGACTTGAAGTGTCCTGCCCCACCGCCAACCCCGCGCGAATCGCCGCCAGGGCTGCCTGGTAATAAGCCTTGCCCTCGGTGGACTCGGCGAAGGTCGCGAACTCTTCCAGTTCTTCATCCGACAGGTCGCGATAGACATACAACAGCGTGTTGTTCAGGTCGTTGCCGATCTGGTCCATCAAGCGCTGACGCTGACCATTCAACATGCCTTGCGCCTGACCACCGCCGAGCAGACCGGGGATCATCGAACTGAGGCTGTCGGCCGCGACGCCGGCAATCGCCAGGCTGACTTCAGCGCCGGCTTCGCGAGCGGGCAAGGCCTGGGCCAGATGGCCGATGATCAGCAGGCGGCTGTCGCTGGCCTGGACCTTGGGTAAACCCTTGGCGTTTTTTGCCAGCTGATCGCGACGTGTCGCGAGCAATTCGGCGGCCACGATTTTCTTGCCAAGGGGCGACTGAAAGAATGTCAGCGCAGGTTTCGGATCGGCGAGGGTCTTGCGCAATTGCGCTTCGGCGCGTTGGTCGACGGCCTGGGGAGCAAAGCGCTGATTGCTGTTATTCACCAGCGCCTGGAACACTGCCGGCGGCAGGCTGTTCTGGTACCGCTGCTGAGCCGCCGAGAGAGCGTCGTTGAAATGCGCGCGTTGTTCTGGCCAACCGGCGACCTTGTACAACTGGTCGTGGCCGTCTGCCCAAGCGGGCAATACACAGAACATCAACAGTGAAAAAAGCAAACGGCGCATAGGGACTCCTGTCAGCAGGCGACTATTCTCCGTGTGGCATTCGTCCTTGTCGAGAATTCGTATCAACCCGCTGCGCGGCTCTGTCGGATTTTCAGGCACAGGAATACTATGCGCGGCATGCGAATACCCTCTGATCACCCGCTGCTGTTACGTATCGTCGACGACCTGGCCGAACATGGCTGGTCGCAGCAGAATGTTTTCCTTCCTCTGGGTCTGACCCGGGAACTGGCGGCTGAGTGCCGTAAACGTGCTGCCGAGGGCGAATTGGCCCCGGCCGCCGTAGGGCGCGGGTCGACATCCGGGATTCGCGAGGGGATTCGCGGCGACCATATCCAATGGATCGAGCCCGGCCAGGCGTTGGTGTGCGACAGCTATCTGGATTTGATGGACAGCCTGCGCGAGGCGATGAATCGCGGTTTGTTTCTGGGCCTGGAAGATTTCGAAAGCCATTTCGCGCTGTACCCGCCCGGCGCGTTCTACCTCAGGCATGTCGACCGTTTCCGCGACGACGACCGGCGCATGGTGTCGGCGGTGGTCTATCTCAATGACGCCTGGCTACCCGAATACGGCGGCCAGTTGCGCATGTACCTGGATGAAAGCGTCGAACACGATGTGGTGCCCACCGGCGGATGCCTGGTGGTGTTCCTGTCGGGTGAAGTGCCCCACGAAGTCCTGCCCGCGAACCGCGATCGCCTGTCGTTGACCGGCTGGTTTCGGCGGCGTGGCAACGAGCCGTTCTGATCATGCAAAAAATTCTGGTTAGCCGATGTCTGCTGGGGCACCGCGTACGTTATGACGGCGGGGCCAGTGGACCGTTCGATCAGCTTCAGCAGTGGCTTGATGAAGGTCGGGTGGTGCCGTTGTGTCCGGAGGTGGCCGGCGGGTTGCCGACGCCAAGGGCAGCGGCCGAGATTTCGGGCGGGCAGGGTAGTGAAGTGCTGGATGGCCACGCCTCAGTGATCACCACCGAGGGCGACGACGTCAGCGCCGAGTTTCTCTCGGGGGCTTGTCAGGCGCTGGAACTGGTGCAAAAGCACGACATCCGGATTGCCGTGCTCAAGGCCAACAGCCCGTCTTGCGGGAATCTGTTGACCTATGACGGGACGTTCAGTGGGGTGAAGGTGAGTGGCGAAGGCGTGACTGCCGCATTGCTCAAGCGCCATGGTGTGCAGGTCTTCAGTGAGCTGGAGTTGGTTGAAGCGGCGACAGCATTGACTGAGCAGGACTAGCGACCGACACAAAACTATTGTGGGAGCGGGCTTGCTCGCGAAAGCGGTGTGTCAGTCAACATCAACTATGACTGTCACACCGCTTTCGCGAGCAAGCCCGCTCCCACAGTAGTTATTCGTCAGCCCTGAAATCAGGGTTTGGGCGCCACACTCGCATCCGCCCCCAACCACTTCTGTTCCAGTGCCTCCAATCGCCCATCCGCCTTGATCCGCTGCAGCGCGTTTTCCAGGCTGGCATGAAACGCCGGGTTACCTTTCTGAAACGGAATCGCCAGGCTCACTGCCGGGCCAACCTTTGGCTTCTCTTCCGTCAGCGACTGCACCAGCAGAATCGAACGCGGCTCTTCCTTCTGCGCGATCAATTGCGCATCAGTGTGAATGTAAGGTTCGCTGAAATCGAAACGATCCTTGAGGTCCGGGGTCACTGCTATGTGGTTGATGGCAATGTCGTATTTACCGCTTTCGACACCGGTCAACAGGTCGTCGGAATCGGTAACGACGAAGTCGGCCCGCACATCCAGTTCGTTGGCCAGCAGTTGCCCCAACTCGACTTCGAAGCCGGAGAGTTGGCCGTCTTCCTTGAAATTGAAGCGCGGTGTATTAGCCTCAAGGGCAATACGCAATTCGCCTCGGTCGTTTACATCGTCAATCAGTTCGGCATGAGCCAAAGGGCTCAGAAGGGGTAGCAGACAGATCAGGCCAGGCAGAAAACGCATGGTCACTCCTTTGAATTCATTATCGCGACGCTCTGTTCAGGCTCGCTTTGCTATGGTTGTCGAGAGCCTTCGACAACGAATGGCCGTGAAGTTGTCATGGCCACGCGGATTTTACGAAAAAACTGGAGAAGAAAATGAAAACCTTTATGTCACGAGCAGCATTGGCTGGCCTGTTGATGGGTGCTTCGATGCTGGCAACGGCTGGTACACCGGCTCCCAAAGGTGCAGAAGTGTCCATCGTTTCTCCTGCGGACGGAGCCACGGTACCGCAAACCGTCGTCGTCAAGTTCGCTGTCGAGAACATTGCGCTGGCGCCAGCGGGCGATGTCACCAAGAACACCGGCCATCACCACCTGCTGATCGATGTCGACAAACTGCCTGCCGCCGGTGCGCCGATCCCCAACGATGCCAACCATTTGCACTTCGGCAAGGCGCAGACCCAGGCTGAAGTCAAGCTGACGCCGGGCAAGCACACCTTGCAGCTGGAACTGGGCGATAGCGGCCACATGCCGTTCGATCCGCCGATCGTGTCGGAAAAAATCACCGTCAACGTTAAGTAGCGTTAGTCGCGCCCATGAAAAAGGAGACCCGAAGGTCTCCTTTTTTTGTCACTCAAGTCACTATCAGAACAACACGCGGCAACGAATGGTGCCGTTGATGTGCTGCAGCTTCTCTTGCGCCATTTCCGAGTACTCGGCGTCGACGTCGATCACGACGTAGCCGACTTTCTCGTTGGTCTGCAGGAACTGACCGGAAATGTTGATGCCGTTTTCGGCGAAGACCTTGTTGATCTCGCTCATCACACCCGGAATGTTCTCGTGGATGTGCAGCAGACGGTGCTTGCCAGGGTGAGCCGGCAGGGCCACTTCCGGGAAGTTCACCGACGATACCGAGGTACCGTTGTCGCTGTACTTGACCAGTTTTTCTGCCACTTCCAGACCGATGTTGGCTTGCGCTTCAGCGGTGGAACCGCCGATGTGCGGGGTCAGGATCACGTTGTCCAGGCCACGCAGCGGGCTTTCGAACTCTTCTTCGTTGGAGCGTGGCTCCACCGGGAAGACGTCGATGGCAGCGCCGATCAGGTGCTTGTCCTTGATCGCGTCCGCCAGCGCTTGCAGTTCAACTACAGTGCCGCGAGCCGCGTTGATCAGGATGCCGCCCTTCTTGATCGCACGGATTTCTTTCTCGCCGATCATCCACTGGGTCGCAGCGGTTTCCGGAACGTGCAGGGTGACGATGTCGGACATGCCCAGCAGCTCGGTCAGGTTACCGACCTGAGTGGCGTTGCCCAAAGGCAGCTTGGTCACGGTGTCGTAGAAGTACACCTGCATGCCCAGGCCTTCCGCCAGAACCGACAGTTGAGTACCGATCGAGCCATAACCGACGATGCCGAGCTTCTTGCCACGGATCTCGAAGGAGTTGGCCGCGCTCTTGATCCAGCCGCCACGGTGGCAGGAAGCGTTCTTCTCTGGGATGCCGCGCAGCAACAGGATCGCTTCGGCCAGCACCAGCTCGGCAACGGAGCGAGTGTTGGAGTACGGAGCGTTGAACACTGCGATGCCGCGTTCGCGGGCAGCATTAAGGTCAACCTGGTTGGTGCCGATGCAGAAACAGCCGACAGCGACCAGTTTCTTCGCGTGATCGAAGATTTCTTCGGTCAGTTGAGTGCGCGAGCGAATGCCGATGAAGTGCGCATCAGCGATCTTTTCCTTCAGCTGGGCTTCCGGCAGAGAACCTGTGAGGTACTCGATGCTGGTGTAGCCCGCCGACTTGAGGACGTCGACAGCCGATTGGTGGACGCCTTCGAGAAGAAGGAACTTGATCTTGCTCTTATCGAGAGAAGTCTTGCTCATCTGCGTAAACCTGTATCCCGGAGAAAAATGGCAGGAAATAGCCAGCAGACGCTGACCCGGACGGCAGGAAAGCCGTCGCCACAGAATAGCCGTTGGGCACTATCCTGCGGGGTCGGTATGCTAGCATATGCACCCCGCTAAACACTCATTCCTGCGACGTGAAGCGTTCTCAGGATGACCATGAATTGTTCGAGAGTTCTGTCGATGACCAATCCTGCCCTGATTGAAGAGCTGAAGACCCTGGTTGAGCCTGGCAAGGTGCTGACCGATGCCGACTCCCTGAATGCTTACGGTAAGGATTGGACCAAGCATTTCGCCCCGGCCCCGACCGCCATCGTGTTCCCCAAGACCACCGAGCAGGTCCAGGCCATTGTCCGTTGGGCCAATGAGCACAAAGTTGCGCTGGTGCCGTCGGGCGGTCGCACCGGGCTGTCCGCCGCTGCCGTGGCCGCCAATGGCGAAGTCGTTGTGTCCTTCGACTACATGAACCAGATCCTCGACGTGAACATGACCGACCGCACCGCGGTCTGCCAGCCGGGCGTAGTCACCGAACACCTGCAGAACGTCGCCGAAGATAAAGGCCTGTACTACCCGGTGGATTTCGCTTCGGCAGGTTCGAGCCAGATTGGCGGCAATATCGGCACCAATGCCGGCGGGATCAAGGTCATTCGCTACGGCATGACCCGTAACTGGGTCGCCGGCATGAAAGTGGTCACCGGCAAAGGCGATCTGCTGGAACTGAACAAAGACCTGATCAAGAACGCCACCGGTTACGACCTGCGCCAGCTGTTCATCGGCGCTGAAGGCACCCTCGGTTTTGTGGTCGAAGCCACCATGCGTCTGGACCGCGCACCGAAAAACCTCACCGCCATGGTCCTCGGCACTGCCGATTTCGACTCGATCATGCCGGTGCTGCATGCGTTCCAGAGCAAGCTCGACCTGACCGCCTTCGAATTCTTCTCCGATAAAGCGTTGGCCAAGGTCATGGGCCGGGGCGACGTACCGGCGCCTTTCGAAACAGATTGCCCGTTCTACGCGCTGCTGGAATTCGAAGCGACCACCGAAGAAGTGGCCAACCACGCCCTGGAAACCTTCGAGCACTGCGTTGAGCAGGGCTGGGTGCTGGACGGCGTGATGAGCCAGAGCGAAACCCAGTTGCAGAACCTCTGGAAGCTGCGCGAATACATCTCCGAGACCATTTCCCACTGGACGCCGTACAAGAACGACATTTCGGTCACTGTGTCGAAAGTCCCGGCGTTCCTGAAGGAAATCGACGCGATCGTCGGCGAACACTACCCGGATTTCGAAATCGTCTGGTTCGGCCACATCGGCGACGGCAACCTGCACTTGAACATCCTCAAGCCGGAAAACCTGAGCAAGGATGAGTTCTTCGCCAAGTGCGCGACCGTCAACAAGTGGGTGTTCGAAACCGTCGAGAAGTACAACGGTTCGATTTCCGCCGAACACGGCGTGGGCATGACCAAGCGTGATTACTTGACCTACAGCCGCTCGCCGGTCGAGATCGAGTACATGAAAGCGGTCAAAGCGGTGTTCGATCCGAACGGCATCATGAACCCGGGCAAGATCTTCGCTGTTTGATTTTCGAACGTTAAGAGCACGAAACAGGAGTCGGTAATGAGCTATCAGCACCAGTATGTCGACGGTACGCGTATTCACTTCCCACTGGGGAAAGTGGTGTGCATTGGCCGTAACTACGCCGAACACGCCAAGGAACTGGACAACCCGGTGCCTACAGAACCGCTGCTGTTCATTAAGCCGGGCAGTTGCGTCGTGCCGCTGGAGGGTGGTTTCAGCATTCCGACCGAACGTGGCTCGGTGCATTACGAAGCGGAAATCGCGGTGTTGATCGGCAAACCTTTGTCGACCAAACCGAGCCGTGAAGAAGTGCTCGATGCCATCTCCGGCTTCGCCCCGGCCCTGGACCTGACCCTGCGCGACAAGCAGGCCGAGCTGAAAGCCAAGGGCCTGCCGTGGGAAATCGCCAAGTCCTTTGACGGTGCGGCGGTGATTGCGCCATTCGTGTCCGGCAGCACATTCGCTGATCTGACCGACATCGGCATCCGCCTGACCATCAACGGCGAAGTGCGCCAGGACGGCAACAGCAGCGCGATGCTCAATCCGATCGTGCCGATGATCCAGCACATGGCCGGCTGCTTCTCGCTGCAGGCCGGTGATGTGATCCTGACGGGTACGCCGGTTGGCGTCGGCCCGCTGAATGTCGGTGACGAACTGGTGCTGGAATTGCCAGGCGCCAGCAGCTTCACCAGCAGCGTGCGCTAGTCAGATCACCGCTGAACCCTGTGGGAGCGAGCCTGCTCGCGATAGCGGTCTGTCATTCGACATCATTGTTGAATGTGCTGGCCTCATCGCGAGCAGGCTCGCTCCCACATTTGGTTTCTGTGATGGGCAATGGAAGGGCAATCCCGCCATTTCCCGTTTTTTTCACATTCCGTCCGGATAATTCCGGGACTTGCGGCGTCTTGGCCGGTCCCAATTGTGCTATTACCCTTAGCCTGAATTTCTGGAACGCATCCCTCAATGGTCACCCAACAACCACTGCCCAAGCTTAAAACTGCCCGCCGTTCGCGCTTTGTCATGCGTTGGTATTCCTGGCTTTTGCTGGTGGCCGCCGCCGCGTATGGCGTTGCGTTTGCCATGCATTGGGATGACCGTGGCGTGCTCTGGTTGCGCGAGCGTTTCGAAAGCCCCGCCGAACGTCAGCAGAGCATCTGGCTGCCGGATTACCGGGCAGTGATCGATGCCAAGGTGCTGCCGGGCATGGAGAAGGACGAAGCGTCGGACCTGGCGTACGACCCTCAAACCAAAACCCTGTTCTCGGTCATGGGCAAGAACCCGTTCCTCGTCGAGCTGACACTGCAGGGCGACGTGCTGCGCAAAATGCCGCTGGTGGGCTGGAGCAATCCTGAAGGCGTGACCGTGATGGGCAACGGTCTGCTGGCCATCGTTGATGAGCGCGACCACATGCTCTCCATCGTCAAGGTTGACGCCGACACTCGCGAGCTGAACATCGCCAACTTTGCGAAATACGACCTCGGCCCTTCGAAAGACCAGAACAAGGCGTTCGAAGCCATTGTCTGGGATTCGCGCAATCAGCAAATGTTGCTGGGTGAAGAGCGTCCACCGGCGTTGTTCTCCTGGAAAAGCAACGACGGCCAGACACTCACCGGCGACAAGCAAAAACTTACCAGTGATGCACTGGACATCCGCAACCTCTCGGCCCTGGCCATCGACCGCCGCACCGGTCACACCCTGGTGCTGTCTGCCGACTCCCACTTGTTGCTAGAGCTGGACGAGAAGGGCGAGCAGGTCAGCTTCATGACCTTGCTGGGCGGCTTCAATGGTTTGAAGAAGACCATTCCTCGCGCTGAAGGCGTGACCATGGACGAGGCGGGCACGCTGTACCTGGTGAGCGAGCCGAACCTGTTCTACCGCTTCGAAAAGCAGAAATAAGCCCGCCGTGAGGGTGGCGCGCGGTCGCCTGTTGGGGTACACCTGCGGGACCGCGGCCACTGGCCATTAAGCTTCAATTCAGACTGCCGTGGTATTTCATCCGCCCGTCCTGATTCCGAACTTGCCCGAATGCGCCGACTTGCCCGCCCCAAACCCCTGATTCTGATCCTGTCGGTCATTGCGTTGATCGCGCTGGTTGCGGTCGGCCAGAACCTGCGCCTGTTCGAGCGCGCCTGGTTCAACCTGCACGCCCTTTGGCAGCCAGAGAACGGTCAGTCCATCGCTCTGGATCAGTACCAGGTAGCGGTCGAGGCGCGAGTCATTGTTGGGCTGGACAACGATGTTTCGGCGCTGACCTTCGATCCGGTGCGCAAAAGCCTGTTCACCGTCACCAACAAAAACTCAGAGCTGATCGAACTGTCGCTGGACGGCCAAATTGTTCGACGCATTGCGTTGATCGGGTTTGGCGATCCGGAAGCCGTGGAATTCATCAGCGCCGATACGTACGTGATCACTGACGAACGTCAGCAGCGGCTGATCAAGATTCATCTGGAGAACGACACAACGTTCCTTGATGCAGCGGATGCCGAGCAGATGACCCTTGGCGTGCACATGAGCGGCAACAAGGGCTTCGAAGGCCTGGCTTACGACTCGGTGGGCAAGCGGTTGTTTGTCGCCAAGGAGCGCGACCCGATGCTGATCTACGAAGTGCAGGGCTTTCCCCATTACAACCCGGAAAAATCCTACGCGGTGCACGTCGTGAACAACCCCAAGCGCGATGCCGGGATGTTCGTGACGGACCTGTCGAGCCTGCAATACGACGAGCGCAGCGGCCATCTGTTGGCGTTGTCGGATGAGTCGCGGCTGATTCTGGAACTCGATGTGGACGGGCGGCCGCTGAGTACCCTGTCATTGAGCAAAGGGCGTCAGGGGTTGCAGAAGACGGTGCCGCAAGCGGAAGGGATCGCCATGGATGACGACGGTACGATGTACCTGGTGAGCGAGCCGAACCTGTTCTACGTCTTCAAAAAACCAGCACAACCCTGACCAACACCCCAAAACCAATGTGGGAGCGGGCTTGCTCGCGAATGCGGTGTGTCAGTCGACATCTCTATTGACTGACACACCGCATTCGCGAGCAAGCCCGCTCCCACAAAGGGTTTTGTGTTTGGCTTACTGGGCGCGCAGGGTTTTCACGCCTTCGCTGGTACCCAGCAGCAGCAAATCCGCCGGACGTGCCGCGAACAAACCGTTGGTGACCACGCCGACGATCGCATTGATCTGCGTCTCCAGCTCCACCGGGTTGGTGATCTGCATGTTGAACACGTCGAGGATGATGTTGCCGTTGTCGGTCAGCACGCCTTCGCGGTAGACCGGGTCGCCGCCGAGCTTCACCAGCTCGCGGGCCACGTGGCTGCGGGCCATCGGGATCACTTCCACCGGCAGCGGGAACGCACCGAGCACTGGCACCAGTTTGCTGGCGTCGGCGATGCAGATGAAGGTCTTGGCCACAGCCGCGACAATCTTCTCGCGGGTCAGGGCTGCGCCGCCGCCCTTGATCAGGTTCAGGTGCTCGTCGCTTTCATCGGCGCCGTCGACGTAGAACTCCAGGTCGCTGACCGTGTTCAGCTCATACACCGGAATGCCGTGGCCCTTGAGGCGGGCAGCGGTGGCTTCGGAACTGGCGACCGCGCCGTCGAACGCGCCTTTGTGCTTGGCCAGTGCGTCGATGAAGCAGTTGGCGGTGGAGCCGGTGCCGACCCCGACGATGCTCTTGTCGTCGAGTTTCGGGAGGATGAAGTCGACGGCGGCCTGAGCCACTGCCTGTTTGAGTTGATCCTGGGTCATGCGGGCTCCGAAGCGGGCAAGGGAAGAACGGAAAGGCCGGCATTATAGCCCCATGCCGGGCTAAAACCTCCTGTGGCGAGGGGATTCATCCCCGTTCGGCGGCGCAGCCGTCGTAAAACCTGAGAGTGCGGTGTATCTGGGGGAATGCTGGGGAGCGCTTCGCACTCCAACGGGGATAAATCCCCTCGCCACAATGGATCTGCGGTGTCTGCGAAGGCTAAAACCTCTTGATTCGTGTGGTCGCCCAGCCGAAAGCCGGGTTAGACTCCTTGGCCCTGCCCAACCCGCTCAGTGATGCTTTCCGATGCTCGAACAGTACGTCAAAAAGATCCTCACCTCGCGCGTTTATGACGTTGCCGTAGAAACCCCATTGCAGACTGCCCGCCAGCTCTCCGAGCGGCTGGGCAACAGTATTTGGCTCAAGCGCGAAGACTTGCAGCCGGTGTTCTCGTTCAAGATTCGTGGCGCCTATAACAAGCTCACGCAGCTTTCCGATGAAGAGCGCGCTCGTGGCGTGGTCACTGCTTCCGCGGGCAACCATGCCCAAGGCCTGGCCCTGGCGGCGAAAGTGTTGGGCGTGAAAGCGACCATCGTGATGCCCAAGACCACCCCGGAAATCAAAGTCGAAGGCGTGCGTTCACGCGGCGGCAAAGTGGTGCTGCACGGGGATTCGTTCCCGGAAGCCCTGGCCTACTCGCTGAAACTGGTCGACGAAAAAGGCTACGTCTACATCCACCCTTACGACGATCCCCACACCATTGCCGGGCAGGGCACGGTGGCGATGGAGATCCTGCGCCAGCACCCTGGCCGTCTGGACGCGATCTTCGTCCCGGTGGGTGGTGGCGGATTGATCGCCGGGATCGCGGCGTACGTGAAGTACCTGCGGCCTGAAATCAAAATCATCGGCGTCGAGCCGGACGACTCCAACTGCCTGCAAGCCGCCATGGCCGCTGGCGAGCGTGTGATCCTGCCGACCGTGGGCCTCTTCGCCGACGGCGTCGCCGTGGCGCAGATTGGTCAGCACACGTTCGACATCTGCAAAGACTATGTCGATGAAGTGATCACCGTCAGTACCGATGAAATCTGCGCGGCGATCAAGGACATCTACGACGATACCCGCTCGATCACCGAACCTGCCGGCGCCTTGGGCGTGGCCGGGATCAAGAAGTACGTCGAGCAACGCGGCGTCACCGGGCATACCTTCGTGGCCATCGACTCTGGCGCCAACGTCAACTTCGACCGCCTGCGCCACGTCGCCGAGCGTGCTGAGCTGGGCGAGGGCCGCGAAGCTATCATTGCCGTGACGATTCCCGAGAAACCGGGCAGCTTCAAGGCGTTCTGCGAAGCCATCGGCAAGCGCCAGATCACAGAATTTAACTACCGCTACAACACCGGCAACGAGGCGCACATCTTTGTCGGCGTGCAGACACACCCGGAAAACGATCCGCGCAGTGCGCTGCTTGCCAGCCTGACGGAGCAGGGTTTTCCGGTGCTCGACCTGACCGACAACGAGTTGGCCAAGTTGCACATCCGTCACATGGTTGGCGGACGTGCGGCGCATGTGGTGGATGAAGTGATTCTGCGCTTTGAATTCCCGGAGCGTCCGGGCGCGCTGTTCAACTTCCTCAACAAGCTCGGTGGGCGCTGGAACATCTCGATGTTCCATTACCGCAACCATGGCGCAGCGGATGGTCGTGTGGTCGCGGGCCTGCAAGTGCCTCACGATGAACGCCATCTGGTGCCCGCAGCGCTGGAAGAAATCGGCTACCCGTACTGGGACGAAAGCGACAACCCGGCCTATCAGCTGTTTCTCGGCTGAGCGGCTACGCTGATGGCCAGGCTATAAGGAAATCGAACAATGGAAACGTTAACCGCCCTGAAAGTCGCTCATATGGTGGCGACGGTGTTGCTGCTGGTCAGCGCACTGGGTCTGGCGATCTGGGTGTGGCGTACGCGCCGTAACGGCGACGCAACGGCTCATGCGCGCACATTGCAGCGGCCGCGAGTGTTCATCTGGCTGGTGATGGGGCTGGCGCTGCTGAGCATGCCGTTTACCGGCTGGTGGATGGTGCATCTGGTGGGCTGGCCGCTGGGGCAGATCTGGTTGTTGGCTTCCAGTGTGCTTTACACCGTCGCGGCGTTGGGCTGGTTCTGGTTGCTGGTGCGGCTGAACAAACTGCGCACTGTTCCGAGTGGCAGCGGCAAGCTCACTTTCGCCATCGCACTGTTCAGCTTCGTCTGTTTTATCGCGATTGCGGGGTTGATGGGCGCGAAGCCGGTTTAAGGCTACAGACCGAGTCGACCCCTTCGCGGGCAAGCCCGCTCCCACAGGGGTCTCTGCTGTAAATGCTATCTATGTCACACAGCAGAACCTTGTGGGAGCGGGCTTGCTCGCGAAGGCGATATCAGTCACGCAACGAAATTACCGGCCAGCCACGCTTCTCGGCTTCAGCGCGCAGATTCGGGTCCGGGTCGACGGCGATCGGATTCGTGACCTGCTCAAGCAGCGCCAAATCATTCATCGAGTCGCTGTAGAAGTAACTGTCTGCCAGCGAATGCCCGGTCTCTTCCAGCCAACGACTCAGCCTTGTGACCTTGCCTTCCCGGAAGCACGGGACATCAGTGCTGCGCCCGGTGTAGCGGCCATCAACCATTTCACATTCCGTGGCGATCAGGGTTTCGACGCCCAGACGCTGGGCAATCGGCCCGGTAACAAAACGGTTGGTCGCGGTGATGATCACCAACTTGTCACCCGCCTCGCGGTGCTTGGCCAGCAGTTCGAGACCCTTGGGCAACACAATCGGCTCAATGCAATCGCGCATGTAATCCAGATGCCATTGATCCAGCGTGGCCATCTCGGTGCGGCCGAGCACTTCCAGGCAGAAGTTCAGGTAGGCATCGTTATCCAGTTTGCCGGCCAGGTAATCCTGATAGAACTCGTCGTTGCGTGCCTTGTAGGCGACGGCGTCGAGGAAGCCGCGTTCGCACAGGTAATCGCCCCAGGCGTGGTCACTGTCACCGCCCAAGAGCGTGTTGTCCAAGTCGAATAAAGCCAGCCGCATTGCAGTTACTCGCTGAAAAGTCTGTAGAAAGGCGTTCAGAATACGGACTTTTCACAAGAGTGCACATAAGGTAGGCCGGCTCGTTGCTGCTATCACAACCTTTGTGGAACAATGCGGCGACATGCGTTTGCGAGGTTGTTGCCGTGATCGACCCCGATGGTTTCCGCCCCAATGTCGGGATCATTCTCACGAATGATGCCGGACAGGTGCTATGGGCTCGCCGTATCAATCAAGATGCCTGGCAGTTTCCACAGGGCGGGATCAACCCCCAGGAGACGCCGGAAGACGCCTTGTACCGCGAGTTGAACGAAGAAGTGGGGCTTGAGCGCGAAGATGTTGAAATTCTCGCCTGCACCCGGGGCTGGTTGCGCTATCGTTTGCCGCAACGTCTGGTCCGCACGCACAGCCAACCGCTGTGCATCGGCCAGAAACAGAAATGGTTTCTCCTGCGCCTGGTCTCCAACGAGCAGCGGGTGCGGATGGATTTGACCGGTAAACCGGAATTCGATGGCTGGCGCTGGGTCAGCTATTGGTATCCGTTGGGCCAGGTGGTGACATTCAAGCGCGAAGTGTATCGACGCGCTCTCAAAGAGCTTGCCCCGCGCCTTTTATCGCGCGACTGACGACGGAGTTCGACCCCGAGCCATGCTCAATACGCTGCGCAAGATCGTCCAGGAAGTTAACTCCGCCAAGGATCTCAAGGCGGCGTTGGGGATTATTGTGTTGCGCGTCAAAGAGGCCATGGGCAGCCAGGTCTGCTCGGTCTACTTGCTTGACCCTGAAACCAACCGTTTCGTGCTGATGGCCACCGAGGGCTTGAACAAGCGCTCGATCGGCAAAGTCAGCATGGCACCCAACGAAGGTCTGGTTGGCCTGGTCGGCACGCGTGAAGAACCCCTGAACCTCGAAAACGCCGCGGATCACCCGCGCTACCGTTACTTCGCCGAGACCGGTGAAGAACGCTACGCCTCGTTCCTCGGGGCGCCGATCATTCACCACCGCCGCGTCGTCGGCGTGTTGGTCATTCAGCAAAAAGAACGCCGCCAGTTCGACGAAGGTGAAGAAGCCTTCCTCGTGACCATGAGCGCGCAGCTTGCCGGCGTTATCGCCCACGCCGAAGCCACCGGTTCGATTCGGGGGCTGGGCCGTCAGGGCAAGGGCATCCAGGAAGCCAAGTTCATCGGCGTACCGGGTTCGCCGGGTGCGGCGGTCGGTACCGCGGTGGTCATGCTGCCGCCGGCCGATCTGGACGTGGTGCCGGACAAGACCATCACCGACATCGCCGCCGAACTCGCGCTGTTCAAGACTGCCATCGAAGGCGTGCGCGCCGACATGCGCGCCTTGTCCGCCAAACTGGCGAACCAGTTGCGCCCGGAAGAGCGCGCGCTGTTCGATGTTTACCTGATGATGCTCGACGATGCCTCGCTCGGCAGCGAAATCACCACCGTGATCAAGACTGGCCAGTGGGCCCAGGGCGCGTTGCGTCAGGTGGTTGCCGAGCACGTCAACCGTTTCGAATTGATGGACGACGCCTACCTGCGTGAGCGCGCCTCGGACGTCAAAGACCTCGGTCGACGTTTGCTGGCTTACTTGCAGGAAGAGCGTCAACAGACCCTGGTCTACCCCGACAACACCATTCTGATCAGCGAAGAACTGACGCCGGCAATGCTCGGCGAGGTGCCGGAAGGCAAGCTGGTCGGTCTGGTGTCGGTACTCGGTTCCGGCAACTCCCACGTGGCGATCCTGGCGCGCGCCATGGGTATCCCGACGGTGATGGGCCTGGTCGACTTGCCGTATTCCAAGGTCGACGGCATCCAGATGATCGTCGACGGCTACCACGGCGAGGTCTACACCAACCCCAGCGAAGTGCTGCGCAAGCAGTTCGCCGAAGTGGTCGAGGAAGAGAAACAACTGGCCCTCGGGCTGGATGCACTGCGGGACTTGCCGTGCGTGACCGTCGATGGCCACCGCATGCCGCTGTGGGTCAACACCGGCCTGCTGGCGGATGTAGCGCGAGCGCAGAAGCGTGGGGCTGAAGGCGTCGGTCTGTACCGCACCGAAGTGCCGTTCATGATCAATCAGAGGTTCCCAAGCGAAAAGGAGCAACTGGCGATTTATCGCGAGCAACTCGCTGCATTCCACCCGCAACCGGTGACCATGCGCAGCCTGGACATCGGCGGCGACAAGTCGCTGTCGTACTTCCCGATCAAGGAAGACAACCCGTTCCTCGGCTGGCGCGGCATTCGCGTCACGCTCGACCACCCGGAAATCTTCCTGGTGCAGACCCGCGCCATGCTCAAGGCCAGCGAAGGCTTGAACAACCTGCGGATTCTGCTGCCGATGATCTCCGGCACCCACGAACTGGAAGAAGCCCTGCACCTGATTCACCGGGCCTGGGGCGAAGTCCGCGACGAAGGCTGCGACGTGCCTATGCCGCCGATCGGCGTGATGATCGAAATTCCGGCGGCGGTTTATCAGACCAAGGAACTGGCGCGGCAAGTGGACTTCCTGTCGGTCGGTTCCAACGACCTGACCCAGTACCTGTTGGCGGTGGACCGAAACAACCCGCGGGTAGCCGACCTCTACGACTACCTGCACCCAGCGGTGCTGCAAGCCCTTCAGAGCGTGGTGCGTGACGCTCATGCCGAAGGCAAGCCAGTGAGTATCTGCGGTGAGATGGCCGGTGACCCGGCGGCGGCAGTGCTGTTGATGGCGATGGGCTTCGACAGCCTGTCGATGAACGCCACCAACTTGCCGAAAGTGAAGTGGATGTTGCGTCAGATCAACCTGAGCAAGGCCAAGGAATTGCTCGCGGAATTGATGACCATCGACAACCCGCAAGTTATCCACAGCTCGCTGCAACTGGCGCTGAAGAACCTAGGGTTGGCGCGGATGATCAATCCGGCTTCGGCCAAGACCCTCTAAACGCTGACGGACCCTTCGCGAGCAAGCCCGCTCCCACAGGGGATTTGTGATCGACGCAAATCCCCTGTGGGAGCGGGCTTGCTCGCGAAGGCGTCAGTCCTGACAGCGCTAAACCCGGATCTCAACTTCCCCTAAATGCCCGCCATACGGCCCAAAACTCCGCTCCACCATCCACCGCGTCCCATCCGCCTGAACAATCAACGCCGTACTCGCTCGCGTCCCATAAGTCGGACTGGCAATAAACACACTCGACAGCAACGTCTCGGTGGCCAACCCGACTCCGGTATCCGGCAGTTCGGCAAAGGGTGCCGTCTGCGGATCATTCAGCAACGCCAATAAAGCCTGGGGTTGCGGATCGTCCAGCACTTCCTCCAGCGCTGCCCGCGCTTTGAGCAGTTTCGGCCACGGCGTATCCAGCCCGGCGTTCGACAACCCATAAACCCCCGGTGGCAGCATCACCGCCTCAGTCTCTCGGGCATTGAAGTGCCACAGTTCGTTGGCATTGCCGACCAGCAGGTTAAATCCGGCATATTCCAGTGAACGTCCGACAACGTCCGTCAAGTAGTCATCTATCGACATGTCGCCGGCCAGGAATCGCGCGACCAGTTCACCTCGCGATTTGCGCGCGGGCGGCTGATGCGGATCGCGGATATTGGTCAGCGCGGCGAAGCGTCCATGGGCGCCAACACCGAGCCAGGTGCCTCCGGCTTCCAGGTCGCGACCAGCATGCACGTGCGGTGCTTCGGGCCATTGCGCCAGCGGCAGGCTGGGCCGGGCATAGAATTCGTCGCGGTTGGCCGCCACGATCAGCGGCTGGGCGTGACCCGGCCGCCAAGCGAAAACAATCAGGCACATAAGGCAGTCCTTGTGTGTTTTCTGCCCACTCTACTCAGTCATCGTGTGGGTATCCATCGCCATCCAGTGGAGCTTGAGGCCATGCATCCGTTACCATGCCGCTCTCATTTGGGGATGCGCATGGAATTTCTGCTCTATCTGGCGCTCGGCGCCTGTGCAGGTGTGCTGGCCGGGCTGTTCGGGGTCGGCGGCGGGATCATTATCGTTCCGGTGCTGGTCTACAGTTTCAAGCTGCAAGGGTTCGATCCGTCGATCCTCACGCACCTGGCGGTCGGCACGTCCCTGGCGACAATCATATTTACCTCGGTCAATGCGATCCGCGAGCATCACCGCCGCGGTGCCGTGCGTTGGCCGATTTTTGCCTGGATGACCCTCGGTATTCTCATCGGCGCCGGTTTCGGCGCGCTGACGGCTGAAGCGATCTCCGGGCCCAACCTGCAGAAAATCATTGGCGTCTTTGCGCTGGTCATCGCTGCGCAACTGGCATTGGATTTCAAACCCAAGGCCAGTCGAACAGTACCGGGTAAAGTCGGTCTGACCGTGGCCGGCAGTGTGATTGGCTGGGCCTCGGCGATTTTCGGGATTGGTGGCGGCTCGCTGACGGTGCCGTTCCTGACCTGGCGCAGCGTACCGATGCAGCAAGCCGTGGCGACTTCATCCGCCTGCGGCCTGCCGATTGCGTTGTCCAGTGCATTATTTTTCATGATTCTGGGCTGGCACGATCCATTGTTGCCGGCCCATAGTCTCGGTTTTGTTTATTTGCCGGCGCTGCTGGGGATTGCCCTGACCAGCATGTTCTTCGCCCGACTCGGCGCACGACTGGCTCACAGCCTGTCGCCGAGGTTGCTGAAAAGACTGTTCGCCGCTTTGCTGTTCTGCGTCGGCCTGAATTTCCTGCTCTGACGCAGCGCAATCCTGGCTTAATCCTGGCGTGACAGCGTCGCCCGGGAATTTTAAAGGTTTCAACTCTAACGAGGAGTCGCAATGCTGCCTTACCCGCAGATCGACCCGGTGGCATTGGCCATCGGTCCGCTGAAAATCCACTGGTACGGCTTGATGTACCTGATCGGCATCGGCGGCGCCTGGCTGCTGGCGTCGCGCCGGTTGAACCGCTTCGACCCGACCTGGAGTAAAGAGAAACTCTCCGACATGGTGTTCTGGATGTCGATGGGCGTCATTGTCGGCGGCCGCTTGGGCTATGTGCTGTTCTACGATCTGAGTGCTTACATCGCCAACCCGTTGTTGATCTTTGAAGTGTGGAAGGGCGGCATGTCGTTCCACGGCGGGTTCATCGGTGTGATGCTGGCCGCGTTGTGGTTCGGTAAAAAGAACGGCAAGTCGTTCTTCCAGCTGATGGACTTCGTCGCACCGATGGTGCCGATCGGTCTGGGCGCCGGACGTATCGGCAACTTCATCAACGCCGAGTTGTGGGGCAAGGCCACCGATGTGCCGTGGGCGATGGTCTTCCCGACCGATCCGGCGCAACTGGCGCGCCACCCGTCGCAGCTCTATCAGTTCGCGCTCGAAGGCGTGGCGCTGTTCGCCATTCTCTGGTTGTTCTCGCGCAAGCCGCGGCCGACCATGGCGGTGTCCGGGATGTTCGCGCTGTTCTATGGCATCTTCCGTTTCATCGTCGAATTCGTCCGCGTACCGGACGCGCAACTGGGCTATCTGGCCTGGAACTGGCTGACCATGGGTCAGGTGCTGTGCGTACCGATGATCGTCGGCGGTCTGTACCTGATCTGGCTGGCGTATCACCGTGCACCGGCGGCTCCAGCGGCGGCTGTATAAATTCGAACCCCGGGGCGACGGTCCCGGGTTCAAGGACACAGGTAACTCATGAAGCAATATCTCGAACTGGTCGCCCACGTCATCAAGAACGGCACCAAACAGGCCAACCGCACTGGCGTGAACACCATCAGCTTCCCTGGCGCGATGCTGCGTTATGACCTGAAGGAAGGTTTTCCGGCGATCACCACCCGCAAAATGGCCTTCAAATCGGCTATCGGCGAGATGTGCGGTTTTCTGCGCGGGGTGAACAACGCCGCCGAGTTCCGTGCGCTGGGCTGCAAGGTCTGGGATCAGAACGCCAACGAAAACGCCCAGTGGCTGGCCAATCCGTTCCGTCAGGGCGAAGACGACCTTGGCGAGATCTACGGCGTGCAATGGCGCAAATGGCCGGCATACAAGCAGATCCCGGTCAGCAACCAGGCCGCCATCGAGCAGACCCTGAATCAGGGCTACCGCCAGATCGCCGAAGGCGAAGAAGACGGCCAGGCTTACGTGGTGCTGTACAAGGCGATCGACCAGATCCGCCAGTGTGTCGACACCATCATCAAAGACCCAGGCAGCCGCCGCATCCTGTTCCACGGCTGGAACGTGGCCCAACTTGATGAAATGGCCTTGCCGCCGTGCCATTTGCTGTACCAGTTCCACCCGAATGTGGAGACCAAAGAGATTTCTTTGACTCTGTACATCCGCTCCAATGATTTGGGCCTGGGCACGCCGTTCAACCTCACCGAAGGCGCCGCGCTGCTGAGCTTGATCGGTCGCCTGACCGGCTACACGCCGCGCTGGTTCACCTATTTCATTGGTGATGCCCACGTTTATGAAAACCATTTGGACATGCTCAATGAACAGCTCAAGCGCGAACCGTTCCCGATGCCGAAACTGGTGATCAGCGACCGTGTACCTGAGTTTGCCAAGACCGGTGTTTATCAGCCGGAGTGGCTGGAGTTGATCGAACCGAGCGATTTTTCGCTGGAAGGCTACGAGCACCACGCCCCAATGACCGCGCCGATGGCGGTCTAAAGAACTACCGCAGACCCTGTAGGAGCCGAGCTTGCTCGCGATGGCGGCAGCACATTCAACATTGATGTGTCTGACTAACCGCTATCGCGAGCAAGCTCGGCTCCTACAGGGTTTTGTGGTGTGCTTAATGGCCGTGACTGCGGCCAACATGGGAATGCTCAACCTCCGTCGCCACAACCCCGCCACTGACCTCCAACCGCTGCAAAATCCCGCACTGATCGATATCCGGCCCTTCGCTGCAACGTTGGCGCAGGTCGAGCAGCTGTGTCTGCAATGCCATCAACCCATCAATTCGCGCCTTCACGTGATGAATGTGTTCGTCGATCAACGCATTCACGCTTTCACACTGATCCTGCGGACTGTCGCGCAGGGCCAGCAGGCTGCGGATTTCTTCCAGCGTCATGTCGAGGGTTCGGCAGTTGCGGATGAACGTCAGGCGCTCGGCGTGGGCCTGGGTGTAGACGCGGTAGTTGCCGTCGCTGCGGGCCGGCTCCGGCAGCAGGTTTTCGCGCTCGTAGTAGCGAATGGTTTCCACGGCGCAGTCGGTGAGTTTGGCCAGTTCTCCGATCTTCATGACGACAATCTCCAAAAGGATGCTTGACCCTATAGTGGCTACAGGGTCTTTACTTGGCAACAGGCACCTTTCCGGACGCGACCCAATGAGCGATTCCCTTCACACGCACAAACCCGAGGCTGATCACGATCACGATCACGATCACGATCACGATCACAGCCACAAGCTGCAGCCTGTACAGAAGCATGAGCATGGCGGCCACGGGGATTCCTGCTGTTCCGCCAAAGTGGTGGCACCGTCGCTGATCAAATTGAGTGAAACCACAACCGCCGGCGCGCGACTGAGCAATTTCCGCATCGACGCCATGGATTGCCCGACCGAGCAGACGCTGATCGAGAACAAACTCGGCAAACTCGTGGGCGTGCAGCAACTGGAATTCAACCTGATCAACCGCGTGTTGGGTGTCACTCATGACCTGCCGAGCACTGCGCCGATCATCGACGCGATCAAGTCCCTCGGCATGCAGGCCGAGCCGCTGGAGCAGGGCGCTGAACTGCCAGCACCGGCGCCCGAGAAAAAGCCCTGGTGGCCCTTGGCGCTGTCGGGTGTTGGCGCGTTGGTCGCCGAAGTTATCCACTTCACCAGCGCTGCGCCAAACTGGGTGGTGGCGGTCATCGCGCTGATCTCGATCCTCAGCGGCGGCCTCGGCACCTATAAAAAAGGCTGGATCGCACTTAAAAACCTCAACCTGAACATCAACGCGCTGATGAGCATCGCGGTGACCGGCGCGATCCTGATCGGTCAATGGCCGGAAGCGGCGATGGTGATGTTCCTGTTCACCGTGGCCGAGTTGATCGAAGCCAAGTCTTTGGACCGGGCGCGCAATGCCATCAGTGGCCTGATGCAGATGGCCCCGGAACAGGCCACGGTGCAGCAGGCCGACGGCAGTTGGGTCTTGCAGCCGGTCAAAGCCATCGAGTTGGGGGCACGAGTGCGGGTACGTCCCGGCGAGCGGATCGGTCTGGACGGTGAAGTGGTGTCGGGCAGTTCAACCATCGATCAGGCGCCGATCACCGGTGAAAGCCTGCCGGTGGAGAAGACCATCGGCGATAAAGTCTTCGCCGGCACCATCAACCAGTCTGGCTCCCTGGAATACTCGGTAACCGCGGCGGCCAACAACTCGACCTTGGCGCGAATCATCCACGCCGTGGAACAGGCCCAGGGCGCGCGGGCGCCGACCCAGCGTTTCGTCGACAGCTTCTCGAAAATCTACACCCCGGCGGTGTTCATCCTGGCGCTCGCCGTTGCGGTAATCCCGCCGCTGTTCATGGGCGCCGTATGGTTCGACTGGATCTACCGAGCGCTGGTGTTGCTGGTGGTCGCCTGCCCATGTGCGCTGGTGATTTCCACCCCGGTGACCATCGTCAGCGGCCTTGCGGCGGCGGCGCGCAAAGGCATTCTGGTGAAGGGCGGCGTCTATCTGGAGGGCGGTTACAAGCTCGATTACCTGGCCTTGGACAAGACCGGCACCATCACGCACGGCAAACCGGTGCAGACCGATTACCTGTCGCTTGATCCAACCGCGGACGCATCAGCCCCGGCGATTGCGGCGGCGCTGGCCGGTCGCTCCGATCACCCGGTGTCCTTGGCCATCGCCAACGCGGCTGTGGATAAACAATTCGCACCGCTGATTGTGGATAACTTTGAGGCACTGGCCGGTCGCGGAGTGCGCGGCGAAATTAACGGTCAGGTTTACCACTTGGGTAATCACCGTTTAGTGGAAGAACTGAACCTGTGCTCGCCTGCGCTGGAGGAAAAGCTGTTCGCGCTGGAGAAACAGGGCAAGTCCGTGGTGCTGCTGCTCGACAAATCCGGTCCATTGGCGCTGTTCGCTGTGGCCGACACCGTGAAAGAGTCCAGCCGCGAGGCGATCCAGCAACTGCACGAGCTGGGCATCAAAACCCTGATGCTGACCGGCGACAACGTCCACACCGCTCAGGCGATTGCCGCGCAAGTCGGCATCGACGAGGCCAAGGGCGATCTGCTGCCGACCGACAAGCTGCAAGCCATCGACGCCCTTTATGCGCGGGGCCATAACGTCGGCATGGTCGGCGACGGCATCAACGACGCTCCGGCGCTGGCGCGAGCCGAGATCGGTTTTGCCATGGCGGCGGCGGGCACCGATACCGCCATCGAGACCGCCGATGTCGCCCTGATGGACGACGATCTGCGCAAGATCCCGACCTTCATCCGGCTGTCACGGCAAACCTCAAGCATCCTCAAACAGAACATTGCCTTGGCATTGGTCATCAAAGCGATCTTTCTTGGGGTAACCTTCGCCGGGATCGCCACCATGTGGATGGCGGTGTTCGCCGACATGGGCGTGAGCCTGTTGGTGGTGTTTAACGGTTTGCGCCTGTTGCGCAAATAAGCGATGGGGGAAGGGTGTGCTGAGTGCCGAGCTGAAGGCGTTTTACATGGTTGCTCGCCTGGGCAGCATTACCCTGGCGGCGAAAAAGCTCGGCCTGAGCCAACCCACGGTGACCACGCAGATTCGCAATCTGGAAAGTCAGTACTCGGTTGAACTGTTCTACCGTGGCGGCCGCCGCCTCAGCGTCAGCGATGAAGGTGCGCGGCTGTTGCCGATGGTCAAGGTGCTGTTGCAGCAGGAAGCCGACATCGAGTTTTTCCTGCGTAACAGCGGTCAGGTCCAAGGCACGTTGCGCATTGCCGCGACTGCGCCGTATTACATCCTCGATCTGGTGAAGACCTTCCGCGAGCGCTTGCCGCAGGTGGAAGTGTCAGTGGAGATCGGCAACTCCCAGCAGGTACTCGAAGCGCTGGAGGATTATCGGGTGGATGTCGCGGCGTCGTCGCAGTTGCTCGACGATGCACGGCTGATTCGCCGGGTGCTCGGCAGCGATCCGCTGGTGCTGGCGGTGCATCGCAATCATCCGCTGGCGGTCCACGACCATGTGCCGCTCAGTGCGTTGGCCGGGCATACGTTATTGATGCGCGAATCGGGGTCGACCACTCGACGTCTGACCGAGGAATTGCTGGCCAGCGCCGGGGTGAGTTTCGGGCCGCTGCTGGAGATTGGCAGCCGTGAGTCGATCCGTGAGGCGGTGTTGCGCAACATCGGCATCAGCATCATTGCCCGGCAGGAAGTGCCGCACGATCAGCAACTGCGCGTGCTGACCATCGAGAATGCGCCGCAGATTCCCGAGTACTTGTACTGCCTCAAAGAGCGAAAAGGCGCACGGCTGCCGGCGGCGTTTCTGGGGTTGGCGCAGGAAATGGCCCCGGCTTAAGTCCTGCGGTGACTGTGCCGGCCTCTTCGCGAGCAAGCCCGCTCCCACAGGGGGAACGCATTCCAAAATGTGGGAGCGGCGGTGCGACGATTCGACTTGCTCGCGAAGTCGCCAGATCAAACAACACAGAACCTGAACCCCCCAACCAAAATCCCCGAATACCACTATCAGCCGTTTTTGCCTCACCGCCACATGACGGACGCATTACAAACCTAGGATGGCCTTCATCTGCTTGATGAGGCCTGTCCATGAACCACTCGATCGCAACTGCCCTGACCAACCCCGGCGCGCCGATGAAAGTGCGCGGCGTGCAGAAACGCTTCGGCGCCTTCACCGCGCTGGATAACGTGTCCCTCGACGTGGCGGCCGGTGAGTTGGTGTGTCTGCTCGGTCCGTCGGGCTGCGGCAAAACCACTTTATTGCGCTGCATCGCCGGTCTTGAGAAGCAGGACAGCGGCGAGTTGTACCTCGGCGATCGCGACGTTTCCCACCTGGCGCCTCAGGCTCGGGACTACGGCATTCTGTTTCAGTCCTACGCGCTGTTCCCCAATCTCACCGTCGAAGCGAACATCGCCTACGGCCTCGCCGGCAGTGGTCGCGATGAAGTGCGCAAACGTGTCGGTCAGATGCTGGAGCTGGTCGGCCTGATCGGCAGTGAGAAAAAGTACCCCGGCCAATTGTCCGGCGGCCAACAGCAGCGCGTCGCACTCGCTCGGGCATTGGCGCCGGCACCTTCGTTGCTGCTGCTGGACGAACCGATGTCGGCCCTCGACGCCCGGGTCCGCGAGCACCTGTGCACCGAACTGCGCCAATTGCAGCGCAACCTCGGCATCACCACCCTGATGGTCACCCACAATCAGGACGAAGCCATGCTGATGGCCGACCGCATCGCCGTGATGAACAACGGCAAGGTCGAGCAATACGCCACGCCGCAGGAAATCTACGACCGCCCGGCCACACCGTTTGTGGCGGAGTTCGTCGGCCAGGGCAACTGGCTGCCCTTCCAGCGCAGCAGCGACAGCCACGCCCAGGTCGGCGGGATGAACATGCGCCTGGCCGCCGATTCGGGCAACGCCGCATCGGGTCGTCTGTTTTGCCGCCCGGAAGCGATCAGCGTCAACCCGCCCGTGCATGAAGAAAACCTGTTCCCGGCCAAGGTTCGCGAAATCACCTTTCTCGGCAACCGCTGCCGCATGAGCTTCGAACTCGATCAACTGCCGGGTCATGCATTGCTGGCGGAACTGGCGCCGGAAGCCATGCCGCGTCTTGGCGCGCAACAGATCATGGTCGCCTTGCCTCCGCGCAGCCTGCAGGTGTTTGCCTGATGAGCGCGAACCTCGCGCTGCCGATCCCGCACAAGCAGGTTCGGCAGACCTCCCGTGCCGAGATCGGCGACCGGGTGTTCGTGGTCGGCGGCAAGGTCCTGTTACTGGTGTTGCTCGGCGTCGCGGTACTGATGCCGTTGCTGGCGATCTTCTGGCGCGGTTTCAGTTCGGAAGCCGGGCAGGGCGGCGGTCTGGTGGCCGCCCGTGAATTGCTGACCAGTGCCAATTTCCACTGGTTGCTCGGCAATAGCCTGAAAGTTTCCCTCAGCGTGGCGGCGATTGTCGTACCGCTGGCCTACCTGTTTGCCTACGCGCTGCAACGCACATTGATTCCGGGTAAAGGTATCTGGCGCGGCATGTCTCTGTTGCCGCTGATGGCGCCGTCGATGTTGCCGGGCATTGCGCTGGTTTATCTGTTCGGCAACCAGGGCATGTTGCGCGGTTTGCTTTCGGACAATATCTACGGCTTCTGGGGCATTGTTCTGGGTGAGGTTATCTACACCTTCCCACACGCGCTGATGATTCTGCTGTCGGCGCTGTCCCTGGCGGATGCGCGACTGTTCGATGCCGCCTCCAGCATGGGCGCGAGTCCGGCAAAAGCCTTCCGCAGCATTACCTGGCCGGCGACGCGTCAGGCCGTGTTCGCCGCGTTCTGTCTCGTCTTCACGTTGACTATCACCGACTTCGGCGTGCCCGTGGTGGTCGGTGGCGATTATCAGGTGCTGGCGCTGGAAGCCTACAAAGCCGTGGTTGGCCAGCAACAATTCGGTCGCGGCGCGTTGATCGGCATGGTCCTGCTGCTGCCGGCGCTGTTCAGCTTCGGTGTCGATGCCTGGTTGCGTCGGCGTCACGGCGATTCCATGAGCGGTCGGGCGCAGGTCTTTCAACCGGCGCCGTCGAAACTACGGGACGGTTGCTACCTGGCCATCGTGCTGCTGATCTGCGCGGTGTTGCTGCTGGTGTTCGGCATGGCGGTGTATTCGTCACTGGTGAAATTCTGGCCGTACAACCTGTCGCTGTCGCTCAATCATTACCAGTTCAACGACACCGCGGGCGGTGGCTGGCTGGCCTATGGCAACAGCGTGAAGATGGCCTTATGCACGGCGTTGATCGGCAGCGTGCTGATCTTCACCGGCGCCTACCTGATGGAAAAAACCAAGGGCCAACGAGGGCTGAATCTGACACTGCGCATGCTCAGTTTCGTACCGATGGCGGTGCCGGGTCTGGTGCTGGGCCTGGGTTATGTCTTCTTCTTCAACCTCACGGGCAACCCGCTGCATGTGCTCTACGGGACCATGACCCTGCTGGTGGTTTGCACCATTGCTCACTATTTGACCACCGCGCAAATGACCGCCACCACCGCACTGCGCCAACTCGACGCCGAGTTCGAAGCCGCCGCGCTGTCGCTCAAGGCGCCGCTGTATCGGCATTACCTGCGCGTCACCGTGCCGATCTGCCTGCCGGCGCTGCTGGACATCGTGCGCTACCTGTTCGTCTCGGCCATGACCACCGTCTCGGCAGCGATCTTCCTTTACAGGCCCGACACCATCCTCGCGGCGGTGGCGGTGCTGAACATGGACGACGCCGGCAACGTCGGCGGCGCAGCGGCGATGTCGACCCTGATTCTGTTCACCTCGGCGGGCGTGTCCCTGCTGCTGGCCTGGGCTTCGCGCGGTTTGTTGCGTCGTTCCCAGGCCTGGCGGCAGACCGCGCCTGGTCATTGATTCGCTGCTCCTAAAACCGAAAGCCCCTCAACTCAAAAACAGGAAAAGATCATGTTCAAGCCCCTGGCCCTGGCCGCTGCTGTCCTCACCGCTTTCAGCCTGAACGCCTTCGCGGCGAAAACCGAGTTGACGGTGTACACCGCCCTCGAAGCCGAACAACTGAAGACCTATAAAGAAGCTTTCGAAAAAGCCAACCCGGACGTCGAGATCAAGTGGGTGCGCGACTCCACCGGCATCATCACCGCCAAGCTGCTGGCCGAAAAAGCTCGCCCGCAGGCTGACGCGGTCTGGGGCCTGGCGGCTTCAAGCCTGGCGATTCTTGATCAGCAAGGCATGCTGCAAAGCTATGCGCCGAAGGACCTGGGCAAGATCGGCGGCAACTACCGCGACGCCGCCAACCCGCCAGCCTGGGTCGGCATGGACGTCTGGGCCGCGACTATTTGCTTCAACACCGTCGAAGCCGAGAAGCAGGGCCTGAGCAAACCGGTGAGCTGGCAGGACCTGACCAAGCCTGAGTACAAAGGCAAGATCGTGATGCCGAACCCGGCCTCGTCCGGCACCGGTTTCCTCGATGTCAGCGCCTGGCTGCAAACCTTCGGCGAAAAGCAGGGCTGGCAGTACATGGACGACCTGCACCAGAACATCGGCCAGTACGTTCACTCCGGTTCCAAGCCTTGCAAACTGGCGGCGGCGGGCGAATTCCCGATTGGTATTTCCTTTGAATACCCGGCCGTTCAGCTGAAACGCCAAGGCGCGCCACTGGACATCATCCTGCCGAAAGAAGGCCTGGGCTGGGAGATCGAAGCGACGGCTGTGATCAAGGGCACACCGCACGAAGAAGCGGCGAAGAAACTGGCTGACTTCTCCGCCAGCCCGGCAGCGATGGAGCTTTATAAAGAGAACTTCGCCGTGCTCGCGCAACCGGGTATCGCCAAGCCGCAGACCGAATTGCCGGCCGACTACGAGCAGCGTTTGATCAAGAACGACTTCGCCTGGGCGTCGAAGAATCGCGACGAAATCCTGACCGAATGGCGCAAGCGCTATGACGGCAAGTCCGAGAAAGTGGCTGCCAAGTAAGATCTTCATCGGCTGACAGGGCCCCTTCGCGGGCAAGCCCGCTCCCACAGGTTTTGTGAACACCACGGACCCTGTGGGAGCGGGCTTGCCCGCGAAGGCGGCTTCGAATTCAGGACATCTCTCCATGACACACCACAACGACATGCTGATCGTCGGCGCCGGCATTCTCGGTCTGTCCCACGCCTACGCCGCCGCCCGGCGCGGTCTGAAAGTCACCGTTTTCGAACGCAGCGAAACGCCTTTGGGCGCCTCGGTGCGCAACTTCGGCCAGGCCCTGGTCACCGGCCAACCACCGGGCCCGATGCTCGAACTGGCCAAAGCCAGTCGCGAGATCTGGGGCCAATGGGCGCAACTCGCCGGCCTGCAACTCAAGCGCAACGGCTCATACCTGTTTGCCCGCACCGAAGCCGAAGAACACCTGCTGGAAGCCTTCTGCGCCGGTCGCGCCGTGGAACACGGTTACCGCGTCGACCTGTTGCGTGGCGCTGCATTGCGCGATGTGTACCGCGGCCAGTTCAGCCATCACCGCGCCGCGTTGCACGGGATGGACGATCAGCAACTGTATTCCCGTGAAGCCATTCCAGCGCTGATCGACTACCTGCGCCGCGAACTCGGTGTCACGTTTCACTTCTCCACCCTCGTGCGCGACATCGAGCCCGGCCGCTTGCACAGCACCGCCGGATCCTTCAGTGCCGAGCAGATCATCGTCTGTTCCGGCCACGATTATCAGACGCTGCTGGCCGAGCCGATCGCTGAACTCAACCCGCAAATCTGCCGCCTGCAAATGCTTCGGGCCCGACCGCAAATCAACCTCAACCTGCAACACGCGTTGCTCACCGGTTTGAGCTGCGTGCACTACGGCGCCTTCGCCGATCTGCCGGAAGCGGCGGCGGTACAGGCGCAAATCCAGCGCGATGCGCCGCACCTGCATGAAAACGGTATTCACCTGCTGATCAGCCCGACACCGTATGGCGAATTGATCATCGGCGACTCCCACCATTACGGCAGCGACCCGTCGCCGTTCAACGCTGAGCAGGTGGATAACTGGATGCTTGAACTCGCGGAACACACCCTGGGTTGCAGGGTGCAAGTGGTCGAACGTTGGCAAGGCGTCTATGGTTCTCGTGGTCCGGGGCCGTTCTCGTTCCTGCGGCCGATGCCGGGCGTGAGCGTGGCGCTGATGCACACGGGTGTCGGCATGAGCGTCGGGCCGGCGATGGCTGAACACAACCTAGCAACGTTGTTGGGAGAGCATTGATGGACCGCAATGAGCAAGTGATCGCCGAGGTGTTCGGTCTGTACGAGCGCTTTGGCGACAGCGATTACATCGGCGAACCGGTGTCGCAGATCGAGCACATGTCCCAGGCCGCCGAACTGGCCATGGCCGAGGGCTTCGATGACGAAGTGGTGCTGGCCGCGTTCTTCCACGACATCGGGCATATCTGCGCAGAGAGTGCCGAGAACATGGGCGGCTTCGGCGTGGTCAGTCACGAGCGCCTGGGCGCGGATTATTTACGCCGTGCAGGTTTCAGTGAGCGCATGGCGCGGCTGGTGGAGTACCACGTTCAGGCCAAGCGTTATTTGACACTTAAAGAACCGGGTTACTACGAGCGCTTGAGTGAAGCCAGCCGTCGAACGCTGGAGTATCAGGGCGGTGTGATGACCGCTGAAGAGACAGAAGCCTTCGAGCAGGATCCGTTGTGCGAGGTCAGTCTGCGCATGCGCCAGTGGGATGAGTTGGCGAAGGAGATGGCGGTGCCGGTGATTGATCTGGAGGTGTTGAAACGCAAAGCGGTCGGTCTACTGTCCCGCGAGGCGCAATGAGTTGTCTCACAGGCAATTGAGAAACGGCGGATGGAGGGGCTTGCGATAGCGGTTCAATCTGGGCTTTTCGCAAGGAAGCGCACGGATGCGTTATTTGAAAGTGATTGCACAGGATCGAAGCGGGAAGGGCTCGGCAGATACCGTTCATTTTGAATTCCATGACGCTGATCGGTTGCAGCGTGAGACGACGGATGCAGATCGGCAACAACTCAGGTCGCTCGGCAAAACCTATTTGAAATGCGCCTGGTTCAACGAGGGTGAAGGTGAGGAGCGGCACTTGCGCATCTTCTTGCAGAATCCATCCGCTGACGGCACACCTGAAACGGTGCGGCTACATTTTCACGAGGGGCAGAAGATTGCTTATAAAGCTGCGGCTCACGATCTTGATAACGATGGTGGACTGGAGGTGATACTGAGTTCGGATGTGGACAATGACGGACGCGCGGATCGCACGGATCGGCGACGAGTCGCCTCGATGGCGGGGGAGTTTTTGAAGCTCGGCGTATAAACCCGGGAACGAGCCGCTGCATTCGCGAGCAAGCCCGCTCCCACATTGGATCTGCGTCGTACACAAAACCTCTAATCACTGCAGATTAAATGTGGGAGCGGGCTTGCTCGCGAAGAGGCCCGCCTGAGCTGCACATCACTCGGGCTTTACAACTGTTGCGCCAACACCTCAACCTGCTCTTGGCGCTCCCCCTGACTCAACTTCGAATGCGGATTAAGCGAAGACCACTGCGGATGCGCCCGGGCCTTGTTCAGCGGTTCGGGCAGTTTGCCTTCGCGCCAGGTCTTGTCCTGGGGTGTGGCGACTTGAATGCTGTCCATCGCCGCATGCCCACGCGCATTGAGTGCTTGCAGCAGTTGTCGCTGACGCAGCGCCAATAGCCGCAGCACGCTGTCATCGACGGTCAGTTCGCGCTGGCCTTTGATCTTGCCCATCAACCGACTGCCATAACTGCGGGCCGTTTGCAGGGCGCCACCGGCAATCGCTCCAGCCAATGCGGCCGCACCGAGGGTCAGGCCGCCTACCAGCAAATCGACCCCGGCCCCGGCTGCCGCGCCGGCCGCGATACCGCCACCGACTCGCACGCCGAGCTGTTTCAGGGTTTCCGGGTTGAACAGGTCATCCCCCCAGCGGCCATCGAGCAGCGGCAGGTCACTGGCCGCCGCGTCCTGTGGACGGAAGGCGTAGAGCTTGAGCAGCGCTTCGACGCAGCGTTGTTCCCGTTGTCGAACCGCCTTGCGCAGTTCGTTGATGGCTTGCTGTTCTTGCTCGGCTTCGCTGATCACGCTACGCCGGCACGCGGCGCAGTCGATCAATAATTCGGCAATCAGCCGCGCCGCACTCTGTTGCCGGGCCTGGCGTTGGGCTTGCTGATCGACGATCAAGCGTTCCAGTTGCGGGCGGGCGTTCTCCAGCAGCAGGGCGAGGCTTTCATACAGTCGACGTTCGCCATCCTCCGGCGGTGCGACGCTGTCGAAGCGGACCAAGGCGTGCAAGCCGAGGCGTGCCAACGCTTCGCGCCAATCCGGTTCGCGGTGGTTGGCGCTGCTGACGAAATTCAGCACCGGCAGCAGCGGTTTGCCGCAGCTGGCCAACACTTCCAGTTCGTCGCGGTACTTGGCCAGCACCGGTTCCCGGGCGTCGATCACGTAGAGACCGGCGTCGCAGGTCAGCAGTTGCCGCAGCACCTTGGCTTCCTGTTCAAACCGTTGTCGTGCTTCGCTGCCTTCAAGAAATCGCGCTAACCGTGCCGGGCCGTCGAGGCGTTCGCCGGGACGCTCCAGGCGTTCGAGATAGTCGAGCAGGGCGATGGCATCTTCCAGGCCGGGGGTGTCGTAGAGGTCGAGCAACGGCTCGCCGTCCACCGACAACCGTGCGCCTTCGACGTGTCGTGTGGTGCTGGGGCGATGAGACACCTCACCGAAACCGACATCGCGGGTCAGGGTGCGCAGCAATGAGGTTTTGCCGACGTTGGTGTGGCCGACCACCGCGAGCTTCAAGGGCGGTTTCCAGGGGTTAGTCATGACCGCTCTCCAGCCAGTTCAACGGCGCGCAATCGGCGAACGGCAAGTCCAGCTGTTGCAGCGCCACGTGCCAGTCGCCGAGCCTTTCGGCATCCAGCGCTTCACCCGGCGGAGCTTGCAGCAGCCAGACGCGGGTGGCGCTGGCGCTGCGGGCCAGTTCGGCGATCAGTGCCAGACTGCCGCGGTCCGGCGAACGTCGCGGATCGCAAGCGATGGCCAGACGGGCCGGGGGGAAGCGACTCAGCTGTTCGAGAAGTTTGTGCCGCGATTCGCGACTGTCGAGGACGCCGGCGTTGCTCACGGATTTCGGCAGTGGCGGCGGCCAGGGGCGTTGGTCGTCCAGCTCGATGGCCACCAACAGCGCGCCATCGCTTGGCAGGTCGCTGACACCGCTTTCAATACGGTGCAATTGCTCTGGCTCAGCGTCGCTGATGCCCAGGCGTTCGCTGGTCGGCATCAGCCGTTCGCGCAGTTGGGCGTAACCGGGCAGGTTCAAATCCAGATGCAATGTTGCTTGCCCGGTTTTCCAGCGCCACAGGCAAAACAGCGCCAACAACAGTCGCGGCAAAACACCGTAGACCACCAGCACGCCGACCAGCCATGTTGCCCAGGCCTGACGGGCGCTTTCGATATTCAATGCGGCGTCGCCGCTGGCGCGGATCATTTCCACGGTCGGAACGTTGAAGCCCAGCATGGCCGGCAGGGCACCGAGGGCTTGGGTCATGGCGACGAAAGTGTCGCCGCCCAGGAGCGTGGTTTCCCAGACGAAGCCATAACGGCGGGTCGCCATCAGCATCAATAGCATGACCAGTGCGCTGAGCATCGCCAGCAACCACAAGCTGTTGACCAGTATGCCGACCGCCCAGCGATTGAGTTTCTGTCGTTGCAGCAAGAGCAGCAGGGCCGGGGCCAGTTGCGCGGCTTTGGCATTGCGGGCGAGTTTTTCGCTGAGCCATAACCATAAGCGGCCGAGGGTGGCGCCGTGTTCGCCGGCGAAGACCAAGCCCAGCGCCCAGCTCAGCAATAGAATCAGGTTCAGCCCGAGCAAACTGCCCAAGGCCCAGAACACATTCACCGGAGTTTGTCCGTCGCCCAACGCGGCAAACGCCAGACCGGCGCCGCTGGCAATGGCCAGCACCGCCATCACGATCAGCGCCAGACGCGCGCCTTGAAGCCAATGTTTGAGGGCGCTGGTCAGCCCATCACGCTCGGCCAGCCACAGGGCACGGCGTTGAATACGTGTCGGCAGATCGCCGCCCGCGCTGCGGGCCAGTCGGTTGGCTTCCAGATCATCCAGGGGGCCGGCATGTTCTTCACGCAGGCGCACCGTCTCGGTCAGCCAGAGGTTTTGCAGTGGAGTCAGTTCAGTCACGCGGCATCCCGTCGCTCAATTGAACGGTGAGCATAACCGCTGTGGCGCTTATCGGGGTACGGGAGGCTCTGGTATCCTCGCCGGCATGACTAAATCACTCCCCCTCAGCCTGATCGCAGCCCTCGGTGAAAACCGTGTGATCGGCGTCGACAACAGCATGCCCTGGCACTTGCCGGGGGACTTCAAATACTTCAAGGCCACGACCCTCGGCAAGCCGATCATCATGGGTCGCAAGACCTGGGATTCCCTCGGTCGCCCGTTGCCGGGCCGGTTGAACATCGTGGTCAGCCGTCAGGCAGATCTGAAGTTGGAAGGCGCGGAAGTTTATCCGTCGCTTGCGGCTGCAGTGGTTCGCGCGGAAGAGTGGGCGCGGGAACAGGGCGTCGATGAGCTGATGCTGATTGGTGGGGCGCAGTTGTATGCGCAGGGGTTGGCCCAGGCTGATCGGCTGTATTTGACGCGCGTGGCGCTGAGCCCGGAAGGGGATGCGTGGTTTCCGGAGTTTGATTTGGGGCAGTGGAAACTGGTGTCGAATGTTGCGAATCCAGCGGAAGGCGATAAGCCAGCGTACAACTTCGAGGTGTGGGAAAAGGCCTAAAAGCTTCGCGAGCAAGCCCGCTCCCACAGTTGATCTCGGGTGTTCATAAGTTCTATGTACACCGCAGGACCAATGTGGGAGCGGGCTTGCTCGCGAAGGCGGACTATCAGGCGCTACTTAAGCGTGAGCCAACTCCGAATGCTCATCCGCATCCAGCAGCTCTTTATCGGTCTGCTGCATGATCTGGCTGGTGATCGCACCGGCGGTAATCGAACCACTCACGTTCAACGCCGTGCGCCCCATATCAATCAGCGGCTCAACCGAAATCAGCAACGCCACCAGTGACACCGGCAAGCCCATCGCCGGTAACACGATCAACGCGGCAAACGTCGCGCCACCGCCCACTCCGGCCACACCCGCCGAGCTCAGCGTCACAATCGCCACCAGCGTCGCGATCCACAGTGGGTCCAGCGGGTTGATGCCCACAGTCGGTGCAACCATCACTGCCAACATCGCCGGGTACAGACCGGCACAACCGTTCTGGCCAATGGTCGCGCCGAACGACGCGGCAAAACTGGCGATGGACTGTGGAATACCCAAACGGCTGGTCTGGGCTTCGATGCTCAGCGGAATGGTCGCAGCGCTGGAGCGGCTGGTGAAAGCAAACGTCAGCACCGGCCAGATCTTGCGGAAGAAGCGCAGGGGATTGATCCCGGCGGCCGAGACCAGCAGGCCATGGACCACAAACATCAGGCCCAGCCCGATGTAGGAAACCACCACGAAACTGCCGAGTTTGATGATGTCCTGCAGGTTGGAGCCGGCGACCACTTTGGTCATCAGCGCCAAAACGCCGTACGGGGTCAGCTTCATCACCAGACGTACCAGGCGCATCACCCAGGCTTGCAAGGTGTCGATGGCGTTGATCACTTTCTGACCTTTCTCCACGTCATCTTTCAACAGTTGCAGCGCCGCGACCCCAAGGAACGCAGCAAAAATCACCACGCTGATGATCGAGGTCGGCTTCGCGCGAGCGAGGTCGGCGAACGGGTTTTGCGGAATGAACGACAGCAACAGCTGCGGCACATTCAGGTCGGCAACCTTGCCCGCGTAGTCGGTCTGAATGGTTTGCAGACGGGCCATTTCCTGAGTGCCGGCCACCAGGCCTTCAGCGGTCAGACCAAACAGGTTGGTCAGCCCGATACCGATCAGCGCCGCAATGGCCGTGGTGAACAGCAGCGTGCCGATGGTCAGGAAGCTGATCTTGCCCAGCGACGAGGCGTTGTGCAGGCGGGCCACGGCGCTAAGGATCGAGGCGAACACCAGCGGGATCACGATCATTTGCAGCAACTGCACGTAACCGTTGCCCACCAGATCGAACCAGCCGATCGAGGCTTTCAGTACCGGGTTGCCGGCACCGTAAAGGGTGTGCAGCGCCACACCGAACGCCACGCCCAGCACCAGCGCGAGCAGAACTTTTTTCGCCAGGCTCCAGGTGGTGTGACGGGTTTGTGCAAGACCAAAAAGTAACGCGAGGAACACCAGCAGATTGAGGATCAGCGGCAGATTCATGAGAACTCCGATAAGACTTGTGCCAGCCACCTTCCGGGGTGACTGCGAACCGGCAAGCCTAACAGCTTGATTTCCAATGAATTAATACCAAAAACGTATGAAAACCGTCGTTTTTGGAATAAGCGCGCGTCGCTCACAGGGATGCAGCTGGCGCAATGGAGACGTGAGCGGTCGCTGACAGGCGAGGACTGTCACACTTATTTGTTAGCGTCGATGTCTTTCATTCAGGGAGAAATGCCGATGAAGCTTGCACCGAAATTTCTGGCTGCCGCGTTGGGATTGAGTTTGGGTCTTGGCCTCGCCGGCCAGGTATTCGCCACGGATTTGAAGCATTGGCCAGCCGATCAGGCCAAGGCGCTGGACGCAATGATTGCTGCCAACGCCAACAAAGGTAACTACGCGGTGTTCGACATGGACAACACCAGTTACCGCTACGACCTCGAAGAGTCGTTGCTGCCGTTCATGGAAAACAAGGGCCTGATCACCCGCGAGAAACTCGATCCCTCCCTGAAACTGATGCCGTTCAAAGACACTGCCGACCACAAGGAAAGTTTGTTCAGCTACTACTATCGACTCTGCGAAGTCGACGACATGGTTTGCTACCCATGGGTCGCCCAAGTGTTCTCCGGCTTCACCCTCCAGGAACTCAAAGGCTACGTCGATGAGTTAATGACGTCTGGTAAACCGGTGCCGGCGACGTATTACGAAGGCGACGTGGTCAAGAACCTCGACGTCAACCCGCCGAAAATCTTCACCGGCCAGAAAGAGCTCTACAACAAGCTGATGGAGAACGGCATCGATGTCTACGTGATGACCGCCGCCTCCGAGGAGCTGGTGCGCATGGTCGCCGCCGATCCGAAGTACGGCTACAACGTCAAACCGCAGAACGTGATCGGCGTGACCACGCTGCTCAAGGACCGCCAGACCGGCGAACTGACCACGGCGCGCAAGCAGATCACCGCGGGCAAGTATGACGAGAAAGCCAACCTCGGCCTCGAACTGACCCCGTACCTGTGGACCCCGGCGACCTGGATGGCCGGCAAGCATGCGGCGATCCTGACCTACATCGACGAGTGGAAAAAACCGGTATTGGTGGGCGGCGATACCCCGAGCAGCGACGGTTACATGCTGTTCCACGATGTTGACGTGGCCAAGGGTGGCATCCACTTGTGGGTTAACCGCAAAGACAAATACATGAACCAGATTAACGGCATGATGGCCAAGCACGCGGCGGCTCAGGCCAAGGAAGGGTTGCAGGTCACGGCGGACAAGAACTGGGTGATCGTGAAGCCGGAAGAGATTCAGTAAATGCCACGATAATCGCCCCCGCACAGTGTGGGCGCGCGACCGGCCCCGCAAATGCGGGGCCTTTTTTTGTTCGGAATAACGACGCGCAGTGGCTGTCTGCTGCCTATATTCATTGATTTATCATTGGGTGATACGGCGCTGGGCAGTTGGCTCGGGCAACGACCGAAGGAACGGGGGCATGCGACGATTACATCGGGTCTTTATCGCGTGGATGATCGCCACGCTGAGCGGATACGGCTGGCTTTGCACGAGTGCGGCGGCTGAGTCGATGCCGCGAAATGATCAGGTCATTTCACCCACCGTGCCTCAAGGGGTCTCGCCCCTGAACTTGAGTAAGCTGGTGGGCAAACTAAAGGCCTCGCGCAGCACGTCGGTCAGTATTGTGCAATTGGGAGACTCTCACACGGCTGCCGATTTGTTCACAGGCGAAATGCGTCGACTGTTCCAGAAACAATACGGTGCTGGCGGCATTGGCTTCATCGCGGCGATGCCTGTACCAGGCACTCGTTACGATCAGGTTGTTCTGTCGACGGTAGATGGGCAATGGCGTCTGGTTTCCAGTCGCAATCAGTACAGCGGCGAGTTTCCATTGGGAGGCTATCTGTCGCTGCCCATGAGCCCGGGCGCAGGGGTGCATATCGAATCACGAGCATCGAATGACGGCATATATCGAATATCAGCGCTGTACCGTGCGCTCTTCAATAGCCGCCTGACCGCCAGTGCTGGAGGGGACTCTGCCAGTGTCGAGCTGTTGCCAACATCTGGACAATGGCGTTTCAGCCCCGCTATCCAACCCGTAAGCCTGCCGGTTGATCTGGTGATAGCCTCGAATCAGACCGTAGAACTGGGAGGCTGGAACATCGAGTCGTTGACAGAGACTGGAGTGACGTACTCTGCATTGGGTGTTAATGGTGCGATGTTGAAGATTCTCGATAGGTGGCAAGACGGCTGGCAAAGCACCCTGCAAGCCTTGCACCCTGACTTGCTGGTACTCGCGTATGGGGGTAATGAAGCATTTGACGACGATCTGGACCTGACACTTTATGAGGCTGACCTGAGCGAGAAGCTTGTCCTGTTACGACGCACCTTGCCTGATGTCGTGATCTTGCTGGTCGGGCCAGCAGACTCGATAAAACAACGGTCCGCTGACTCATGCGCCGGGCGCCAACCGGCAAAACTTGCTCAGATCATTCAAATTCAAAGGCAAGCAGCACTGAAGGCCGCCGCCTTGTTCTGGGACTGGCAAGCTTACATGGGTGGCGCCTGTTCAATTGAGCGCTGGCAGGTAGCGCATTTGGCTCAAAATGATCTGATTCACCTGAGTAGTGAAGGTTACAAAAAAAGCGCCGGCGAACTTTACGATTATCTGCAAGCCCGGCTGGTGGGGCCGTAAAGCGAGATCTCATCATAGGCCCATAAAAAAGCCCCGCACTTGGCGGGGCATTCTTATCGCGGTGATCGACGCTTACAGCCCGTCGAGCATCGCCTTGTTACGCACAGCACCCTTGTCGGCGCTGGTCGCCAGCAGGGCGTAGGCCTTCAGTGCGGTGGTCACTTTACGTGGACGTTTTTCCACAGGCTTCCAGCCTTTCTGATCCTGCTCGGCACGACGACCGGCCATTTCTTCGTCGCTGATCAACAGGTTGATCGAGCGGTTCGGAATGTCGATCAGCACTTTGTCGCCATCCTGCACCAGACCAATCGCGCCGCCGGCCGCCGCTTCTGGCGAAGCGTGGCCGATGGACAGGCCCGAGGTGCCGCCGGAGAAACGGCCATCGGTGAGCAGGGCGCAAGCTTTGCCCAGGCCTTTGGATTTCAGGTACGACGTCGGGTACAGCATTTCCTGCATGCCCGGGCCGCCTTTCGGGCCTTCGTAACGAATGATCACGATGTCGCCGGCTTTCACTTCGTCCGCGAGGATGCCGCGTACGGCGCTGTCCTGGCTTTCGAAGATCTTCGCGTTGCCTTCGAACACGTGGATCGACTCGTCGACGCCGGCGGTTTTCACCACGCAGCCGTCCAGCGCGATGTTGCCGTAGAGAACGGCCAGGCCGCCTTCTTTCGAGTAGGCGTGTTCGACACTGCGGATGCAGCCGTTTTCACGGTCGTCGTCCAGGGTTTCCCAACGGGTCGACTGGCTGAACGCGGTTTGGGTCGGGATGCCCGCAGGGCCGGCCTTGAAGAAGTGATGCACCGCTTCGTCGTTGGTCTGGGTGATGTCCCACTTGGCGATGCCTTCGGCCAGGGTTTTACTGTGCACGGTCGGCAGGTCGGTGTGCAGCAGACCGCCACGGGCCAGCGAGCCGAGGATGCTGAAGATCCCGCCGGCGCGGTGCACGTCTTCCATGTGGTACTTCTGGATGTTCGGCGCAACTTTGCACAGTTGCGGAACGTGACGGGAGAGACGGTCGATGTCGCGCAGGTCGAAATCGATCTCGGCTTCCTGGGCCGCAGCCAGCAAGTGCAGGATGGTGTTGGTGGAGCCGCCCATGGCGATGTCCAGCGTCATGGCGTTTTCGAACGCCTTGAAGTTGGCGATGTTGCGCGGCAATACCGACTCATCGTTGTCGCCGTAGTAACGTTTGCACAGCTCGACGATGGTGCGACCGGCCTGCAGGAACAGTTGCTCGCGGTCGCTGTGGGTGGCCAGGGTCGAACCGTTGCCCGGCAATGCCAGGCCCAGGGCTTCGACCAGGCAGTTCATCGAGTTGGCGGTGAACATGCCGGAGCACGAACCGCACGTCGGACAGGCGCTGCGCTCGTACTCAGCGACTTTCTCGTCAGAAGCGCTGGAGTCGGCGGCGATCACCATGGCGTCGACGAGGTCGAGACCGTGGCTGGCCAGTTTGGTCTTGCCGGCTTCCATCGGGCCGCCGGAAACGAAGATCACCGGGATGTTCAGGCGCAGGGCGGCCATCAGCATGCCAGGGGTGATCTTGTCGCAGTTGGAGATGCAGACGATCGCATCGGCGCAGTGGGCGTTGACCATGTACTCGACGGAGTCGGCAATGATCTCGCGGCTCGGCAGCGAATACAGCATGCCGTCGTGGCCCATGGCGATGCCGTCATCCACGGCGATGGTGTTGAATTCTTTGGCGACACCGCCGGCGCGTTCGATTTCACGGGCGACCAGTTGGCCCAGGTCCTTGAGGTGGACGTGGCCCGGTACGAACTGGGTGAAGGAGTTGGCAATGGCGATGATCGGCTTTTTGAAGTCGTCATCTTTCATACCCGTTGCGCGCCACAGTGCGCGGGCGCCGGCCATGTTGCGGCCATGGGTGGATGTTTTCGAGCGGTAATCAGGCATGAAGCACTCCGGGCGGCTAATCAGGTATCAAAAGGGAAGTGAGCTTCTATTGACGTCTGGAACACTCAGAAATGGCCGTGTGTCCGGAAGTTGCCGATAACTTTGCGGGATCGCCGCGCGCTTCAGCTTGAGCTCATAAACCCGCCGGGGGATGACTGGCGATGAATGTCGCGATTCTACACGGCTGGCGTCAGGAGGGAATGCCGGAAAAGGGGGATCCAGCACTGACGGAGCGTGTGGGATGACGACCGGCAGGAATCATCCGGTATTCAGCGAGAGCTGCCGACGTGTGATCAGTGCATTGAAGGAAACGCCGACGGTGCTCAAGACGATGAAACTCAATGCGAGAGTCGTTTGCAGATGGGCGCCACTCAGATTGATCAGGGCGCTGATCACCCCGCCAAAGATGAAGATCAGCGTGTTCCCGGCCGACGCCGATGTACCGGCATTGTCCGGGAACACTTCCATGGCTTTGGAGGTGGCAACAGGGCGGACGATGGTTGTGCCGGCGGTGCAGATGATCATGGGGATCAGCACGGTCAGGGCTGAAAGCCCCAGCAGATTTGAGAGCAAGAGCATCACCAGTCCAGAAATGAAGATCAGGCCCAGGCCAACGACTATCTGTGTATTGGCCGCGATCCGCCCGGCGAGGACTCGAGCGACAATGCCGCCGATGATGTAGGCCACGCCATACAGCAACAATGTCAGGGAAAACTCGTAGGCCGAAAGCTGCAACTGCTCCATGAAGATCAGGGGCGAGATGACAATGAAGGAAAAGTGGCAGGTGAAGGCGATTGCGGCGATCAGCCAATAGCCGAGGAAACCCGCATCGCGACAGACGCGCCGGTAGGACTGAAGAATGCTTCGGCGCGGGGTTGTGGCGGTGTGCCGGTTCTCAAGAAAGAAACAGGCCTTGAGGAACACGGCGGCGGCGAGGGCAATAAAGATAATGAAGCTTGCGGGCCAGTCCAGTGCCTGTTGCAACAGGGTGCCAGCCAGTGGCGAGACGGAAATGAAGATCCCGCTGGCGGTGACCATCAGGATCCGCAGTTGATCCCGCTCCTTGCCGTCGAACAGGTCCTGGACCAGTGCCTGCGAGAGTACGAAGCAACCGCAGCCGATGGCCTGTACCACCCGGAACATCAGGAACCAGGCGTAGTCGGTGGACAGCACGCAACCCGTCGCACCGACAATCGAGACCGCCATTCCCGCCAGCAGCAGACTTTTGCGCCCGATGACATCCGAGAGCGGCCCGACCAGCAGTTGGGAAAGTGCGATCCCGATGGCAAACAGGCTGATGGAAAACGCGATGTCGCCTGGCGTGGTGCGGAAGTGTTCGGCCAGCGCCGGGAACGATGGCAGAAGAACATCCAGAGGGAAGACCCCCAGCATGACCATGGTCATTAACAGGGTGATCGCAGAGCGGCGGTGTTTGACACTGACCGCAGATTTTCCTTCATCCATCGACAAGTCCTGCCTGTACGAAGATTCGCTGGTTAAAAGGCAGGTCGAAAAAACCTGCCTTTTCCATTGCCTGTAGCGTCGCGCCTGCACCTGATCGGGCGCGCTGAAGGCAGGCTTGCGGGCCGGTCAGGGCACTGAGGATTTCTGCGACGCAATTTTCCCTGAGGCCCACGCTGTTCAGGCTTTCCTTCAGCCATCGTTCATCGACCTCAAAGAACATCAGGAGGATGTCCACCAGCAGCTTTGCGGCGAACGTGCGTTGGCTGCTGTTCAGGGTCAGCCACAGATAATGGAACACCTCGCAAAAATAACGACTGTGTCGGGCCTCGTCGGTGAGGTGGTCCCTGAGCATTTCCTGGACGCTGGACACCAGCTCGTTGCGGCAAACCTCGAGCAGTTCCCTGGCGATGATGGTCTCGGACACGAAACCGACGAGAAACCAGGCCAGCGCTTTATGCCTGTCTGGGCAGTGGTCAATCAGGGCGTTCAGTCGGGTAATGCGGCGCGGCATCACCGGGCGTTGGGTCATGCCGTAGAGGTCGGCTATCTGCTCGGCGAGACTATTGGAGAACAGCGCGTGATAACCCTCATCGGTATAGAGCTGGAGGGCGGCCGTTTTCATCCGTCGGGGGATGGGCGCACCGAGCTCATCGTGGACGATGGTTTCCACGGAGCGGTTGACGATCCGATGTTCGAGCCGGGTGGTGTAGTCGAGGAAATACACCAGATGGTTGGCCGATAATCGATGGGTGATCGCGCTGCCGGCTGCTTCGATCACCGGGTGATTCAGGTAGGGCAAGAAGGCGGGCGGGAACCAGTGTCGTGTTTCCAGTTGCCGTTCCAGATCTGATGGCAATTGATAGGTGTGTTCGCTGGTTCGTACCGAGGCTCGGGTGTTCCAGTCACCGAGGGTGAAGCGCTGTGCCCAGGCGTCGGGCAGTGACAGGTCGTCTGTGCGGGGCTCGGTCATTGTTGTGAGCCTCGGCTGCGCAGCAGTGCTTTTAATTCCTTGCACATCACTTGCCCGTCACTCTGGCCGCAGCCCACAAAAAACAACGGTTGTTCGGCGCTGTCCTCGATCCCCAGCAACGTTTCGACCTGATCGTCCGCCAACGCACCGGTCAGCCAGGTGCTTAACCCAAGTGCGGTGGCCACCAGTTGAAAGGTCTGTGAAATATGACCGGCCTCCATGTAGGCCATTCGGTACGCCCGCGAGTGTTCATATTTCCACCACAGTTTGTCGAAGCGAGCGGTGATGAACAGGCCGACTGGCAGGTTGTTGATGAAATGCTGCCCACACAACAACTGGCCCAAGGGCGAGTCAGGCACCGGACTGACGAAGCTCAGAGCATGTTCGTCGGGGTGGTAGGCGTAGAGACCGGGATTCAGGCCGCTGACGTTCTGAACATGAAGAAAACCTTCGCAGGCATTCAGCCCGCCACCGGATGGACTGGTGCGCCGGGCGCCGAGACCGTCAGCGATGGTTTCGTCGATGTCGTTGTCGCGCTCACGCAAATAGCCAAGGGACAAATACAGAAGAGTGCTCACATCATCGAGGGAAACCCTTTCACCCGTGAAGGTGCGACAGGTCTTTCGCTCGATCAATGTCTTTACCAGCGCTTTTACCGGGAAGCAGGAGGGTTGAGGCAGGGCAATTCGTTCGGTTGTCGGGCGCTCTGTGCGCCTGGTCTGGGGGGCAGGAGTGGCCAGTACTTCGGCGCAATGGTCCAGATAGTGTCTCGACCATTCATTAATATCTTGGGGGACATATTCACAAGGAATGTTCTTGGTGCCGATATGAAATATCTTCGACAGTTCATCCCAACCCCATTCAAGAGGGCTTTGTATTGAGGGTGTGAGTATTCCCGCGTTCATGAGTTGTGTGTCTATTATGTTATTGTCATCAAACTTTTCAGGGTTTTCGATAAGGTGTGCGAGACGGGTTGAATACTCAAGATTCAATTCGAATTGTTTGTGGTTCTTGTAATCCCAGACTATTTGGTCGGGCGTGCGAGGAAGTATGAATATATAAGGGTTTATCTGCATGATTGGCGATTCACTCTGGTCTTTCCATAGAAAACGCTGGGTAGCCGGCACTCCCCAGCGTTTCATTTACTTAGCGGGCTTTTGGTGCGACCAGAAAAGCCAGGTTAGCGATTTTGTTGGTTTCCAGAGTAATTGCTTTCATGTTTTGAACTCCTTGTAATTGATAGTGAGTGTCACTCCTTTGTGACGACTTAATCATAGTTTGTAATGAATTCTTATCAAGGGGAAATTGGGTAGGAATATTCCAGTAATTTTGTCGGATTGATCTGAGGGTTGGATGAATCTTGTAAGTTCTGTCCGCTTAAATAACAGACAGGGCGAAACGTCCTGCAAGTCATTAAGATCGCTGGAGTAGGAAGTTAGAGAGTTCAATAACAGATAATAGAACGGGGAGCCGGCAGGCTCCCCGTCAAACCGGCGAAATCAGCTGTTTGGCAGCAGACGGCAGGTGATGCTCTTGATGTAGCGGGTTTCGGCGATAGCCGGGTGAACCGGGTGATCCGGGCCCTGACCGCCACGCTCCAGCATCTGGATGTTGCGGTCCAGGTGACGGGCGCTGGTCAGCAGGATGTTCTGCAGATCGTCTTCCGGCAGGTGCATCGAGCATGAAGCGCTGACCAGGATGCCGTCCTTGCTGAGCAGGCGCATGGCTTGCTCGTTCAGGCGACGGTAGGCACCTTCACCGTTCTTCATGTCTTTTTTGCGTTTGATGAACGCCGGAGGATCGGCAACGATCACGTCGAAACGCTCTTCGCTGGCTTTCAGCTCTTTCAGGGCTTCGAACACGTCACCTTCGATGCAGGTCATTTTGTCGGCGAAACCGTTCAGCGCGGCGTTGCGCTCGACGCCGTCGAGGGCGAAGGCCGATGCGTCGACGCAGAACACTTCACTGGCGCCGAATGCAGCCGCTTGCACGCCCCAGCCGCCGATGTAGCTGTACAAGTCCAGCACGCGTTTGCCTTTGGCGTAAGGTGCCAGGCGCGCGCGGTTCATGCGGTGGTCGTAGAACCAGCCGGTTTTCTGTCCCTGGATGACGGGTGCTTCGAACTTCACGCCGTTTTCTTCCAGGGCAACCCACTCCGGCACCAGGCCGAACACGGTTTCGACGTAGCGGTTTAGGCCTTCGGCATCACGGGCAGCGGAGTCGTTCTTGAACAGAATGCCGCTAGGCTTGACCACTTGGGTCAGCGCTGCGATCACGTCTTCTTTATGGGCTTCCATGGTTGCCGAAGCGATCTGTACCACCAGGATGTCGCCGAAACGATCAACTACCAGACCTGGCAGCAGGTCGGAATCGCCGTAGACCAGGCGATAGAACGGCTTGTCGAACAGGCGATCGCGCAGGGACAGCGCGACGTTCAGGCGATGCACCAGCAGCGACTTGTCCAGCGGCAACTTGATGTCGCGCGACAAGAGGCGGGCACAGATCAGGTTGTTCGGGCTCATGGCAACGATGCCCAGCGGCTTGCCGCTGGCGGCTTCGAGGATCGCCTGGTCGCCGGCCTTGAAGCCGTGCAATGGGGTGGCGGCTACATCGATTTCGTTGCTGTAGACCCACAAGTGGCCGTTTCGCAGGCGACGGTCGGCGTTGGCTTTGAGGCGCAGGCTAGGCAGGGACATGACGTCGCTCCGGAAAAAAGAGCGGGAGTATAGCGTGTTGAGGTAGTGGCGGGTTTGGTGGTCGATGAAACGCCGATGAGGGTCGTCAGTAAGGTGCTGAACCTGTGGGAGCGGGCTTGCTCGCGAAGGCGGGGTGCCAGGCAGCATTAATGTCGACTGACACGCCGCCTTCGCGAGCAAGCCCGCTCCCACATGGATTGCGCTTGACTGACTGTCGGATCCATCTTCTTAAGGGTTAGAATCGCCGCCTGTCCCAGAGTGTGTACTTATGTCCCCAGAGCTGACTTCCGAACAGATTCAACAGTCCCTGCAAGGCATCAGCGTGCCGGCCCAGCCGCAAATCATGGTGGATTTGCAGATGGAACAGTACATGCCCGATCCGGATCTGGAGGTGATCGCGAAGCTGATCTCCCAGGACCCAGGCCTCTCTGGCGCCTTGTTGAAAATCGTCAACTCGCCGTATTACGGCTTGAGCAACAAGATCGCCTCGATTCAGCGTGCAGTGAACCTGCTGGGCAGCCGCTCGATCATCAACCTGATCAACGCGCAGTCGATCAAGGGCGAGATGAACGACGACACCATCGTTACCTTGAATCGTTTCTGGGATACCGCCCAGGACGTGGCGATGACCTGCCTGACCCTGGCCAAGCGCATCGGCGTCCAGGCCGGCGATGAAGCGTACGCGCTGGGTCTGTTCCATGACTGCGGCGTGCCGCTGATGCTCAAGCGCTTCCCCAACTACATGACCGTTCTGGAAGAGGCTTACGCCAGCGCCAGCGCTGAATGCCGGGTGGTGGACACTGAGAATCGGGTGTTCAATACCAACCACGCAGTGGTCGGTTATTACACCGCCAAATCCTGGCGCCTGCCGGAGCATGTGACCGCCGCCATCGCCAATCACCACAACGCGTTGGCGATCTTCAGCGATGAGTCGTCGCGCAACAGTCAGCTGAAAAACCTGCTGGCGATCCTGAAAATGGCCGAGCACATTTGTGCGTCCTTCCGGGTGCTGGGCAACCAGCGTGATGACCATGAGTGGAACAGCATCGCACCGCTGGTTCTCGATTATGTCGGCCTCTCGGACTACGACTTCGAGACCCTCAAACAAACGATTCGTGACCTTGGCGCTCACCGCTGAGCGTTGCACAGCCTGATTCGAGAGCACCATGCCGGAACTGCCTGAAGTCGAAACCACTCGCCGCGGAATTGCGCCACACCTGGAAGGCCAGCGCGTCAGCCGGGTGATCGTGCGTGAGCGGCGCTTGCGCTGGCCGATTCCCGAAGACCTGGATGTGCGGCTGTCTGGCCAGCGCATCGTGCTGGTGGAGCGACGCGCGAAGTACCTGCTGATTAATGCCGAAGTCGGCACGCTGATCAGCCATTTGGGGATGTCGGGAAATCTGCGTCTGGTGGAAATCGGCACGCCGGTGGCCAAGCATGAGCACGTGGACATCGAGCTGGAGTCCGGCCTGGCCCTGCGTTACACCGACCCGCGCCGGTTTGGCGCGATGCTCTGGAGCCTCGACCCGCTCAACCACGAATTGTTGATCCGCCTGGGGCCGGAGCCGTTGACCGACCTGTTCGACGGGGAACGCTTGTTCCAGCAGTCCCGCGGGCGATCCATGGCGGTCAAGCCGTTCATCATGGATAACGCGGTGGTGGTCGGCGTGGGCAATATCTATGCAACCGAAGCGTTGTTCGCCGCCGGTATCGACCCGCGTCGTGAGGCCAAAAGCATCTCTCGGGGGCGTTATCTGAAACTGTCGATCGAGATCAAACGCATCCTGGCGGCCGCTATCGAGCGCGGCGGCACCACACTGCGCGACTTTATCGGCGGTGACGGTCAGCCGGGTTACTTCCAGCAGGAACTGTTCGTGTACGGCCGTGGCGGTGCGCCCTGCAAGGTCTGTGGCACGGAGTTGCGGGAAGTGAAGCTCGGGCAGCGTGCGAGCGTCTTTTGCCCGCGTTGTCAGAGTTGAAACGCTCAGGGTCTATAGTCAGTGTTCTGACTGCCTCGCCCAAGGACTGTGCCATGAACCTGTTTCGAACCCTTGTCGTCGTTTTGCTGCTGAGCATCGGTGCGCCAGTGCTGGCAGCAAATGCGGGCAGCGGCGACCCGCGCTACACCATCCAGAATCCCCCGGCGTACGCGATGATCGGCGATTTGCTGATTGCCCGACCCTTGCTGGTCGTGGCGACGGTGATTGGTGCCGGAGCGTTTGTGGTGTCGTTGCCGTTTACCGCCTTGGGTGGCGGTGTCGGCGATGCGGGGCAGGCGTTGGTGGTCGACCCGGCGAAAGCGGCGTTCGTGCGGTGTCTTGGGTGTATCGGGGAGGGGTTTGAGCAGCGGGAGTGAGCCAGTTACTACTTTGGTGTGGCTGATGGCCCTATCGCGAGCAGGCTCGCTCCCACAGTAGACCGCGATCAACTGTGGGAGCGAGCCTGCTCGCGATAGGGCCGGCACAGTCGCTACAAAACTATTTGACTCAAGCCTTGCCGGTAAGCTTCCGGTACTTCTCCATCAACTGCTCTTCAGTCTCCGGGTGCGCCTCGTCCAGCGGAATGCAATCCACCGGGCACACTTGCTGGCACTGAGGTTCGTCGTAGTGGCCGACGCACTGGGTGCACAGGTTCGGGTCGATCACGTAGATCTCTTCGCCCTGGGAGATGGCGGCGTTCGGACACTCGGGTTCGCAGACGTCGCAGTTGATGCAATCGTCGGTGATGATCAGGGACATGCTAACTCCAGCCAGGGCGGAAGGCCCGGGCGCAATAAACCAATGCGCACAATTGTGCCGCATTGGCGCCCGCAGTGCACGCGGACGCCGCTTGAGCGGTTGCTACTTCTTGAAGCGTTCGTTCAGGGCATCCGCCACCGCAGGGTGTACAAACTTGGTGATATCGCCGCCCAGGGCTGCGATTTCACGGACCAGCGTCGAGGAAATGTACGAATAACGCTCGGACGGGGTAAGAAACAGACTTTCCACATCTGGCGCCAGCTGACGGTTCATGTTGGCCAGCTGGAATTCATATTCGAAGTCCGACACCGCTCGCAAACCACGCAGGAACACGTTGGCGTTCTTCTCTTTGGCGAAATGCGCCAGCAACGTCGAGAAGCCGACGACTTCAACGTTGGGCAGGTGTTTAGTGACCTCGCGGGCCAGCGCCACACGCTGTTCCAGGGGAAACAACGGGTTTTTCTTCGGGCTGGCGGCGACGGCGATGATCACATGATCGAACAGGCGCGCGGCGCGTTCGACCAGATCGCCATGGCCCTTGGTAATAGGGTCGAAGGTACCTGGGTACAACACTCGGTTCATCGCGTCGTCCTGGCGGGAGTCCGTTGGGGAGTCGGATGGTATCGCAGCCTTCCCGGTCGGCCAAGTCGCCTTTTGAGTAAGAAAGCACTATAGACGATGGGAATATTCTCCCTTTTCATGGGTTTTTCAAACGTTCGGCCAAAGAAGTTGCCAGCTGCGCTGTCAGCCCGTAGACCGACAATTGCGGGTTTGCGCCAATGCTGGTGGGGAACAGCGAGCCGTCATGAATCGACAGATTGCCCAGCTGATGATGCCGGCCGAGGCTGTCGGTCACGGCGTTTTTCGGGTCTTCACCCATGGCACAACCGCCCATCACATGGGCGCTGCCCAGGCGTGTGCGATACAGCTCCAGGCTCAGGCCGTCGATCAGCGTGCGCGCTTCGGCGAGGGTTTTCACGTAGCGAGCGTCGGCGTGCATGGGCATTACTGCCTTGGCACCGCCAGCGAACTGGATCTCTGCCATGCTGTGGAACGCCCGACGCAATCCGTCCCAGGCATAGGGTGAAACCTGATAGTCGAGCACCGGCGTGCCGTCACCGCGCAACTCGACGCTGCCGCCGAGGCTGTCCGGGTGAAAACCGTCCCGCAGCAGGGCCAACATGGCGTGGGTGTGGGGCAGGTTTTCCATGTGTTGGGCGTTTTCCTTACCGAAACCGCCGAGCAGGGTCGTGGCCAGCGCCGGGTGCAGCGGCGGTACTTCGAGTTTGTAAGACATTTTTCCGGTGGTGCCGTCCTGCCATTGGAAATGGTCGGAATAGATTGATTGTGGCGCGCCATAAAACGGGTTGATCACCTCGTCGAACAGCCCGGCGGACATGTTCACCAGGTGTAGAAAAGTCCGTTTACCCAGCCGTTTGTGCGGATCCGGCGCCTCGGAGCGCATAAGCAACGCCGGGCTGTTGATCCCGCCACCGGCCAGCACGTAATGCCGGGCCTTGACCGTGATCGTGTGTCCGGTAGGTGCGACGCAGCGGTCGTCCAGCGCTACGCAGTGCAAGCCTGTGACCTTGTCGCTGCTGATCAAGAGCTTTTCGGCACGAGCCAGATAGAGCAACTCGCCGCCTTTTTCCAGCGTCGCCGGAATGGTCGTGACCAGCATCGATTGCTTGGCGTTGGTCGGGCAACCCATGCCGCAGTAGCCCAGGTTCCAGCAGCCACGCACATTGCGCGGGATTACATGCCAGGCGTAGCCGAGTTTTTCGCAGCCTTTGCGGATCACGTCATTGTTGGCGTTGGGCGGGATCATCCAGGGGGCGACGCCCAGGCGTTGCTCCATTTTTTCGAACCACGGCGCCATCTCGGCCGGCGTGTGGCCTTTGACCTCGTGTTCCTTGGCCCAGTGGTCGAGGGTCGGGTCCGGCGTGCGAAAACTTGAAGTCCAGTTGATCAGTGTGGTGCCGCCCACCGCCCGGCCCTGAAGGATGGTGATCGCGCCGTCCTTGCTCATGCGGCCTATACCTTCCTGGTAGAGGCTGGTGTAGGCCTGGTCTTCGAGCATCTTGAAGTCGCTGCTAGTCTTGAGCGGGCCTTCCTCGATCAGCAATACCTTGTAGCCCGCGGCGCTGAGGATTTCGGCGGTGGTGCCGCCGCCCGCGCCGCTGCCGATAATCGCCACGTCCGCTTCGAGGGTCAGGTCCTGGGTCAGTTGCGAGCCGTTATAGGTTTTCCAGCCACGGGCCAGGCCTTCGCGGAACGGATCGGGTACGGGCATCTTCAGGTTCTCTTGTTGTTATGGTTTGGATGCAGTGGTGTTCATGAGGACGCCTTCGCGGGCAAGCCACGCTCCCACAGGAATTGTGATGGGCCACCCTTTTGTGAGCGACTCAAACCCTGTGGGAGCGGGCTTGCTCGCGAAGGAGGCGCCACGGTTTCAGACCGTAGGCGGCCCGGGATACCCGCAATGCGCCCACGACTCCGCCCGGCTATACCAAGCCATCATCACCAGTTGCAGCAGCGAGCTGTGGCCCATGCGCAGCAGACTTAACGAACTGTTTTCCCAGCGATCGAGAAAATGCCGGATTTCGTCGGCACTGGCGTTTTCCCAACTGCCCCAGATCCCGGTGAGCGGTCCGCGGGTGATGCTCATTCCCAGCACATCGAATAACTGCCGGGTCAGCTTGAGCATTTCCGGCGACAGGTGATTCAGACCGTTATCCAGGCAGTGCAGGGTGTCACCGACGGCCGTCGGCATTTTTTCGACAGCCACAGCGCCGTCGAGCATCACTGGAATCAATGACCGCAGAAACAGCAAGTCACCGCTGCGCAGAATCGCGAAACCGCTGGCTGGAATGCTCGATGAGCAGCCGCTGAGGCTCGCGCCCAAACCGGCGGTGGCGAGAAAAGCGCTGGCACCCAGGCTGAATTTAAGCAAGCCGCGCCGTGACAGCGCGGGTGTGTCGGACAGACTTGGGCTCATTATTGTTATTACCCGAAGGGGATGATGATCGTTAGCGAATAAACAGCTTCTGGATCAGCTTCTGAATGGATTTGCCGTACGGCGGGTAGATCAATTTCGCCGCATTGAACCGCTGTTTGATCAGCACACCTTTGGCTTTGCTGAAGGTCAAGAAACCTTCGTGGCCGTGGTAATGACCCATGCCCGAGGCGCCGATGCCGCCGAATGGCATGTCGTCCTGAGCGACGTGCAGCAGGGTGTCGTTCAGGCACACGCCGCCGGAATGGGTTTCGTGAAGTACGCGGTGTTGCTCACGCTTGTCGTAGCCGAAGTAATACAGGGCCAGCGGACGAGGTCGCTCATTGATGTAGGCAAAGGCCTGATCCAGATCCTTGTACGGAACGATCGGCAACAGCGGGCCGAAGATTTCGTCCTGCATCACCATCATGTCGTTGCTGACGTTGAGCAGCAGGCTGTGGCCCATGCGGCGCCCCTGGCCCTTGTCGAACAACGGAATCAGCAGCGCGCCCTTGCTGGTGGCGTCGCTGATGTAGCCGTTGAGGCGCGCCAATTGTCGGTCATTGATGATCGCGGTGTAGTCCGGGTTGTCGGTCAAGGTCGGATAAAACCCACGAACCGCCTGACGATAGGCTTCGACGAAAGCTCCGACGCGATCTTCCGGCACCAGCACATAGTCCGGGGCCACACAGGTCTGCCCGGCGTTGAGCGTCTTGCCGAAGGCGATGCGTTCGGCAGCATCCTTGAGCGGTACGTCGCGCGACACGATGGCCGGGGATTTGCCGCCGAGTTCGAGGGTCACCGGGGTCAGGTTCTCGGCCGCTGCACGCATCACGTGTTTGCCGATGCTGGTGGCGCCGGTGAACAGCAGGTGATCGAAACGCAATCTGGAGAACGCTATACCGATATCGGCTTCGCCCAGCACCACGCAGACCAGGTCTTGCGGGAAGATTCGGCCCAGCAGTTCCTTGAGCAACACGCCGGTGGCGGGGGTCGATTCGCTGAGCTTGAGCATCACCCGATTGCCTGCCGACAACGCGCCCACCAATGGGCCGATGGCCAGATACAGCGGGTAGTTCCAGGGCACGATCACCCCGACCACACCCAACGGTTGATAAATGACTTTGGCCGCCGCGGGTTGAAAGGCAACCCCGACCTTGCGCTTCGACGCCTTCATCCAGCCTTTGAGGTGCTGACTGGCGTAGTGAATGCCGTGCAGACTGGGCATCAGTTCGGCGAGCAGGGTTTCATCGGCGCTGCGATGGCTGAAATCCTGGCTGATGGCATCGATCAATGCCTGACGCTCATTGCTCAACAGATCGCGCAGGGCTTTTAGCCATTGCTGGCGCTGGCCGGCGGGTGGCATCGGGTTGGCGGCAAACGCCGCGCGTTGGGCGTCGAACAGAGTCTGGAGCTCTTCCAGGGGCTGCTGCAGGTTCTGCAAGTAGGCGATGTCAGCAGTCATTGTAGGCTCCGGATTTATTGTAATGAGGGACTTTTTAGAGTCTATGCTCTATAAAGTCAAATGACATCCTGGCGCAGCTTTGTTTTATCCACTCGCGGATAGGTCGTAAGATGCCCGTCAACGCCTTTTGAATTAAAGCCCAAGCCATGGCCCCTCGGATCAAAACCAGCGAGCGCATCGTGCAGAACAGCCTGGAGCTGTTCAATCAGCAGGGTGAGCGCAGCGTCAGCACCAACCACATTGCTGCCCACATGGAAATTTCCCCGGGCAACCTGTACTACCACTTCCCCAACAAGCAGGCGATCATCGCCGTGCTGTTCAGTGAGTACGAAAGCCTGGTGGACAGCTTCCTGCGCCCGCCCCAGGGGCGTGCCGCCACGGTCGAAGACAAGCGCTTCTACCTCCAGGAATTGCTGGCCGCCATGTGGCGCTACCGGTTTTTGCACCGTGATCTGGAGCACTTGCTCGACAGTGATCCGGAGCTGGCCGCCCGTTATCGGCGCTTTTCCCAACGCTGTCTGATCTATGGCACGCATATCTACGCGGGCTTCGTCGAGGCCGGCATCCTGCAAATGGACAAGGTTCAGATCGAGTCCCTGACGCTCAATGCCTGGATCATCCTGACGTCCTGGGTCCGTTTTCTGTGCACCACGCGTGAAAATTCCAATCATCTGAGCGAGCAGGCCATAAAACGTGGTGTGTATCAGGTGCTGGTGCTTGAGGCCGGTTTTGTCACGGATCAGTCTCGCGACGCGGTGAATGCGCTGTTCGAGGAGTTTTACGTGCCGTTGGCCCAGGCGCTTGAAGAAGTGGGATAGAAAGTGCAGTAGGATCAAACATCGCCTATCACAGGAGCCCGTTATGCCCATAGCGCAACTGATCAGCCCGCAAGCGTTGGACCTGAAAAAGGAGCAGCCGGGGCTGGTGATTCTGGATTGTCGTTTTGCCCTTGAAGACCCGGATTACGGACAGCGCAGCTATGCCGAAGGGCATATTGCCCAGTCGAGCTTTGCCGATCTCGAGCGTGATTTGAGCGGGACAGTGGTCAAGGGGGTGACCGGGCGCCATCCGCTGCCTGAACCTGAAGACTTGATCGAGCGACTGCAAGCCTGGGGCGTCAACGCCGACAGCGATGTGATTTTGTACGATGACGGCCCGGGTGCCTACGCGGCGCGGGCCTGGTGGTTGCTGGCCTGGCTGGGCAAGCGTGACGGCGTGTTCATCCTCGATGGCGGGCTCAAGGCCTGGCACGCTGCCGGTTTGCCCCTGAGTCTTGATCCGCCGCAGATTGAGCGTGGCACCTTCACGGGGACGCCGGACAACACGCTGGTCCTGAGCGCCGAACAACTCCAGAAACGTCTCGGCCAGCCCGCGCTGACCCTCCTTGATGCCCGCGGCTTGCCGCGTTTCAAGGGCGAAGTAGAACCGATCGACCCGATTGCCGGGCATATTCCCGGCGCGCAATGTGCGGCGTTCACCGACAACCTGGGCGGCGACGGGCGTTTTCTGCCGGCCGATCAGCTCAAGCAGCGTTTTGCCGCGAAGCTCGGTGATCGTTCGCCGACCGATCTGGTGGCGTACTGCGGTTCTGGCGTGACGGCCTGTCACAACCTGTTCGCGTTGTGCCTGGCCGGCTATCCGTTGGGCTCGTTGTATGCCGGTTCATGGAGTGAGTGGATCAACGATCCTGCGCACGGCATCGCCATCGGCGAATAAACGCTTAACCCCTGTGGGAGCGAGCAGGCTCGCTCCCACAGGGGTAATTGATGCGTTGAGATATCACCGTAGGCGGGAACTGCGATACGCCCCCGGCCCAACCCCGTAAACCTGCTTGAACTGCCGACTCAGATGACTCTGGTCAGCAAACCCCAGCTGCGTCGCCACTTCCAGCGGCAAGCAACCGTTCTGTAATAACGCCCGCGCCCGAGCGATGCGCTGCTGCATCAGCCAGGTGTGCGGTGGCATGCCCGTGGCGCGGCGGAACACCCGGGCGAAGTGGAAGGGTGAAAGGTTGACCGCCGCGGCCAGTTCTTCCAGCGAAGGCGGCGTCGCCAATTGTGCTTGCAGCAGATCCTTGGCCAGCGTCACCGCCCGATGTTCCTTGCCCGGCTTGCCGGCAATCGGCACGGTCGCGTGCCGTTGCAGCAGCAACAGCATCATTTCCCGCCAGACCGTTTGTTGTTGCAGGGCCGTGGACGGACTTTCCAGTAGACGATGCAGTTGGCAGAAACCCTTCACCAGATCCGGATCGCGATACAGCGTCGCGCCAAACGCCGGCAAGTTGTTGGTCGGCAGTTCCAACTCATCGAGTAGCGACAGAATCTGACCGCTGTCCGGATAGAACGCCCGATACAACCAACCATCTTCGGTGCCTTTATGACCGGTGTGCAGTTCGTCCGGATTGATCAGCACCAGCGTGCCGCTACCGGCCAGGTGTTCGGCGCCGCGATAGCGATAACGCTGGGCGCCGGCCATGATCATGCCGATCACGTAGCCGTCATGCACATGGGGTGCGAAACGGTGTTCGATGTAGCGCGCGGACAATAGCTCGACGCCGGCCAACGGTGCTGTTTGCCAGAATCGGATCGACTCGCCCTGATCGACGCCCATGGCCTTACTGGCGACCCACAGCGGTCAGCCACTGCGGGATGCGGCGTTCCAGGTAGTAACCCGGTTGCCTGAACGAGCCATCGACGAAGCCGACATGCCCCCCCTTGGTCTGTAGCTCGAATTGAGTGCAGGCGGACAATTCGTCGGCTTGCGGCAGGCTATGAGGAAAGACAAACGGGTCATCGGCCGCTTGAATGATCAGGGTCGGCGTACGAATCTCGCCAAGGAAATAGCGACTCGAAGCGCGGCGATAGTAATCCTCGGCATCGGCAAAACCGTTCAGCGGCGCGGTGACCCGGCCATCGAAATCCCAGAACGTGCGCAAGTTCTCCAGTGAACCCAGCGCGGCCAATGCCGCCAGACCATCCTCGCGCCCGTCATGCTGGAACTGGCGCTGCTTGTTCTTGATGTAGGCGACCATCTCCCGCATGAAATGCGCCTGATAGAACTTCGAAAAACCCTGGCCGATACGGTCGGCGCATTGATCAAGACGAAACGGCACCGACACCGCCACCGCACCGACCACGCCACTGTTGCTGCCGGATTCGCCCAAGTGCTTGAGCAACACATTGCCGCCCAGGGAATAGCCGACCGCATACAGCGGCGCGAGCGGTCGTTGGGCTTTCAGGTGTTTGATGGTTTCGGCGAGGTCTTCACTGACGCCGGAGTGGTAACTGCGCGGCAACAGATTCGGTTCGCCCGAACAGCCGCGCCAGTTCAGTGCGACGCTGGCCCAGCCTTGGGCACCTAACGCTTTTTGCATGCCGGCCACGTAAGGCGAATTTGAAGAGCCGGTCAGCCCGTGCAATACCAGCACCAGTGGCGCCTCGACGCTGTGCGGGCCGTGCCAGTCGAGGTCGAGAAAGTCGCCATCCTCAAGCCACAAGCGTTCGCGCTGGCGTTCGATGTGTGTGGTTTTGCGCCACAGCGGTCCCCACAAGGTTTGCAAGTGCGGGTTGCCGAGGCCGAAGGCGGGGGTGAAACGTTCTGGCAAATGGGGCACGATGGTTCTCGATGCAGCGGTGCGAGCCTCGCTTGAGGCGCGCACCTTTTTCAGGCCGGTTGATTAACCGGCAATCTCTGCCATACGTTGCCACAGCGCGTAATACACCCGCCCGGATTTCTGCTCCCGGTGCAGGCGCCAGTTGCCTGGTAAGCCAAGGCTCGATGGCGCATTCTCGCTTTCAGTGTAGATCCAGGCTTCGTCGGCCAGCCACTGACGCTCTTCAAGTAATGCACAAACGCCTGGCAACAGGTTCTGGTTGAACGGCGGATCGAGGAACACCAGGTCGTACGCAGTCGCTGTCTGGGTTTCCAGATAGCGCAGGGCATCGGCGGTCTGAATCTGGCCGGTGGTGCAGCGCAGCGTGCCCAGATGCTCCTTGATGCTGGCGACCGCGATGTTGCTGGCGTCCAGCGCCTGACCCATGGCCGCGCCACGGGACAAGGCTTCGAGGAACAATGCGCCGCTGCCGGCGAACGGGTCCAGAACCTTGGCGCCAGCGACATAAGGCGCGAGCCAGTTGAACAGGGTTTCACGCACCCGGTCCGGGGTCGGACGCAGGCCCGGTGCATCCGGGAAGCTCAGCTTTCGGCTGCCCCATTCACCGCCGATGATGCGCAGTTGGTTCACGCCGTTATGCACGTTGTGTGCGGGTTTTTTAGGACGAGTGGCCATTAATGCTCCGGAACCCCGAGCGGTTGCTCGGCAGGTTTATCAGTTGGGGCCGGTAACGGCTTTTGCGGCACGGTCGGGCCAGCGCTGACGATGACCATTTTGTCCGTGCTCAAGTGTTTGTTCAGTGCGGTTTTGACCTGCTCGACCGTCAGGCTCTGGGACTCGCGCATAAAATCATCCAGATAACTCAGCGGCAGGTTGTAGAAACCCATGGCGCCGAGTTGGCCGACGATATCGGCGTTGCTGGCGGTAGACAGCGGGAAGCTGCCGGCCAGTTCACGCTTGGCGTCGTCGAGTTCTTTCTGGGTCGGGCCGGTTTTGAGGTAGTCGGCGAGCACATCCTGCACCAGTTTCAACGTACCTTCGCTCATCTCGGCGCGGGTTTGCAGGTTGATCATGAACGGGCCGCGGGCCTGCATCGGGGTGAAACCCGAATAGACGCCGTAAGTCAGGCCGCGCTTTTCGCGCACTTCGCTCATCAGTCGTGTACCGAAACCACCGCCACCGAGGATCTGGTTGCCCATGGACAGTGCCGCGTAGTCCGGGTCGTCACGGTCGATGCCCAATTGCGCGAGCATCAGGTTGGTCTGCTTGGACGGAAACTCGATGTGACCGATGCTGGCCTTCGGTTCCTCCGGCTGAGGGATTTTCGCCAGCTCCGGGCCTTTCGGCAACGCGCTGGAGACTTGTGCGGCAATCGCTTCGGCCTCGGTGCGAGACAGGTCGCCCACCAACGCAATCACCACGTTGCCAGCCGCATAGGCTTTCTCATGGAACGCGCGCAGTTGCGCCACGGTGATCGCCGGAACGGTTTTCGCTGTGCCGTCGCTGGAGTGCGCGTACGGGTGATCGCCGTACAGACGGTTCATCAGCTCCAGGCTCGCGAGTTTGCCCGGGTTCTGCTTCTGGTACTCGAAGCCGGCGAGCATCTGGTTCTTGATGCGCGCAAAGGAATCGGCCGGGAAGGTCGGTTTGCCGATGACTTCAGAGAACAACTTCAGCGCCGGTTCGCGTTTGTCCGCGGCACTGAGACTGCGCAGGGAAGCCAGGGCCATGTCTTTAAATGCGCCGTTGCTAAAGTCTGCGCCCAGGCCTTCGAAGCCCTGAGCGATGGCGCCGACATCTTTGCCGGCTACACCTTCGTTGAGCATGGCGTTGGTCAGCATGGAGAGGCCAGGTGCGTCGCCGTCCTGGCTGCTGCCGGCGGCGAAGATCAGGCGCATGTCGAACATCGGCAGCTCCCGGGCTTCAACGAACAGCACCTTGGCGCCCTCGGCGGTTTTCCAGGTCTGCACGTCCAGGGTGCGGTGGCTTGGCGCTTTGCCATCGAGCTCGGCCAGTGATTGCAGTTTCTGGCTGGCCTTGGCCTTGTCGAGGGCTTCGCTGGCCTTGGAATCGTCGGTCTTCGAGAAGTAGAACGCGGCAGACCCGATCAAGGCGACAGCGATCAGGCCAATCAGCGCCAGGCGCGGTTTTTTACGCTCACTCATGAGTCGTCTCCTCTGGCAATACATGGGCGACGCTGAGACGTTCGCGGGTGAAATACAGCTTGGCGGCTTTCTGGATATCTTCCGGAGTCACGCTTTCCAGCTCGGCGAGTTCGGTGTCCATCAGCTTCCAGGACAGGCCGACGGTTTCCAGTTGGCCAATTGCGGTGGCCTGGCTGGTGATCGAGTCACGCTCGTAAACCAGGCCAGCGATGACCTGCGCGCGGACGCGTTCCAGTTCTTCAGCGGACGGCGCGGTGGTTTTCAGCTGTTCGAGCAGCTTCCACAGGCCAGCTTCAGCCTGAGCCATGGTTTTGTTTTTCTGGGTGTTGGGCGTTGCCGACAAGGTGAACAGGCTGTCGCCACGGGTATAGGCGTCGTAACTCGACGAACCGCCAGAGACCAGCTCTTCGCCGCGCTCCAGTTGTGTCGGGATACGTCCGCTGTAGCCGCCGTCGAGCAGGGCGGAGATCAGACGCAAGGCGTTGACTGAGCGTTTATCTTCAGTGGTGGCGATGCTTGGCACGTTGAAGCCCAGCATCAGGCTTGGCAGTTGGGTCTGCACATGCAGCGTAATCTGGCGCTCACCGGGCTCGGCCAGCTCCATCGGGATTTTCGCTGGCGGCACATCACGTTTGGCGATCGGGCCGAAGTAGCGCTGGGCCAGGGTTTTGACCTCGTCCGGGGTCACGTCGCCCACCACCACCAGCGTGGCGTTGTTCGGCACGTACCAGGATTGGTACCAGTGGCGCAGCTCTTCGACTTTCATGCGGTCCAGGTCAGCCATCCAGCCGATGGTCGGCGTGTGGTAACCACTGGCCGGGTAGGCCATGGCCTTGAAACGTTCGTAGGCCTTGGACATCGGCTTGTCGTCGGTGCGCAGGCGACGTTCTTCTTTGATGACTTCGATCTCGCGGGCGAACTCGTCGGCCGGCAAGCGCAGGCTGGCCATGCGGTCGGCTTCCAGCTCGAAGGCCACGCCCAGACGGTCGCGGGCCAGCACTTGGTAATACGCCGTGAAGTCATCGCTGGTGAACGCGTTCTCTTCGGCGCCGAGGTCGCGCAGGATCAGCGAGGCTTCGCCGGGGCCGACTTTTTCGCTGCCCTTGAACATCATGTGTTCCAGGGCGTGGGACAAACCGGTCTGACCGGGGGTCTCGTAGCTGGAGCCGACCTTGTACCAGACTTGGGAAACCACCACCGGCGCACGATGGTCTTCGCGCACGACGACCTTCAGGCCGTTATCGAGGGTGAATTCGTGGGTGGGTTGTGGATCGGCAGCCAGGGCCGAGAGGGGCAGACAAACTGTGCTGAGCAGCAGGCCTGCAGCGCGGCGGGCTAGAGCATTCATTCGTTTTTTAAACCTGTTGAGCTGCCCGCTTGGTCTTAGCGTCGGCGGGCGAGAGGGTGCTAGGATACTGATCCGTTTTACTGGCGGCCACGCCTATCAGGCCTTTGCGTTTGATCAGGTTGAATGGGTTTGCGGCAGAAGGCTATGGTTTATCAACTAAACTCTGCTTTTTCGCCGATTTTTCCGCTTCAGTCCTTCGTGAAATCGTTTTTGTAAGGTGCCGTTTGCACCTCGACAAAATGTTGCGCGTGAACAAGCTGGGTCAATCGCAGTCTGTTCTGCATCGAATATTTATTTGCCGAGGCGCCCTTTGGCGCGTCGCTACCGTGAGATAGCCGTCCTCCATGTTTGGTTCCAACGACGACAAGAAAGCCCCAGCTGCGGCTGGTGAGAAGAAAAGCCTGTTCGGATGGCTGCGCAAAAAGCCGCAGGAACCCGTCGTCGAACAGCCACAGCCACTTCCTGAGCCCACGCCTGCGCCGGTAATAGAAGAAGAGCCGGCGCCGATTGTCCCGCCGATCGCCGAGCCGGTGTTGCAACCGGTTATCGAGCCTGAGCCCGACGCCGTCGCCGAAGTCGTGGCCCAGGTGCCGCTCACGCCCATTGCCGAGCCATGGCTGACGTTGCCAGTGGCGGAAGAGCCGGTGGCATTGGTCGAAGATGAGCTGGCGCCGCACGTTACGCCACCGATTCCAGCGCCGACTGCGTTTGTTCCTGAGCCCGTTCAAGCGCCAGTGGTTGAGCCGGTTGTCGCGCCAGTGGTGGTGGCCGAGCCTGAACCTGTTGTTCCGGAGCCTGTGGTGTCCGCATTCGTTGCTCCGATTGCTCAGGCGCCTGCGCCGGTCGTCGCTCCCGTAGCTCCTGTTGCCGCCGCACCTGTCGTTCCCGTTGAAACGCCTGCCGAGCCCGCGCGTACCGCAGAAACCAAAGCCGGTTTCTTCGCCCGCCTGAAACAAGGCTTGTCCAAGACCAGCGCCAGCATCGGCGAAGGCATGGCCAGCCTGTTCCTGGGCAAGAAGATCATCGATGACGAGCTGCTCGAAGACATCGAAACCCGCCTGCTGACCGCCGATGTCGGCGTCGAGGCGACTTCGGTGATCATTCAGCGCCTGACCCAGAAGGTCGCTCGCAAAGAACTGGCCGATGCCGATGCGCTGTACAAATCCCTGCAAGCGGAACTGGCGGCAATGCTCAAGCCTGTCGAGCAACCGCTGAAAATCACCTCGCAGACCAAGCCGTTCGTCATCCTGGTCGTCGGCGTCAACGGTGCCGGCAAGACCACCACCATCGGCAAACTGGCGAAGAAGCTGCAGCTCGAAGGCAAGAAAGTCATGCTCGCGGCCGGCGATACCTTCCGCGCCGCCGCCGTCGAACAATTGCAGGTCTGGGGCGAGCGCAACAAGATCCCGGTCATCGCCCAGCACACCGGCGCGGACTCGGCTTCGGTTATCTTCGATGCCGTGCAAGCGGCCAAGGCCCGTGGCATCGACGTATTGATCGCCGACACCGCCGGTCGCCTGCACACCAAAGACAATTTGATGGAAGAGCTGAAGAAGGTTCGCCGGGTCATCAGCAAACTCGACGCCGACGCGCCTCACGAGGTGCTGTTGGTGCTTGATGCCGGTACGGGGCAGAACGCGATCAGCCAGGCCAAACAATTCAACCAGACCGTCGAACTGACCGGCCTGGCGCTGACCAAGCTCGATGGCACCGCCAAAGGCGGGGTGATTTTCGCCCTCGCCAAGCAGTTTGGCTTGCCGATTCGCTACATCGGCGTCGGTGAAGGCATCGATGATTTGCGTACTTTTGAAGCAGAACCCTTTGTCCAGGCACTGTTTGCCGAGCGGGAGCGTTCATGATTCGTTTCGAACAGGTCGGTAAACGCTACCCGAACGGCCACGTCGGCTTGCATGAGCTGAGCTTTCGAGTCCGTCGGGGCGAGTTTTTGTTTGTGACCGGCCACTCTGGGGCCGGTAAAAGCACCTTGTTGCGCCTGCTGCTGGCGATGGAGCGTCCGACCACCGGCAAATTGCTGCTGGCCGGGCAAGACCTGAGCACCATCAGCAACGCACAGATTCCTTACCTGCGTCGGCAGATCGGCGTGGTGTTCCAGAATCACCAGCTGTTGTTCGATCGCACGGTGTTCAACAACATCGCGCTGCCCTTGCAGATCCTTGGGTTGTCCAAGGCCGAGATCACCAAGCGCGTGGATTCGGCGCTCGAGCGCGTGGCGCTGTCGGACAAGACCGACTTGTACCCTGGCGACCTGTCCACCGGTCAGCAACAGCGTGTCGGCATCGCTCGCGCCATCGTTCACCGCCCGGCCTTGCTGCTGGCGGACGAACCGACCGGTAACCTCGATCCACGTCTGGCGGCAGAAATCATGGGCGTGTTCGAAGACATCAACCGTTTGGGCACCAGCGTGCTGATTGCCAGTCACGACCTGGCACTGATCGCCCGCATGCGCCACCGCATGCTGACCCTGCAGCGCGGTCGATTGATCGGTGACGGGGAGGCCGGCGTATGAGTGCGACACGCAGCCCCAAGGTTTCCGAGCGCGTGGCCCCGAAGGCCGCCGAACAGCAGCCGCAGAAGAAAAAACGCGACGATGATGACGGCCCGGATTTCGCCACGCTGTTTCGTGCCTGGGTCGAGAGTCATCGCGCCAGCCTGCTCGATAGCTTGCGTCGTTTGGGCAAGCAGCCCATCGGTAGCTTCTTCACCTGCATGGTGATGGCGGTGGCCCTGAGTTTGCCGATGGGCCTGTCACTTTTGCTAAGTAACGTCGAGCGTCTCGGCGGTTCCTGGCAGCGTGCGGCGCAGATTTCCCTGTACCTGCAAATCGAGGCCAGCCCCGCTGAAGGCGAGTCGTTACGCGAGCAGATCAAGGGGATGCCTGGCGTAGCTGATGCTGAATATGTCGGCCGCGATCAAGCGCTGGAAGAGTTTCAGCAGCAATCCGGTCTGGGCGAGGCGCTCAAGGAACTGCCGGAAAACCCGCTGCCGGGCGTGGTTTTGGTGACGCCGAATGAGGTCGATAAGCCAGCCCTTGAAGCATTACGACAAAAACTTTCCGAGTTGCCCAAGGTACAACAGGCGCAACTTGATCTAGTCTGGGTCGAGCGTCTGGCAGCCATTCTCAAGCTGGGTGACCGTTTTGTCTTCGGTCTGACCGTGCTTCTGGTTTCTGCATTACTTTTGGTGATAGGCAATACCATTCGTCTTCATATTGAAAACCGCCGCACAGAGATAGAAGTGATTAAACTCGTCGGCGGCACTGACAGCTATGTGCGCAGGCCCTTTCTGTACATGGGTGCGCTTTATGGCTTCGGTGCGGGGATTCTTTCCTGGGGCGTATTGGCGTTTGGCCTTGATTGGCTGAACGACGCGGTGGTTGGGCTGGCCGGTCTGTACGGCAGTGATTTTGCGCTGGCCGGAGTGCCAGTAGCCGACGGTCTGTCTCTCTTGCTTGGCGCGGTGCTGTTGGGGTATATCGGTGCATGGATTGCAGTCGCACGCCACCTGAGGGAGCTTGCGCCTAAGTAGTATCATTTTGCTCGTATTGACCTTTCAGCGTTTATGGGAACTTGTCTTTTGGTTTCCGGTCAATTTTCGCAGTGCTGAACTGCACGAGTTATGTAAGTCGGAGGTTTTTTCGTATGACCAATTCTTTGCAACCTGCATATGCTCTGGTCCCGGGTGCGAACCTGGAGGCCTATGTGCACACGGTGAACAGCATTCCATTGCTGACGCCGGAGCAGGAGCGTGAACTGGCCGAGAGTCTCTATTATGAGCAGGATTTGGGGGCGGCTCGGCAGATGGTGCTCGCCCACCTGCGTTTTGTTGTACATATCGCCCGTAGCTATTCCGGCTACGGTCTGGCTCAGGCTGACCTGATCCAGGAAGGCAACGTCGGCCTGATGAAGGCGGTGAAGCGCTTCAACCCGGAAATGGGTGTACGCCTGGTGTCCTTTGCAGTGCACTGGATCAAGGCGGAAATCCACGAGTTCATCCTGCGCAACTGGCGGATCGTGAAAGTCGCGACCACCAAGGCCCAGCGCAAGCTGTTCTTCAACCTGCGCAGCCAGAAGAAGCGTCTGGCGTGGCTGAACAACGAGGAAGTTCACCGTGTGGCGGAAAGCCTCGGTGTAGAGCCTCGGGAAGTGCGTGAGATGGAAAGTCGCCTGACCGGCCATGACATGGCCTTCGACCCGGCCGCGGAAGCGGACGACGACAGCGCTTTCCAATCGCCGGCCAACTATCTGGAAGACCACCGGTACGACCCGGCGCGTCAGCTGGAAGATGCCGACTGGAGCGACAACTCCAACCACAACCTGCATGAAGCGCTTGAGGTGCTGGACGACCGCAGCCGTGACATCCTCTACCAGCGCTGGCTGGCGGAAGAAAAAGCCACGCTGCATGACCTGGCGCAGAAGTACAACGTGTCGGCCGAGCGTATTCGTCAGCTCGAGAAGAGCGCGATGAACAAACTCAAGTTGTCGATCGCCGCCTAACCGCAGCTCAGGCATAAAAAAACGCCCCGATCATTGATCGGGGCGTTTTTATTTGTACCCATTTTTCCTGAATCACCATAAACCAATGTGGGAGCGACGGTGCGACGATTCGACCTGCTCGCGATGGCGTCAGGTCAGTCGCTATAAATATTGAATGATCAATAGCTATCGCGAGCAGGCTCGCTCCCACAGGGGATTTGCAGTGTTATTGGGACCAAGGCGCGCGGCGTGAATCATTGATCCCTACCAGATAGCTGTCGCCACCGAGCTGACTCATCTGCTGTCGAATCCATCCCGCTCGCCGTGCGACGTAGCTAGTCGGATGACTGGCACTCCACACTCGCGGGTTCGGCAGCACCGCAGCCAGCAAGCTGGCCTGCTGGCGAGACAGCGAACGAGCGCCGACGCCAAAGTGATGCCTGGCTGCTGCTTCAGCGCCAAACACACCGTCATCCCACTCGACACTGTTGAGGTACACCTCAAGAATTCGCTGCTTGGGCCAGAACACTTCGATCAGCCCGGTAAACCAGGCTTCCAGGCCTTTGCGCAGCCAGCTGCGGCCGGACCACAGAAACAGATTCTTCGAGACCTGTTGACTCAGGGTGCTGGCGCCGCGAATCGTTCCGCCGAGTTCGTTGTGGGCCAGTGCGGCCTGGATCGCGCCAAAGTCAAAGCCCCAATGTTCCGGGAATTTCTGATCTTCGCCGGCAATCACCGCGACTTTCAGGTCATCGGAGATTTCATCCCAGGGTTTCCAGGTGCGTTGCAGGTCGATGGGCTCGCCGTCGAACCAGGATTCGACCTTGCGCTCGACCATCAACGTGGTTCCCGGTGGCGGTACCACGCGAAAGATCAGCACCAGCAATACGCTGCCACCCGCGAACCAGAGCAGTGCCTTCGTGAATCGTCGCAAAAATAAACGCAGCATAGAGATGGCTTGGCCGAACCCGTTGAGCGGGCCATTATACAGACCCTGTGGATCGAGTCTGACTGGAGTTCTTCATGCTGCGTGGCTTTCTGATGCTGGCCGCTTTTTTCGGCTTCACCGGCGTTGCCCTTGGCGCGTTCGCCGCCCACGGCTTGAAAAGCCGCCTGACGCCCGAGTACCTGGCGATTTTCCACACCGGCGTGACCTATCAGTTGGTGCACACCTTGGCGTTGCTGGGCGTTGCGCTGCTGGCCACGCAGATTCCCGGTCGCCTGATCACATGGGCGGGTGCATCGTTCGTCGTCGGCATCCTGCTGTTTTCCGGCAGTCTGTACCTGTTGACCATGACCGGCGTGAGCAAGCTCGGGATCATCACCCCCTTCGGCGGGCTGGCATTTCTGGTCGGCTGGTTGTGCCTGGGGATTGCCGCCTGGCGGTTGAGCTGACCGGGTGGTCCATTTCATGACGAATGGCTTGGGTCGCCAAGACTGATCGGGCTAGAATGCCAGCCCCTAAAAATGATGGCGGCATTCGGCATGCGCATTCAGTTGAACGGCGAATCCCTTGAACTGCCCGACGGTGAAACCGTTGCGGCCCTGCTGACCCGTCTGGAACTGACCGGACGCCGGGTGGCGGTCGAGCTCAATCTGGATATCGTCCCGCGCAGCCAGCACGCCGACACCACGCTGAACGACGGCGACAGCGTCGAAGTCGTACACGCCATCGGCGGCGGCTAGTCGTCCGGCCCGCAAGGGCACAGAATTCTGCAAGAACCTCACCCCTACAGAGGATTTCCCATGAGCATCGTTCGTAGCGACAAGCCCTTCGTCCTGGCCGGTCGTACTTACCAGTCGCGTTTGCTGGTAGGCACCGGCAAGTACCGCGACATGGAAGAAACCCGCCTGGCCATCGAAGCCTCGGGTGCCGAGATCGTCACCTTCGCCGTGCGCCGGACCAACCTCGGCCAGAACCCGGGCGAACCGAACCTGCTCGAAGTCCTGTCGCCGGATCGCTACACCTTCCTGCCTAACACCGCCGGTTGCTTCGACGCTACCGAGGCTGTGCGCACCTGCCGCCTGGCCCGTGAGCTGCTCGGTGGTCACAACCTGGTGAAGCTGGAAGTGCTGGCGGACCAGAAAACCCTGTTTCCCAACGTGATCGAAACCCTCAAGGCCGCCGAAGTGCTGGTCAAGGAAGGCTTCGACGTGATGGTTTACACCAGCGATGACCCGATCATCGCCCGTCAACTGGCGGAAATCGGCGTTATCGCGGTGATGCCACTGGCCGGTCTGATCGGTACAGGCCTGGGGATCTGCAACCCGTACAACCTGCAGATCATCCTCGAAGAAGCCAAGATTCCTGTGCTGGTCGACGCCGGTGTCGGTACTGCTTCCGACGCCACCATCGCCATGGAACTGGGTTGCGAAGCGGTGCTGATGAACTCGGCCATCGCCCACGCCCAGCAGCCGATCATGATGGCTGAAGCCATGAAACACGCCATCGTTGCAGGTCGCTTGGCCTACCTCGCCGGCCGCATGCCGAAAAAACTCTATGCCAGCGCCTCTTCGCCGCTGGATGGTCTGATCAAGTAAGAGCCATTGATGACTGAATCAAACGACACGCCTATCCAGACGGAAGAAGGCGACGAGCGCCAACACCGCCGCATCAAGAGTTTCGTGATGCGCGCCGGTCGCATGACCGAAGGCCAGCAACGCGGTCTGGAACAGGGCACCCCGCTGTTCGTGCTGCCTCTGGCCGACGCGCCGGTGGACTTCGACCAAGTGTTTGGTCGCTCGGCGCCGCGCTCGCTGGAAATCGGTTTCGGCATGGGCCATTCGCTGCTGGAAATGGCCGCGGCCTCGCCAGAGCAGGATTTCATCGGCGTGGAAGTGCACCGTCCGGGTGTCGGCGCGCTGCTCAATGGCGTGCTCACTCAGGGCCTGACCAACCTGCGGGTCTACGATTGCGATGCGATCGAAGTGCTCAACCGTTGCGTGGCCGACAACAGCCTCGATCGCCTGATGCTGTTTTTCCCGGACCCATGGCACAAGAGCCGCCACCACAAGCGCCGTATCGTTCAGGCGTCGTTCGCTGAACTGGTGCGCAGCAAGTTGAAGGTCGGAGGTGTGCTGCACATGGCCACCGACTGGGAACCGTACGCCGAGTACATGCTGGAAGTGATGAACGTTGCGCCGGGTTATCGCAACCTGGCCGAAGACGGCAAATGCGTCCCGCGCCCGACCGAGCGCCCGATCACCAAGTTCGAACGCCGCGGCGAACGTCTTGGGCATGGCGTGTGGGACTTGAAGTTCGAAAAACAGTCCTAAGCATCACGCCGTAAAAATGTAGGAGTGAGCCTGCTCGCGATAGCGGTCTGACATTCAGCCTCTTAGGTGACTGTCAGACCGCTATCGCGAGCAGGCTCACTCCTACAGTTGTTTTGGGTGTGCCGAAAAATCAGCGGCGGTCGGCGACGACACCGATGAGCACCAGCACCACCAACAACACCGGTGCCAGGCTGTAGTTGTTGAACTGGCTCAGGCCTTTGATGATCCATGGCGTGGCGTAAATAAGCGCGACGCCGCTGCCGATCATGCACAGCAGGGCCATCAGCGGGACGCGCAAGGCGCCGGCAATGCTGCCCAGACGTGCGTCGACCCAGCCTTTGATATCGGTGCCAAACAACACCAGCAGACAGCCCACCAGTGCCAGAGCGATTTCAGACAGGTTGCTACGGCTCCAGCGGGACGCGGTGGCGAGCAGGTCGAGTATCAAATCCATTCGTTTTCCCTTAAGGCTGAAATCAGCTCAGAAATGTCTGCAGCAAGTCATTGAGGAAGAGTTGTCCGCGCTCGGTGGCCGCCAGACGTGACGGTTCGACCTGCAACAAGCCACTTTGTTCGGCGACCTGGCGGCCTTCGGCGAGGCTTTCCAGGCTCATCCCGGTGCGTTCCGGATACAGTCGCGATTCAACGCCCTCGGTCAGGCGCAAGGCGTTCATCAGGAATTCGAACGGCATTTCCTCATTGGTCAGGGCTTTCTCCCCAGCCTTGAAGCTTTTGGCCGGGTTGAGGTAGTCCTTCGGCAAGCGGGTCTTCCAGGTACGGACGATGCGCCCGTCCGGGTGGCTGAGCTTGCCGTGAGCCCCGGCACCGATGCCGATGAAGTCGCCGAAACTCCAGTAATTGAGGTTATGCCGCGCCGGACGGCCGGGCTGGGCATACGCCGAGACTTCGTATTGCGCGTAACCGTGCTCGGCCAGTAACGCCTGGCCGGCTTCCTGAATGTCCCACAGCGTGTCGTCTTCCGGCAGCGTTGGCGGCTGGTTCCAGAACACCGTGTTCGGCTCCAGGGTCAGTTGATACCAGGACAAATGCGTCGGCTTCAGGGCGATGGCCTGGCGCAGGTCGCTCAGGGCGTCGTCCAGGGACTGATCGGGCAAACCGTGCATCAGGTCCAGATTGAAGTTGTCGAACCCGGCCTGACGGGCCATGCCGGCGGCACGTACCGCTTCGTCACCGTTGTGAATCCGCCCCAGGGCCTTGAGTTTCTCTTCCTGAAAACTCTGGATGCCGATCGACAGGCGATTGATGCCCAGGGCCCGGTAGGCGACGAACTTCTCTTGTTCGAACGTCCCGGGGTTGGCTTCCAGGGTGATTTCGATGTCGCTGGCGAAGGGGATGCGCTGTTCCACGCCTTTGAGCAAACGGCCCAAGGCTTCAGCGCTGAACAGGCTCGGCGTGCCGCCCCCAAAGAAGATCGAACTCAGCTCACGACCATAGACCGCATGCAGGTCCTGATCGAGGTCGGCGAGCAACGCGTCCACATACTCTTCTTCCGGCAGCACCGGGCTGGCAGCGTGGGAGTTGAAGTCGCAATAAGGGCATTTGCGCACACACCACGGGATGTGGATGTACAACGCCAGGGGTGGTAGCACGGGGAGGGCGGCCCGAGGCGATTGGGCGGCACCGCCGAAGATCAGCGGCGACGCGGATGAGTCATGGATCATTTCAGGCCCAGACGCTGGCGCAGCAGATCCATTGCACGGGCGCGGTGGCTGATGAGGTTCTTGTCGCTCGGGCTCAGTTCGGCGCTGGAGCAATCGCGCTCCGGCACCCAGAACAGCGGATCGTAACCAAAACCGTGTTCGCCGCTGGCCGCTGGCAGGATGCGTCCGTGCCACAAGCCTTCGCAGATAATCGGCAACGGATCGTCGGCGTGACGCACCAGCGCCAGCACGCAGACGAACTGTGCACCGCGTTCGGCTTGCGGCACGTCTTTCAACACGTCGAGCAGTTTGGCGTTGTTCGCCGCATCGCCCTGGCCATCAGCGTAACGAGCCGAGTAGATCCCCGGCGCACCGCCGAGGAAATCCACCGCCAACCCCGAATCGTCCGCCAGTGCAGGCAGGCCGGAGATGCGCGCGGCATTGCGGGCCTTGAGGATGGCGTTCTCGACGAACGACAGGCCGGTTTCTTCAGGCTCGACGCTGCTGAACTCGCCGATCGAGCGCAGTTGCACCGATTCGCCGAGCATGGCCTGAAGTTCCTTGAGTTTGCCGGCGTTGTGGCTGGCCAGTACGAGTTGCGTGAAGTTGATCATTCGCCGGGAAAGAGCTCTTGGTTGAAATTGATGGTGTTGATTTTATCGCCGTTCTGCACCTTGATGTCGAAGGTCCGGACTTCCTGCTGATCGACCGGGAACTGGGCGATGTAGTAGATCGCGCCTTGTTCGGTGATCTGTTTGAACTTCAACGGTATGGTCTGGCTGGTCAGGTCTTTCACCGATCCGCTGACTTCAGCGGTCAGTGGTTTGCCGTCCTTGAGCACGGAGACGTTGATCACACCCTGGTTCTTGCTGCGTGTCAGCCCGGCTGCTTTGGCGATGTCCGGTGTCAGGAAGGTGGAGTTGAAGGTGTTGTAGTGCACCGTTACATCGCCAAAGGTTTCCTTGCGCTCGCCTTTGATGACGTCGGCGGCCATGGCGGTGACGCTCAGGCAGGCAGTAAGTACAAACAGCGCTAGACGACCCATGTTCGTTCTCCTCGAAGTGTCGCGATTCAGACCGCGACCTTGTGGTCTTGCAGCCCGGGGCTGCTGACGCGGTAAATACCAATTTCACCTAATAGATTAGGCCATAGCTTACTGGCCCACCCGTGACGGTGTTGTTGATCCACGGCAAGCCGATCAATGACCCTGGCTTCACGTTCGCGACACAACGCTTCAAAGTCTTCGAAGGTGCAAAAGTGGATGTTCGGCGTGTTGTACCAGGTGTACGGCAGAAAGTCGGACACCGGCATCCGGCCCTTGCTCGCCAGGTACCAGCGGCAGCGCCAGTGACCGAAGTTGGGGAAGGTGATGATGCACTGGCGACCGACGCGCAGCATTTCGTCGAGGATCTTGTCCGGGTAGTGCACGGCTTGCAGCGCCTGGGTCATGACCACGACGTCGAAGCTGTTGCTGGCAAAGTTGCCCAGGCCTTTGTCCAGGTCCTGCTCAATCACGTTGATGCCCTTGGCCACGCACTCGGCGATGTTGTCCGGGTCATTTTCCAGGCCATAGCCGGTCACTTGCTTGTTGTCGCGCAGCCAGGTCAGCAATTCGCCATCGCCGCAACCGAGGTCGAGCACGCGGCTGCCGACGGGGATCCATTCCTGGATGATTTCCAGATCAGCTCTCATGGCTTTCTCACAACGTAATGCGGTTCATGTAATTGCTGAATGCCTGCAAATATCGAGGGATCGGAATCAGGAAGGCATCGTGGCCTTGCGGAGCGTCGATCTCGAGGTAGCAGACGTCTTTCTTGGCCGCCATCAGCGCGTCCACCAGCTCCCGCGAGCGGGCAGGGGAGAAGCGCCAGTCGGTGGTGAAAGACATCACGCAGAACTTGGCCTGGGCGTTGGCGAAGGTTTTCGCCAGGTCATCGTCGAAGTTCGCCGCCGGATCGAAGTAATCCAGCGCCTTGGTCATCAGCAGGTACGTGTTGGCGTCGAAACGCCCGGAGAACTCTTCGCCCTGATAACGCAGGTAGCTTTCGACCTGGAATTCGACGCTGTGGAAGTCGTAGTTGAGCTTTTCGCTCTTCAGGCCCCGACCGAATTTCTCACCCATCGAGTCATCGGACAGGTACGTGATGTGCCCGACCATCCGCGCCAGCATCAAGCCACGCTTGGGAATCACGCCCGCTTCCTGGAACGAACCGCCGTGGAACTCGGGGTCGGTGAGGATCGCCTGGCGCGCCACTTCGTTGAAGGCGATGTTCTGCGCCGACAGCTTGGGGGCCGAGGCGATGGCCAGGCAGTGGCGAATGCGATCGGGGTAGGTGATGCTCCATTGCATCGCCTGCATGCCACCGAGACTGCCGCCAATCACGGCAGCCCATTGGCCGATGCCCAGCAGGTCAGCCAGGCGCGCCTGGCTGTGAACCCAATCTTCCACGGTCAGTACCGGGAAGTCAGCGCCGAACGGCTTGCCGGTTTCCGGATTGACGCTGCTCGGGCCGGTAGAGCCGTTGCAACCGCCGAGGTTGTTCAGGCTGACCACGAAGAATTTGTTGGTATCAATTGGCTTGCCGGGGCCGATGCAGCTGTCCCACCAACCGGGTTTGCGGTCGTCGGGGCTGTGGAAGCCGGCAGCGTGATGATGACCGGACAAGGCGTGGCAGATCAGCACGGCGTTGCTCGCCGCGGCATTCAGCGTGCCGTAGGTTTCGTAGATCAGGTCATAAGCTGGGAGCGAACGGCCGCAGGCCAAGGCCAGGGGTTCGCTGAAGTGCGCCACTTGCGGCGTCACCAGACCAACAGAATCGGGGGGAAAGGCAGCTGGCATCGACCCTGCTCTCGTTGAAATGAGGCGTAAGTCTAAAGACCGGTGTGGCTAGCGGCAAGCAAAGGCCGGGCCTGATTTCATTCAGTCAGACCGAGGTGCGCCATTCGCGAGCAAGCCCGCTCCCACATTGGAATGCGTTCCCCTGTGGGAGTGGGCTTGCTCGCGAAGGCCGCGCCTCGGTTTATCGGTTCTATCGCATCAAACCAGGCAAATCCGGCAACTTCTTCGGCGAGCAAATCCGCACTCGCTTCTGCCGGTTCAACTCGCCGCTTATCAAGCTCACCTGACTCTTGGACACCCCAAACGCCTTGGCCAGAAACGCTATCAAATACGCATTGGCCTTGCCTTCAACCGGCGGCGCCGTCAGGCGGATCTTCAATCGATCCCCATGCAGCCCGCAGAAATCATCGCTGCGGGCCGCCGGTTGCAGGTGACACTCCAGAATCAGGTCGTCACCGTCCCAGCGAAAGTAGCTCATCGGGTCAGATCAGCAGACGCAGGATTTCCGGCATCATCGTCATGGCGGCGAGGTTGTTGATCACCAGCATGTCAATCAGCTTGAGTACCATGAACGCCAGGATCGGCGAGATATCCAGGCCGCCGAGGTTCGGCAGGATCTTGCGGAACGGCGCCAGGGCCGGCTCGCAAATCTGGTTCACCAGTTCGGCGCCAGGGTTATGGCTGCCCGGTGCGACCCAGGACAGGATCACGCTGATGATCAGGGCAAAGAAGAAGATCTTCAGGAACAGCGCAGTCACGCCGATCAGCGACCAGATCAGCAATTGCAGCGGGTTACCGATGGTGCCGTACGTCAGCAGCAGGGTCAGGGCCATCAGCGCCAGTTGCACGAGGATCGCCAGCACCAGCGAGGACATGTCCAGGCCGAACATGCTCGGGATGATCCGACGCAATGGCTTGAGCAGCGGCTGAGTGGCTTTCACGGCGAACTGGCAGAGCGGGTTGTAGAAGTTTGCGCGTACCAGTTGCAGTACGAAGCGCAGCAGCACGATCAGCAGGTACAGGCTGCCGAGGGTTTGCAGCACGTAGACCGCTGCAGTGTTCAATCCAATCATGTAAGGCTCCTTATTGACCCAATTGTTCGGCCATCTCGGCCGAGCGGTGCGCAGCGGCGCCAAGTGCTTTTTCTACCAGGGCTTCGAAGCCGCCGGCCTGGAACGACTTGATCGCCGCTTCCGTCGTGCCCGCAGGCGACGTCACGCGGCGACGCAGTTCCGCAGCGTCGACGTCACTGGCCACCGCCATATGAGCAGCGCCCAAAGCGGTTTGCAGGGTCAGTTGTGCAGCGATGTCTGCTGGCAGGCCGAGCTTCACGCCGGCGGCGGTCATGGCTTCGATCAGCAGGAAGAAGTACGCAGGGCCCGAGCCGGAAACGGCGGTGACCGCGTCCAGTTGCTGCTCTTCATCCAGCCACAGGGCGATGCCAACGGCGGACAGCAGTTCTTGCGCCTGTTTGCGTTGCTCGGTACTCACTTGCGCCGTGGCGAACAAACCGCTCACACCCTGACGCAGCAGCGCCGGAGTGTTGGGCATGCAACGCACGATCGGTTGGGCGCCGAGCCAGTTGTTCATGCTGGCGCAGGTGATGCCGGCCGCAATCGAGACCACCAGTTGATTGGGCTTGAGGCTTGGGCGAAGCGCTTCGCAGACGGCTTTCATCGCTTGGGGCTTGACCGCCAGTACGATGATTTCGGCGCCCTGGATGGCGTCGGCGTTGTCGGCGAACACCTCGATACCGTGTTCAGCGTTCACGCGAGCGCGGGTTTCAGCGCCCGGATCGCTGGCGCGGATCTGCGCGGCGTCCAGACCTTTGGCGCGCAGGCCGCCGATCAGGCTGGCCGCCATGTTGCCGGCACCGATAAAGGCAATACGAGTCTTGCTCATGTCAGGTCCTTATAGAGAGGTATGTCAGCCACGTTATGGCTGGCCGTAGTCGCGGGCGCCAAACAGGGCCGTACCAATACGGACCCACGTGGCGCCTTGGGCGATGGCCGACTCAAGGTCGTGGCTCATGCCCATGGAAAGTGTGTCGAGCGGCAGGGTCAGGCTGGCTTGCAGGCTTTGTACGGCAGCAAAAGCCGCATCCTGAGCGGCGCGATCTTCAGTCGGCTCGGGGATTGCCATCAACCCGCGCAGCTTGATGCGCGGCAGTTCGCTGATGGCATTGGCCAAGGCCGGCAGGTCGGCCGGGGTGCAGCCGGACTTGCTGGCTTCACCGCTGACGTTGACCTGGATGCAGATGTTCAGTGGGGGCAACTCGGCAGGACGTTGTTCGGACAGACGTTGTGCGATTTTCAAACGATCCACGGAATGCACCCAGGCGAAGTGCTCGGCGATAGCGCGAGTCTTGTTCGATTGAATGGGGCCGATGAAGTGCCAGATCAAGGGCAGGTCGGCCAATTCGAGCTGTTTGCTCAAGGCTTCCTGCAGGTAGTTCTCGCCAAAGTCGCGCAGCCCTGCGGCATACGCTTCGCGCAGGGCCTCGGCGGGCTTGGTCTTGCTCACGGCCAGCAGCTGGACGCTGTCTGCGTCGCGCTTTGCGGCAACGGCGGCAGCGTGGATGCGTGAACTAACCTGAGCAATGTTGTCTGCTATCGTGGACATCAAATCCTGCCTGAAAAGTGCCTACACTCGATCATGCGGCGTTAAAAGTCGACTCAGAATGCTCATTGACTGACGTCAACTCCGCTTCTTCGCCGACTTTTGCCTTGCCTGATCATCGCTCGGCGACTTTATCAGGCGAGGATTAGGCGCCGGCGGCTGAAGGTTCGCGGCATTCTACTGGAATTGAGGAACGCTATGGATATCACTGAGCTGCTGGCTTTCAGCGCGAAACAGGGCGCATCCGACTTGCATCTGTCTGCCGGCCTGCCCCCGATGATTCGGGTCGACGGCGATGTGAGGCGCATCAACCTGCCAGCCCTGGACCACAAACAGGTGCAGGCGCTGATCTACGACATCATGAACGACACGCAGCGGGTGGACTTCGAGAAACACCTGGAGACCGACTTCTCCTTTGAGGTGCCCGGCGTGGCACGTTTTCGGGTTAACGCGTTCAACCACAATCGCGGTGCTGGCGCGGTATTCCGGACCATTCCATCCAAGGTCCTGAGCATGGACGACCTCGGTATGGGGGAGGTGTTTCGCAAGATTACCGAAGCGCCGCGGGGGCTGGTGCTGGTGACCGGCCCCACCGGTTCCGGCAAATCCACCACTTTGGCGGCGATGATCGATCACCTGAACAGCCATCGTCATCAACACATCCTCACCATCGAAGACCCGATCGAGTTCGTCCACGAGTCGCGCAAATGTTTGATCAATCAGCGTGAAGTCCATCGCGATACACGCAGCTTCGCCACGGCCCTGCGCTCGGCCCTGCGGGAGGACCCGGACGTGATTCTGGTGGGGGAGATGCGGGATCTCGAGACCATTCGCCTGGCGTTGACCGCCGCCGAAACCGGTCATCTGGTGTTCGGCACGCTGCATACGACATCGGCGGCGAAAACCATCGACCGGGTGGTGGACGTGTTTCCGGGGGACGAGAAATCGATGGTTCGTTCGATGCTGTCCGAGTCGTTACTGGCGGTGGTGTCGCAGACGCTGGTCAAGAAAATCGGCGGCGGGCGGATCGCGGCCCACGAAATCATGCTCGGCACGTCAGCGATCCGTAACCTGATCCGTGAAGACAAGGTGGCGCAGATGTACTCGTCGATTCAGACCGGGGGCAACCTGGGGATGCAGACGCTGGATATGTGCTTGAAGGAGCTGGTGAGCAAGGGCTTGATCAGCCGCGAGCATGCGCGGGAGAAGGCGCGGACGCCGGATGGTTTTTGAGGGATTGAGAGCGGACCTGTGGCGAGGGGACTTGTCCCCGTTGGGTTGCGAAGCGACCCCAAAATCGGGACTGCTGCGCAGTCCAACGGGGCGGTGCGGCGTTCCGACAAGTCCCCTCGCCACAAATCAGCGCTGAACAACCTGTAAGGTGTTCTTCTCTTTTGGCATAACCCGCTTGGCAACCACGTAGTGGCTTTCCCAATAGGGTTTCTTCAGCGTGTCGATGGTTACCGACTTGCCACGACGTGGTGCGTGGATGAAGCGGTCGTTGCCCAGGTAGATGGCGACGTGATTGACCTGACGGCTCTTGATGTTGAAGAAAATCAGGTCGCCAGGCTTCAGATCCTTGCGATCGACTTTCTCCCCATGACCGCTGGCCATGGCGTTGGAAGTGCGCGGCAGGTCGAACGTGGCGTCATTGAACGCGTATTTCACCAGGCCACTGCAGTCGAACCCTTTACTTGGGCTGCTGCCGCCCCAACGGTAAGGAGTACCGAGGACGTTTACGGCGCGGCTCAGCACGTTGCTGCTTTCCTTGGTCGCCATCGGCGGAACCAGGCCACTGTTGCTGCTCAGTTGAGGAGCGCGTTTTACGGTCTGTTTGTTTTTGCTCGAAGGAGCAGAAATATGGGATTTTGGGGTGTAACCATTAACGTTAGGAAGACGTTGCTCACGATTGGTGGCGTGGGCGGCCAGTGGCATCAAAAGGCAAATGGTTAGCCATGTCTTGAAAAATGGACGCATTAGGCAAGGCTCATATAAGTTAGCGCGCAACTTTATAACAGCTTTTTTGGCCCTTCCGCGGCCGTTGGTCGATTCAACCTTGGGGTCAACGGAACCAAATAAGCGGAAAATAGACGCGATTGTCGGACACAACGCTTGTGTTACAAGGGTTTGACGGGACACAAGGTAGCATTTGCCATATGTCGGCCACCTGTAAAAAAGTCACAAAGATTTAAAGAATATTTATCTATCGTGTGAATCGAGGTCCTTCATGAACACCTATCAACAACCCGTTTCGCATCAAGACACGCACAGCAAGGTCATCGGTTACCTGCTGTGGATTTTCGGTTTTACCGGCGCTCACCGCTTCTATTACGGCAAGCCGGTAACGGGGACGATTTGGTTCCTAACCCTCGGTTTGTTGGGTATCGGTTGGCTGATTGACGTGTTTCTGATCCCGGCCATGGATCGTGAAGCGGACCTGCGTTTTACCGCAGGGCCCATTGAGTACAACGTTGCGTGGATTCTGCTGACGTTTCTTGGGGTATTCGGCGTACACCGCATGTATCAGGGGAAGTGGATCAGCGGATTGCTGTACCTGGTGACGGGCGGGTTTTTCTTTCTGGGGGTTCTGTATGACTTCTGGACGCTGAACGACCAGGTGTCGATTCGCAATGCGCAGAATAGAGGCGCTTTTCAGTAAGCCTTCGCGAGCAAGTCGAATCGTCGCACCGCCGCCCCCACATTTGACCGCATTCCTCTGGGGGAACTCGGTCAAATGTGGGAGCGGGCTTGCTCGCGAATGCAGGCGACGCGGTCTTACGCCTGGTGGCTGATGCGTCCATCCACCAAGGTGTAACGCACCACGCCCGGCAGGCTGTGGCCAATGAACGGGCAGTTTTCACCTTTGGACAGCCAGGTTTCGCCGGCCACGGTCGAAGCCGCCGGGTCGAACAGCACGATGTCCGCTGGTCCACCTACCGCCAGTTTGCCCGCCGGCAGGCGCAATGCCTCGGCAGGTCCGGTGCTCAAGCGCGCCAGCAGCGTTGGCAGGTCCAGCAAACCATCCTCCACCAGCGTCATCGCCAACGGCAGCAGCAGTTCAACGCTGCTGATGCCCGGCTCGGTGGCCCCGAACGGCGCCAGTTTGGCGTCCCGCTCGTGGGGTTGGTGATGACTGGAGATCGCCGAGACGACACCGGATTTCACCGCTTCACGCAGGCCATCGCGGTCGGCGCGGGTGCGCAGCGGCGGCTGGACGTGATAGAGGCTGCTGAAGTCGATCAGCGCTTCGTCGGTCAGGATCAGCTGATACAGGGCGACATCGGCCGTCACCGGCAGGCCGCGAGCCTGGGCCTGAGCGATCAAGGCCACGCCACGGGCGCTGGTGAGCTGGCTGAAGTGCGCGCGCACGCCACTTTGCTCGACCAGCAGCAAGTCCCGGGCCAGCGCCACGGTTTCAGCGGTTTCGGGAATGCCCGGCAAACCGAGGAAGCTGGCGGTCGGGCCTTCGTGGGCCAGGCCACCTTCGGCCAAGTCATGGTCCTGAGAGTTGAAAATCACCGTCAGGTCGAATGTCGCGGCGTATTCCAGCGCCCGGCACAGCGTGCGGGTGTTGCGAAAGCTGTCCAGGCCGTTGCCGAAGGCCACGCAACCGGCATCGCGCAAGGCGACCAGCTCGGCCAACTGTTCGCCGTCCAGGCCTTTGCTCAGGGCGCCGATCGGGAACACCTTGGTGTTGCCGGCCTCGCGGGCGCGGTCGAGGATCAGTTCGGCCACGGCCGAGGTGTCCAGCACCGGTTTGGTTTTCGGCGGACAGCACAGGCTGGTGACGCCACCGGCCGCAGCGGCGCGGGTTTCGCTGACGATTGAGCCTTTACGGCTGTAGCCCGGCTCGCGCAGGGCGACATTCAGGTCAACCAGCCCAGGGGCGGCGACCAGGCCTTTGGCGTCGAGGGTATCGACGGCGACAAAACCGGCGGGTGCGGCGCCAAGGGCAATGATCTTGCAGGCTTCAATATGGATATCGGTAACTTGATCCAGGCCGCTGGCCGGATCGATGACGCGTGCGCCGAGAATGCTGAGCTTCACTGGGCGTTCTCCTGCTCGAATTGGCGCTGGGCTGTTTGCCCGCTCATGGCCATGGACAGCACGGCCATACGAATTGCGATGCCGTAGGTGACCTGGTTGAGGATCACCGAGTGCGGGCCGTCGGCCACCGCCGACTCAATTTCAACCCCACGGTTGATCGGCCCCGGGTGCATGACGATGCAATCCGGTTTGGCTCCGGCCAGGCGCGCGGTGGTCAGGCCGAACAGGCGGTAGAACTCACCTTCGCTCGGCAGCAGGCCGCCAGTCATGCGTTCACGCTGCAGGCGCAGCATGATCACCACGTCGACGTCTTTCAGGCCTTCTGTCATGTCGGTGTAAACCTTCACGCCGTATTGCTCGATGCCGATCGGTAGCAGGGTTTTCGGCGCGATCACGCGGATGTCCGGGCAACCGAGGGTTTTCAGCGCCAGCATGTTCGAGCGCGCCACCCGCGAGTGCAGGATGTCGCCGACGATAGCCACCGAGAGATTTTCGAAACCGCCCTTGTGCCGACGGATGGTGAGCATGTCGAGCATGCCTTGGGTCGGGTGGGCGTGACGGCCGTCGCCGCCGTTGATGATCGCCACTTGTGGGCACACGTGTTCGGCGATGAAGTGCGCCGCGCCGGAATCACCGTGGCGCACGACGAACATGTCGGCGGCCATGGCTTCCAGGTTGCGCAGGGTGTCGAGCAGGGTTTCGCCCTTGCTCGCCGACGAGGTGGACACGTTCAGGGTGATCACGTCCGCCGACAGCCGCTGGGCCGCCAGTTCGAAAGTGGTGCGGGTGCGGGTGGAGTTCTCGAAGAACACGTTGCACACGGTCTTGCCGCGCAGCAACGGGACTTTCTTCACCGCCCGGGCGCCGACTTCGAGGAACGAGTCGGCGGTGTCGAGGATTTCCGTCAGCAGCTCGCGGCGCAAACCGTCGAGCGAGAGGAAGTGGCGCAGCTGGCCCTGATCATTGAGCTGCAGCGGGCGCTTGGTTTCTAGAGGCGTCATCGCGAGGGGGACTCTCAATAGGGCGAATTAAAGGGCGAGGTCTTGCAGTTCGAGCTTGAGTTCCGGGCCGGACAGTTTCACCCGTTCGTGGGCGGCCAGCGACAGGGTCGCGCCGACCACGTTCGGGCGGATCGGCAGCTCGCCGGCGTCCAGGTCCAGCAGGCACACCAATGTCACGCTGGCCGGGCGGCCGTAGTCGAACAGCTCATTGAGGGCGGCGCGGATGGTCCGGCCGCTCATCAGCACGTCATCGATCAGCACCAGGTGTTGGCCTTCGATCTCGAACGGCAGGGCGGACGGGCGCACTTGTGGGTGCAGGCCGTTCTGACTGAAGTCGTCGCGGTAGAAGGAGACGTCCAGGGTGCCGAGGGGCGAGTCGCTGCCCAGTTCATCGAGCAACGCCTGGGCGACCCAGACACCACCGGTACGAATACCGATGTAGCGCGGCTCGCTGATACCACGGTGTTCCAGGTGCGCCTTGAGACGGGTCGCCATCTGGCTGATCAGTTCGGCGGGATTGGGCAGGCTCATGGTTGCTCCTTCTTGGGCCCGAGCCGGGTTCTGCTGGAGAGGTGGCTCGGGTTGTCGCTAAGTAGAGACGCGTGTTGCGGCTCTTCAGGATTCGAACAATGCGGTGTTTTCGTCGAGCCAGCCTTGCAGCAGCAGGGCAGCGGCGATGGCGTCCACCGGGTTGTCGCGGTAGCTGCCCTTTTGTCCGCCACGATCACGCCGTTCACCCTTGGCTTCGAAGGTGGTCAGGCGTTCATCGTGGGTATAGAAGGGCAGGTTGTAGCGGCCGTTGAGACGGCGGGCGAATTTCTCGGCGCGCAGGCACATGTCGCTCGGCGTGCCGTCCATGTTCAAGGGCAGGCCAACCACCACGGCATCGGGTTTCCACTCTTTAATCAGGGCTTCGACCTGATTCCAGTCGGGAATACCGTTTTGTGCCTTCAAGGTGCACAGCTCGCGGGCCTGGCCGGTAATCACCTGGCCGACCGCAACGCCGATCTGTTTGGTGCCGTAGTCGAAACCCAAAATCAGGCGCAGGGCCATCAGGCGTGTCCCGCCTGGCTGGTCAGCAGGCTGAGATTGACGCCCAGGTGCTTGGCCGCTGCTTCCAGGCGCAGTTCGCTGCTGGTGTTGAACAAAATTTCGGCATCGAACGGGCAGGTCAGCCAGGCGTTCTGGGCCAGTTCGGCTTCCAGCTGCCCGGCTTCCCAGCCAGCGTACCCGAGGGCAATCAGGCTTTTCGCCGGACCGACGCCGTCGGCGATGGCGAACAGCACGTCCTGGGAGGTCGACAGGGCCAGTTTCTCATCGAGCTCGACGGTGGCCTGATAACTCTGCCCCGAGGGGTGCAGGACAAAACCGCGATCGGTCTGCACCGGGCCGCCGATGAAGATCGGCACATGCTGGCAGAGCACCGGCGGTTCGATGTCGGGGCGCAGTTGCTCGAGGATATCGGCCAGGTTGAGGTCTTGCGGACGATTGACCACCAGGCCCATGGCACCATTGGCCGTGTGCTCGACGATGTAGGTCAAGGTGTGCGCAAAGTTCGGGTCGACCATGTGAGGCATGGCGATCAGGAACTGATGCTTGAGGTAGCTGGGGCTGACGTTCTTCATGAGCGCTAGTGTGGCGTTGGTGGCGCAAACTGACAAGCCGAGGATGGCGCAATTTGGCAGTCGGCACAGACCAAATGTGGGAGCGGGCTTGCTCGCGAAGGCGGTGTGTCAGTCGACATCAATGTTGAATGATTGACCGCCTTCGCGAGCAAGCCCACTCCCACAGGGGATTTGTGGGGTGTCAGTTGCTGGAGAGTCTGTCCCCGCGGGCAAACTTCCAGGTCCGGATGATTTCCAGGCGATCGATGTCCGACAAATCCCCGGTAAACGGTGAAAACGGCGCCGCCAGCCGCACGATGCGCTGTGCCGCCTGATCCAGCAGCGGTTGCCCGGACGACTCCAGCACCAGCACTTCAAAGAGCGAGCCGTCGCGGTTGATCGACACCATCAGGCGCAAATTGCCGTAGATCTGCTTGCGTCGCGCTTCGTCGGGGTAATTCAGGTTGCCGATGCGCTCGACCTTCTTGCGCCACTCGTCCTTATACCAGGCGCCTTTGTCGCGCATGGTCGACGCGGCGCTCAGGCGGTGGATGCGCGGGCGCTTGGCATACAGCTGTTGTTCGTTAGCCAGTTCCGCTTCCAGGCTGGCGATGTCGGTGGACAGCTGTTCACTGTCAAACGTCGGCGCGGCGACGGCGGGTTTGGTGACGGGTTTGGGTTCTTCGGTTTTGGCCGGGGCCTTTTTCGGCTTGGGCGCGACGGTCGTCACGGCTGCCTTCGGTGCGGCTTCCTTCACTTCAGGCTTGGCCGCCGGCGGTGGCGTGACTTTCTGCACCTTGTTGTCCTGGAAAGGCGCGACCTCGGTGGTCTTGGGAATTGCCTTTTTATCCAGGGTGCCGCTGCCTTCCTGATTCTCTTGAGCGAGGAAATCGGCTTTCTCAGGCTTCTTTTCGCTTTTGAAGGTGGCGAGGGTGATTTCCAGGGTTTTGCTGATTTGCTGGGGTTCGACCATCGTAAAACCGACGCCCAACAGCAAGGCCAGGTGAATCAGCGCCGCGAGAAACAGGGTAAAACCGAGGCGATCAGCCGGGCGCACGCCACGATGGGCGAGTTCAGCAGGTAGATCGGACGGGAGCGTCATGACAAAAAAACCAACATCGCGTTTTTCACAGGCCGCGGATGATAACGCAATGTTGGTCGTTTCTTGGCTGTTCTATATCAACGGGCCTTGAGCTTCTGATCGATGGCATCCATCAACAGGCCGCCGATGTCGGTGCCGAACGCGTTATCAATCTCGCGAATGCAGGTCGGGCTGGTGACGTTGATCTCCGTCAGATGCTCGCCGATTACGTCGAGACCGACGAACAGCAGGCCCTTCTCACGCAGGGTCGGGCCGACTTGGGCGGCGATCCAGCGATCTTTCTCGGTCAGCGGTCGGGCTTCCCCACGGCCCCCGGCGGCGAGGTTGCCACGGGTTTCGCCAGCGGCCGGAATCCGCGCCAGACAGTAATCCACCGGCTCGCCGTCGATCATCAGGATGCGCTTGTCGCCATCGATGATCGCCGGCAGGTAACCCTGGATCATGATCTGCTGTTTGCCATGCAGGGTCAGGGTTTCGAGGATCACCGACAGGTTCGGGTGGCCGGCGGTGTGACGGAAGATCGAAGAACCGCCCATACCGTCCAGCGGCTTGAGGATCACGTCGCCGTGATGGTCGGCGAATTCACGCAGTACATCCGGGCGACGGCTGACGATGGTCGGCGGCGTGCACTGCGGGAACAGCGTGGCGAACAGTTTCTCGTTGCAGTCGCGCAGGCTTTGCGGCTTGTTGACCACCAGCACGCCAGCGCGTTCGGCTTGCTCCAGCAGGTAAGTGGAGTAGACGAATTCCATGTCGAACGGCGGATCCTTGCGCATCAGGATCACGTCCAGATCGCTCAGCAGCGCGTCGGTCTCGGCTTCGAGCTCGAACCATTTTTCCGGGTTGGCGAAGACTTTCAACGGACGCATCCGCGCCCGCGCTTCGCCTTCGGCCTGGTACAAATCGCCCTGTTCCATATAGAACAGTTCCCAGCCGCGCTTCTGTGCGGCCAGCAACATGGCCAGCGAGCTATCCTTTTTATAGGAAATGCTGGCAATAGGATCCATGACAATCCCGACGCGAACGCTCATGGGTTTTTCCTCGAATTTGGGTGGTCCGATTGGACACGAAAAAGTGGCGTCAGATTGGCGCTCAGTGTGTTCCCGGTCAAGGAAAAACCACCGCGCCGGTCCCCCGATAGATTGCATTTGGAGACTGTGCTAAAAAGGCTGCCATATCGTTCCGGCCCTTAAACATCAAGGGTTTCGAGCCTCCGGTTATCGGAAATGGACAATTTGATTCGCAAAGGCGACGGCAGAGCATTTATGGAACAGCATTCCAGCGCCTTGAAGGTCATGGTGATCGACGATTCGAAGACGATTCGCCGCACCGCCGAAACGCTGTTGAAGAACGTGGGGTGTGAAGTGATCACCGCCATCGATGGTTTCGATGCCCTGGCCAAGATTGCCGACAATCACCCCGGCATCATCTTTGTAGACATCATGATGCCGCGTCTGGATGGTTATCAGACCTGCGCTTTAATCAAGAACAACAGTGCGTTCAAGTCCACGCCAGTGATTATGCTGTCGTCCAAGGACGGGTTGTTCGACAAGGCCAAGGGGCGCATCGTCGGCTCCGACCAGTTTTTGACCAAGCCTTTCAGCAAGGAAGAATTGCTGAACGCGATCCAGGCCCATGTTCCGGGCTTCGCCGCCGTTTTGCCGCAGTAGGACACGCACAGTGACGCTCGGCCAGCGGGCCCGGCGTCGACAAGAATGGGGAAAACCATGGCACGTATTCTGATCGTCGATGATTCGCCGACCGAAATGTACAAACTGACCGGCATGCTGGAAAAGCACGGTCATGAAGTGTTGAAAGCCGAAAACGGCGCCGACGGCGTGGCCCTGGCCCGTCAGGAAAAACCCGACGCCGTTCTGATGGACATCGTCATGCCTGGCCTCAACGGTTTCCAGGCGACCCGTCAGCTGACCAAAGACCCGGAAACCGGGCACATTCCAGTGATCATCATCACCACCAAGGATCAGGAAACCGACAAGGTCTGGGGCACGCGCCAGGGCGCCAAGGACTACCTGACCAAACCGGTCGACGAAGAGACCCTGATCAAGACCCTGAACAACGTGCTGGCCGGTTGATCGTCCGGCCATGACCGAGTCGTTGACGGCTTTCGAACTGCTGCTGCAGATCGACCAGCGTTGTCGTCTGCTGGCGGCGGACTTGCCGTCCCAGCCGACCCGACAAGACAGTTGGAGCGGCATCGGCTTCCGTCTGGGCGAACACTGGTACGTCGCGCCGATGGGCGAGGTCAGCGAAGTGTTGCACGAGCCTCGGTTCACCCAACTGCCAGGGGTCAGACCCTGGGTCAAGGGCGTGGCCAACCTGCGCGGGCGTCTGTTGCCGATCATCGATTTGTGCGGCTTCTTCGGGTATGAGCTGTCAGCTGTGCGCAAGCAGCGCCGGGTATTGGTGGTGGAGCATAACGACGTGTTTGCCGGGTTGATGGTCGATGAAGTCGTCGGCCTCCAGCACTTTGCCCAGGACAGCCTTGAGGCGGTAGATACCTTGAGCGGCCCGATTGCACCGTTCATCAAAGGCCGGTTTCAGCGTGAGCAGACCTGGCAGGTGTTCAGCCCGTTTGCGTTGGTGCAGTCCCAAAGCTTTATGCACGTAGCGCTGTAACCGCAATGACGCAGATCCAATGTGGGAGCGGGCTTGCTCGCGAAGGCGGCGGGTCAGTCAGCATCAATGTTGAATGAATGACCGCATTCGCGAGCAAGCCCGCTCCCACAGGGGATCTATGGCGGGTTCTAAAGGTGCGATAACAGGCGAGGACCGATGATAAAAGCAAAAACAGGCAAGCCAGAAGGGTCGCGTAGCCGGTCACAGATCATCGCGCTGTTCATCGCGCTGATCGTCTTCATCATGCTGCTGTTCGCCAACTTCGCGTACCTCAACACCCAGGCCACGTACGACAAACAGTACATCGGCCACGCCGGTGAGCTGCGCGTGCTGTCCCAGCGCATTGCCAAGAACGCCACCGAAGCGGCGGCCGGCAAGGCGGCGGCGTTCAAGCTGCTGAGCGATGCGCGCAATGACTTTGCCCAACGCTGGGGCTATCTGAAGAAAGGCGACCCCGCCACCGGCCTGCCGCCGGCGCCGTCCACCGTGCGCCCGGAAATGCGCGCCGTGCAACTGGACTGGGAACGCTTGCTGAAAAACACCGACGCGATCCTCTCCAGCGAGCAGACCGTGCTGTCGCTGCATCAAGTCGCTGCAACCCTGGCCGAAACCGTGCCGCAGTTGCAGGTCGAGTACGAAAAGGTCGTCGAAACGCTCCTCCAGCGCGGCGCCCCGGCCGCGCAGGTGGCCATGGCCCAGCGCCAGTCGCTATTGGCTGAGCGGATTCTCGGTGCAGTGAACACCGTGCTGTCCGGTGATGAAAATTCGCAGCAGGCCGCCGACGCCTTCGGTCGCGATGCGGCGCGATTCGGCCAGGTACTCAACGGCATGCTCCAGGGCAATCCGTCACTGAAAGTCAGCCAGGTTGAAGACCGCGATGCGCGCGCGCGGTTGATCGAGATTTCCGAGCTGTTTGAATTTGTCTCGGGTTCGGTGGATGAAATCCTCGAAACCTCGCCGGAGCTGTTCAAGGTCCGTGAATCGGCCACCAGTATCTTTACCCTGTCGCAGACCCTGCTCGAGGAAGCCTCGCACCTGGCCGGCGGTTTCGAAAACCTGGCCGGCGGGCGCAACACCGACACCATTGGCGGCTACGTGCTGGGCCTGTTGGCGCTGATGTCGATCATCCTCATTGGTCTGGTGATGGTCCGTGAAACCAACCGTCAGCTGCGCGAAACGGCCGAGAAGAACGAGCGTAACCAGAACGCGATCATGCGCCTGCTCGACGAGATCGAAGACCTGGCGGACGGCGACCTGACCGTGACCGCCTCGGTGACCGAAGACTTCACCGGGACCATCGCCGACTCGATCAACTACTCCGTGGACCAATTGCGCGATCTGGTGGCGACCATCAACCTTACCGCTGGCCAGGTCGCTGCCGCCGTGCAGGAAACCCAGGCCACCGCCATGCACCTGGCCCAGGCTTCGGAGCATCAGGCGCAGCAGATTGCCGAAGCCTCCACCGCGATCAACGACATGGCTGAGTCCATCGATCAGGTCTCGGCCAACGCCGCTGAGTCCTCGGCGGTGGCCGAGCGTTCGGTGGAAATCGCCAACAAGGGCAACGAGGTGGTGCACAACACCATCCACGGCATGGACAATATTCGCGAGCAGATTCAAGACACCGCCAAGCGTATCAAACGCCTCGGCGAGTCTTCTCAGGAAATCGGCGACATTGTCAGCCTGATCGATGACATTGCCGACCAGACCAACATCCTTGCGCTCAACGCAGCGATCCAGGCTTCCATGGCCGGTGATGCCGGGCGCGGTTTTGCGGTGGTCGCCGATGAAGTCCAGCGGCTGGCCGAGCGCTCGTCCGCCGCCACCCGGCAGATCGAAACCCTGGTGCGGGCGATTCAGACCGACACCAACGAAGCGGTGATTTCCATGGAGCAGACCACCACCGAAGTGGTGCGTGGCGCGCGTCTGGCGCAGGATGCCGGAGTGGCCCTGGAAGAAATCGAAGGCGTGTCGAAGACCCTCGCCGCGTTGATCCAGAGTATTTCCAACGCCGCGCAGCAACAGACGTCCTCGGCCGGTCAGATTTCCCTGACGATGAACGTGATCCAGCAGATCACCACGCAGACCTCGTCCGGCTCCACCGCCACCGCCGAGAGCATTGGCAACCTGGCGAAAATGGCCAGCCAGCTGCGGCGTTCGGTGTCCGGTTTCACCTTGCCGGCCGCCAAGGCTGAGGCTGCAGATAAAGTGTGAAACGCCTGCGAGCGAATGCATTTTTTGAGTAGAGCAGTGATTTGGAGTGGTTATGGGTGATCGGCACGACTATGTGGCCCTCGAGTGGGTCAAAGGCGAGATTGCCGAAACGCTGAAAGTGGCTCACCAGGCGATTGAAACGTTGCTTGATGACCCGCAGGCGACGCACGCCCTCAGCGAATGCCTGGCGTGCCTCCATCAGGTTCACGGCAGTTTGCAGATGGTCGAATTCTACGGCGCGGCGCTGCTCGCTGAAGAGATGGAACATCTGACCAGCGCATTGCAACAGAACCGCGTCAGTCATCGCGATGAGACGCTCCACCTGTTGCTGCAAGCCCTTGGGCAGCTGCCGATTTACCTCGACCGGGTGCAAGGTGCGCGCCGCGACCTGCCGCTGGTGGTGTTGCCACTGATCAACGATCTGCGCAGCGCCCGTGGCGAAAGCCTGTTGTCGGAAACCAGCCTGTTCAGCCCGCAACTGCCGGACCTGCCGCCCCTGGACGAAAAAGCGCTGGCGCTGCTGGAGCCGGCGGATTTACCGAACATGCTGCGCAAGTGGCGGCAGATGTTGCAGATGGCCCTGGTCGGGTTACTGCGTGAACAGGACGGCGAAACCAATCTCGGTTACCTGACCAAGGTTTTTGCGCGCCTCGAAGGGCTGTGCGGCAACGCGCCCTTGAGCCCGTTGTGGCAAGTCGCCTCGGCGCTGGTCGAAGGCATGCGCGACGGCTCGATTGCCAACAGTCCGGCGTTGCGCAGCCTGTTCAAGGAGGCCGACAAAGAACTCAAGCGCCTGCTCGAACAGGGCATGCCGGGCATCAATCAGCCGGCGCCGCTAGAGTTACTCAAGAGTTTGCTGTTCTACATTGCCAAGGCCGAACATCCCACCGGGCAGATGCTGACCATGAAAGATCGCTACGGACTGGACGACGCGCTGCCTGACAGCGCAATGGTCGACGAAGAACGCGCACGGCTGGCCGGTCCCGACCGCGATGCCATGCGCTCGGTGTTGGCCGCTTTGTGTGAAGAGCTGGTGCGGGTCAAGGAACGCCTTGACCTGTTCGTGCGCAGCGACCGCCAACACACCTCGGACCTCGAAAGCCTGCTGGCGCCCCTGCGGCAAATCGCCGACACCCTGGCGGTGCTCGGTTTTGGCCAGCCACGCAAGGTCATCATCGATCAGCTGGCGGTGGTGCTGAGCCTGGCCCAGGGCCAGCGTGAGCCCAACGACGCGATCCTGATGGACGTCGCCGGTGCCTTGCTCTACGTCGAAGCGACGCTGGCCGGCATGGTCGGCACCGTCGAGCCGGAAAGCCAGGAAGAAAGCCGCCTGCCGACCACCGACCTGACCCAGATCCATCAGATCGTGATCAAGGAAGCGCGCATCTGCCTGCAACAGGCCAAGGACATGATCGTCGACTACATCGACGCCGACTGGGACCGCCAGCACTTGCAGCCACTGCCGGCCTTGCTGACCCAGGTGCGCGGTGCGCTGGCGATGATTCCGTTGAGCCGTGCGGCGAGCCTGATCGAAACGTGCAACCACTTCATCCGCGAGCACCTGCTGCTGGATCCGGATCATCCCGGCTGGCAGGAACTGGACAGCCTGGCCGACGTCATCACCAGCATCGAGTATTACCTGGAGCGCCTCAGCGACGACCCCGAAGCGCCGAGCGAACAGTTGCTCGACGTTGCGGAAAAAAGCCTGGCTTCACTCGGCTTTTTCCCCAGCGAGCAGCAGGTGCCGGTGCTTGACGATGTGCTCAGCCCGAGTGAAGCGCAGGTTATGCAGGATCTGCAGGAACTGGACGACCCTGAGACCGTCAAGTCACTGGCCGATGTATTGGCCAGCCCTGTGTCCTCCGTCAATCCGCCCGCCCTGACGATCCCGGGAAGCCTGTTGCCGCCGCCCACCGGTGAAGAGCCGGTGGACGATGAGCTGCGGGAAGTGTTCCTCGAAGAAACCGATGAAGTCCTGGAAATCCTCAGGGAGTACCTGCCGCGCTGGACGGCAAACCCCGACGATAAACCTGCCTTGAGTGAATTGCGCCGGGCATTCCACACCTTGAAAGGCAGTGGCCGGATGGTCCGCGCGTTGGTGTTGGGTGAACTGGCCTGGGCGGTGGAAAACCTGCTCAACCGCGTGCTGGAACGCAGCGTTGCGCCGGGGTCGGCGGTGCAACAACTGCTGGGCGATGCAGTGAATCTGCTGCCGGAACTGGTGGCCGAGTTTGCCAGCCATGCTCAGCGCCAGCGCAACGACGTTGACCAATTGGCCGCTCGCGCCCATGGCCTCGCCAAGGGCGATACGCCTGTCAGCGATGAAGATACCCAGGATGTGGCGGCCCTCGATCCGCTGTTGCTGGAGATCTTCCGCAAGGAAGCCGAGACCCATCTCGCCAGCCTCAACCGTTTCCTCGATAAAGCCGCCGAGCACGTGCCATTGCAGGCCAGTGACGAGTTGCAGCGGGCGCTGCACACCCTCAAGGGCAGTGCCTACATGGCGGGCGTATTGCCGATCGCCGAGCTGGCAAAACCGCTGGATCATCTGACCCGGGAGTACAAGGCGCACCTGCTCGCCCTCGACCTGGACGAAGTCGAACTGCTGCTCGAAGCCGAAGGACTGTTCCGTCTCGGCTTGCGACAGCTCAAGACTGATCCGCTGGCGGAGATTCCCGGCGCCCGCTCATTGATCGAACGAACCCAGGCGTTGCTGGCCGAGCGGTTGGAAATGCTCCTGAGTGCACCGAATTCCGGGTTGCGCATCAAGCGTGATCCGCAACTGATCAACAACTTCCTCGCCCAAGGCATGGACATCCTGCTGGACGCCGAGAGCCTGTTGAAACGCTGGCAGCAACATCCCGGCGAGCGTCAGGAACTCAGCGCATTGCTGGACGAATTGACCACCCTCGGCGAAGGCGCGCACCTGGCGGATCTGCATCCGGTGGATGAACTCTGCGAAGCCTTGCTCGACCTCTACGGTGCGGTGGAAGAAAGCAGCCTGGCGGTCAGCGAGGCGTTTTTCCATGAGGCACAAAGTGCCCATGAAGCGCTGATCAACATGCTCGACGAACTGGCCGCCGGCCAGGAAGTCAGCCCGCAACCGGAACGCATTCGGGCCTTGCGCAGGTTGCTCGATGAGAGCCTGGATCCGTCGGCGATGGGGCTGATTCGCAGCGATGGCAGCCGCACCCTGAGCATCCGGGAACTGGGCGACGCCACCGCCGAACTTGAAAACACACTACCCCCTGTGGGAGCGAGCCTGCTCGCGATGGACGTCAACGATGACGCATCGTTGCAGGATAAACGCGGCGCCTATGAATCCATCGCGAGCAGGCTCGCTCCCACAAAGGATCATGAGCTGGACGATGAGATCGTTTCGATCTTCCTCGAAGAGGCGGTGGATATCCTCGAGAGCGCCGGCCAGGCTTTGCAGCGCTGGCTGAGCGACCCGGACAACGCTGCGCCATTGTTGTCGTTGCAGCGAGATTTGCACACCCTCAAGGGGGGGGCGCGGATGGCCGAGGTCGAGCCGGTCGGTGAGTTGGCCCATGAACTGGAAAACCTTTACGAAGGTCTGGTGGACCGCCGTTACGCCTACAGCGAAGCCTTGGCGCACCTGCTGCAACACAGTCATGAGCGGCTCGCGCAGCTGCTTGAACAGTTGCAGAACCAGCGCCCCTTGGGTGATCCGGGTGAGGTGATCGAGGCCATTCGCGAGTTTCGCCAAGGCAACGCCAGCGCTGTTGAAACGGTCGAACCGGCACGGGCCGAGGATTCACCGGGGCATGATCCGGAGCTGCTGGAGATCTTCCTCGAGGAAGGTTTCGACATCATCGAAAACTCCGGCGCGGCGCTGGTGCGCTGGCAGGCCGAGCCGTCGAATCGTCAGGAAGTGGAAACCCTGCTGCGTGATTTGCACACCCTCAAGGGGGGCGCGCGGATGGTGGAAATCGCGCCGATCGGCGACCTCGCCCATGAGCTGGAATTCCTCTACGAAGGCCTGTCCGCCGGCGTGTTGCAACCCACCGCCGCGTTGTTCGGCTTGCTGCAAAGCAGCCACGACCGACTGGCGCAGATGCTCGACGCGACCCGTGCCGGTCAGCCATTGCCGCCCGCCGATCAACTGATCGATGAGATCAAGAATTTCAGTCATCCGGCGGTGCCCGAAACACCGGCACCGGTCCAGGTGCCTGCAACGCCGAAAATCGAAACGCCGGCACCGCAACCCGATGTCGGCGCGGACATGGTCAAGGTCTCGGCAGAACTGCTCGACGATCTGGTCAACCTGGCCGGCGAAACCTCGATTTTTCGTGGGCGGATCGAACAACAGGTCAACGATGCGCGCGTGACCCTGAGCGAGATGGAAACCACCATTGAGCGGATGCGCGACCAGTTGCGTCGTCTCGATACTGAAACCCAGGGGCGGATTCTCAGCCGTCAGCAAGTCGACGCCGAACGCCTGGGCTACGAAGAATTCGATCCGCTGGAAATGGACCGCCACTCGCAGTTGCAGCAACTGTCGCGGGCGCTGTTCGAATCCGCCTCCGACCTGCTCGACCTCAAGGAAACCCTCGACCGACGCAATCAGGACGCGGAAAACCTGCTGCAACAACAGGGCCGCATCAACACCGAATTGCAGGAAGGCCTGATGCGCACGCGCATGGTGCCGTTCGAGCGGATGCTGCCGCGCTTGAAGCGGATCGTCCGTCAGGTCTCCAGCGAACTGGGCAAGGACGTGGACTTCATCGTCGGCAATGCCGAAGGCGAGATGGACCGCAACGTCCTCGAACGCATGGCCGCGCCGTTGGAACACATGCTGCGCAACGCCGTGGATCATGGCCTGGAATCCGCCGAGGTGCGTATCGCCGCGGGTAAACCGGCTCAGGGCCGTATCACCCTCGACCTGTCGCGAGAGGGCGGCGACATCATTTTCGACATCCGCGACGACGGTGCCGGCGTGCCGCTGGACGCGGTGCGGAATAAGGCGATCAAACGCGGGTTGCTGGCCCCGGACAGCGACATCAGCGACCGCGATGTCCTGCAATTCATCCTGCAACCAGGGTTCTCCACCGCCGAGAAAATCACCCAGATTTCCGGACGCGGCGTCGGCATGGACGTGGTGCATGAAGAGGTCCGGCAGCTCGGCGGCAGCATGAGCATCGACTCTGTGCCGGGGCAGGGCGTGCACTTTCGCATTCGCCTGCCGTTCACCGTGTCGGTCAACCGGGCGCTGATGGTGCAGTGTTTTGATGATCAGTACGCGATCCCGCTGAACACCATCGACGGCATCGTTCGCGTGCTGCCCAACGAACTTGAAGGGCATTACCGGCTCGATCCGCCGACCTACCAATACGCCGGACAAGACTATGAACTGTGCTACCTCGGCGAACTGCTGAAAACCAGCCATCGCCCGAAACTGCTGGGCCAGAGCCTGCCGTTGCCGGTGTTGCTGGTGCAGTGCAACGAACGGCATATCGCGGTGCAAGTCGACTCCATGGCCGGCACTCGCGAGATCGTGGTCAAAAGCCTCGGCCCGCAATTTGCGGCGGTGCAGGGTTTATCCGGGGCGACAATTCTCGGCGATGGGCGGGTGGTGCTGATTCTTGATTTGCTGGCGCCGATCCGCGCGATGCAAGCCCGTTTGCCGCAACAGCCAGTGACTCAGGACGCAGAGGTCGAGCCGCATAAACCGCTGCTGGTGTTGGTGGTCGATGACTCGGTCACCGTGCGCAAGGTCACCAGCCGTCTGCTGGAACGCCACGGCATGAACGTGCTGACCGCCAAGGACGGTGTCGACGCCATGCTGCTGCTTGAAGACCACATGCCTGACCTGATGCTGCTGGACATCGAAATGCCGCGCATGGACGGTTTTGAAGTCGCGACCCAGGTCCGCGCCGACGAACGTCTGCAGCACCTGCCGATCATCATGATCACCTCCCGCACCGGGCAGAAACACCGCGACCGCGCCATGGCCATCGGCGTCAACGACTACCTCGGCAAGCCGTACCAGGAATCGGTGCTGCTCGACAGCATCCACCTGTGGAGCAAAACCCATGCTTGAGCACCGCACCAGCAACCTCACCGGCCTGCTGCTGCCCTTGGCTGACCGCAACCTGATCTTGCCCAACGTCGCTGTGGCGGAGCTTATCGATTACCAACCCAGCGCCTTCGACCTCGACACACCGCCGTGGTACCTGGGGTTGGTGAAGTGGCGGGATCGACAGATTCCGTTGATCAGTTTCGAGTCGGCGTGTGGGCAGAAAATCGTCATTGGTGAGCGGGCGCGGATCGTCATCCTCAATGCGCTCGGTGGGCGGCCCGATCTGAAATTCATCGCCTTGCTGGTGCAGGGGATTCCGCGGTCTTACAAGCTTGATAGTCAGTTGAGCTATGTGGATGTACCGTTGTGCTCGCTGGAACAGGCGGCGGTGCAGGTGGGGGAACAAGTGGCCAAGGTGCCGAATTTGCTGGCGTTGGAGGCGTTGCTGGTGAATGCCGGGTTGACCTGACTGGCCCCTTCGCGGGCAAGCCCGCTCCCACATTGGATCTGCGTCGTACACAAACCCCCTGTGGGAGCGGGCTTGCCCGCGAAGGCGGCCTTCAATTCACCACAGCCCTGACTGCTAAGCGCTGGCCTGAGCCTTCAGTTGAGATTCCTCATGATGATCCAGCGCCCGCTCCACCAACAACTGCACCCCCTCCGCCATGCGGCTGAGCGCCAAGGCTACAGAGCGGCGTGAGCCTTCCACATCGTCCGCCAGATCGGCCGCAATGGCGCTGATGGACAGCAGGTCTTCGGAGGCATTGGTCAGAAGGGCTTCGGTGTCGATATCGGGGGAGACGGTGAAGAGGTGATGTTTGCGGCGCTTGCCCGGTTTTTCAGGGGGTGGGAAATAGTAGGAAAAGACGCGGTCGGCGGCTTCCTTGAGTTTTTCGGCTTCGAGGGAGGCTTCGGAACCGGTATCGGTTTCCGGGGGATTGGGAGTTGGCTTGAACATAGTGAAGCTCCATTTAATGAGTTTCAGCTGCTCCATCGGGTTCCAATCGAAGGGGTGGCAGCTGTACGCGGGTTGGAACCCGGGCAAACGGACAAAACCCGACAGACACTAAGGTCTCCCGCGCACAGCCGCCATAACGGAGTGCACACATTAAAGGTGCGCAAGCATACGTTATGAAAGGCGCTATTGCCTCGTTAACACCACGGGGTTCCAATCCCGGTCGCTGAGGTTGGCAGCGACACACAAACGATAAAGACCAACGCAAAACCGCACCAGTCAGCGGGTTCCGGCATTGCTGTAGGCAGCGACGCCAGGCTGTGTAGCCTCACACCACTCCTGCGGACAAACTTTTAAACACAAAACCCAAGCTGTCGGACCTTCCTGCAAACCTCCTATCCACAAAGGTTTCTGCGTTCAGGTTGAAGATTCCCAAAAAGGGACCTATCGTTCCCTTTTTGGGACTTATCGGTCGTTGCCGTGAAAAACCTGTCATTGAGCGAAGCCTTGTTCACCACCACCCAGCAAAAAGTGCTGGGCCTATTGTTCGGTAAACCCGACCGAAGTTTTTACGCCAACGAGATCGCCCGCTGGGCTCAAGTGGGTAAAGGCAGCCTCATGCGCGAGCTGGATCGGTTGCAGCGGGCAGGCGTGCTGACCATGACCCGTCAGGGCAACCAGACCCACTATCAAGCCAATCCCGACTGCCCGATCTATGCCGAACTGCTGGGCATTGCCCGTAAAACCTTTGGTATTGCCGAGCCTTTGCGTCAGGCGCTCCAACCCTTTGCCGAACAGATCACCTGGGCATTTGTGTACGGCTCGATCGCCAAGGATCAGGCAAACGCATCCAGTGACATTGATCTCATGCTGATCGGCGAGGGCCTGCACTACAGTGAAGTGATGGAGCGGCTCATGCCGATGGAAGAGCAACTGGGCCGCCCCCTTAACCCGACGCTCTACACCCCCGACGACTGGGCCGCGAAACTGGCGGCTGAAAATAGTTTTGTCGTGCGGGTAGCGCAGCAGGACAAGATCAATCTGATGGGGGGAAACCCTTTGGAGTCCAAGGATGGGCAGCAACGAGAACCTGGAGAATCTGTTACGTAGCGGTGGACTGAAAGCTGAGCCGCCGGATCGCAAGGAATGCGAAGGATTGATGCGTTCAGCTGTGGATCGATTGAAAGACGCGCAAACGTCTTCGCTTTCCTTCGCGAGTCGTTTCGACCTGGCTTACAACGCTGCCCATGCCCTTGCACTGACGGCTCTTCGCTTGTGCGGCTACCGTTCAGACAAGCGATATCTGGTGTTTCAGTGCCTGGTTCATACCGCTGATATTGGCAAAGTACAGGTTCGGCTATTCGCCCTGTGTCATGAGCGACGAAACCTGGCGGAGTACGAAGGCTATATGGATGAAGATCCGGCGTTGTTGGCGCAGCTATTGGAAAGTGCCGAGCAGTTGCAGATTCGTGTGCAGCAGCAGATGACCGGACTGTAATGCTCCGTCATTGAAAACTGCGGGGATTGTTCCGGCCTCTTCGCGAGCAAGCCCGCTCCCACAGTGTCCGTGTCGTGCTCAAGTCCTGAGTCGTCCACAATACCGGTGGGAGCGGGCTTGCTCGCGAAGGCGTCAGCGCGGGCAACGAATCCCGCCCGTCAACCATTACCCTGACCGTAACAATCCAACACTCCGCTTGATTGATGCCCCCACTCAACGCTCCTAAGGTGACTCCCACGACAGCGAACCCGTGGAGTGGTCATGACAACAACAATATCCCCCGACTCGCGATGGACGCGGCGGCGCAGCGAAAAGCAGCGGCGTCTCGAGCTGGTACGGGGTCTCGCCGACGGTGTGGTCCTGCCCACCGACAAAATCGTTGCGGCGCTGGAGGCTTTGATCTTGCCCGGCGACCGTGTGGTGCTGGAGGGCAACAACCAGAAGCAGGCGGACTTCCTGTCCCGCTCCCTGGCCAAGGCCGATCCCGCGAAGCTGCATGACCTGCACATGATCATGCCCAGTGTCGGCCGTTCCGAGCACCTGGACCTGTTCGAGCGCGGCATCGCCCGCAAGCTCGACTTCTCCTTCGCCGGCACCCAGAGCCTGCGCATCAGCCAGCTGCTGGAAGACGGCCTGCTGGAAATCGGCGCGATCCATACCTACATCGAGCTCTATGCGCGACTGGTGGTCGACCTGATTCCCAACGTCGTGCTCTCGGCCGGTTTCATGGCCGACCGTGCCGGCAACATCTACACCGGCCCAAGCACCGAAGACACCCCCGCATTGATCGAACCGGCCGCTTTCAGCGACGGCATCGTCATTGTTCAGGTCAATCAACTGGTGGACGATGTCAGCGACTTGCCTCGCGTCGACATCCCGGCCTCCTGGGTCGATTTCGTGGTGGTGGCCGACAAGCCGTTCTACATCGAACCGCTGTTCACCCGCGACCCACGCCACATCAAGCCTGTGCATGTGTTGATGGCGATGATGGCGATCCGCGGGATCTACGAAAAACACAACGTCCAGTCCTTGAACCACGGCATCGGTTTCAACACTGCTGCCATCGAACTGATCCTGCCGACCTACGGCGAATCCCTCGGCCTGAAGGGCAAGATTTGCCGCAACTGGACCCTTAATCCGCACCCAACCTTGATCCCGGCCATCGAAAGTGGTTGGGTCGAAAGCGTGCATTGCTTCGGCACCGAATTGGGCATGGAAAACTACATCGCCGCCCGGCCCGACGTGTTCTTTACCGGCCGCGACGGCTCCCTGCGTTCCAACCGGATGTTCTGCCAACTGGCCGGGCAATACGCGGTGGACCTGTTCATCGGCGCCACGCTGCAAGTCGATGGCGACGGCCATTCCTCCACCGTGACGCGCGGCCGCCTGGCCGGTTTCGGTGGGGCGCCGAACATGGGCCATGACCCACGCGGTCGTCGTCACGGCACCCCGGCCTGGCTCGACATGCGCCATGACGATGCGCCCGAAGCGCTGCTCGAACGCGGCAAAAAACTCGTGGTGCAAATGGTCGAGACTTTCCAGGAGGGCGGCAAACCGACCTTCGTCGAAACCCTCGACGCGGTAGAAGTGGCGAGAAAAAGCGGCATGCCGCTGGCGCCGATCATGATCTACGGCGACGACGTCACCCACCTGCTGACCGAAGAAGGCATCGCCTATTTGTACAAAGCGCGTTCGCTGGAAGAACGTCAGGCGATGATCGCGGCCGTGGCCGGGGTCACCGTCATCGGCCTGCGCCACAATCCGAAAGACACCGCGCGCATGCGCCGCGAAGGCCTGATCGCCTTGCCCGAAGACCTCGGCATCCGCCGCACCGACGCCACCCGCGAATTGCTCGCCGCCAAAAGCGTGGCCGATCTGGTCGAGTGGTCCGGTGGCCTCTACAACCCGCCCGCCAAGTTCAGGAGCTGGTAATGCACGCATTTAACCTGCAACCGAAAACCCTGTCCCTGGCTGAGCGGCTGGCGGATCTGGCCGTGGACGCACTGATCGACGAAGCGGACCTGTCGCCGAAACCGGCGCTGGTCGACCGTCGTGGTAATGGCGCTCACACCGATTTGCACCTCGGCCTGATGCACGCTTCGGCGCTGGCCCTGTGGCCTGCGTTCAAGGAAATGGCGGAAGCGGCCATCGAGTTCGGCGAAGTCGGTTTGCCGCTGCGCGAAGCGATTGGCCTGATCGGTCGTGAGGGCGAAGAAGTGATGCTCGCCACCACGGGCGGCGTGAACACTCATCGCGGGGCGATTTGGGCCTTGGGCCTGTTGGTCGCTGCTGCCGCGTTGGAATCCACGAATACCAAGGCAAGCGCTGTGACTGTGCGCGCCGCACGTCTGGCCTTGCTCGACGACCGTTACGCGCCGCGTCCTCTGAGCCACGGCGCGCAAGTCGCCCAGCGTTATGGCGCACGCGGTGCCCGTGAAGAAGCGCAGCTCGGTTTCCCGGCAGTGATTCAACGGGCGCTGCCGCAACTCAAACACAGCCGCGCCGCCGGTCATGGCGAGCAGAACGCCCGGCTCGATGCCTTGCTGGCGATCATGACGAATCTGGCCGACACCTGCGTGCTCTACCGTGCCGGCGAACAAGGCCTGCAGACCATGCAACTCGGCGCCCAGGCCGTGCTCGATGCGGGCGGCAGTGCCAGCCTCGCCGGCCGCCGTCGTTTGCATGACTTGGATGAACAACTGATCGCGTTGAACGCCTCGCCTGGCGGCGCTGCTGACTTGCTCGCCGCTTGCTTGTTCATCGACCGCATCGAATCCGGAGCTTTCTGATGGAAACCCTATCTTTTGAATTCCCCGCCGGGCAGCCGCCACGCGGCCGGACGCTGGTGGGCTGTGTCGGCTCGGGCGATCTGGAAGTGCTGATCGAACCCGGCCAGGCCGGCAAACTGACGATCAAGGTGCAGACCTCGGTCAACGGCGCCGAACAACGCTGGCAGCATCTGTTTGCGCGGATGTTCGATGGTCAGACACCGCCGGCAATGGCCATCGATATCCACGATTTCGGCGCGACGCCGGGTGTGGTGCGCTTGCGTCTGGAACAAGGCTTTGAGGAGATCGGCCATGACTGATCTCCTACGCAAACATAGCTTCGTCGAACTCGGCGCCCGACAACGAGCGAAAGCCTTGCTCGACGCCGGCACCTTCCGCGAATTGCTCGACCCGTTTCAGCGTGTCATGTCGCCATGGCTGTTGCGCCAGGGCGTGGTGCCGCAAGCGGATGACGGCGTGGTGATCGCCAAGGGCAGCATCGGCGGTTTGCCGGTGGTGATCGCTGCCATCGAAGGCGCATTCCAGGGCGGCAGCCTCGGTGAAGTCGGTGGGGCGAAGATTGCCGGTGCGCTGGAACTCGCCGCCGAAGACAACCGCAATGGCATTGCGACCCGCGCCGTATTGCTGCTGGAAACCGGTGGCGTGCGTTTGCAGGAGGCCAACCTCGGGCTGGCGGCGATTGCCGATATTCATGCGGCGATTGTCGACCTGCGCCAATACCAGCCTGTTGTGGGTGTGGTGGCCGGCAGCGTCGGTTGCTTTGGCGGGATGTCGATTGCCGCCGGGTTGTGCAGTTATCTGCTGGTGACCCAGGAAGCGCGGCTTGGCCTGAACGGTCCGCAAGTGATCGAACAGGAAGCGGGGCTTGAGGAATACGACTCCCGTGATCGTCCTTTCATCTGGAGCCTGACCGGTGGCGAGCAACGTTTTGCCAGTGGTTTGGTGGATCGTTTTGTCGTTGACGACGTGGCGCAGGTTCAACAGCAGGTCAGTGAATTGCTCAAGCAAGGTTTGCCGGAACAGCAACGCAGCCGTCAGGCCGAATGGTTCCTGCAACGACTGGCTCGTCTGGACGCCGAGCCGCAAATCGAGCCGTCGACGGTTCGCGATCTGTATCAAGGAGAGCGCTCATGAGTTCGTATTCCCTGAGAGGTTTGAACTGGTTCAACGCCTTGAGTGCAGGCGCCAAACCGGTTGATGGTTTGCCCGCTTCGTTGAAGGTTGCCGACGGTGTATTGGGTGACCAACCCGTTCGCTTTATCGCGGTGGTGGCTGATCCCGACAACCGTTTCGTCCGCGCCCGCAATGGCGAGGTCGGGCTGCTGGAAGGTTGGGGACTGGCCAAAGCCGTGGATGACGTCATCGCAGCGGATCTGGATAAACCGCAGAAACGCGCCTTGATCGCCATCGTCGACGTGCCGAGTCAGGCCTACGGTCGGCGCGAAGAAGCGCTCGGCATTCATCAGGCCTTGGCCGGTGCCGCAGACAGTTATGCCCGCGCCCGACTGGCCGGCCATGCCGTGATCGGTTTGCTGGTGGGCAAGGCGATGTCCGGGGCGTTTCTGGCGCATGGGTATCAGGCCAATCGGCTGATCGCCCTGCGCGATCCGGGCGTGATGGTGCATGCGATGGGCAAGGCTTCGGCGGCGCGGGTGACGTTGCGCAGCGTCGAAGAACTCGAAGCACTGGCCGCCAGCGTGCCGCCGATGGCGTACGACATCGACAGTTACGCGAGCCTTGGACTGCTTTGGGAAACCTTGTCAGTGGAACAGATCGAGCAGCCGACGGCGGCGGATCTGACGCGGGTGACTGAATGCCTGAACCAGGCGATTGGCGATGTCGCCACCAGTGGCCGAGACCTGAGCAGCCGCTTGGGCGCGAGCAACCGTGCGGCGTCGAGCCAGGTTCGCCAATTGCTGAGAGCGCAGTGGTGAACACGCTTCTGGCCCACGACCTGCTCTGGGGGCTGACCCCGGAGCAGTTGCCTGCGGATGCGCCTTCGTGGGCGATCGAGTCGATCAGTGCGGGTCAACCGGTGGTGGTTCGGCGTGCGTTGAGCGCGGCGGATCACATCGCGGTCGGCGTGCGTGGGCGCTTGCGTGAGCAGCGTTATGCAACGGTGATGTCGGTCGATGCAATCCAGCGTCAAGTCCGGCCGGAAGCGCTTTGTCATGTCGCGATTGATCGGGATTTACCGGCAGTGCGCGCCCTCAATCAACTGCGGCCGATGCTCGATTCCTGTGAGTGGGTGTGGGGTGTCAGTGGCAGCGCCGGGTTTGAATTGGCCAGCGGTTTTCAGGCGTTGCACGAGGGCAGCGATCTCGACTTGATCCTGCGTACACCGCAGCCGTTGGATCGTGTGCAGGCGCAGGCACTGGTGAAGCTTCTCGATGTTGCTGTCTGCCCGGTGGACATGCAGTTGCAGACTCCATTCGGTGCAGTCGCCTTGCGTGAATGGGCCGGCTCTGCACGTCGGGTTTTGCTGAAAAATGCGAGTCAGGCTGTTCTGGTGATTAACCCTTGGAACCCGCAGGAGCAAGCAGCGTGAGCAGTTTGCTGGTGTTCCCTGGCCAGGGCGCGCAGCAGCCGGGCATGCTGCATCGTTTGCCTCGGGAAACAGTGAACGAGGCAAGTGAAGTCCTCGGGGAAGACGCTTTTCTTCTGGATTCTGCCGAAGCGCTGAAGTCGACAAGAGCGGTTCAGCTCTGCCTGTTGATCGCTGGCGTCGCGGCTTCCCGCCAGTTGTTAATGACGGCGGATTACGTGGCGGGATTGTCCATCGGCGCCTACCCGGCAGCGGTGGTCGCCGGTGCCCTGAGCTTCAGCGATGCGCTGCATCTGGTGAGCCTGCGCGGTGAACTGATGCAACAGGCTTATCCGCAGGGCTATGGCATGACCGCGATCATCGGTCTGGACCTGGCCACGGTGGAAGAGTTGCTGGCGCAGGTTCACAGCGTCGACACGCCGGTTTACCTGGCCAACATCAACGCTGATAACCAAGTGGTGATTGCTGGCAGCGATGGCGCGATGAAGGCCGTCGCCGAGTTGGCCAAAGGTCGCGGTGCTGGCCTGGCCAAACGCCTGGCCGTCAGCGTGCCGTCCCACTGCCCACTGCTGGACACACCTGCGAAAACCCTGGCCGACGCCTTCGCCAAGGTGCGGCTGAAAACACCGACGCTGGGCTACCTGAGCGGCAGTCGCGCCCGGCCCATCATCAACGCCGACGCCTTGCGCGACGACCTGGCGTTCAACATGTGCCGCGTCGTCGATTGGCGCGGCACGGTACAAAGCGCCTACGAGCGCGGCGTACGTCTACAGATCGAACTGCCGCCCGGTGCGGTGCTGACCGGGCTGGCGCGCCGGGTGTTCGAGCAGGGCACCGTGATTGCCTTCGACGGTGCGCGGCTCGATACCTTGCAGGCGCTGTTGCGTGAGGAGGGAAGCCGCCAACCCTAGAACACCGACTCAGGCCTTCGAACAACAAAAACAACATTCGACGATGCACTTTGAGGACAACAACAATGATTATTTACGGTGTGGCGCTGTTAGCGATTTGTACGCTGGCAGGGGTGATCGTAGGCGACATGCTCGGCGTGTTGCTGGGCGTGAAATCCAACGTCGGCGGCGTCGGGATCGCGATGATCCTGTTGATCTGCGCGCGGTTGTGGATGCAAAAACGCGGCGGCATGACCAAGGATTGCGAGATGGGCGTCGGCTTCTGGGGCGCCATGTACATTCCGGTGGTGGTCGCGATGGCTGCGCAACAAAACGTCGTCACCGCCCTGCACGGCGGCCCGGTGGCGGTGCTGGCGGCGATCGGTTCAGTGGTGATCTGCGGTTGCACCATTGCCCTGATCAGCCGGACTCACAAAGGCGAACCGTTGCCCGATGAACCGGCGCAAGTAACGCCGGTCGGCACGCCAGTAGGAGGTCGCTGATATGTGGGAACTCATTGAGAAGGGGCTGACCAATAACAGTCTGGTGACGGCGTTCGCGTTCGTCGGCGTGATCATGTGGGTGTCGGTGGTGCTGTCCAAGCGCCTGACGTTCGGACGGATTCACGGTTCGGCGATTGCCATCGTCATCGGGCTTGTTCTGGCCTGGGTCGGCGGTACGCTGACGGGCGGGCAAAAAGGCCTGGCGGACCTGACGCTGTTTTCCGGCATCGGCCTGATGGGTGGCGCGATGCTGCGGGACTTTGCGATCGTCGCCACGGCGTTCGAAGTGCAAGCCACCGAAGCGAAAAAGGCCGGTTTGATCGGCGTGATTGCGCTGTTGCTGGGCACGATCCTGCCATTCATTGTTGGCGCAAGCATGGCCTGGGTGTTCGGTTATCGCGATGCGATCAGCATGACCACCATCGGCGCGGGTGCGGTGACCTACATCGTCGGGCCGGTGACCGGGGCGGCGATTGGCGCCAGTTCCGATGTGGTGGCGTTGTCGATTGCCACCGGGTTGATCAAGGCGATTTTTGTGATGGTTGGCACACCGATGGCCGCACGCTGGATGGGGCTGGATAACCCACGCTCGGCGATGGTGTTTGGTGGGCTGGCTGGCACCGTCAGCGGTGTGACAGCCGGGTTGGCGGCGACGGATCGGCGGTTGGTGCCTTATGGCGCGTTGACGGCGACGTTCCACACCGGGCTTGGGTGCTTGCTGGGGCCTTCGTTGTTGTACTTCATTGTTCGCGGGATTGTCGGCTGACTTCAGATTCTGAGTTGTCTGGATTGACGCCATCGCTAGCAGGCTAGCTCCCACAGGGGAATAAGGTTTGCACTTCCACTGTGGGAGCCAGCCTGCTGGCGATTGATGCCAACTCGGTCTCAAGCCTGGCGGTTCGCATACATCCGACACTCCGCCAGCAACGCCAACAGATTCGGATCCCGCTCCTTGGCCTTCAAGAACACCACGCCAATGTGCTGCTGCAACCGATACTTTTCCTGCAACGGAATCAGCTTCACCCGGTTCTCATACACCGCCGCAATCCGTCCCGGCAGCAACGCATACCCCACGCCCGAGCTGACCATACTCAGCAAGGTGAAGATGTCGTTGACCTGCATCGCCACCTTCGGTTCGAACCCCGCCTGCTTGAACACCCGATTACCGTCCTGGTGCGTGGCAAAGCCCTGGGTCAGGGTAATGAATGTCTCGTCGCGCACTTCTGCAAGGTCGACTTCGGTCCGTTGGGCAAACTTTGAATCCGCCGGTGTGGCGAGAAAGATGTCGTCGGAAAACAGCGGGATCTGCTCGCAGTCAGGGTCGTTGACGCTCTCGTCCAGCGACACCAGGATCGCGTCGACTTCCATGTTCTTGAGCTTGTACAGCAGGTCAAAGTTCGAGCCGAGGATCAGGTCGATGTTGAGTTCGCTGCGGCGGATCTTCAGGCCCATGATCAGCTGCGGCACGGTTTTCACCGTCAGCGAATACAGCGAACCAAGCTTGAAGCGCTCAGCGGAGAACCCGGCGGCTTCGCGGGTCAGGCGCACGGTTTCGACCACGTCCTGAATCAGCTTCTGCGCCCGTTCTTCCAGTACATAAGCGCTTTCGAGTGGGGTCAGGTTGCGACCTTCGTGTTTGAATAGCGGGCAACGCAGGGCGCTTTCCAGGGAGTGAATGGCGCGGTGCACGCTGACGTTGCTGGTTTGCAACTCGGCAGCGGCGCGGGCCAGGTTGCCGGTGCGCATGAAGGCCAGGAACACCTCGAGTTTTTTCAGGGTCAACTCTTCATCGATCAGCATGGGCCAGACTCTTATTCGAATCGCTCGATTGTGCCCAATTGGCTAACGTTTGGCTCGATGGCTTTTGTAGGCGCAGCCTCGTTTCACTCGACAGCTCCTGCACAGCTCCTACATCTTGAGGTGAGCAATACATGTATCACGGGGAAAGATTGAACGCCTGGACGCATCTGGTCGGGGCGGTGGCAGCGGTTGTCGGGGTGGTGTGGATGCTGGTGATCGCCAGTATGGACGGCAGCCCGTGGAAGATCGTCAGCGTGGCGATTTACGGGTTCACCTTGTTGGTGCTTTACAGCGCGTCGACCGTTTACCACAGCGTGCGTGGGCGCAAGAAAGCGATCATGCAGAAGGTCGATCACTTTTCGATCTACCTGTTGATTGCCGGCAGCTATACGCCATTCTGTCTCGTGACGCTACGCGGGCCGTGGGGCTGGACCCTGTTCGGAATTGTCTGGGGATTGGCGCTGATCGGCATCCTGCAAGAGATTAAACCGCGTTCCGAAGCGCGGATTTTGTCGATCGTGATCTACGCGGTGATGGGCTGGATCGTGCTGGTGGCAGTCAAGCCGTTACTGGCAGCGTTGGGCCCTGTCGGTTTTACCTGGTTGGCGTCGGGCGGGGTGTTGTACACCGTGGGCATTATCTTTTTTGCCCTCGATCATCGTCTGCGCCATGCCCACGGGATCTGGCATCTGTTCGTGATCGCCGGGAGTCTGCTGCACTTCGTGGCGATTATGTTTTACGTCGTGTAGACCGCACTGCTGCTACCTGCAAAACCTGTGGGAGCGGGCTTGCTCGCGAAAGCGTCAGGTCAGTCGACATCATCGCTGACTGATCCACCGCATTCGCGAGCAAGCCCGCTCCCACAGGGATACAGGTGATCCAGCTGCGCCTGCGCTCGTCGGCTGAACACCTGCAACAAGTCGCTCAGGGTGTGGGGCGGCGGTTCGTCGGCGCGGGTCACCGCGTACAGGGTGATCGGTAACGCTGGCGCCAAAGGTCGAATCGCTGTGGTGGCGGGGGACGCGCCGAGCGCGGTAAACGGGTCGATCACCGCCAGCCCGGCACCGGATTCAACCATCGCCCGCGCCAGCGAATAGGTCTGCACGGCGATGCGAACCCGTGGCGGCGGCTCGACCGCCTCAAGGTAGCTGTCGAGCCTGGCCGCCAGCGGGTCGGCGCTGGACAGGCCGATCAGCGGCGCACCGGCCAGTTCGATCAATGGCAACGGTTGGCCCAAGGCGTCGTCGGCCCAATAACCCAACGGCGCCAGCGCCACTAAAACCCCGCAGGCCAACACCTGCGCCTTCAGGCCCGGGTGATCCGGCGGCTGTAAGGTCAGCGCGACATCCACTTCGCGCATCAACAAGTTCTGCATCAGCTCACGGCTGTGGGCGCTGGACAGTTCGCAGACGATGTCCGGGTAGCGTTGCGTCCACTCGTTGATGGCTGGCGGCAGCAGCGACAGGGCCAGCGCAGGAATCGCGCCGATCCGTACGCTGTGACCCGGCTCGCGCCGCAGGCTCTGGGCCAGGCGTCGCACGCCTTGCAGGCTTTCGGTGACCTTGTCGACTTCGCGCTCAAGCTCTAGCGCTTCGGGCGTGGCCTGCAATTTACCGCGCACCCGCAGGAATAACGGGAAGCCCAGTTGCTGCTCGGCGTGTTGCAGCACTTTGCTCACCGCTGGCTGCGACACGTGCAGCAACTGCGCGGCGCCACTGACCGAGCCGGTCTGGCGAATGGCCTGGAAAATCTCGATGTGTCGCAGTCGCATGGCAAGTCCATAACCTTTGTTTATGGGTCAGGCATCTTTATGCATTGTTCAACGCCTGTCACCTGGTCCTAATCTGAAGCCTGTTTCAACAACGGTTAAGGACAGACATGGCTCAGCGGGTTTGCATTATCGGTGGCGGCGTCATCGGGCTGACGACGGCATACGCACTGGTGCGCGACGGCATCGACGTGACGTTGATCGAGGCCCGGGACTCGCTGGGCAGCGAGACCAGTTTCGCCAACGGCGGCCAGTTGTCCTACCGTTACGTCGCGCCGCTGGCCGATGCCGGCGTACCGCTTCAGGCGCTTGGCTGGATGCTGCGCGGTGACTCGCCGTTGAAGCTGCGTCCGCGCCTGGACCCGGCGCAATGGCGCTGGATGGCGTCCTTCCTGGCGGCCTGCCGTCGTTCGGTGAATCAGCGTAACGGCGCGCACCTGCTGCGTCTGGCGCTGCTGAGCCAGTCCACGCTGCAAGCCTGGCGCGAAGAAGACCGCCTCGACGGTTTCGACTGGCGGCGCAACGGCAAACTGGTGACGTTCCGTGAAGCCGCCAGTTTTGAGCATGCGCGCCATGGCCTGGCCGATCCGCAACAGCAGCACGTGCTGTCGCGGGCCGAATGCGCCCAACTGGAGCCAGCACTCGCCGAGGCGCCGTTTGTGGGCGCGATTTATACCCCCGACGAAGAGGTCGCCGATTGCCATGCGTTCTGCCAGCGATTGATGGCTCGGCTCCAGGCCTCGGGGCGTTGCGAGTTTTTGCTCGGGCGCAAGGTCACTGGCATTCGCCACATGGACGGCGCGGTACAGGCCGTCGAAATGGGTTCGCAGGTGCTGCCGGTCGAGCAACTGGTGATTGCCGCCGGCCATCGCAGTCCGGCGCTGGCGCTGCCCGGCATGAACCTGCCGCTGTATCCGCTCAAGGGTTACAGCCTGACCTTGCCCATCCGCGCCGAACATCGTGCGCCGGAGCTGAGCATCACCGATTACAACCGCAAGATCGTTTACGCCCGCCTCGGTGACCAATTGCGCGTGGCGGCGATGGTCGACATTGTCGGTTTCGACCCGGCGCTCGACCCCAAACGCCTGGCGCTGATCAAGCGCCAGGCACAGGAAACCTTGCCCAACGCCGGTGATTACGACGCCGCCATCGAGTGGGCCGGTATGCGCCCGGCCACCCCCAGCGGCGTGCCGTTGATCGGGGCCACGGCGTACCGCAACCTGTGGCTCAACCTCGGCCATGGCGCCCTGGGTTTTACCCTGGCCTGTGGCAGCGCCCAGTTGCTCAGCGAGTTGATCGCCCGGCGCGCACCTTCAATCGAAATGCAGGGCCTCGCCCCCCGCGTCGCCTGACTTGAAAAGGAAAAACCGATGAGCATCAACCGTATCCACAGCAACAGCCGACTCTCTGGCGCGGTGACCTTTGGCGATCTGGTGTTTCTCTCGGGACAGGTCCCGGGTGACAGCACCGACGTCACCGGCCAAACCGCCGAGGTGCTGGCGAAGATCGACGCGTTGCTGGCCGAGGCTGGCAGCGACAAGGATCATCTGCTCAACGCGACCATTTACCTGAACGACATTGGCCGCGATTTCGCCGCCATGAACGAGGTCTGGTCGCAGTGGTTGTCGCCGGGCATGGCGCCGACCCGCACGACTTTGCAGGCGCAACTGGCTCGTCCAGAGGTCCTGGTGGAAATCACCGTGATCGCCGCCCGCCGCTAATCGTTTAAACCCACAACGGAGAATAACAATGCAAAAAATCACGTTGATCGGCTGCACCCTCGGCCTGCTGCTCGCCAGTCAGGTCCAGGCCAACGAAGCGCCACTGACCGGCACGCTGAACAAGGTCGCCAATGCCAAGAGCATCACGCTGGGCTATCGCGACGCGTCGGTGCCGTTCTCCTACGTGGGCGATCACACCGGGCAGCCGATGGGCTATTCGGTAGACCTGGCGAGCAAGATTGTCGAGCGCATCAAGCAAAAGCTTGAACTGCCGGATCTGCAGGTGAAGTACAACCTGGTGACCTCGCAAACGCGCATACCACTGGTGCAGAACGGCACGGTCGACCTTGAGTGCGGCTCCACCGGCGTGACCGCCGAGCGCATGCAGCAAGTGGCGTTTTCCTACGGGTTTATCTACGTGAAGGGGCAGTTGCTCACGGCGAAGGACAGCGGCATCAAAAGCTTCGCCGACCTGCGCGGCAAGAACGTCGTGACCACCGCCGGCACCACCAACGAGCGGTTTCTGAAGAGCTACAACGTCGATCACAAGATCGATATGTTCGTGATCAGCGCCAAGGACCACGGCGAAGCGTTCCAGATGTTGCAGTCCGGTCGGGCGGCGGCGTTCTATATGGATGACGCGTTGCTTTACGGCGAACGCGCCAAGGCCCGCGATCCGCATAATTGGGTGGTGGTGGGCGAGGAGCAGTCGCGGGAAATCTACAGCTGCATGGTGCGCAAGGGCGACCCGCAGTTTCTCGAATTGGTGAACTCGACCCTCGCTGATCTGTACAGCTCGGGCGAGATCAACGGCATCTACCAACGCTGGTTCCAGCAACCGATTCCACCCAAAGGCCTGAACCTTGAATTCCCGATGACCAGCGAGTTGAAAGCGATTATCGCCAAGCCGGTGAGTGATCCGGTGCAGTAGTTCCTGAACGATCAGATTCTGTTTTGTGTCTTGTAGATCGCGTCGCCGGCCTTCGCGAGCAAGCCCGCTCCCACATTTGATCTGTGTCGTTCAGAGATCAAATGTGGGAGCGGGCTTGCTCGCGAAGAGGCCCTAGAAGTCGCCCCACAGTTGTTGCGCCACCGCCAACGCCACGACGGGCGCGGTTTCGGTGCGCAACACGCGGGGGCCGAGGCGGGCGGCGTGAAAACCGCCAGCCTTGGCCTGCTCGACTTCCGCATCGGACAACCCACCTTCCGGGCCAATCAAAAACGCCAGCGTCGCCGGTTTCGCATGGCTCACCAACGGCTCAGCCACCGGATGCAGGACCAGTTTCAATTCGGCCTGCGTCTGCTTCAGCCAATCGGCCAACAGCAGCGGCGGATGAATCACCGGCACCCGTGAACGCCCGCATTGCTCGCACGCGCTGATCGCAACCTGGCGCCAGTGCATCAGGCGTTTGTCGGCGCGCTCATCTTTCAACCGGACTTCACAGCGGTCGCTAAAAATCGGGGTGATTTCCGTGACGCCCAGCTCGGTGGCTTTCTGAATCGCCCAATCCATCCGCTCGCCACGGGACAAGCCCTGGCCGAGATGGATCGACAAGGGCGACTCGACCTGCCCGGCGAAGCTTTCATCGATCTGCACGACAACGCGCTTCTTGCCGACCTCCACCAGCGTGGCGCGAAACTCGTGGCCCGAGCCGTCGAACAGTTGCAGCGCATCACCCTCGGCCATGCGCAGCACGCGGCTGATGTAATGGGCCTGGGCCTCGGGCAACTCGTGTTCGCCGGTGCTCAAGGGGGCGTCGATAAAGAAGCGGGACAGTCTCATGCTGGGTCTCTGGAAAGTATTAATCATCTGAATCGGTGTCGACTTCATTCGCGAGCAAGCCCGCTCCCACATTGGAATACGGTCAACTGTGGGAGCGGGCTTGCTCGCGAAGGCGGCGGCCCGGACACCACAGAATCCCAAATAACCTAGCCCGGATCGCGGAAGCCCGGGTGGAAGTCTTTCGGCACCGAAACACTGACGCTGTCGCGGGTCGCGATGTCGATGCCTTCACTTGCCACTTCAGCCAGAAAGTCGATCTGTTCAGGCGTGATCACGTACGGCGGCAGGAAGTACACCACGCTGCCCAACGGTCGAAGTAAAGCACCACGCTCCAACGCATGCTGGAACACTTTCAAGCCGCGACGTTCCTGCCATGGATAAGCTTCCTTGGTGGCCTTGTCCTTGACCATCTCGATGGCCAGCACCATGCCGGTCTGGCGTACTTCCGAAACGTTCGGGTGATCGGCCAGGTGCGCGGTGGCGCTCGCCATGCGCTGAGCCAGCGCCTTGTTGTTCTCGATGACGTTGTCTTCTTCGAAGATATCCAGCGTCGCCAATGCCGCCGCGCACGCCAGCGGATTGCCGGTGTAGCTGTGGGAATGCAGGAAGGCGCGCAGGGTCGGGTAGTCGTCGTAGAAAGCGCTGTAGACATCTTCGGTGGTCACGCAGGCCGCCAACGGCAGGTAACCGCCGGTCAGGGCCTTGGACAGGCAGAGGAAGTCCGGGCGGATGCCGGCCTGTTCACAGGCGAACATCGTCCCGGTGCGGCCGAAGCCGACGGCGATTTCGTCATGGATCAGGTGCACGCCATAGCGGTCGCAGGCTTCGCGCAGCAGTTTCAGGTACACCGGGTGGTACATGCGCATGCCGCCGGCGCCCTGGATCAGCGGCTCGACGATGACGGCCGCGACGGTGTCGTGGTTTTCGGCCAGGGTCTGTTCCATGGCAGCGAACAGGTTGCGCGAGTGTTCTTCCCAGCTCATACCCTCGGGGCGATGGTAGCAATCGGGGCTCGGCACCTTGATGGTGTCCAGCAACAGCGCCTTGTAGGTTTCGGTGAACAGCGGCACGTCGCCCACCGACATCGCCGCCATGGTCTCGCCGTGGTAGCTGTTGGTCAGGGTGACGAAGCGCTTCTTGTTCGGCTGGCCGCGGTTGAGCCAATAGTGAAAGCTCATTTTCAGCGCGACTTCGATGCAGGACGAACCGTTATCGGCGTAGAAGCACCGGGTCAGGCCTTCCGGCGTCATTTTTACCAGGCGCTCGGACAACTCGATCACTGGTTGATGACTGAAACCGGCAAGGATGACGTGCTCCAGCTGATCGACCTGATCCTTGATGCGTTGGTTGATCCGTGGGTTGGCGTGACCAAACACGTTGACCCACCAGGAGCTGACGGCATCGAGGTAGCGTTTGCCTTCGAAGTCTTCCAGCCAGACGCCTTCACCGCGTTTGATCGGGATCAGTGGCAGTTGTTCGTGGTCTTTCATCTGGGTGCAGGGATGCCACAACACCGCGAGATCGCGTTGCATCCACTGATTATTCAGGCCCATTTTCAGTCTCCTCGAGGCGGCTCGCGACGTGCGCGGGCAAACAATCGCGCAAGCCTATGCAATGCGTGACGTGGGGACAACCCATTGTCTCAATTGAGCTACTTTGTATAGGTGGATAGACGTCGCTGGCGGCCTTTTGATGGCTGACGTATTCTTCGCGGTTCTTTGAGCCGTCTGGCTCGTAAAACCGCTATTTCCTACGTGTATTTCCGGAGTTCGCTGAATGTCTGCTGGTTGGCTGCGCGCCTGTGCGCTGGTGATGTTGGGGCTGTTCAGCGTGTCTGCGCTGGCCAAGGATAAAACGGCGATCGTGATCGGCGGAGGGCTGTCTGGCCTCACCGCGGCTTACGAACTGCAAAACAAGGGCTGGCAGGTCACCCTGCTGGAAGCCAAACCGAGCCTGGGCGGTCGCTCGGGCATGGCCACCAGTGAGTGGATCGGCAACGACAAGACCCAGCCGGTTCTGAACAAATACGTATCGACCTTCAAGCTGAGCACCACGCCAGCCCCTGAGTTCGTGCGGACCCCGGGCTACCTGATTGACGGTGAGTATTTCACTGCCGCCGATCTGGCCACCAAGCAACCGGCCACCAGCGACGCGCTCAAGCGTTACGAAAAGACCCTGGACGATCTGGCGCGCTCGATCGAAGACCCGCAGAACCCGGCGGCCAACAGCACACTGTTCGCCCTGGACCAGATCAACGTGTCCAACTGGCTCGACCGTCTGAATCTGCCGACCACGGCACGTCAGTTGGTGAATCAGCAGATTCGTACCCGTTATGACGAACCGTCGCGCCTGTCGCTGCTGTACTTCGCACAGCAAAGCCGCGTTTATCGTGGCGTTGCTGACCGTGACCTGCGCGCTTCACGCCTGCCCGGCGGTAGCCCGGTGCTGGCCCAGGCGTTCGTCAAACAACTGAAAACCATCAAGACCAGCTCCCCGGTCTCGGCGATCACCCAGGACAAGGACGGCGTGACCGTCAAGGTCGGCAGCGTTGGCTATCAGGCTGACTACGTCGTTGTGGCCGTGCCATTGCGCGCCCTGAACAAGATCCAGATGACTCCGTCGCTGGATGCCCAGCACATGGGCGCGATCAAAGGCACCAACTACGGTTGGCGCGACCAGATCATGCTGAAGTTCAAGACGCCCGTGTGGGAAAGCAAGGCGCGGATGACCGGTGAGATCTACAGCAACGCCGGTCTGGGCATGTTGTGGGTTGAGCCGGCACTGAAGGGCGGCGCCAACGTGGTGATCAACCTGTCCGGCGACAACGCGCGCGTCATGCAGGTCTTCGGCGACAAGCAGATGGTCGATCAGGTGCTGATCCGTCTGCACGCCTTTTATCCACAGGCACGCGGTTCGTTCACTGGTTACGAAATCCGCCGCTACAGCACCGATCCATCGATGGGCGGCGCTTACCTGGCCTTTGGCCCTGGCCAGATCAGCAAGTACTGGCGCCTGTGGGAACGTCCGATTCAGCGTGTAGCCTTTGCCGGCGAACACACTGACACCTTGTACCCGGGCACTCTGGAAGGCGCACTTCGCACCGGTCAACGTGCAGCCAGTCAGGTAGAAGACCTGGCGGCCGGCAAGTCGTTTGAACCGGCGAAAGTTGTTCCGGCAGCGACCGTTGCAGCGGCCGGCGCGGTGGCGGCGAAGAAAGGTAACTTCTTCACCAACCTGTTCGGTGGTTCTGACGACAAACCGGCACCCGTCAAGGCGCCAGAGCCAGTGGCTCCGGTTGCTCCGGCACCGGCCCCAACACCTGCGCCGGCCCCAGCGCCAGCACCGGTCGAAGCGCCGAAAGCAGTGGCCCCGGTGAAAGCCGAACCGGCCAAAAAAGCCCCGGCCAAAGCTGCAGCGAAAAAACCTGCGGCCAAAGCCGAGGCCAAAAAGGCCCCGGTGAAGAAAGCTGAACCGGCGAAGAAAGTAGCGGCCAAGCCCGCTGCGACTCCGGTGGCGGATACCAAAGCGCAGTAAGCTTTGGGATTAAAAAAACGCGGCAGAAATGCCGCGTTTTTTTATGCCTGAAGAAAACCAACATAAAGAATCGAATAAATATCAGGGCGCAGGTGTTCTTTAGTTGGACTGCATTTTTTCTTACATGCGGATCTTTAATCTTTCCTTAACTCACCCATTTCAGACTCTTGATCGTATTTCTCGATATTTCAAAGCGAAATTTTCCGCTTTTACTCGATAGATAACTCGATAGTCTTGGTCGCAGTTCTCACAGGATTTGGGCAATGCAGCTACGTAATTCTTCTTCGCGCTACGGTTGGGTCAGCATTTTCATGCACTGGGGCGTGGCGTTGGCAGTCTTCGGTCTGTTTGCGTTGGGCTTGTGGATGGTCGGTCTCGACTACTACAGCACCTGGCGCAAAGACGCGCCGGACTTGCACAAGAGCATTGGCCTGGTGTTGTTGGCCGTTATGGTTGTACGGGTGCTGTGGCGTTTTATCAGTCCGCCACCACCCGCACTCCAAAGCTATAGCCGCATGACGCGTATCGGCGCCACGTTCGGCCATTCGTTCCTGTACCTCAGTCTGTTTGCTGTGATGATTGCCGGTTACCTGATTTCCACCGCAGACGGTGTCGGGATTCCGGTGTTTGGCCTGTTTGAAGTTCCTGCACTGATATCCGGACTACCGGATCAGGCAGATACAGCCGGTGTGATTCATTTGTACCTGGCCTGGGCGCTGGTCATTTTTTCCGGTCTCCATGCGTTGGCAGCACTGAAACACCACTTTATTGATCGTGATGCGACCCTGACGCGAATGCTGGGACGCAAAGCCTGATGTTCAATCTCGACTCCAAAGGAATAGAAAGTATGTTGAAAAAGACGCTCGCTGCTCTGGCAATCGGTTCTGCCTTGCTGTCCGCCAACGTGATGGCAGCTGACTATGTTGTCGACAAGGAAGGCCAGCACGCCTTCGTTGACTTCAAGATCAGCCACCTGGGCTACAGCTTCATCACCGGTACCTTCAAGGACATCGACGGCAAGTTCAGCTTCGACGCTGCCAAGCCTGAAGCCAGCAAGATCGAGTTCAACGTGAACACCGCCAGCGTGTTCACCAACCATGCCGAGCGCGACAAGCACATCGCCAGCGCTGACTTCCTGAATGTGAGCAAATTCGCTAAAGCGACGTTTGTTTCCACCAGCGTCAAATCCACCGGCAAAAACGCCGCTGGCAAAGACACTGCTGATGTGACCGGCGACCTGACCATTGCAGGCGTGACCAAGCCAGTCGTGGTCAAGGCTACTTTCCTGGGTGAAGGCAAGGACCCATGGGGCGGCTACCGTGCCGGCTTCGAAGGCACCACCAGCATCAAGCGTTCCGATTTCGGCAAGCAGAAAGACCTGGGCCCAGCGTCCGACGCGGTTGAGTTGTATGTAACGTTTGAAGGTGTGAAAGCGAAGTAAGCTGTTTGCGTCATCAAAACGCCGACCTCAGGGTCGGCGTTTTGCTGCCTGGTGTTCAGGAGAGGCTGCTTTGGTAGTCGGCGATTTCATTGCGTAGCCAAGTCAGCAGGCTCGCCAACTGCGCCGAGCGTTGTGTGTGGGTCGGCCAAAGCATGAAATAACGGGATGCGTGCAGCGGTTCAACGTCGGTCAGTTTAACCAGTTGCCCGCACTGGATCATGGCGTGAGCAATCGAGCGACGGGTTAGCGCGATTCCATAACCCAGGCGCGCCGCTTCAAGCATCAAAGTCGAGTCAGTGAACTCTAGTGCCGCGAGTGGACGCATCTGTTCAACGCCAGCGGCAGCAAGCCAGGTCGACCAGCTTTCACTGGCGTGGAGTAATGGATGTCCCAGAACGGACTCGGCATCGACAGGCAAGCATCCTAGATTGAATCCTGGCGCGGCGACGACCAACAAGGAGTCCTGCATCAACGGCTCACAGTGCACATCTGGCCATTGTCCGTGGCCGAACCGGATCGCCGCATCGATCAGGCCGCCCTCGAAACTTGAAAACTCCATACTGGCTGCCAGCTTGAGGCGCAATCCGGGCTGCGCGTCGATAAACCCTTGCAAGCGTGGCAATAGCCAAAACATTCCAAAGGATGGCAGCACCGAAAGGGTGAGTTGCGGGTGTCGGGTTTTGGACAGGAATCTTTCCGTTACCCCGGCAATTTCACCCAGGGTTTGCCGGATCTGATAGGCGTACACACGCCCCTCTTCTGTCAGCACCACACCGCGGCCATTACGTTCAGTCAGTCTAACGTCCAGGTATTCCTCCAGCGAGCGTATCTGGTGGCTGACAGCGCTGTGGGTGACGTGCAGTTCCAATGCCGCGAGGTTGACCTTGCCCAATCGTGCCAAGGCTTCAAAGGCCCGGAGAGCCGCTAGCGGAGGTAGTTTCAATAGGTGAATTCCATTCACTGAACCGGGCAGAAATCGCCGCTATACATGAATTGACGAGGCTACGGATAATCCGTCTCACGCTCAGTGAGCGTTGGTGACTTCATTTCCGCTCGACAAGGATTCGTACATGCTAATCAATGAAATTCAGAGAATGTTGGAGAACTACTTCAGCGTGTTGCAAAACCAGGATTTGAACCGGTTTGACGAGGTTTTCCATCCCGGCTGTGTCCTCTATAGCGCTCAGGACGGGGCGGTAACGGTGCGTCCTTACGCAGAATACCGTGCCATCGTACAAGGACGTCAGTCGCCGCAGGAGCGCGGGTTTGCGAGCCTGGATGAGATTTTGATGATTGACGTCATGTCTCCGGAAATGGCAATGGTCAAGGTGCGTCTGCGACTGTTCGACAATGTCATGGTTGATTATCTGAACGTGATGAAAGTCGATGGCCGCTGGATGATCGTTGCCAAACTCTTTCATAAAGAAGGAAGCGTTGTGTGAGTGCGGCGGTTTGACCAAAAACGATCGTGATGATCGGTACAAATAAAAACGCCCCGAACCAGTCGGGGCGTTTTTGTGAGTGACACTCAGCGATTGCGGGTCAGCAACGCTGGTTTCTCGCCGCGCGGACGGCCTGGCAGTTGATCCAGTTGCTCAGGAGTCGGGAACCGATCGGTTTTCGACTCTTTATGGATGATCTTCGGTGCCGGGCCGCGCGGGTTTTGCACGGCCGGTTCCGAACGCGGCTGGTCGTCGGTGCGAGCCGGGCGACGGTTGCGGGACTCTTCGCGACGGGCCTGACCGTCACGTGGAGCACCGTTGCGTGGGCCGCTGCGCTTGGCCGGCGGCGTGCCGGTGGTCGCGCCGTCACTGCTGCGTGGGCCACTTTGACGACCCTGAGGCTTGCCGCCAGTGCGCGGAGCACCTGCGCCAGCTGCGGCGCCTTGTGCCGGAGCACCCGGACGACGACCACGGCCCTGGGCCGGTTTGGCTTGAGGAACGTAGTCGACGCGGTTACCGAAGTTATCGATGTCGTCGTCCAGGAACTCGTCCGGAGCACGGTCTGCAGCAGCAGCGCGTGGCGCCGGACGCTGTTGTTCGCGAGCCGGAGTGCCTTCGCGTGGCTTGTGTTCACGCGCCGGGCGATCACCACGGCCAGTGGCTGCAGGTTTTTCCTTGCCGCCCTTGTCCTTGCCTTTGTCTTTACGACCGCCACCACCACCGGTGCCGTTCGGACCGTCGCCGCGCGGGCCACGTGGGTTACGCGGGTTACGCACATCCGGACGCTCGCGAACTTCGGGTTTCTCGGCTTCTACAGCGCTGGAATCGAAGCCCATCAGGTTGCCGTCGGCAATCTTCTGCTTGGTCATGCGCTCGATGCTTTTCAGCAGCTTTTCTTCGTCCGGAGCGACCAGCGAGATCGCTTCGCCCGAACGACCGGCACGGCCAGTACGGCCGATACGGTGAACGTAATCTTCGTCGACGTTCGGCAGTTCGAAGTTGACCACGTGTGGCAACTGGTCGATGTCCAGGCCGCGAGCGGCGATGTCGGTGGCGACGAGGATGCGCACTTCGCCGGCCTTGAAGTCGGCCAGGGCTTTGGTGCGAGCGTTCTGGCTCTTGTTACCGTGGATCGCAACGGCGCTGAGGCCGTGTTTGTCCAGGTACTCGGCCAGGCGGTTGGCGCCGTGCTTGGTGCGGGTGAACACCAGCACCTGTTCCCAGGCGCCTGCGGTGATCAAGTGCGCCAGCAGCGAACGCTTGTGGTTGGCTGGCAGACGGAAAACACGCTGTTCGATGCGCTCGACCGTGGTGTTCGGCGGCGTGACTTCGATGCGTTCCGGGTTGTGCAGCAGCTTGCCGGCGAGGTCGGTGATGTCTTTGGAGAAGGTCGCCGAGAACAGCAGGTTCTGACGTTTGCTCGGCAGACGGGCCAGGACCTTTTTCACGTCATGGACAAAGCCCATGTCGAGCATGCGGTCGGCTTCGTCCAGCACGAGGATTTCCACGTGGGACAAATCGACGCTGCCTTGACCGGCGAGGTCGAGCAGGCGGCCGGGGCAGGCCACCAGCACGTCAACACCGCGGGACATGGCCTGAACCTGCGGGTTCATGCCGACGCCGCCGAAGATGCAGGCGCTGACGAACTTCAGGTCACGGGCATAGACCTTGAAGCTCTCGTGTACTTGAGCCGCGAGTTCGCGGGTAGGGGTCAGGACCAGTACGCGCGGTTGGCGCGGGCCGTGACGCTGGGATTTGTCCGGGTGACCGTTGGGGAACAACCGCTCCAGAATCGGAAGGGCGAAGCCGCCGGTTTTACCAGTACCTGTCTGAGCCGCGACCATCAGGTCGCGACCTTGCAACACGGCGGGAATGGCCCGCTGTTGCACCGGAGTAGGCTCGGTATAGCCCGCTGCCTCGATGGCGCGGACTAAAGCCTCGGAGAGACCGAGGGAAGCAAAGGACATGAGTAATCCTGTTTTAGTTAGGGCTTGGCCCAATGGGAGTCTTGCCTGGCGCGAATGGCGTTTAGAGGAACGCAATCCCGTCCGGTCCTGCTGGGCCAAGAAGGCTCATCTGGAGTGCTCGCGCGGGCTGAAAAGCTGCGCTGTAGCGGGATCGAGATGCCTTGAACAAGTCCGAGCGTCCGGGCGTGAGCCTGGCGGGAAGGCCGGAGTATAACAGAGCAATCACTGCGCGCCGCTTTCCTGCTGCTCAACGGTTTTTCCGCTGGCGGCGGTGGCTCTGGTGGCTTTGACCTCGGCCGCCGGTTCGGCGCCATAACGGGCGCTCAATTCAGCGTACGCAGGCTCGCGCTTGAAGCGTTTGAGTTCGGCGCCGAAACGCTGCACCAACAAGTCCATGCCGGCGTTGCGGCGTACGGCCAGGAATTGGCTCTGGTGACTGATGACGGTCGGGTTCTCGGTAATCTTGTCGCGGATGCCCAATTGGTCGAGCAAGTGCTGGCCAACCCTGCGATCAGTGATCAGCAGGTCGATCCGCCCGCGCACCAGTTTGCCGAAGTTGGCTTCATGGGTGGGCGCCGGTTCGCGAGTGAACAGGGTCGATTCGCTGAAGTCCTGGCTGTACAGATAGCCCGGGGAAGTGCCGATGGTCAGCCCTTTCAGGTCGGCCAGGGTGTGGAAAGGGTGGGGCCGCTCATTGGCGTAGAACATCACGAACTCCACTTCCGAGAGCGGCTCGCCGGGGTAGAGCAGGGTGGCGTCGCGCTCATCGCTGTGAAAGATGTCCAGCGCGCCGTCTGCCTGGCCCGTTTCGAGCATCGACAGGCAGCGTTTCCACGGCAGGAACTGCCATTCCACTTCGATGCCCAGGCGTTTGAAGACGATGGCGGTGGTTTCGTAGTCCAGCCCCAGGGATTTGCCGTTTTCTTCGTACACGTACGGCGCCCAGGGTTCAGTGACAATGCGCAGTTTCTCGCCCCGAGCGGCGAAGCTCAGGCAAGTAAAAAGAAACACGGTCAGTAATTGCGCGATCAGAGGCATGGCTTGAGATTACGACGAGAAACCGGAAAGAGCCAGAAACGGGATCCAGAAGCTCTAACTCAGAGTGTTGTTGCACAAAAAAAGGGCGTTAAAAGCAAAAGATCGCAGCCTGCGGCAGTTCCTACAGGGATTAAACACGCCCGATGTAGGAGCTGCCGCAGGCTGCGATCTCTTGATCTTGCTTTGACGGCTTTTAGCGCGGCAACTTCAGATTGTTCCACACCGCCAGGCTCGGTTCGGCCTGGTTCAGCGTGTAGAAGTGCAGCCCTGGCGCGCCACCTTGCAGCAGGCGTTCGCACATCTCGGTGATGACTTGCTCACCAAAGCCTTGAATGCTCTGGGTGTCGTCGCCGTAGGCTTCCAGCTGCTTGCGGATCCAGCGCGGGATTTCCGCGCCACAGGCATCAGAGAAACGCGCCAGCTTGCTGTAGTTGGTGATCGGCATGATTCCCGGAACGATCGGGATGTTCACGCCCTTCGCCCGTACACGCTCGACGAAGTAGAAGTAGCTGTCGGCGTTGAAGAAGTACTGGGTGATTGCACTGTTGGCGCCAGCGTTGGCCTTGCGCACGAAGTTGGTCAGATCGTCTTCGAAATTGCGCGCTTGCGGGTGCATTTCCGGGTAGGCGGCGACTTCGATGTGGAAATGATCGCCGGTTTCTTCACGAATGAATTCAACCAGGTCATTGGCGTGGCGCATTTCACCACTGGCCATGCCCATGCCGGAAGGCAGGTCACCGCGCAGGGCAACGATACGGGTGATACCGGCTGCCTTGTATTGGGCCAGCAGGCCGCGCAAGTCGTCCTTGCTGTCGCCAACGCAGGACAAATGCGGTGCGGCAGGGACTTTGACTTCGCTTTCGAGCTGCAACACGGTGTTGAGGGTGCGATCACGGGTCGAACCGCCAGCGCCGTAGGTGCAGGAGAAGAAGTCAGGATTGTAGGTCGCCAGATGACGGGCAGTGGCGATCAGTTTTTCATGCCCAGCGTCGGTCTTCGTAGGGAAGAACTCGAAGCTGTAGCGACGTTCTTGGGACATGGTCATATCCTTGGAAGCACGAGAGCCTGTGAGGCTTGCACAACCCATGTGGGAGCGGGCTTGCTCGCGAAAGCGGTGGATCAGTCAACATTAATGTTGAATGTTAAACCGCATTCGCGAGCAAGCCCGCTCCCACAGGGAGAGCAGCCAGCAGAACCAATCAGTAGCGGTAAGCGTGCGGCTTGAACGGACCTTCAACGGTCACGCCGATGTAGTCGGCCTGGGTCTTGGTCAGTTGGGTCACAACGCCGCCGAAACCGCGGACCATTTCCAGGGCCACTTCTTCGTCGAGTTTCTTCGGCAGTACTTCAACAGTCAGGCGCTCGGCTTTCTGGGCTGGCGACAGGTCGGCGTACTTCTGGCCGAACAGGAAGATCTGAGCCAGAACCTGGTTGGCGAACGAACCGTCCATGATGCGGCTTGGGTGGCCGGTGGCGTTGCCCAGGTTAACCAGACGGCCTTCGGCCAGCAGGATCAGGTAGTCGTCGTTCTGCGCGTCGAATGCGCCAGGGCCGGTACGGTGGATCTTGTGAACCTGTGGCTTCACTTCTTCCCATGCCCAGCTCTTGCGCATGAAAGCGGTGTCGATTTCGTTGTCGAAGTGGCCGATGTTGCAGACAACAGCGCGCTTCTTCAGGGCTTTGAGCATGTTCGAGTCGCAAACGTTGACGTTACCGGTGGTGGTCACGATCAGGTCGATCTTGCCCAGCAGCGCTTTGTCGATGCTTGCTTCAGTACCGTTGTTGATACCGTCGATGAACGGCGAAACCAGCTCGTAACCGTCCATGCAGGCTTGCATGGCGCAGATCGGGTCAACTTCGGAGACTTTAACGATCATGCCTTCCTGACGCAGGGACTGAGCGGAGCCCTTGCCCACGTCACCGTAACCGATGACCAGCGCTTGCTTGCCGGACAGCAGGTGGTCGGTACCGCGCTTGATCGCATCGTTCAGGCTGTGACGGCAGCCGTACTTGTTGTCGTTCTTGCTCTTGGTGACCGAGTCATTGACGTTGATGGCCGGGATTTTCAGCTCGCCCTTGGCCAGCATGTCCAGCAGGCGGTGAACGCCAGTGGTGGTTTCTTCGGTAACGCCGTGGACGCGGTCCAGGATCGCCGGGTATTTCTTGTGCAGCAGCTCGGTCAGGTCGCCGCCGTCGTCGAGGATCATGTTGGCATCCCAAGGCGCGCCATCTTTAAGGATGGTTTGCTCCAGGCACCACTCGTACTCTTCTTCAGTTTCGCCTTTCCAGGCGAAAACCGGGATACCGGCAGCGGCGATAGCGGCAGCGGCCTGGTCCTGAGTCGAGAAAATGTTGCAGGACGACCAGCGTACTTCGGCACCCAGGGCAACCAGGGTTTCGATCAGCACGGCAGTCTGAATGGTCATGTGGATGCAGCCGAGGATTTTCGCGCCTTTGAGCGGCTGCTCACCGGCGTACTTGCGGCGCAGACCCATCAGGGCAGGCATTTCGGATTCGGCGATGATGGTTTCGCGACGGCCCCAGGCAGCCAGGGACATGTCGGCAACTTTGTAATCGTTAAAATCTGCAGGCGTGATAACAGCGCTCATGATGAGCCTCCATTCGTAATGTATGCGAATGGGCGCCGTTGTGCGTTTAGTGTCTGACCGATAACGGTCAAGCAACGCCCCATCCGAGCCTGACAGGTCGAACCTGCTGCAGCGCCCCTCGGACAGGTGGCGGGAAAACGGTATCAATGGAACGTTACCGTTTTGAAACGGTGGCGATTATAGCCGTGTGAGCGATACTTCCAAAGCGTTTCTGTTGGTCAATGTCTGAACGGTAATCGAGACCATAGTCGATGCTTGATAGAGCTCCAGGTCGGGCTCTGCCATGATGCCCACCATCATTCGGCAAGACGCTCAGGAGTGAATATGAATTTCCACACCCGCAAATGGGTAAAACCCGAAGACCTCAACCCCAACGGCACGCTGTTCGGCGGCAGCCTGTTGCGCTGGCTCGACGAAGAAGCGGCGATCTACGCCATCGTCCAGCTGGGCAATCAGCGTGTGGTCACCAAGTACATTTCCGAGATCAACTTCGTCAGCGCCTCGCGCCAGGGCGACATCATTGAACTGGGCATCACCGCCACCGAATTCGGTCGCACCTCCATCACCCTCAAGTGTGAAGTGCGTAACAAGATCACCCGCAAAAGCATCCTGACGGTGGAGAAGATTGTTTTCGTCAATCTGGGTGAAGACGGCTTGCCTGCACCGCACGGCCGGACCGAGATCACGTACGTCAAAGACCAGTTCAAGGATGATGTCGTCAACGTGTGAAGCCGGCGGTGCGCCCTTCGCGAGCAAGCCCGCTCCCACACTAAATCTAAGTCGTTCACAGAAGCTGTGTTCGCTGAAGATCTAATGTGGGAGCGGGCTTGCTCGCGAAGGCGGTGTACCGGTCAGCGATGATTTAGCGGGGCAGTGAACAGCTCCGAACCCTGCGTGTCGTACCTACATCACACACCACGGGTTCCGGAGCTTTATGGACGCGCAAAAAGACGGCAAGACCCCGAACCTCTCCCCTGAAGAACAGCACGACGTCGACAAGAGCCAGCCACCGCGGGCGGCGGTGCTGCACGAGATCATCCGCACCCAGGGAGATCAGGAACTCGAGCGCAGTGTCGCCGCCTTGTGGTGGTCGGCACTGGCCGCCGGCCTGACCATGGGCCTGTCGCTGATGGCCATGGGGCTGCTCAATTCCCGTCTGCCGGACGGCGAAGGCTTCAAGGTGATCGCCAGTTTCGGTTACTGCGCAGGCTTTCTCGCGGTGATCCTCGCCCGTCAGCAATTGTTCACCGAGAACACCCTGACGGCGGTGCTGCCGATCATGACCAAACCCACGCTGAGCAATTTCGGTCGATTGCTACGCCTGTGGTCGGTGGTGCTGGTGGGCAACCTCTGCGGCACATTGCTGGTGGCGTATGTGATGCTGAATCTGCCGATTTTCGACAGCAAGACCGACCTGGCCTTCCTTGATATCGGGCGCAAAATCATGGAGAACGACGCCAGCCAGATGTTCGCCAAAGGCATTGTGTCGGGCTGGATGATCGCCACCATGGTCTGGATGATTCCGTCCATGGAGAGCGCAAAGATGTGGATCATCATCCTTATCACCTACCTCATGGCGCTGGGGGATTTCACCCACATCGTGGTCGGGTCCGCCGAGGTCTCGTATCTGGTGTTTGCCGGCGAGTTGCCGTGGAAGGATTTCTGGCTGGTGTTCGCCGGGCCGACGCTGGCGGGGAACATCGTCGGCGGCAGCTTCATCTTCGCGCTGATCAGCCATGCACAAATTCGCAGCGAGAGTGGCCCGCCGAAGAAGAGTGCGGATCAGGCGTCGGATTCACGCAAGCGCGAAGAGAAGTAAAGACAGGTGCACCGTATCAACTTCATCGCGAGCAGGCTCACTCCTACAGTGAGGGGCGCGGTTCATGTGGGAGCCTGCTCGCGAAAGCAATGTCATGGGCGATGCAGCTATTCAACCGGACACGTTGACCGCAGCCGAACTGCGACGCTGCAGGTAAATAAAGAACAACGCGGTCAGTACCGTCAGACCGCTGACCAGCGCGCCGGTCCACGGTAAGTCCGCCAGATCCGCACCACTGGCGACGACGAGCCCACCAATCCACGCACCGGCCGCGTTGCCGAGGTTGAACGCGCTCTGGTTCAACGTTGAACCCAGATTCGGCGCTTCATGGGCCTGATCGATGATCAGCAATTGCAAAATCGGGCACAGGGCAAAGGCGAAGATGCCCCACAACACCAGGGTGATTGCGGCTGGAATCACCGAGTGGCTGGTCTGTGTGAACGCGGCCAGCACGACCAGCACGGCCAGCGCCATGCCCACCAGCGACGGCAGCAATCGACTGTCAGCCAGACGGCCGCCGAGCATGCTGCCTGCAGTCAAACCGACCCCGAATAGCAGCAGCATGATGGTCACGCCATGGGGGCTGACGCCGGTGATGTCTTGCAGGATAGGGGCAATGTAAGTGAAGACGCTGAACAGGCTGGTCGACGCCAGCACGCTCATGCCCAGCGCCAGCAACACGTTGACTTTGCCCAGCACTTTGAACTCGCTGGCGAGGTTGGCCTTGTCCATCGCAATGTCCTTCGGCAACCAGACCCATTGCGCGATAGCCGCGATCACGCCGATCACCGACACCGCCCAGAACGTCGAGCGCCAGCCGGCGTATTGCCCGAGCGCGGTGCCCAAAGGCACGCCCAGCACGTTGGCCAGGGTCAGGCCGGTGAACATCATCGCAATCGCCTGGGCGCGTTTGTTCGGTGCCACCAAACCGGCGGCAACCACCGAACCGATGCCGAAGAACGCACCGTGGCAGAGCGCGGTGACCACGCGTGCGGCCATCAGCGTGGCGTAGTTCGGCGCCAGGGCGCAGAGAATGTTGCCGAGGATGAACATCAGGGTCATGCCCAGCAGCGTGGCTTTGCGCGGCATGTTGGCGGTGCCGACCGCGAGGATCGGCGCACCGAACACCACGCCGAGGGCGTAGCCGGTGATCAGCAGGCCGGCGTGGGGGATGCTCACGGCGAGGTCGCGGGCGACGTCGGGCAACAAACCCATGATGACGAATTCAGTGGTGCCGATGCCGAACGCGGCAACAGCGAGGGCAAGCAAGGCGAGGGGCATGCGCAAGGTCTCTGTCGGTAGTCTTGACGCTGTGATCAGGCATACGCATGCCGACGCCCGTTCTCGACGAGAGCGGGCGGTGGCAAAAATTTATTGGAATTAGTCTGTGCGCAACTGAGTGCGGCGTGGTCGCTTGCAGTATAAACAGCTGCTGACATATGGCGAATCAATTATCTCCCCCGCTTCCTGTAGGAGCACGGCTTGCCGGCGATGGCGATCTCAGGTACGCCATCGCCGGCAAGCCGTGCTCCTACAGGGGAGGGGGCGGTCAAAAAAGGAGTGTGCCGTGCTTGCAACAGCACTGGTGTTGGTAGCGGCGCTGTTGCATGCAGCGTGGAATACCCTGATCAAATTCAGTGCGGAACGGCTGCTGGTGGTGGCCTGCATGGACAGCGTGGCAATGCTGTTTGTCGCGCTGATGCTGCCGTTCGTGGCGTTGCCGCCCCTGGACATCTGGCCGTGGATTCTGGCGTCGGCGGCGTTTGAATTGCTCTATCGCTATTTGCTGATCCAGGCCTATCGGGTCGGCGATCTGGGGTTGGTCTACCCACTGATGCGTGGCTTGTCGCCGCTGGTGGTGCTGGCACTGACGCTGATTTTTGCCGGAGAAGTGCTGACGAACCAGCAGATCTTCGGGATTCTGCTGATCCCGTTCGGCATGCTTTGCCTGCTCTGGCAGGGCGGCGGCGGTGCGCGATTGCCGTGGTCGATGCTGCCGGTGGTGGCGTTGATCGGCCTGTGCATCGGCTGCTACACCTTTATCGATGGCCAGGCGTTGCGGCGTTGGTCGCATCCGCTGGATTACCTGGTGTGGGTCACGTTGCTCAGCGCCTGGCCGTTCCCGTTGCTGGCGCTGGTGCGTAAACGACCGGCCTTCATGTTGTTCTGGCGTGAACAGTGGCGACTGGGGTTGGCGGTCGGGTTTTGCGTGTTGTTCAGCTACGCTCTGGTGCTGTGGGCCATGCAGCTGGGCTCGATTGCCGAAGCGGCGGCATTGCGCGAGATCAGCGTGATTCTGGTGGTGCTGTTCGGCATGCGTTACCTGAAAGAACCTTTCGGCAGGCCCCGGCTCTTAGCCTGTGGGCTGGTGCTGATCGGCATGCTGGTGATGAAGTTTTGACTGGAACTCGACTCTTGAAACCTGAAGAAGGGATTGCGTTATGACGGTTGCTCTGTGGTGCATTTTGATCGCGATTATCCTGCCCTATATCTGCACGGGCATCGCCAGGGCCTGTGGCGGGTTCCGGCTGAAAGACAACCATGACCCCCGTGACTTTCTCGAGTCGCTGAATGGTTTGGGCCGACGCGCGTATGCGGCGCACCTGAACAGTTTTGAAGTGACTCCCGCGTTCGCGGCGGCGGTGATCGTTGCGCACCTGGCCGGCAATGCCGAACTGGTGACGATCAATGTGCTGGCGGTGTTGTTCATCACCAGTCGGCTGCTGTACATCATTTGCTACTTGGCGGACTGGGCGATTTTGCGGTCGCTGATGTGGTTGGTGGGGCTGGGGTTGATCGTCAGTTTCTTTGTGGTGTCTGTCTGAAAATACATTGGTGTTCGTGAGGGCCTCATCGCGAGCAGGCTCGCTCCCACATTGAATCTCGGTCGTACACGTATGCTGTGTTCACTGGAGATCCAAATGTGGGAGCGAGGCGGCTCGCGATTGCTATTTAACCGCCGATACAGATATCAGGGGCTGGTCTTCACCGCATCAGCCACCTGCGGCACTTGCGGCAACGCTGCGCCTTTAGGCCAGAGCATCCAGATCTGCCCCTGCTGTTTCATGTCGCCGGCCAATTGCCCGGCCGCCTCGCCGGTGCCCCAGAACAGGTCTGCACGGACTTCGCCGGCAATTGCGCCGCCGGTGTCCTGAGCGGCAACCGGGCGTACCAGTGCGGTGCCGTCCGGTTTAGTGGTCGATAACCACAACAGACTGCCCAGCGGAATCACTTTGCGATCCACCGCCGCGCTGTAGCCGGCGGTCAGCGGTACGTTCAACGAGCCGCGAGGTCCTTCGTTGCTGTCCGGATTGCGGGTGAAGAATACGTAGCTGGGGTTGCTGCCCAGCAGTTCCGGAATGCGCGTCGGATTGGCCTTGGCCCAATGGCTGATGGCGCCCATGGTCACTTCTTCTTTTTTCAGCTCGCCCTGGTCCACCAGCCAGCGGCCAATCGGCCGATACGGGTGACCGTTCTGGTCGGCATACGCAATGCGCAACTGGCGGCCATCATCGAGCTGGATACGACCCGAACCCTGGATTTGCAGGAATTGCAGGTTCATCGGATCGGTCAGCCAGGCAACAACCGGTGCCTTGACCCCTTTGGTTTCAATGGTGGCCGCATCGTCGTAAGGCTTGAGCACGCGACCTTCGAGTCGTCCGCGCAGGCGTTTGCCTTTGAGTTCCGGGTAAATGCTGTCCAGAGAGACGATGATCATGTCCTCGGGCACACCGTACACCGGGATGCTTGCCACTTCGGTCTGGGTCAGGCTGCCGGGGTAGACCGGCTCGTAATAGCCGGTGATCAAGCCGTTGGGATTGTCATTGGCGGCGCGCAGGCCGTAGACGTCGAGGTTCTGCTTGAGGAAGCCACGAATGTCGCTGGCGGTTTGCGGCACGTTGGCGGCAGCCGCACACGTCGAGCCCCATACCGGGTCGGCTTTGAGTCGGGTGCAGGCGCTGCGCCACGAACCGAAGCCGGCGACCAGGTCGTTGTCGGACACTGTTGGAAGTGCTTCCCACGTGGCGCTGGAGTAGGTCGCCAGGGCGTGGGTTTTCGGTGTGTTGTTGTCGCCACCGGTGCAGCCCGCAAGCACGGCCACCATCGGAAGGGTCCAGGCGAGGTTGTGACGCCATGCCTTGAAACGGCTGTTCATGGAGTAATTCCTTTGTCGGTTGCCTGAGTGCTCCATGCGCTCAAGCAACCCGTATTGATAATAGGGCTATTGGTCTTTGCCGTTGACGCGAGGATACTGGCCGCCGTTCCCGTGACCTGAAGCCACCATGACTCTTAAAAGACTTTCTGTTGTATTGCTGGCCTGCCTGACGTTGTCCGCCTGCGGTGGTGTCGACCCCAATTCACCGCTGGGCCAGCGCAAGGCGATCTTCAAGCAAATGCTCAAGACCGGCGAAGACCTGGGCGGCATGTTGCGTGGTCGCATCCCGTTTGACGGTCCGACATTCGCTGACGGTGCCGTGAAGCTCGATGCGTTGTCCCGTGAACCCTGGAAACATTTTCCGCAGGTGCGCGAAGAAGATCACACCAGCGCCAAGAGCGATGTCTGGCAGAAACAGGAACACTTCCAGGACATGGCGCGCACCCTTGAAGCCGCCACTGGTGAATTGGTGATTGCCAGCAAGGTTCAGCCTTACAAGGTCAGTAACCTTGGGCCGGCAGTGCAGAAGGTCGAAGATGCCTGCAGTGCTTGCCATAAAGAGTTTCGGGATCACTGATCCTTACTTATCCAGCTCATCGAGTGCGTCCTGCAATTCCTTGCGGGACTCGGCGAGTTTGTCTTTGCGCTTGTTGATCTTCTCGGCATCGCCTTTCTTCATGGCCTTGTCGAGGTCAGCCTGACGCTGACTGACTTCGTGCTTGGCGTCGAGCACCTTGTTCTCCCGTTCTTTTTTCAGGGAAGCATCGGTGCAATGAGCAGTGACTTCGCTCAGGGCCGTTTCAAGGCCTGCTTGCTGATCGGCGTTACCGTGAGACTTGGCCAGTTCAATCTGATTGATGATGCCCTGCTTCTTTGCGGCGCAGCCGGTCAGGCCTGGAGCTTCTTCGGCGGCCATCAGTGGAGCGGCCAGCACGCTGCAAAGGGTCAACAGGGCGAGCGGTGAAAGAAGTTTCATAAAAGCTCCATGTGAAAAAGCGATCGGGTCGAGGTGGCGATGGGGTGTTTGAGCCCGCGCGGCACCATTGGGTTCCCGGATTGGCCGGCATCGCCGGCCGCTAAAAACCGTCAATTCCCGCAACACGTAATGTTTCACTCAAGGCGAGGACCTGCGGGTCGCGGAAAAATGCGCTCAATTGCGCTGCGCGTCCCGGGCCGATGCCGGCTTCTGCCTGCCATTGTTCGATATTTCGTTGTGCCAGTTCCTGCCATGAATTGGCAAGCCGCGCCTGGCCGGTCGGCGGTAAACCCAGGGCTTTGAGCCAACGAGCGAAAGGGCGCTGTCGGGCACTGTTGAAACTGTTCAAAAGACGAGCGCTGCTGCGTTCGCCGAAGCCGTCAATGTTAGCAAGCTCTTGAGCATCGAGGGTCAACCAATCCAGCAGGCCATTCAGACGGCCTGTTTCTAAAAGTTTCTCCCATGTGCCAGGACCGACATGCGGCAACGCCAGGCCCTGCTTGCCGCTGAGCCAGGACAGTCGGGCGAGGAATTGGCTTTCGCACCCCGGTGTCGGCTGCCAGCAGCTCAAATGATGAAAGTCCTCCGCCAGCGGTACGCTCAATTCAGTGCGTTGGGTGCTGCGCAGCATGACCCCGTCAAGCCGGGGAATGGTCAGGCCCGCCAGACTGATGGCGACCTGATCTCCGGGGCGGATATCCAGTGTTTCCCAGCGTTGCAGTGAACTCACACTGACTCGCTTGATCTGCCGGTCATCGAGCATGACCGGTGTCAGTTCCAGTACCGGGGTGATCCGTCCGGTCCGTCCAATCTTGAAGTGGACCTTGCGCACCTCGGCCAGGGCCTGGGCAAAAGGGTACTTCCAGGCGACGCTCCAATAAGGCGGTTTAGCCTGCCAGCGCTCGGCGGGTGGGCGCTGATCCTGGCGCAGGACGATGCCATCACTGGCGAAGGGCAGGGGCGAGCGATACCAGTGATCGCGCCAGCGTTCAGCGTCGGCAAATACTTCGATCGAGTGGCTGTAAGGGGCGGTGCTCGGAAAGCCCAACTCATCCAGGGCTGCGACGCGCGCGGGCAAACTGGCCGGGCCTTGGGGCCAGTCCCAGATAAATAGGCCGATCCCCGCGGCTTGCTCAGTGCTTAACTTTTTGCGGGCCATCAAGCCGGCCACTGTGGCGCGTGCATTGAGGCTGCCGGCCCGGGCCTGTACGTGGTCGGTCAGGCGCCAATAGAGTTCACCTTGCAGCAGCAGGTCCAGCGGCTCTGGCAATTGTTGTGGGATAGCGGCGATCTGGCGCGCCGAAGCTGTCCAGTCCTGGCCATTTACTCCGTCACCGCGGCTGATAGCTTGAGTCAGCAGGCCTTTGCGGTAGATCAGCGTCACCGCCACGCCGTCGATCTTGGGCTGAATCCAGACATCGCTCCGTCCTTTTAGCCAGGCTTCAACGGCGCGACCATCGTGAAGTTTTTCAAGGCCGGTGTGGGCGATGGGATGAGGCATCGTGCCGCCCGCGGTACGTAGCGGCTCCGCGGATTGGGCCAGGTCGAAACACGTGCGCCATTCGGTCAGTCGTGCGCGGGACTGATCGTAGAGTTCATCGGCGACCAATGAGCGGCCGCGCCGGTGATAGCTGTCGTCCCAGAGGTCGATTTGTTTCTGCAGTGACGTGATTTCGTCCAGGGCGCGTGCGGGTGACCAGTCGGGGCACTCGGTTGCGTTTGAACTCAGGCAAACAAAGGTCAGGAGAAAACAGAAAAACAGGCGCAGAAGCATCGTGAGCGTCCTTGCTCGGGGAGATGCTTCAAGGCTAGTCAGTATTTACGGGCGAGACAGGTGGGTGTTTTGCCTGGTGTTTCCGATGGTGGCTGGTCTGGCACCTTCGCGAGCAAGCCCGCTCCCACATCTAGATCTACAACGTTCACAAATAGTGTGTTCACTGGAGATCCAGTGTGGGAGCGGGCTTGCTCGCGAAGGCTGCGACACGGTCCCAAGGGCAAGGCAATAAAAAGCCCCGCACGGCAAACCGTGCAGGGCTTTTGGTACCGCCGGGAAATCTTACAGGCCGGCAGCAGCGCGCAAGGATTCGGCGCGGTCGGTCTTTTCCCAAGTGAAGGTGGTGAAAGTGTCATCGCCCACAGTCTTGGTAGCCGGAGTGCGACCGAAGTGGCCGTACGCAGCGGTTTCCTGGTACATCGGGTGCAGCAGGTCGAGCATGGTGGTGATTGCGTATGGACGCAGGTCGAACACTTCGCGAACCAGTTTGACGATTTTGTCGTCGCTGATTTTGCCGGTGCCGAAGGTGTTCAACGAGATCGACGTCGGCTGAGCAACACCGATCGCGTAGGAAACCTGAATCTCGCAACGCTCGGCCAGGCCGGCCGCCACGATGTTCTTGGCCACGTAACGACCGGCGTAGGCGGCCGAACGGTCAACCTTCGATGGATCTTTACCGGAGAACGCACCGCCGCCGTGACGGGCCATGCCGCCGTAGCTGTCAACGATGATCTTGCGACCGGTCAGGCCGCAATCGCCAACCGGGCCACCGATGATGAACTGGCCAGTCGGGTTGATGTGGAACTGGGTGTCCTTGGACAGCAGCTCGGCAGGCAGTACGTGCTTGACGATCAGCTCCATCACGCCTTCGCGCAGGTCTTTGTAGGACACGTCAGGGTTGTGCTGAGTCGACAGTACAACGGCGTCGATACCGACAACCTTGCCGCCTTCGTAACGGCAAGTCACTTGCGACTTGGCGTCCGGGCGCAGCCAAGGCAGCAGGCCGGATTTACGGGCTTCGGCCTGACGCTGAACCAGCTGGTGCGAGAAGGTGATCGGTGCTGGCATCAGCACGTCGGTTTCGTTGCTGGCGTAGCCGAACATCAGGCCCTGATCGCCGGCGCCTTGATCTTCAGGCTTGGCACGGTCGACACCCTGGTTGATGTCAGGAGACTGCTTGCCAATGATGTTCATCACGCCGCAAGTGGCGCCGTCGAAGCCGACATCGGAGCTGTTGTAGCCGATGTCCAGAATCACGTTACGCACGATCTCTTCCAGGTCGACCCAGGCCGACGTGGTGACTTCACCTGCGATGATGGCAACGCCGGTTTTTACCAGGGTCTCGACCGCTACACGGGCGAACTTGTCTTCAGCAATGATGGCGTCCAGCACCGCATCGGAAATCTGGTCGGCGATTTTGTCCGGATGCCCTTCGGACACGGACTCGGAGGTGAAGAGGGAGTATTCGCTCATCTCGATTTTTTCCTGAATTTACCGATGGTGAGTGTCGCCAGCCGGTCGCTGAAAATGGCGGACCTGGATCTGGAAACCATTACGTAAGCCTACATAGAGGCTTTCCCCGGGAACGAGTCCCGCAGCGGTGGCCCAACGGGCCAAATCGTCCTGTTCAAACCCCAACCATAGATCACCGCAGGCCTCCCTGGCCCAACTCTGGTTGTGGCTACATAACTCTGTCACGAGCAGGCTGCCGCCCGGTTGCAGCAAGCCGGCCATGTGCTTGAGTGCTTCGGCCGGCGCGGCGAAATGGTGCAGCACCATGTTCAGTACAACGCAGTCAGCCTTGAGGCGGACACCGTTCAATGCATCGGCCAGTTGCAGGCTGACGTTAGCCAGCGTTTCACGTTCGCAAACCTGGCGCGCCAGTTCGAGCATCGCCGGGCTGTTGTCCAGCGCCGTGACCTGGGTGAAGCGGCGCGCCAGTTCCGGCAGAAATGCGCCATCTCCGGGGCCGACTTCGATGGCTGTGGCGCCTTCGCTGAAACTCAGCTTGTCGAGCAATGCCACCACGCTTTCGCGGTACTGCGGCAGGCCGGCGATCAAGTCTTGCTGGGCGCGAAACTTCTCCGCGACCCGTGAGAAAAAGTCCTGGCTGGCCGCCGCTCGTTGCCCATGGACCTGACCGATCCGCGACTGCACCTCGGCAGGCAGAGTCAGGTTGTCCACTTCTTCCAGCAAGGCTGCATGCAACTTGCCGCCCAGCAGGTCGGTGTGGGGCAGGGCGCGACGGTAGAAAATCGCATTGCCTTCACGGCGCGTCGCCACCAGATCGGCCTGGGCCAATACCTTGAGGTGATGACTCATGCCGGACTGGCCGATGCCAAAGATCTGCGCCAGCTCCAGTACGCCAAACGAATCGTTGGCCAGCGCGCGCAATACATTCAGTCGCAGAGGATCGCCGCCGGCCTTGCACAGGGCCGCCAGCTCATCGCAATCGTCAGGTCGAATGGAAGGCGCACGTAAATTCATAAGGCCAGCAGTCTAGTGACGGTCAGAAAACACCGCAAGAGCAATATCAAAAAGTTTTGATATTGCTCGATAGATGGCACTTCTCGGGGAAAGGGTCACTCTACAAATCGTCAGCGGAAAGGTTTCACCAGGCGAATGCGACTTTATCCACCGGAAAAACGCCTTCAGATGACTATCTGTCATTGCCCCGAGGCGGGTGGGTGAGGGAAAATGCTCGCCTTTTTTCCGTTTCGTTTTATTCACTCTCGATTCAATATCCGCAGGAGAACAGCGATGCCCAGCCGTCGTGAGCGTGCCAACGCCATTCGTGCCCTCAGCATGGATGCCGTGCAAAAAGCCAACAGCGGCCATCCCGGTGCCCCTATGGGTATGGCGGATATCGCCGAAGTACTTTGGCGTGACTACCTGAAGCACAACCCGAGCAATCCATCGTTCGCTGACCGTGACCGCTTCGTGCTGTCCAACGGTCACGGCTCGATGTTGATCTACTCGCTGCTGCACCTGACCGGCTACGATCTGTCGATCGAAGACCTGAAGAACTTCCGCCAGCTGCACAGCCGTACCCCGGGTCACCCGGAATTCGGCTACACACCGGGCGTTGAAACCACCACCGGTCCACTGGGCCAAGGCCTGGCCAACGCCGTTGGTTTTGCCCTGGCAGAAAAAGTCCTGGCGGCGCAGTTCAACCGTCCGGGCCATAACATTGTCGACCACCACACCTATGTGTTCCTGGGTGATGGCTGCATGATGGAAGGCATTTCCCACGAAGTCGGCTCCCTGGCCGGTACTTTGGGCCTGAACAAGCTGATCGCCTTCTACGACGACAACGGCATCTCCATCGACGGCGAAGTCGAAGGCTGGTTCACCGATGACACGCCTAAGCGTTTCGAAGCCTATAACTGGCTGGTGATCCGCAACGTCGACGGTCACGATCCTGAAGAGATCAAGATCGCGATCGAAACTGCGCGCAAAAGCGATCAGCCAACCCTGATCTGCTGCAAGACCACCATCGGTTTCGGTTCGCCGAACAAGCAAGGCAAGGAAGACTGCCACGGCGCCCCACTGGGTGACGCGGAAATCGCTCTGACCCGTGCTGCGCTGAAATGGAATCACGGTCCGTTCGAAATCCCGGCCGACATCTACGCCGAGTGGGACGCCAAGGAAACCGGTCGCGCGGCTGAAGCCGAATGGGATCAGCGTTTCGCTGCCTACTCTGCTGCCTTCCCTGAGTTGGCCAACGAGCTGATTCGTCGTCTGAGCGGCGAACTGCCGGAAGATTTCGCTGAAAAAGCCTCTGCTTATATTGCTGAAGTCGCCGCCAAGGGCGAAACCATCGCCAGCCGTAAAGCCAGCCAGAACGCATTGAATGCCTACGGCCCGCTACTGCCTGAACTGCTGGGCGGCTCCGCTGACCTGGCCGGTTCCAACCTGACCCTGTGGAAAGGTTGCAAAGGTGTTACGGCTGAAGACGCCAGCGGCAACTACATGTACTACGGCGTTCGCGAGTTCGGCATGAGCGCGATCATGAACGGCGTGACCCTGCACGGCGGTCTGGTGCCTTACGGCGCGACCTTCCTGATGTTCATGGAATACGCCCGCAACGCCGTGCGCATGGCCTCGCTGATGAAGCAGCGTGTCGTGTTCGTCTACACCCACGACTCCATCGGTCTGGGCGAAGACGGCCCGACTCACCAGCCGATCGAGCAACTGACCAGCTTGCGCAGCACGCCGAACCTCGACACCTGGCGCCCAGCCGATGCCGTTGAATCGGCGGTGTGCTGGAAAATGGCTCTGGAACGCAAGGACGGCCCTTCGGCGCTGATCTTCTCGCGTCAGAACCTGCAGCACCAAACCCGCAATGCATTCCAGATCGCCGACATCGCCCGTGGCGGTTACGTGCTGAAGGATTGCGACGGCGAGCCTGAGCTGATCCTGATCTCTACCGGTTCGGAAGTCGGTCTGGCCGTTCAGGCCTACGACAAGCTGACCGAACAAGGTCGCAAAGTGCGGGTTGTTTCGATGCCTTGCACCAGCGTGTTCGATGCTCAGGACGCCGGTTACAAGCAAGCCGTTCTGCCGTTGCAGGTCAGCGCCCGTATCGCCATCGAAGCCGCCCACGCGGACTACTGGTACAAATACGTGGGCCTGGAAGGCCGCGTGATCGGCATGACCACCTATGGCGAGTCGGCGCCTGCGCCAGCCTTGTTCGAAGAGTTCGGCTTCACCCTGGAAAACATCCTGGGTCAGGCTGAAGAGCTGCTGGAAGACTGATCCAGAAAATGTATCGTCTGATCTGACGCTATCGCGAGCAGGCTCGCTCCCACAGGGATCTACACCGTCCATGTGGGAGCGAGCCTGCTCGCGATGACGATGGAGCATTCAACGCTGCAATGACGGATTCACCACGGTAATCGAGAACCCCATGCCTCAACCGCGTCCTTACAAAGTTGCACTCAACGGCTACGGCCGGATTGGTCGTTGCGTCTTGCGTGCGTTGTTTGAGCGAGGCGATAAGGCCGGGTTTGAAATTGTTGCGATCAACGATCTGGCGGACATGGCCAGCATCGAATACCTGACACGTTTCGATTCCACTCACGGGCGGTTTCCCGGAGAAGTGAGGGTCGAGGGCGATTGTCTGCATATTAATGGCGACTGCGTGAAGGTCCTGCGCAGTGCCACCCCCGAAGGCATCGATTGGGCGTCGCTGGGCGTCGATCTGGTGCTGGAGTGCTCCGGCGCTTACCACACTCGTGAAGACGGCCAGCGTTTCCTCGACGCCGGTGCGCCGCGCGTGCTGTTTTCCCAGCCGATGGCCAGCGAAGCGGATGTCGACGCCACCATCGTCTACGGCGTGAACCAGGATTGCCTGACCGGTGATGAGCTGCTGGTGTCCAACGCGTCCTGCACCACCAACTGCGGCGTGCCGCTGTTGCGCCTGCTGGATCAGGCCATTGGTCTGGAATACGTGTCGATCACCACCATTCACTCGGCGATGAACGATCAGCCAGTGATCGACGCCTACCATCACGAAGACTTGCGCCGCACCCGTTCGGCGTTTCAGTCGGTGATTCCGGTGTCCACTGGTCTGGCGCGAGGCATTGAACGCCTGCTGCCGGAACTTGCCGGGAGAATTCAGGCCAAAGCCGTGCGGGTGCCGACGGTTAACGTGTCTTGCCTCGACATTACGATGCAGACCGTGAGCGACACCGACGCCACCGAGGTCAACCGGATTTTGCGCGAGGCCGCCACCCATGGCCCGCTCAAAGGCCTTCTGGCCTACACCGAGTTGCCTCACGCCAGTTGTGATTTCAACCATGACCCACATTCGGCCATCGTCGATGCCAGTCAGACTCGAGTTTCCGGCCCGCGGCTGGTGAACATCCTGGCCTGGTTCGACAACGAATGGGGTTTTGCCAATCGAATGCTGGATGTTGCGGAACACTATCTGCATACATCTGCCTCTCCAAAACAGTAGGAAATGCGACCCATGACCGTGTTGAAGATGACCGACCTCGATCTGCAAGGTAAGCGCGTACTGATCCGCGAAGACCTCAACGTCCCAGTCAAGGACGGTGTAGTCACCAGCGATGCGCGAATCCTGGCCTCGCTGCCGACCATCAAGCTGGCCCTGGAAAAAGGCGCGGCCGTGATGGTCTGCTCGCACCTTGGCCGTCCGACCGAAGGCGAGTTCTCGGCCGAGAACAGCCTCAAGCCAGTCGCTGACTACCTGAGCAAGGCTCTGGGGCGTGAAGTGCCGCTGGTGGCCGATTACCTGGGCGGCGTTGACGTGAAGGCCGGCGACATCGTGCTGTTCGAAAACGTGCGCTTCAACAAAGGCGAGAAAAAGAACGCTGACGAACTGGCCCAGCAATACGCCGCCTTGTGCGACGTGTTCGTGATGGACGCCTTCGGCACCGCTCACCGCGCCGAGGGTTCGACCCATGGCGTGGCCAAGTTCGCCAAAGTCGCCGCTGCTGGCCCGTTGCTGGCCGCTGAACTGGACGCACTGGGCAAAGCCCTTGGTGCCCCGGCCCAGCCAATGGCGGCGATTGTTGCTGGCTCCAAGGTCTCGACCAAACTCGACGTGCTGAACAGCCTGAGCCAGATCTGCAACCAGCTGATCGTCGGCGGCGGCATTGCCAACACCTTCCTGGCTGCTGCCGGTTACCCGGTCGGCAAGTCCCTGTACGAGCCAGACTTGCTGGACACCGCTCGCGCCATCGCCGCCAAGGTCAGCGTGCCGCTGCCGGTCGACGTCGTGGTTGCCAAGGAGTTCGCTGAAAGCGCCACTGCTACCGTGAAGCTGATCGCTGATGTGGCCGCCGACGACATGATTCTGGACATCGGCCCACAGACCGCGGCGAATTTCGCCGAGCTGTTGAAGTCGTCCAAAACCATTCTGTGGAACGGCCCGGTGGGCGTGTTCGAATTCGACCAGTTCGGTAACGGCACCAAAGTCCTGGCCCAGGCCATCGCAGAAAGCTCGGCATTCTCCATCGCTGGCGGCGGCGACACCCTGGCCGCCATCGATAAATATGGCGTTGCCGATCAGATCTCCTACATTTCTACCGGTGGCGGCGCGTTTCTCGAGTTCGTCGAAGGCAAGGTGCTGCCGGCCGTTGAAGTCCTGGAAAGCCGGGCGAAGGCCTGAGGCCGCCCATTTGACCAGGCAAAGGAGTGTTCAGATGGTCAAAACATTAGCGCTGTTGGTTATCGCGGGGTCGCTGGCGGCTTGCGGGAGTAACCCGAAAGCCCCCAAGGTGCCCGAGACGCCTGAACAGGATAAAGGCTGCTACCAGGCCGACTGGCAGGCCGAAACCAACCCGGTGATCAACAAGCGTTCCGGGCCTGATGGCCTGGACAAATACGAGACACAGACCCCGGCCAAGGAACATGGTTGCCCTTGAAGGGTCTGACACTTTACTCAGGGCTGGCGGCGTGCGCCGTCAGTCGAGGAACATGGATGAAAGGTTTTATCGCCGTTACGGCGCTGGCTCTGCTGGCAGGTTGCTCCAATTTGAACCTGTTCAAGCCTGCCGAATCGACGGACAGCTGGACCACCTGGACCTGCGACAGTCAGGCCAAAGTGCTCTGGCGCTACGCCGACGACAGCCGCAAGGAAGTCGACGTTCGCCTGGGCGGTGCTGATCAGGTCTACCGCTTGAAGCATGAGCCGGGCGCCGAAGGTTCGCTGTACAGCAACGACATGCTGGCGTTTCACATAAAAGGTGAGGAAGGCCTGGTGTACTGGGTCGCCACCAATGATTTGATCGGCCGCGGTTGTAAAGCCGAGTAAGACGATTGATTTGATTCACAGAGATCCAAATGTGGGAGCGGCGGTGCGGCGATCCGACTTGCTCGCGAAGGCGGTGGATCAGCTTGCATAGATGTTGAATGTATAACCGCATTCGCGAGCAAGCTCGCTCCCACAGTGGTTCTCTGTAGGTTCTTGAGATTTTTCAACACCGAATTGGCAGGCCGGGGCAACCCCCGATCTGCAATAACTTGAATAGCCGCCGCCGCTACGGCAGGCTGGCACGATTAACGACCCTCAACCGGGAGATACACACACAATGGCACTTATCAGCATGCGCCAGATGCTGGACCACGCAGCCGAGTTCGGCTACGGCGTTCCAGCCTTCAACGTCAACAACCTTGAGCAGATGCGCGCCATCATGGAAGCCGCTGACAAGACTGACTCCCCGGTGATCGTCCAGGCTTCGGCCGGTGCTCGCAAATACGCCGGCGCACCGTTCCTGCGTCACCTGATCCTCGCCGCCATCGAAGAATTCCCGCACATCCCGGTGTGCATGCACCAGGACCACGGCACCAGCCCTGACGTCTGCCAGCGCTCCATCCAACTGGGCTTCAGCTCGGTGATGATGGACGGTTCCCTGGGCGAAGACGGCAAGACCCCGACCGACTACGACTACAACATCCGTGTTACCCAACAAACCGTGGCCATGGCTCACGCCTGCGGCGTATCGGTAGAAGGCGAGTTGGGCTGCCTGGGTTCGCTGGAAACCGGCATGGCCGGTGAAGAAGACGGCATCGGCGCCGAAGGCGTTCTGGATCACAGCCAAATGCTGACCGACCCGGAAGAAGCCGCTGACTTCGTCAAACGCACCCAGGTCGACGCCCTGGCCATCGCCATCGGCACCAGCCACGGCGCGTACAAGTTCACCAAGCCGCCTACCGGCGACGTGCTGGCCATCGACCGCATCAAAGAAATCCACAAACGCATCCCGAACACCCACCTGGTGATGCACGGTTCGTCGTCGGTTCCGCAAGACTGGCTGGCGATCATCAACCAGTACGGCGGCGACATCAAAGAAACCTACGGCGTACCGGTTGAAGAAATCGTCGAAGGCATCAAGCACGGCGTGCGCAAGGTCAACATCGACACCGACCTGCGCCTGGCATCCACCGGTGCGATGCGTCGCCTGATGGCCACCAACCCGAGCGAGTTTGATCCGCGTAAATTCTTCGGCGCGACTGTGACTGCCATGCGTGATGTGTGTATCGCACGTTATGAAGCGTTTGGTACTGCAGGTAATGCTTCGAAGATCAAGCCGATCTCGTTGGAAGGGATGTATCAGCGTTATTTGAAGGGTGAGTTGAACGCTAAGGTTAACTAAGCCGTAAGCGTTTGAGTTGCATTAAAAACCCGCCGTGAGGCGGGTTTTTTGTGGGTGGGACGTTTTGCATGAAATGCGCCGACATAAGGCGGATGGAATGTAACCTATAGCGGACATGTTTCTACTCAATCTGGAAAAAGTCCGTAATAGGTGACATCTTTATCCCAAGTGTTTATGGCTGATATTCCCTGTTTTATATGTTTTGCGCTCACCCAATCCGACCAAGCCCTACTTGTTGAGAGTACGAAATTCCGGTAGCTTCAGTGAAACTTCGGGTCCCATTCAGAGTGTTAAAGTCGGAAGTTGTAAGTGTCCAGTTTTCTGTGTTTCCACCCACCATCCCGCTGAGCGTAATATTTGTGTAATTTGCCCAGATGCTCTGCGTCCCGTTGATTGTTCCGGTTTTTCCATTAACATTGACGGTCGCATTAACAGGACCTGCATAGTCATCACTGCTATGGACCGTCAAATAGACGTGATACTCGGCAAATGCACCATAAAAAGTTCCTACTAAAGCGCCCATACTTTATATCCTTATGATGTTGAAGATAAAAAATTAAAAAAGAACAGGGGGTATTTGTTTATGTGTCCTGTTCTTGTTTTTTTGTGTTTCGTAGATAAGGCTAGTTCTGTGAGTGTGCGCGGTCACCTGTAATAAGTGACAGTTTTTAATATCTTTTTGCTATAGGAAGACAGGTTTATTGCGGGGAACGTGAGGGGAGGGGGGCAGATTTATTTAATCGCCCCCCTTTTTCTCAAAGAGCTTAGCTATTTGTTGGTATATCAAACCCGCGTTGCTCAATTACCCGAAACACATCGCTTACATCCTGGACCATTATCCGGGCGATGTTGGTGACGGTGTTGATGTCGTTCTCGGCGTAGTCCGGCAGGCTGGTGCAGGCCATAAGGTTGAGGTATTTGAGAACGGCGTTGAGGCGTTCGCTGACGCAGTTGTGGAGTTCGCGGAGTGGAGCGTCACTGTCGATGAGCAGGACGGGGTAGTCGGTGGCGAATTGGGACATGGGGGTGAAGCGGCGAGGCGGTTGTTGATTGCTCATGGAAAATCCTTAACTCAAGAAAGAATTCGCCACCGTTTGCTGCGAAACAAATGGGGTGGCAGCTGTGCGCGGGTTCGCAGACCGAGGAGTTAAGACCCGGCAGACCCGAAAGTCTCCCACGCACAGCCGCCATAAAGAACGAGTACGGGCAAACGCTGCCCGTGTCGTATTTTGACTGTTGTGGTTCTAACTCGGTAGGGCTGCGAAACCCTATCGCCGACTGCTGTCAGCGACGGGGCGAACTATAAGCGGCGACTTGGGTGGCTGCAACCGGGGTGTAGGAGCGCGCACGGGCATTGTGGCGAGGGAGCTTGCTCCCGTTCGGCAGCGCAGCTGTCGTAAAACCGAGCACTACGGTGTGTCTGAGGAAATTGCGTAGCAGGGTTTGGGGCTCTTCGCATCCCGGCGGGAGCAAGCTCCCTCGCCACGGTCGGAGGAGTCCTACGAATTTTGCGGACGCTGGGATTTGTAGCCGCTGCCGAGATGGAGTTGTTCTTCGGAGCGTCCCGAGCTGCATTCCTTTGCTGCGCGTGGGAAACGATCAGGGTGAGGGAGATTACCTATCGTGATCAATATCCAGCTTGCTGAACGTCACTTGCCCGCCTTCGCTGGTGTACCCGGTGTTGTCCTGCACATAAACCCCGGCCTTGAAGTACAGCGGCTTGACGCTCCAGGTCTTGCTGATGTCGGTGTCCCACTGGTAGCCCGCCGCACTGATGCCCAGCGCGCCGCCCGGGCTCAGGTGGATGAGGTAGGAAAACTCCCGATCCAGTTTCACTCCGGTAGCGATGGTGATTATCCGGGCAGTATCGTCATCAGGGTGCATACGAACCTTGGCGACGAGGTTGCCCGACTGAGTGCTGGTCGAGTACTGATACTCGAGCTTCACCATCGGTTTCTGGCTTTCATAGGCGTGGATCTGGCCAATGACGATCTTCCCCGAACTCGGTACCTGATTCACCGCCAGGGTGGCGCGCAGGGTATTGTCGGCGTCCGGGTAGAGCCAGTTTTTCAGCGTGCCATTGCTGTAGGTTTCGCGAAGTTCGGTGCGGGGATACTTTGCATTATCAGTTGTAGAACCGGTGACCGGGGACCAGAAAAACAGCGTGCCGGTGTCGGAGTGGAAGTATTGGTCCTTGAAGCCATCCACCAGTTTTGACGTTTCAACGGTGTACGGCGGACTGCCGACGGGAACGCTGAGGTTCCAGGTTGCAAGATCGATCATAGACAAAAGCTTCCACGGTTTTTTTACTGCACGTACGTTCCAGAAGCTCTGGCACGCGCCTTGGGGGCCATCCTTATAATCGCAGAAGTTCAATTTGTTAATGCGTAAATGACAAACGGGTGGCGTCAAAATCCTGTTAAAAGGCCATCTTTCCCGGTTTCAGGGGGCTGTGGCGCCGACCGTTAGTCGGCAAATGGACGCTTTAGTTAAATGATGGCGTACTGATAGCTTCTGCTTTTGCGGAACCCGGTCTAGAGTGAAGGCTTAGTATTTGTCCGGTTTTCACGAGAAACCGGCCTGACGTCCCGCATAAGAGAAGCAGCATGGAATGCGCGCAACCCACGCCAGCTGAAGGCAACTCAATTCTTTTAATCGTCGATGATTACCCTGAAAACCTGATCAGCATGCGCGCGTTGTTGCAGCGCCAGGACTGGCAGGTCATGACCGCCGCCTCGGGCTTCGAGGCGCTCAGTCTGTTACTCGAACACGATGTCGACCTGGTGCTGCTGGATGTGCAGATGCCGGGCATGGACGGTTTTGAAGTGGCGCGCCTGATGCGCGGCAGCCAACGAACCCGCCTCACGCCGATCATTTTCCTTACCGCCAACGAACAGTCCCAGGACGCCGTGATCAAGGGCTATGCCAGCGGTGCGGTGGATTACCTGTTCAAACCGTTCGACCCGCAAATTCTCAAGCCCAAAGTCCAGGCCCTGCTCGAGCATCAGCGCAATCGCCGTGCGTTGCAGCGCCTGAGCCACGATCTGGAGGTCGCACGCGCATTTAATGCCTCGGTGCTCGACAATGCCGCCGAAGGCATCCTGGTGGTCGGTGAGGACGGTCTGATCCGCTTTGCCAATCCGGCGATGTCGCGACTGCTCAATGCCACGGTGCAAGACCTGCAAGGCAAAGAGTTTCTGGATTTCCTGCAAAAGCCGCACATTCCGATCTGGGCCGACTCCGAGTTGTTCGCCGGTTACAAACGCGGTGAAACCCTGCGCCTGCACGATGCACTGCTGCGTACGGCGCCCGGTCAGCAGGTGCCCGTGGCGCTGTCCTGCGCACCGTTGCCCAGCGAACAACATGCAATGGTGGTGACGGTGCTGGACATGTCGGTGGTGCGCCATCTGCATCAGCAACTGGAGTTCCAGGCCGTCACTGACCCCTTGACCGGGCTGCTCAATCGCCGCGGTTTTTACCAGACGGCGGAAAACCTGTTGTTGCGTGGCGACCGCTCCGACAGCGCCTGGGTGCTGCTGTATCTGGACCTCGACGGCTTCAAACGGGTTAATGATTCCCTCGGTCACGATGCCGGCGACCGGGTGCTGCGGTGGGTGTCCGAGCAGTTGAAGGCCTGTTTGCGGCCCTTCGACATTCTGGCGCGCATGGGCGGTGATGAGTTCACGGCGTTGCTGGATCTGGAATTCCCCGAGCAAGCGGCAAAGATTGCCGAGAAGCTGATTGAGCGGGTGTCGATCTGTCAGCAGATCGATGGTCTGGATATCGCGTTGGGCGCCAGCATCGGCATTGCGACGTACCCCGATTGCGGTTCCAATCTGGACGGCTTGCTGCGTGCGTCGGACATCGCCATGTACGAAGCCAAGCGCGCCGGTCGTCAGCAATATCGTTTCTACGATCACGAAATGAACGGCCGGGCACGCTCGCGGCGGATGCTCGAAGAAAGTGTGCACGCGGCGATCGAGAACCGTGATTTCAATTTGGTGTATCAACCTCAGGTGGCCATTGCCAGCGGGCAGATTCGCGGGTTCGAAGCGCTGATCCGCTGGCAGCACCCGAGCGTCGGCGATGTACCACCGGGGCTGTTTTTGCCATTGCTGGAAGAGGCGCGGTTGATCAGCCGCCTGGGCAGCTGGATCTATCAACAAGGGGCGAGCCAGCGAAAAGCCTGGGAAACCTTGTTTGCCGACGATCTGGTGCTGGGCGTCAGTTTGAGCAATACACAATTCGGCATGCCCAATCTGGTCACCGAGTTGCGCCAGTTACTGGAGCGCCATGGTTTACAGGCGCACCATCTGGAAGTCGAGGTCACTGAAGAGGCCCTGATGCAAAACCCCGAGGAAACCCGTAAACAGCTGCGCCTGCTGCGTAACCTGGGTGTGCGAGTGGCCCTGGATGACTTTGGTTGCGGGCCGTGTTCGCTGTCTCACCTGCGGGATCTGGAGTTGGACACGCTCAAGTTCGACCGGCATTTGATTGCCCGGCTTCTGGAGTCCTCACGCGATGCGGCGCTGGTGCGCAATGTGATCGAGCTGTGCAAGGAGTACGGGATGCTGGTGATTGCCGAGGGGGTGGAAACCGCTGCGCAGTATCGGTGGCTGCAAGCCAATGGTTGCGAGTACGTGCAAGGGTTTCTGGTCGCACGGCCGATGATGGCCGAGGATGTCGGCGACTTTGTGCGGCCGTTCGACTGGAACACGCTGACCGGCTGAATTCGCTACACTGGCGACCTTTTCGTGAATCGTGTTGCCGCCCCAATGACCGCGTTGAAATACCTCCAGGCCTATCCTGCAGCACTGCAGGACCAAGTGCGCCAGCTGATCGCCGACGGTCGGCTGGGCGACTACCTGAGCCAGCGTTACCCGGAAAAACACCGGGTACAGAGCGACAAGGCGTTGTACACCTATACGCTGGACCTCAAGCAGGAATACCTGCGTAACGCCCCGGCCATCGATAAGGTGTTGTTCGACAACCGCCTGGACCTGACTCACCGCGCCCTCGGATTGCACACCGCGATATCCCGGGTGCAAGGCGGCAAGCTCAAGGCCAAGAAAGAAATTCGTGTCGCTTCATTGTTCAAGGATGCACCTGCCGGGTTTCTGAAAATGATCGTGGTGCATGAACTGGCACACTTCAAAGAGTCGGATCACAACAAGGCGTTCTACAAGCTTTGCGAACACATGTTGCCGGGGTATCACCAGGTGGAGTTCGATGTGCGGGTGTACCTGACGTGGCGGGATATGCAGTAGAAATCAAAATATCGCAGCCGGGAGTGTTTAGATGGATGTAAGCAAGACCAAGAGCAGCTTCTATCGTCGGTTGTACGTGGCGTACCTGATTGATAGCGGGTTGGCCAGTAGTGTCCCGGCGCTGACCGAAGTGACCGGCATGCCCCGGCGCACGGCTCAGGACACTATCGCGGCATTGGCGGATCTGGACATTGTGTGCGAGTTCCAGCAGGAAGAAGGCGCGCGCAATCATGCCGGGCGTTATCGGATTCGCGAGTGGGGGGCGATAGATCGGGGGTGGATCGAGCGCAATCTTCGGCAGATCAAAGCGGTGCTGGAGTATCCCTGAGGTTTTGCGGTGAATGAACTGACGCCTTCGCGAGCAAGCCCGCTCCCACATTAGATCTCATTGCCGCCGCAGATCAATGTGGGAGCGGGCTTGCTCGCGAAGGGGCCCTTACTGACGGCGCATCCCGATATGCGGAATGTCATCCTCGAGAAATTCCTCGCCCGCCACTACAAAACCGTACCGCCCGTAATACCCCTGTAAATGCGCCTGGGCGGAGAGATAGATCGGTACTTCAGGCCAGCGCTTTTCAGCCTGTTTCAACGCCTGTGCCATCAACTCATGCCCAAGCCCGATGCCGCGCGCTTGAGGGGCAATGATCACTCGCCCGATGACCACGTCACCACCCTGTAACTCCGGGTCGAGCAACCGCAGGTACGCCACCAGCCGATCCCCGTCCCACGCCATTAAATGGCAGGTGTCACCTTCCAGATCCTGGCCGTCGACGTCCTGATAGACGCATTTCTGCTCAACGACAAACACCTCTGCACGCAGCTGCAGAATGGCATACAGCTGTTCTTTACCCAGATCGCTGTGGTGTTTGCAGACCCAATCGATTGTCATCTTCACACTCCTTGAACATCGTCGCTCCGATACTAAGCGCCCAGGCGAAAGATGTCTTTATGGCAGAGAAATCTGTGACAAGGGCCAAAATGCCATCATTCATTTCGCGCGGCCTTGTCTTGTTTGTGTAATCTGGGATGAAGCGCTGTGCAGTGGCTTCGATGAGCTAATGTGAGTACTTGGGTTTGGCAGTATGGGGGCCTTGGAGTTTTGGCTGAAAACACGTCGGGCGTCTCGCCCGCTAAGGATTTTCTAGCATGCCGCGATTGCATCGAGCTTTTGCTTTGATTGGATTGCTGTTGCTGACTCAAAGCGCGGCAGCGGAAAAGCTGCGCTTGGTAGCCGATGCCTGGCCGCCCTTTACTGACTCCACGCTGGTCAACGGTGGGTTGGCCACGGACATCGTCAGCACAGCGCTGGCCCGGGCCGGTTATGCCAGTGACTTTGAACAAGTGCCATGGGCGCGGGCCTTGCTGGGGGTTGGCGAGGGTCGATACGACGTGCTGGTCAACGCCTGGTACACCGACGATCGTACGAAGCTTGGCCAGTTTTCTGGCGAATACCTGCTCAACCGGGTGCGCTTTCTCAAGCGCAAAGACACACCAATCGAATACGACAACCTGCAACAACTGCATACCTACCCGATAGCGGTGGTTCGTGGTTACGCCTACTCGCCAGCGTTCGATGACGACGTATCGCTGCAGAAAGTCCCGGTGCACAACTTCTCCATGGCTGTGCGCATGGTCGCCGCCGACCGGGTCAAGTTGACGCTGGAAGACGAATACGTCGCGCGTTACTTCCTGGCCCGGGAGTCAACCAAGGTGCGCAATGCCGTGGAGTTTTTGCCCAAGGCATTGAGCGAGAACAGCCTGCACATCCTGGTCAGCCTGAAGAACCCCAGGCATGAACAGATCGTCGCCGGTTTCGACCGCGAGATCGCGGCGATGAAAGTGGATGGGAGTTATCAGCGGTTGATGAAGCAGCATGGGATGTGAGTTTTGTGGTGTGGCTGATGGCCCCTTCGCGAGCAAGCCCGCTCCCACATTAGATCTCTGTCGTACACAAAATCTGTACCCACAGCAGATCAAATGTGGGAGCGAGCCTGCTCGCGATGAGGCCGGCTCAGCCACCGCAGATCTCAATCCTCGCTCGTTTCCTTGATGAGGTGCGCCGCCAACGTGCGCAATGGCCCAAGCTGACGGCAGATCAACGCCAACTGCGTCTGCACCAACCGCTGCCCTTCATCGATTTCATCCGGCATCTGCTCAAGCTCATTGGCCAGTGCCTCTTCCTCATCGCTCTGAATCGCAATCGGCAGTTTGCTCGCCAACCCTTGGGCAATTTCATCGATGCTGGCGGCCAGTCTCACCCCGGCACCGTCGATCAAATGCTCGCGCACGTCGGGCGGTAGCTGGGTTTCCCGGTGTGCGCCCAGTCCGGACAAATAACTGAGCAAGGTGTGTGACAGCACCAGGAAGCGGAACCCGACATCCGCTTCCTTACGAAAATGCCCCGGTTCCATCAGCATGTTGGCGAGCGTCGTCGACAGTGCCGCGTCGGCGTTGTGCGCATTGCGTCGGGCCAGGCGATACGCCAGGTCGTCGCTTTTGCCGGCGGCGTATTGCTGCATGATCTGGCGCAGGTAAATGCTGTTGCACGTGAGGGTGTTGGCCAGCACTTTGTTCAGGCGTCGGCCCTGCCAGTCCGGCAGGAACAGGAACACGGCGAGTCCGGCGATCAGGCTGCCCAGCAAGGTATCGAACAGCCGTGGCAGGAACAGCCCGTAACCATCCCCGACCTGGTTGAAGCAGAAGAGCACCATCAAGGTGATCGCGGCTGTCGCCAGGGTGTAGCGGGTGGTGCGGTTGATAAAGAACACCACCCCGGCGGCGATCGCGAAGCAGGATTGGATCAAGGGGTTCGGAAACAGATCGAACAGCGCCCAGGCCAAGGTCAGGCCGATGGCGGTGCCGATGATCCGCTGGCCGAGTTTGCGGCGGGTGGCGCCGTAGTTCGGTTGGCAGACAAACAGCGTGGTGAGGATGATCCAGTAACCCTGGGACGGGTGGATCAAATGCACCATCCCGTAGCCGATGCTCAAAGCCAGGGGCAAACGCAGTGCGTGACGGAACAGTAGCGAGGTCGGCGTCAACTGGGTGCGCAAGCGTATCCAAACATCTTTGAGGTTGCGTGGCGAACGGTCGAGCAGGCTGCTGTCGGTGGCGTCGGCCAGGGCATCGGGGTTGCTGGCGTCGCTGAGCAAACGATCGAGCGTGCCGAGGTTGGCCGCCAGTGCCCGCAATGACCGCAACAGTCCGCGCCACGCCGGGTTGCTCTGAATGCGCAGGTGTTCGAGGGAGGCGTGCAGGTCGCTCAGGGCTTCAGCGAAGCTGGCGTCATAGATGAACGGCTGGCGCATCTGGATCGACTCGGCCAGCGCCCGGCAGGCCTTGCCTTGCTGGCGCAGCAGGCGCTGGCAGCGGAACATCACGTCGCTGTGAAAGAAGGCATCGGCGAGAGCGTTGTAAGGGTAGTGCGAGGAACTGGCGCGCTCGTGAATGTCCTGAGCGAGGAAGTACAGCTTCAGGTAACGGCTGAGTTTCGAGCCCGGCCGACCGTTGCCGACCCGGTGCAGGATGATTTCCTTGGCGGCGTTCAGTGCGGCCACGACACGACCGTTTTGCTGCGCCAGTTCCAGTCGACGCGCTTCCACGTCCATCTGGCGGATCGGCTCGAACAGCGACGATTTCAGCTTCAGGTAAAAACCCAGTTCGCGGAACAATCGCGCCAGGCTTTGTTGCACCGGCTGATTGGAAAACATCGCCTGCCACAGCACTGAGAGCAAACCGTACCACGCTGCACCGGCCACCAGCAGCATCGGCTCGTGCCAGAAATCGATGACTTCGCCGCCGCGCTGGTCCACGCCGATCATGGTGTAGACCGACAGAATCAACGTCGCCGAGGCAATCGCGCCATAGCGTTCACCCAAGGCGCCGAGCATGGTCAGGCCGAAACTGGCCAGGGCCAGGGCGATGACAAAAACGACGGGGTAGGGGAAGAGCAGTTCGACGGAGAGGGCGGCGACGCTGAAGCACACCAGCGTCACGGCCAGTGCGTTAAGGCGGCCTTGCCAACTGTCGTCGGTCTCGGCCAGGGCGCTGGCGATGATCCCGAGGAACAGCGGGATCAGCAGCCCCATTTCATCCTTGTACCAACACAGCGCCATGCTGCCGGTCAGGGCGATGAACACCCGTACGCTGTAGCTGAATTTATCCAGCGCCCAGAGGCGACGCAGAGACTGACTAAAGGGGGTCGATGACATGAAGTGCGAGGGCCTTCCGAGGCGATGACGCTAAATTGAGCCAGTAATGACGTCGACGCAATGGCGCCGATCACATCTGACAGCAAAATCTGTTCCTTAAAGATCACCACATCACCCATGTGGGAGCGGGCTTGCTCGCGAAGGCGGTGTATCAGTCAACAGAGATGTTGAATGTTATGGCCCCTTCGCGAGCAAGCCCGCTCCCACATTTTATTTGTGTACACCCTTGGGTCAGGCGTATTGCGCAGCAGCGTAGCCGGAGGCCCAGGCCCACTGGAAGTTGAAACCGCCCAGATGCCCGGTGACGTCGAGCACTTCGCCGATGAAATACAGGCCGGGGCTTTTCAGCGATTCCATGGTCTTGGATGACACCTCGTTGGTATCGACGCCGCCCAATGTCACTTCAGCGGTGCGATAGCCTTCAGTGCCGGCCGGCACCACTTTCCAGCTCGCCAGTTTTTCGGCGATGTCGGCGATTTCCGCGTGGGTGTACTGCTTCATTGGTTTGGAGACGAACCAGTTATCCGCCAGCAGGTTGGCCATCTTCTTGGTGAAGATTTCCCCCAGCAGGGTTTTCAGCTCGCTGTTCGGACGTTCGGCTTGCTGCTGTTGCAGCCAGCTCGGCACGTCGTGGTCCGGCATCAGATTGATCTCAACCGTATCGCCGGATTCCCAGAACGAAGAAATCTGCAAAATCGCCGGACCACTGAGGCCGCGGTGAGTGAACAGGATGTTCTCGCGGAAACTCTGGTCGTTGCAGCTCACCAGGCAATCCACCGACGTACCGGACAGCTCGGTGCACAGCTCTTTGAGCTGATCGGTGATGGTGAACGGCACCAGTCCGGCGCGGGTCGGCAGCAAGTCGTGGCCGAACTGCTTGGCCACCTGATAGCCGAAACCGGTGGCGCCCAGTGTCGGGATCGACAAGCCGCCCGTGGCGATCACCAGGGATTCGCAGGTGATCTGATCGAGGGTGGTTTGCAGCAGGTAGCCGCTTTCCATTTTCTCGATGTGCTGGATCGAGGTGTCCAGGTGCAGGCTGACGCCGACCTGATTGCACTCCTCGAGCAGCATCTCAAGGATGTCGCTGGATTTGTTATCGCAGAACAGCTGGCCGAGTTTCTTCTCGTGGTACGGCACGCCGTGTTTGGCGACCATGCCGATGAAATCCCACTGGGTGTAGCGCGCCAGGGCGGATTTGCAGAAGTGTTCGTTCTGCGAGAGGAAATTGCTCGGTTCGGTGTACATGTTGGTGAAATTACAGCGGCCACCGCCCGACATCAGGATTTTCTTGCCGGCCTTGTTCGCATGGTCGAGCAACATCACCTTGCGCCCGCGCCCGGCGGCGGTCAGCGCACACATCAAACCTGCGGCGCCAGCGCCAATGATCACGACTTCGGTAGAGCGCAAAACGGTGTCCTCATACAAAATTCAAATTCACTGATAAACCAATGTGGGAGCGGGCTTGCTCGCGAAAGCGGTGTGTCAGGCAGCTTAATGCCAACTGACACTCCCTCTTCGCGAGCAAGCCCGCTCCCACATTTGATCTCTGCCAGCCAGAAGATCTCTTACAGGATACGCACGCGCAGCGAACGGCCTTTGATCTTGCCGTCATTCAGGCGCTGCAAGGCTTGCTTGGCGATCCCTCGTTCCACCGCCACATAGGCCTGGAAGTCGAAAATCGCGATCTTGCCAACCTGAGCGCCCGGAATACCTGCATCGCCAGTCAGCGCGCCCAGAATGTCACCCGGACGCACCTTGTCTTTACGGCCAGCGCCAATGACCAGCGTGCTCATCACCGGCAGCAGCGGTGCGCCGCCCTGGGATTTGAGGTTGTCCAGCTGATCCCAGCTCAACGGCGACTTCTGCAGTAGCTCGATGGCTTGGGCGCGGTGCGCTTCGGACGGTGCGACCAGGCTGATCGCAATCCCTTTCTCACCGGCGCGACCGGTACGGCCAACACGGTGGATGTGGATTTCCGAATCACGGGCCAGTTCGACGTTGATCACCATGTCCAGCGCATCGATGTCCAGACCGCGAGCGGCGACGTCGGTAGCAACCAGCACCGAGGTACTGCGGTTGGCGAACATGGCGAGCACCTGGTCGCGGTCACGCTGTTCCAGATCGCCGTGCAGGCCGACGGCGGAGATGCCTTTGGAGGTCAGGTGATCGACGGTTTCCTGAACCTGCTGCTTGGTGAAGCAGAAGGCGACACACGATGCCGGACGATGATGCGCGAGGACTTTGACCACGGCGTCCATGCGCTCTTCCGGGGAAATCTCGTAGAAGCGCTGCTCGATCTGCGTGTCGTCGTGGAACGCCTCGGCCTTCACGATCTGAGGCGTGCGCATGAATTTCGCCGCCAACTGCTTGATACCCGTCGGGTACGTGGCGGAGAACAGCAGGGTCTGGCGACGCGCTGGGGTCTGGGCAATGATTTCTTCGATGGAGTCGTAGAAACCCATGTCGAGCATGCGGTCGGCTTCGTCGAGGATCAGCGTGTTCAGGCCATGGAGCACCAGCGAACCTTTGCGCAAATGCTGCTGAAGGCGGCCCGGGGTGCCGACGATGATGTGCGCGCCATGCTCCAGAGAACCGATCTGCGGGCCGAAGGACACGCCGCCACACAGGGTCAGGACCTTGATGTTGTCTTCGGCACGGGCCAGGCGACGGATTTCCTTGGCGACCTGGTCGGCCAGTTCGCGAGTCGGGCAGATGACCAGCGCCTGGCAACCGAAGAAGCGCGGATTGATCGGGTTCAGCAGGCCGATACCGAAGGCGGCGGTCTTGCCGCTGCCGGTCTTGGCCTGGGCGATCAGGTCCATCCCCTTGAGGATCACCGGCAAGCTTTGCGCCTGGATCGGCGTCATCTCGGCATAACCCAAAGAGTCGAGGTTAGCCAGCATGGCGGCGGACAGCGGCAAAGTATTAAAAGCGGTGGCGATGGTGGTCACGGGACTGGCCTGCAAAACAAAATGTCGCGCAGTGTACCAGCCCGGTGGCCATTCGCCCTAAGGCTCTATGTGCTCTTCCGGACGCTTGACGCGCCGTCCGTCTTCCTTTGAGAGCTGAGAAAAGATCGTTGCGGCCAGCATCGCCATGATCCCGACCGTCACGAAGGTCAGCTGGAACGCGCCCAAAACCGTGTCCACGCCATCGTTGCCGATCTCCGCGGTGAACCCGCCGAGCAAGGCGCCGGCACAGGCAACGCCAAGGCTCAGGGACAATTGCGCGACCACCGACAGCAGGCTGTTGCCGCTACTGGCGCTGGCGTCGTCGAGGTCGATCAGGGTGACGGTGTTCATTGCGGTGAACTGCAAGGAGTTGATCGCCCCCAGTATCGATAGCATCACCAACAGCAACCAGTACGGCGTTTGCTCGCTGACCAGCCCCATGCTCGCCAACATCAGCCCCAGCGCTAACGTATTGCCGGTGAGCACGATGCGATAGCCCAAACGTTCGATCAGCGGTCGCGCCACCGACTTGGCGACCATCGCTGCCGCCGCCAACGGCAGCATGCTCATCCCGGCCTGGGACGGCGAGTAACCCAGCGCCACTTGCAGCAGCAACGGCACGAGAAACGGCAGGGCGCCGCTGCCCAGTCGGGCGAACAGGTTGCCGAGGATGCCCACGGCAAACGTCCGGGTCTTGAACAATGACGGCGCGAACAGCGGATTATCGATGTGCCCGGCCCGCAACCAATACGCCGCCAGACAGGCCATGCCGGCGAACAGCAGCAACATCACCCGCAAGTGCGGCAGGTGCAGTTCGCCGAGGCCTTCCATGGCGATCGTGATCAGCACCATCGCCGCGCCGAACAGTAAAAAGCCCAGGCTGTCGAAGCGGGTGCGCTCGGTGCCACGCAGGTCGGGGATGAATTTCCACACGGCGTAACAACCGACGGCGCCGACCGGCAGGTTGATCAGGAAGATCCAGTGCCAGGTCAGGTATTCCACCATCCAGCCGCCCATGGTCGGGCCGATCAACGGGCCGAGCAGGCCGGGAATGGTAATGAAACCCATGATTCGCACCAGCTCCGAACGCGGGTAGGCGCGCAATACCACAAGTCGCCCGACCGGCAACATCAGCGCACCGCCCAGGCCCTGGATCACCCGTGCGCCAATCAGCAGGCTCAGGGTGTTCGACAGTGCGCAGAGCAACGAGCCGAGGCTGAACAACAGAATCGCGCTGAAGAAGATTTTCCTGGTACCGAAACGGTCGGCGATCCAGCCTGAGGCAGGGATCAGCAAGGCGACGGTGAGCATGTAGGCGATGATCACGCCCTGCATGCGCAAGGGGTCTTCGGCCAGGTCTCGGGCCATGGCGGGCAGGGCGGTGTTGAGGATGGTCCCGTCGAGGGATTGCATGAAGAACGCGATGGCGACAACCCACGGCACCCAGCGGGCGGTGACAGCGTCGAGAGGCGGGCGGTTGGGCATGGGACCTCTTGTGGGAGAAGTGTTAATGCAATGTCATGGTGGGTCGCAATTCATGTGGGAGCGGGCTTGCTCGCGAAAGCGTTCGATCAGTCAGCATTGATGTTGAATGTAATGACCTCTTCGCGAGCAAGCCCGCTCCCACATGGACGGCGATCATCCTGGGGGGCGCGAGCCGGCTCCGGGCGGCGTTCCGACGAAACTTTCTACAGCGTCAACGTAAGGCGGCTGATCAGCGCCCCCGGCAACAACGCTGACGCTGTGGCCCGCTGGCTGTAAGTGCTCGCCGACAGCAGCAACTCGCGCTCCTCGGTCAATGCTTCCAGCTGCGATCCCAACAAACTGTAGGCACTGTCATCAAACCGCATGGTGCTCACCGGCGCCTGAATCTCGCCGTTCTCGACCCAGAAGGTCGCAAACCGCGTCATGCCGGTCAGGCGTGCCGCCGGCTGATCGGAGTAGTTCAGGTACCACAGGTTGCTGATGTACAAGCCCGTGCCCAATTGCTTGAGAATCTCTGCATCAGGCAACGTACCGGCGGCCATGTTCACTGCGCTTGGCATTTCACCGCCGCTGGCGCCGTTGGCGGTCAGGCCGTACTCGGCCGCACTGCGTGAGCTGACCATCTGCGCGCCGGCCTTGCCGTTGACGATCAACCCCAGATCGCTGCGCGGATAACCTTCGCCGGAGAATGCCGGGCTCAACGAACCACTGACCTTTTCATCCACCGACACCAGCGGGCTGAACGCACTGTCGCCCGCGTAAAGCTTCTGCAGCGGGCTGTTTTTGCTGGCAATCGACTGCGCCGAGAAACCGCCCCAGCCCAGCATGTCCATGATTTCTCCCAGGGCTGCCGGTGCGAGATAGGCGCGGTACTGACCCGGCGCCAGGGTGTGTTGCGGTCTGCCCAGAAACGCCAACTGCTCGCGTGCCTGCGCAAAGCGCTTGGCAAACCCTTCGCTGTTCCAGTCGTGCCCGGCGTAACTGGCTTTCACCGCCTGGCCGTTTTCATGGACCAGACTGAAATCAAAGTTGAAGCTGTTGGCCTGGTGCCAGCCGAACGCGCCCGAAGAACTGGCGAAACCGCGACTGATCGGGCCGGCGGCGTAGAAACCCACCAGGTCCAGCCCTTCGGCGGCCTGGGTGATTTCGGCGACCACTTGCTCGGTGTCCGGCAGCGGATGCTCCTGCACATTCTTGCTCTGCCAGCCGTTGTGGTTGAGCAGCAGGTACGGATCCTGCGGCAGCAACGGCAAGGTTTCGCGCAGCTGTTGCAGACCTTCGGCCAGGCGCTGCATATCGACGGCGGCATCACCCGACAGCGTGATGTTCAGGTCGGCGTGGCGCCCCTCGTTGATCAGTTTGAAGCCGACGCTCGCCTGCTGCACCTGCCCGGCCTGACGGACCTTGGCATGGTTGAAGCGCACGAAGGCCGAGGATTCGGCGGCGTAGCTGAGGGTGAATTGTTCCGGCTCGCGAATCGCATCGCGCAGCCAGTTGACCAAGACTTTGAATGACTCGGCCTGATTTTTCGACGTACTCATCAGGCATCTCCCCCAAACACATCAACGTTGCTGAACACACAGGCCGGCGAGGCATGGCCGACGCGGATCACCTGGTTCGGTTCGCCTTTGCCGCAGTTCGGCGTGCCCAGTACCTTGACGGAGTTGGCATCGCCAACGGCGCTGAGGCTTTTCCAGAACTGCGCGGAAATCGCCCGGTAGTTCGGGTTCTTGACCACGCCTTTGAGTTCGCCGTTTTCGATCAACTGGCCCCATTCACAGCCGAACTGGAACTTGTTGCGGGCATCGTCGATGGACCAGGACCGGTTGGTGCTCATCAAGATGCCGTGCTCGATGTTGCCGATCATCTGCTCCAGCGGTTGATCGCCGGCCTCGATGTTCAGGTTGGCCATGCGATCGATCGGCGGACGGTTCCAGCTGCAGGCGCGGCTGTTGGCCACGCCCTCCATGCCCGCGCGAAACTGCGACAGCGCGCCGCCCAATGGGCGCAGCAGCAGGCCTTCTTTAATCAGGAATTGTTTGCTCGCGGCAGTACCGTCGTCGTCATGGCCATAGCTGGCGAGCTGCTCGGGGATGTCCGGATCGAAGGTCACGTTGAGCAGTTTGGAGCCGTATTGCAGGCTGCCAAAGTCTTCGGCCTTGACGAAACTGGTGCCGGCGTAATTGCGCTCGTCACCGAGGATGCGGTCCAGTTCCAGCGGGTGACCGATGGACTCGTGGATCTGCAGCATCATCTGGTCCGGCATCAACAGCAGGTCACGCGGGCCTTTCGGGGTGTTCGGCGCCAGCAGCAATTGCAGCGCCTGATCGGCGATTTTCGGACCAGCGCCGACCAGGCCACAGCGGCTGATCACATCAAAACCGCCCTGTTGACCGAAGTTCTCGCGGCCCAGGGTTCGGGTCTGGCTGTCGTTGCCGTCGTAGGCGGTGACTTCCAGGCTCGGGTAGACGAACCGCTGAGCCTGGCGCAGTTCGGCGCCGGCGTTGCTGAGGTAGATCTGTTCGACGTTAGTGATGCCGATGCTCACTTCCCAGTTCACCAGTCGCTCGTCCTTGGGCACGGCGGCGGATTCAGCGCCGAGCAGTTGGTAGCAATCGCTCAAGGACGGGAAGGGCTGGTCGAGGTTCGGCGAAAAGTAGTCGGCGCGGTCGCTGGAGACCCCTTGCGCGCTCAGGTCGAGCAGGGCGTGGGGCTTGAGTCGGCGGGCTTGTTGCTCGGCCTTCTCCAGTGCGGCTTGCAGGCCTTGTTGCGACAGGTCGTTGGTCGCGGCGTAGGCTTCGACGCCGTTGACCCGAACGGTCAGCATCGCGCCTTCGTCACGGCTCAGGCTCGGAGGTTCGGCGACATTCTTGCGCACTGACAGGTACTGGCCGGACTCGCGCACATAACGCAGCGAAAAGAATTCAGCGCCCGTGCGCAAGGCAGCGAAGCGCTGCTTGAGCTGGGGATGGAAATCGAACATTCGGGAACCTCCTTGGTATGGAGTGGCGGTGTATCGATGTCGCGAGGGGGGTGAAACGTTTGCGTGGCGCTAGATTAGGCCTGCGTGGGGGGTAGGATCAAGCTTGGAGAGGTGTAGGAAAGGTTTACCAGGAGAGGTGTAGTGTTTGGTCGGGCCCCTTCGCGAGCAAGCCCGCTCCCACATTGGATCTGTGTCGTTCACAAATCCAATGTGGGAGCGGGCTTGCTCGCGAAGGCAGCACCGCGGTGTTACGACTTACTGAGCGGTCAGGCTCACATCCCGCAACGGCTTGCCACGCACCGGCGCATCGCCAGCCACGAAATAGGCAGCCTTGCTACGCGGCAACGGCTTGCGACCACGGATCTTGTCGGCGATTTTCTCGGCGATCATGATCGTCGGCGCGTTCAGGTTGCCGGTGGTGATGATCGGCATGATCGAGGCATCGACCACACGCAGGCTCTGCATGCCGTGCACACGACCTTCAGCGTCAACCACGGCCATGTCGTCGGTGCCCATCTTGCACGAGCAGGACGGGTGGAACGCGGTTTCGGCGTGTTCGCGGATGAACTTGTCGAGCTGCTCATCGGTTTGCACGTCGATGCCCGGGCTGATTTCGCGGCCACGGAAAGCGTCCAGTGCAGGCTGTTGCATGATTTCACGGGTCAGGCGGATGCCGTCGCGGAATTCCTGCCAGTCCTGCTCGGTGGCCATGTAGTTGAACAGGATGCTCGGGTACTCGCGCGGATCCTTCGACTTGGCCTGGATGCGACCACGGCTCGGCGAACGCATGGAACCCATGTGCGCCTGGAAACCGTGCTCTTTCACACCGTTGCTGCCGTTGTAGTTAATCGCGACCGGCAGGAAGTGGTACTGGATGTTCGGCCAATCGAATTCCGGACGGGTACGAATGAAACCGCCGGCTTCGAACTGGTTGCTGGCGCCGATGCCGGTGCCTTTGAACAGCCACTCGGCACCGATGGCCGGCTGGTTGTGCAGCAGCAGCGACGGGTACAGCGAGACCGGTTGGGTGCACGCGTATTGCAGGTACAGCTCGAGGTGATCCTGCAGGTTTTCACCCACGCCCGGCAGGTCGTGGACCACCGGGATGTCGAGTTTTTTCAGCAGTTCGGCCGGGCCGACGCCGGAGCGTTGCAGAATCTGCGGCGAAGCGATGGCGCCGGAGCACAGCAGCACTTCTTTGCGGGCACGGGCTTCAACGCGCTCTTCAGCTGCGCCGATCAGGTAACGCACGCCGACCGCACGCTTGCCTTCAAACAGAATCTTGTCGGTCAGGGCGTGGGTGACGATGGTCAGGGTCGAGCGCTTCTTGGCGATGTCCAGGTAACCGCGAGCGGTGCTGGCGCGACGGCCGTTCGGCGTCACGGTGCGGTCCATCGGACCGAAGCCTTCTTGCTGGTAGCCGTTCAGGTCTTCGGTGCGCGGGTAACCGGCTTGCACACCGGCTTCAACCATCGCGTTGAACAGCGGGTTATTGCCGGCTTTTGGCGTGGTCACGCTGACCGGACCGTCGCCACCGTGGTAGTCGTTCGGGCCGATGTCACGGGTTTCAGCCTTGCGGAAATACGGCAGGCAGTTCAGGTAGTCCCAGTCTTCCAGACCTGGCAGTTTGGCCCAGTTGTCGTAGTCCATCGCGTTGCCGCGGATGTAGCACATGCCGTTGATCAGCGAAGAACCACCCAGGCCCTTGCCGCGACCGCATTCCATCCGGCGACCGTTCATGTGTGGTTCTGGATCGGTTTCGTAGGCCCAGTTGTAGCGACGACCTTGCAGCGGGAACGCCAAAGCGGCCGGCATTTGCGTACGGAAGTCTAAACGGTAGTCCGGGCCGCCTGCTTCGAGCAGCAGGACGGTGACGCCTTCGTCTTCAGTCAGACGGGTCGCCAGGGTGTTACCGGCCGAGCCGGCACCGATGATGATGTAATCGAATTCTTGGGACATTGAATGCACCCTCTTTGAAGTTGGTCAGGTCGCGGTCGCCGATGCACCACTTGATTTGTGGCGAGGGAGCTTGCTCCCGCTCGGCTGCGCAGCAGTCGCAAGGCAGCGACCGTGTTCTGTCTGAATGAGCGCGGTGTCTGAAGTTGGGGCCGCTTCGCAGCCCAGCGGGAGCAAGCTCCCTCGCCACAAAAGGCCCCAGCCTCAGGTTCCGCGTCAGATCAGAAAACCGAGGCGTAATCGCCCAGTTCGACCTGTACCGATTTGATGCGTGTGAAGTTGTTCAGCGAGCTGATGCCGTTCTCACGGCCCACACCCGACTGCTTGTAGCCGCCGACTGGCATCTTGGCGTCGGACTCGCCCCAGGCGTTGATCCAGCAGATACCGGCTTCCAGTTGATGAATCACACGGTGAGCGCGGTTCAGGTCCTTGGTGACGACGCCAGCGGCCAGGCCGAACTCGGTGTCGTTGGCACGACGGATCACTTCTTCTTCGGTTTCGTAGGTCAGGATGCTCATCACCGGGCCGAAGATTTCTTCGCGAACGATGGTCATCTCGTCGGTGCAGTCGGTGAACACGGTCGGTGCCACGAACGCGCCTTTGGCGAATTCGCCTTCGGTCAGACGGCTGCCGCCGCACAGAACGCGAGCGCCTTCTTCCTTACCTTTGGCGATGTAACCCAGCACGCTTTCCATGTGTGCGAAGCTGACCAGCGGGCCGAAGTTGGTGTTCTCGTCTTGCGGGTTGCCGACGCGGATGCGCGCAACGCGTTCAACGATCTTGGCTTCGAAAGCGGCTTTCAGGTGGCTCGGTACGAACACGCGAGTGCCGTTGGTGCAGACCTGACCGGAGCTGTAGAAGTTGGCCATCATGGCGGTGTCGGCGGCGCGGTCGAGGTCGGCGTCGTCGAAAATGATCAGCGGGGATTTGCCGCCCAGTTCCATGGTCACGTCTTTCAGCGACGAGGCGGAAGCGCTGGCCATGACTTTCTTGCCGGTGTCGGTGCCACCGGTGAAGGAGATTTTTTCGATGCGTGGGTGCTCGGTCAGCCAGGTACCGACTTCACGGCCGCTGCCGGTCAGCACGTTGAACACGCCAGCCGGAACGCCGGCTTCGGTGTAGATCTCGGCCAGTTTCAGCGTGGTCAGGGAAGTGACTTCGCTTGGCTTGAAGATCATCGCGTTGCCGGCCGCCAGGGCAGGTGCGGATTTCCACAGGGCGATCTGGATCGGGTAGTTCCACGCGCCGATACCGGCCACGATGCCCAGCGGCTCGCGACGGGTGTAGACGAAGGAAGTGGTGCGCAGTGGAATCTGCTCGCCTTCGATGGCCGGCACCAGGCCTGCGTAGTACTCCAGCACATCAGCGCCGGTGACGATGTCGACGTACTTGGTTTCGGAGAACGACTTACCGGTGTCCAGGGTTTCCAGGGCGGCCAGTTCATCGTTGCGCTCGCGCAGGATGTCGACGGCACGACGCAGGATGCGCGAACGCTCCATGGCGGTCATCGCAGCCCAGATTTTCTGGCCCTTTTCGGCGCTGACTACAGCGCGCTCGACGTCTTCCTTGGTCGCACGTTGTACGGTTGCGAGGACTTCACCGTTAGCCGGGTTGATGGCTTCGAAGGTGGCGTCGCTGCTGGCGTCGGTGTAACCGCCGTCGATGTAGAGTTTTTGCAGTTCGAAACGGGCCATAAAGTCCTCGCAAGTGCATAAGTTAGTTGGCGTTAACCACCGGGCGTGCCGTAAAGCCTTGGCAACGCTGGTCAGTGGCGGTTCAGGTGCTGAGCGGTTCTGTGTGCTCTAACTCACCTGCTTGGCCAGTTGGATATCCATGTATTCGTAAGCGATTCGTTGCGCCTGCTCGGTGTCGAAAGCATCTCCCGACAGCGCGCCGCGCAACCACAAACCGTCAATGAGGGCTGCCAGGCCACGGGCGGCGCTGCGCGCTTGATCAAGCGGCAACGCACGACGGAACTGGCAGCACAGGTTGGAATACAGACGGTGATCGTTGATCCGCTGCAACCTGTGCAAAGACGGCTGGTGCATGCTGGTGGCCCAGAAGGCCAACCAGGTTTTCATTGCCGGGCCATTGACCTGGCTGGCGTCGAAGTTGCCTTCGATAATCACCTGCAGATGCGCCCGTGGGCTGTCATCTGCCATCGCCTGACGGCGCGCGGTGACGTTCTCGCTGAGGACGCTCATCAGATACCGCATCGTGGCGGCGATCAGGCCATTCTTGTCCTGAAAATAGTGACTGATGATGCCATTCGAGACACCGGCCAAACGGGCGATCAGCGCAATGCTGGCGTCCCCCATTCCGACCTGATCTACCGCCTGCAATGTGGCTTCGATCAACTGCTGACGGCGGATGGGTTGCATACCGACCTTGGGCATCGTGCATATCTCCTTAGGCCTTCCGGCGGACGTAAAACGTCTAGCGGATTGAGGGCCAGTCTATTTTGTTTTGATTGAACGTTCAATCAACAAAGAATAAGATCTGCGACAATTCGTCGCTACCTACAGGTTTTTCCTACATGTAGTTGGCGGAAAAACGACATCTGAAAATGCTCGAAACCCACACGCTCAGGCGTTCAGGGGTTTCGGGCTTTTTTCGGGCTGTCTTTATATCACCCGCTGGTCGGCTGCCAACTAACCGAATGGTCGGGTAACGCGTTGCCTTGTGTTTTTCTCTCGCACTGCCTGGAGCATCTGTGCCATGAGTTCTGCCTCTCTAATAAAGACCCCACCCGAGAAGGTGACGGTCAACGGTTGGGTGTTCTACACCTCTACCGCGTTGATCCTGTTGTTGACCGCCATTCTGATCGTCGCCCCGCAAGAGGCCGGCAGATTGCTCGGTATTGCCCAGGCGTGGTTGTCCCGCAGCTTCGGCTGGTACTACATGGTGGTGATCGCCGCTTACCTGGTGTTCGTGGTCGGCCTGGCGTTTTCGTCCTACGGCAAGCTCAAGCTGGGCAGCAAGGACGACACCCCGGACTTCAGCTACGGCGCCTGGGCGGGGATGTTGTTCTCGTCGGGTATCGGCATCTCGCTGCTGTACTTTGGTGCTTCCGAACCGCTGGACCACTACTTCAATCCGCCGGAAGGCGTGGCCGCCAGCAACATGGCCGCCCGTCAGGCAGTGCAGCTGACATTCCTGCACTGGGGCCTGCACGGCTGGGCGATCTACGCCTTGGTCGGCCTGGCCGTTGCTTATTTTGCTTACCGTCATAACCAGCCGCTGGCGTTGCGTTCGGCGCTGTATCCGCTGGTGGGTGAGCGTTGGGTCAAAGGCGCGGCCGGTCATGCAGTGGACGGCTTCGGCATGTTCGTGACCCTGCTGGGTCTGGTGACGAACCTGGGGATTGGTTCGCTGCAAGTGTCGTCGGGGCTTGAAAACCTGTTCGGCATGGAACACAGCAACACCAACCTGCTGATCGTGATCATCGTGATGAGCACCGTGGCGACCATCGCGGCTGTCTCGGGTGTGGAAAACGGTATCCGCCGTCTGTCCAACCTGAACATCGTGCTGTTCAGTGGCCTGCTGATTTTCGTGCTGCTGTTCGGCCCGACCCTGCACCTGCTCAACGGCTTCGTGCAAAACATCGGCGACTACCTGAACGGCGTGGTGCTGAAGACCTTCGACCTCTATGTGTACGAAGGCGACAGCGAGAAGTCTGACCGCTGGTTGGGCCTGTGGACCCTGTTCTACTGGGCCTGGTGGATTTCCTGGGCCCCATTCGTCGGCATGTTCATCGCGCGTATTTCCCGTGGCCGCACGGTGCGTGAACTGGTCGCTGGCGTGCTGCTGATTCCACTGGGGTTCACCCTGGCATGGTTGTCGATCTTCGGTAACTCGGCCCTGGACCTGGTGATGAACCATGGGGCGGTGGAACTTGGCAAGACGGCGCTGGAACAGCCGTCGATGGCGATTTACCAACTGCTTGAGCACTACCCAGCGTCGAAAATCGTAATCGGCGTGTCGATCTTTGTTGGTTTCGTGCTGTTCCTGACCCCGGCGGACTCCGGCGCGGTGATGATGGCCAACCTTTCCTGCAAGGGCGGCAACGTCGACGAAGACGCCCCGCACTGGCTGCGGATCTTCTGGTCGGCGGTGATCACGCTGGTGACCATCGGCCTGCTGTTCGCCGGTAACTTCGAAGCCATGCAAACCATGGTGGTGCTGGCCGGTCTGCCGTTCTCGGTGGTGCTGGTGTTCTTCATGTTCGGCTTGCACAAGGCGATGCGCCAGGACGTGCAGATCGAACAGGAGCAAGCGGAGCTAGCAGCCCGTGGTCGTCGTGGTTTCAGCGAGCGTTTGACGCAGCTGGACTTGCAGCCGAATCAGTCGATTGTTCAGCGTTTCATGGACAAGCAAGTCAGCCCGGCGCTGGAAGATGCGGCAGTGCAATTGCGCGCTCAGGGTCTGGATGTGCAGACGTTGCTGGGCAAATCGAAACGCTGCATGGGCCTGCGGATCGAGATGGAAGAGGGCAACCCTTTTGTCTACGAAGTAAGCCTGGACGGCTATCTGGCAGCGGCGAGCGACACGGTGTCGGCTGAAAGTGCTGATGAACCGCGTGCACGTTATTACCGCGCCGAGGTGTACCTGCACAACGGCAGCCAGGACTACGATTTGATGGGCTTCACTCAGGATCAGATCACCCGTGACGTGCTCGATCAGTTTGAAAGCCATCGGCAGCTCCTTGGCCGGGTCTATAGCTGAGTTGTGAGTAGCGCGATGTTCCAGTGACATCGCGTTGTATTCTTCGCGAGCAAGCCCGCTCCCACAGGTAACCGAGTTCTATCAGGGACATGCGGTCGAATGTGGGAGCGGGCTTGCTCGCGAAGAGGTCATCAACCGCAAAGCTGCGTGACCTGATATCCCCTTAAACAAAAACGCCGCGATCTCTCGCGGCGTTTTTGTGTGTGTTGCCTTACCCCAGGTTCTTGCCGAGCAGTGCGTGATACAGCTCGCTGTCACCCAGAATCCCGACCACCTTGTTGTTGTCGTGCAATACCAGCTTGTTGCCTGTCTGATATCGAATCTGCAGCGCGTCGCGCATGCCGATGTTCGAGTCCACCAGCGTCGGCCGACGACCCAAACCTTCAACTGCTTGCCCAGGGATCCAGTTCTGCAGGTCCAGGCTCGCGCCATTCTGGCGTGCGCCTTTGATGGTGTTGCCTTCGGCCAGGTCCAGCCAGGAATCACCGCCCGGATCGAGGCATACCGAACCGTTGATGCGTTTGCAGTTGTCCAGGGTGCGCATCAGGCTGCGACCGCACAGCACGTTCAGCGGATTGGTGTGGGCGACGAAGGTCCGCACGTAATCGTCCGCAGGGTTCAACACGATCTCTTCAGGTTTGCTGTACTGAATGATCCGACCGTCTTTCATGATTGCAATACGGCTGCCGAGCTTCAGGGCTTCATCGAGGTCGTGGCTCACGAAAACGATGGTCTTGCTCAGCTTGCGTTGCAGTTCCAGCAGTTCGTCTTGCAGGCCTTGGCGGATCAGTGGGTCGAGTGCCGAGAACGGTTCGTCCATCAGCAGGATGTCGGCGTCCATCGCCAGGGCACGGGCCAGGCCCACGCGTTGTTGCATACCACCGGACAGCTCGTTGGGTTTCTTGTTGCGCCATTGGGTCAGGCCCACCAGCTCAAGCTTTTCATCCACCAGTTTGCGGCGTTCTTTCTCAGGGCGACCCTGCATTTCCAGACCGAAACTGATGTTCTCGCGCACCGTCAACCAAGGCATCAGGGCGAACTTCTGGAACACCATCGCAATGCGCTTGGTGCGCATCATTTTCAGTTCTGCCGGAGTGCAGGAGGCGATGTCGATCTGCTTGCCTTCGTGCTCGACGAACAGCTTGCCGCGGCTGACTGTGTTAAGGCCGTTGATGCAGCGCAGCAGACTGGACTTGCCGGAGCCGGAAAGGCCCATCAGTACGCAGATTTCACCTTTTTCGACGTCCAGGCTGGCCTTTTCGACCCCAACGATCTGCCCGGTCTTTTTCAGGATCTCGTTACGGGTCATGCCTTGATCCAGCAGCTTGAGTGCCTCGCGTGGATCCTTGGAGAAGATTACGTCGACGTCTTCGAAGCGAATAATGCTCATGCGTCACCCCCTACTTTAGCTTCGGGTTGTTTGCAGATACGGTCGAGCATGATCGCCAGCAGTACGATCGCCAGGCCTGCTTCGAAGCCCAGGGCGATATCAGCAGTGTTCAGTGCGTTGACCACGGGTTTGCCCAGGCCATCGGCGCCCACCAGTGCCGCGATCACCACCATCGACAGCGACAGCATGATGCACTGGGTGATACCGGCCGCGATGCTTGGCATGGCGTGGGGCAGTTCGATTCGCGAGAGCAGCTGACGTCGCGAGCAGCCAAAGGCCTTGCCAGCGTCCATCAATTCTTCCGGGACATCGCGAATACCCAGGTAAGTCAGGCGGATAGGTGCGGCAATCGCGAACACCACCGTAGAAATCAGACCCGGGACCACACCCAGACCGAAGAGGGTCAGGGTAGGAATGAGGTACACGAAGGTCGGTACGGTCTGCATCAGATCGAGCACCGGACGCATCAGTGTGTAAAACATCGGTTTATGCGCGGCGACGATGCCCAACGGCACGCCGATGACCACGCAGACCAGGGTGGCGAACAACACCTGGGCAAGGGTTTCCATGGTTTCCTGCCAGTACCCCAGATTGAGGATCAGCAGGAAGGAGGCGATGACAAAAACGGTCAGGCCCCACTTTCGTTGAATGAAATGTGCCAGTAGCGCGATAAGGCCGATCAATGCCAGCGGGTTGAACCAGGTCAGCGCAAAAGTCACGCCGTGGATCATCGTTTCCAGTGACACGGCGATTGCGTCGAAGGTGCTGGCGCCGTGTTGCGTCAACCATTCAACGAAGCCCGCGATGTACTGGCCTAAGGGTATTTTCTGATCAATCAGCATGGTAGTGAACGTCCGCATGCAAGGAAATAAACAGCCCGGGCGAGCGAACTCGCCCGGCGTAAGCGATTACTGCGCGAGCTTGGCTTTCACGGCCTCCAGGCCTGGTTTACCGTCAATGGTGGTCACGCCAGCGAGCCAGGTATCGAGGACCTGTGGATTCTTTTTCAGCCAGGCCTTGGCGGCCGCGTCAGGCTTCATTTTGTCGTCCAGGACGTTGCCCATCAGGGTGCTTTCCATGTCGACGGTGAACTCCAGGTTTTTCAGCAACTGACCGACGTTGCTGCATTCCTGGACATAACCCTTGCGGGTGTTGGTCGCCACGGTGGCGGCACCGAAGTCCGGGCCGAAGAAATCGTCACCACCGGTGAGATATTGGATCTTGAAGCGCTTGTTCATCGGATGCGGCGCCCAGCCGAGGAACACTACGGCGGTGTCGCGTTTCTGGGCGCGGTCGACTTGCGACAACATGCCCGCTTCGCTGGACTCGACGATCTTGAATCCGGCGTCTTTCAAGCCGAAGGCGTTCTTGTCGATCATACTCTGAATCAGACGGTTGCCATCGTTACCCGGCTCGATGCCGTAGATCTTGCCGTCGAGCTCTTTCTTGAATTTCGGAATATCAGAGAAGTCGTGAAGACCTTTGTCATACAGCGCTTGAGGTACGGCGAGGGTGTACTTGGCGCCGGTGAGGTTGGTGCGCACGACGTCCACGGTGCCGGCATCGCGATAAGCCTTGATGTCGTTTTCCATGGTCGGCATCCAGTTACCGAGGAATACGTCCATGTTCTTGCCGTCGGCCAGGGACTTGTAGGTCACCGGCACGGAAATCATCGTGGTTTTGGTCTTGTAGCCGAGGGCATCGAGAACGACGCTGGTGGTGGCTGTGGTGACGGTAATGTCAGTCCAGCCGACATCGGAGAAGTTTACGGTGTTGCACTGAGCCGGTTCTGCGGCTTGAGCCAGAAACGGCAGACTCAGCATGGCGGCCAACAACAACGACGGGGAACCTTTCATGGATGGACTCCTTGGTGTTTTTTTTGGCAGTGTTCCGACTGGACCACCGCACTTATAGGTTGCGGTTGGATGGCGTTTTGGAGACATCTCTACCACGGCGCCTTGCAATCGAGTCGATACGATCATGTACCAGTGAAAATCTGACGCCTACAGGGTGCGTCGTAACCAGTACAGGGATGGTCGCATCCAGTGTCGGTGACGTCGTTTACAGCTTTTTTCAGCCCCTTTTGCCCCTCTGATCTGCAAAAAAACGGCGAAAACGCAGCGTCAAAGCCTCGCGGCGTTGGTGGGCATGAGTGCGTCGGTGTGAGACGTCGAACGACATGACAAAAGCCTGATGATGCGGCCATCTCGGCGGATTGCAGCTTGAGCGTAGCAGCTCCGTCACTGGGCGCTTTTGCGTCTGGAGTTGGCACATCCAGGAGTTCGGCAGTAATGGCTATCAGTGTTTTCGACCTGTTCAAAATCGGCATCGGTCCTTCCAGTTCGCACACCGTGGGGCCGATGCGCGCCGCGGCGTTGTTCGTGCAAGGTTTGCGTGAGCGGGGAGTTTTGGAACAAGTACGGCGCGTCGAAGTTCAGCTTTATGGTTCGTTGTCGGCCACCGGCATCGGTCACGGCAGCGACAACGCGGTGATCATGGGCCTGATGGGCGAGTGGCCGGACGCGATCGATCCGTCGCAAATCGGCATCCGCATTGAAACCCTGCGCGAAACCCACACGCTATTGCTCGACGGTCGCTTGTCGGTCCCGTTCATCTGGGCCCGGGATATGCGCCTGATCGACGAGAACCTGCCGTTCCACCCCAACGCCATGACGCTGATTGTCGAAGGTGATGACGGTGAGCTGCATCGCGATACCTACTATTCCATTGGCGGCGGTTTTGTCGTCGATGAGGCACAGGCTTCCAGCGGCGTGGTCGATCTGGATCGCACCGTGTTGCCGTACGATTTCTCCAGTGCCGTCGAGTTGCTCAGCCTCTGCAAGCAGCACAACCTGCGCGTTGCCGAATTGATGTTGGCCAACGAGAAGGTCTGGCGCAGCGAAGAGGAAATTCGCGCCGGCCTGATGACACTCTGGCGCGCCATGCAGGATTGCGTGGAGCAAGGCCTCAAGCACGAAGGCATCTTGCCCGGCGGCCTGAATGTGCGCCGTCGCGCGGCCAAATTGCACCGCAGCCTGCAAGAATTGAACAAGCCCAATGTGATCGGCTCGACCTTGAGCGCCATGGAATGGGTCAACCTGTTCGCCCTGGCGGTCAATGAAGAAAACGCCGCTGGCGGACGCATGGTTACGGCGCCGACCAATGGCGCGGCGGGGATCATTCCGGCGGTGCTGCACTACTTTATGAAGTTCAGCGAAGTGGTGACTGAAGCCAACGTAGTCGACTATTTCCTCAGTGCGGCGGCGGTCGGGATTCTGTGCAAGAAGAACGCTTCGATTTCCGGTGCCGAAGTCGGTTGCCAGGGCGAAGTCGGTTCGGCCTGCGCGATGGCGGCGGCCGGGCTGGCGGAGATTCTGGGGGCGACACCGGAGCAGCTGTGTAACGCGGCGGAAATCGGTCTGGAACACAACCTCGGCCTGACCTGCGACCCGGTGGGCGGGCTGGTGCAAGTACCGTGCATCGAGCGCAATGCGATTGCTGCGGTGAAAGCCATCAACGCGGCGCAGATGGCGCTGCGTGGCGACGGCCAGCACTTTATCTCGCTGGATCGGGTGATCCGCACGATGCGTGATACCGGTGCCGATATGCATGACAAATATAAAGAGACCTCGCGCGGTGGGTTGGCGGTTAGCGCGGTTGAGTGCTGAGACCGAGTTGATCTTGTGGTGAGGGAGCTTGCTCCCGCTCGGCTGCGTAGCAGTCGTAAAGATTTTAGGGCCGCTTCGCGCCCCAGCGGGAGCAAGCTCCCTCGCCACAGAAAGGTCATTTGCCAGAGAAGACCAGTCAAAACTGCGCACAAAGTGAACACCGAAATCAAAACGCGCCACGTTTTGGCGCGTCGCTTACAGATAAGCCCCTTGCCCCAGATCCGGGATCCAGGTTGGCCATTACCGCCTGTCACCTGTGCTTGCGGTGACACTCTTCACCAGGTCGCTGTAGCCCTGTTCCCACAAGTGCTACCGATTTGCTCAAGCCCAACGGGGTAGAGCGCCTCCTGCCGATAATGGCACTTATAACCCCCACTCCCGGCGCGGCTTATTTAGACGCGGCGCGACGTCGTTTTCAGGAGTTATTGAACAGCCATTCAACTTTAGGCATGGCATTTGCTCTGTCATTACAAAGCCCGTCTCCCACGCGAGAACGATGGCAATAACAAGAGCCTCCGCCTGAGGCCATCATCCGCTTTGTGTGAGGAGATACCGCGATGACGACGTTCAACTCCGGGGCCCAACCCCAGAACCGTGCGCCTCAATCCATCGGCTTTCTGCTGCTGGACAATTTCACGCTTATTTCTCTGGCCTCTGCAGTAGAACCCCTGCGCATGGCTAACCAACTGTCCGGCCGCGAGCTGTATCGCTGGACCACAATGACTGTCGACGGTGGTCAGGTCTGGGCCAGTGACGGTCTGCAGATCACCCCCGACTGCTCCATGCACAAAGCACCGGCCCTGGACACCATCATTGTCTGCGGCGGTATCGGCATCCAGCGCACTGTTACCCGTGAACACGTGTCATGGCTGCAAAGCCAGGCGCGTCAGTCCAAGCGTCTGGGCGCGGTCTGCACCGGTAGCTGGGCCCTGGCCTGCGCCGGTTTGCTGGACGGTTTCGATTGCAGCGTGCACTGGGAATGCCTGGCCGCTATGCAAGAAGCGTTTCCACGTGTGGCCATGAGTACGCGTCTGTTCACCCTCGACCGTAACCGTTTCACCAGTTCCGGCGGCACCGCGCCGCTGGACATGATGCTGCACCTGATCAGCCGCGATCATGGTCGTGAACTGTCCGCCGCGATCTCGGAGATGTTTGTCTACGAACGCATCCGCAACGAGCAGGATCACCAGCGTGTGCCGCTCAAGCACATGCTTGGCACCAACCAGCCGAAATTGCAGGAAATCGTCGCGCTGATGGAGGCCAACCTGGAAGAGCCGATCGACCTCGACGAGCTGGCGGTGTACGTCGCCGTGTCGCGTCGTCAGCTGGAGCGCCTGTTCCAGAAATACCTGCACTGCTCGCCATCGCGTTACTACCTGAAACTGCGCTTGATCCGCGCCCGGCAGTTGCTCAAGCAAACGCCGATGTCGATCATCGAAGTGGCGTCGGTGTGTGGCTTCGTGTCTACGCCGCACTTCTCCAAGTGCTACCGCGAATACTTCGGCATTCCGCCGCGTGACGAACGCGTAGGTTCCAACACCACCCAACAAGTGGCGATGATGCCGCTACCGCAAGCGCTGGTGTTGTCACCGTTGTCCGGGCCGCTGTCGGCGTTGAGCCAGGCGCGCAATGAGTCGACGTTCGCTAGCGTAAGGCTCTAAACCGCGGCGCCTTCATTCGCGAGCAGGCTCGCTTGTATGGTAGGACTTGAAGGGAGGAGGAGGGACAAGGCTCGATTCCGACTGTTGACGCAGTACAGACCGTGGGAGATTTCGCCCCTCCTCCTTTCACCCAAGCGCCGATAAAGAATGCATCTG
>NZ_JAHUWL010000050.1:0-1505 GCF_019219045.1 Pseudomonas sp. PDM25
GCACCGTGCTCAGTGCCGACGACGTCGCCTCAGCGATTCGTTATGCCTACGAGCAGCCGCAACATGTGTGCATCCGGGAGATCGTGTTGGCGGCAACACGGCAGCAGCCTTGAGTTCAATATCTCGTTGAGCGACGGTTGTAAGTCGCTCTCGGATTTCGGATTTCGCTAGTACTGTCTCAACGGCCTGATCAAGGTCTGGCAGTGGACGCGCCTGGCAGTTGATGAAAGTCTAGTCACGCTGATGTGAGCCACGGTAGCGCCGTGCCACTCCCAGGCAGGTCGCGAACCTCGGATTTGCGATCCTATTGGGTAGCACAGCGCGGGGCGGCTAAAAGCACCGTGAGCGCGGCCTGATCAATCATCCTGATTGGGTTTGAGGGTACGAACCTGTACAGCCGACTCGAGTCAGCTTGGGCTAGCGCTTTACGCTTGCCCGTGTCTGACGTGTTGGGGGCTGTGCATATCCCCAGGGAGTCCACGTTCCATCTGACTCGGCAGGACTACCTTGGTCACGATGAGTCCTTTCGTCGCTCGAGCTACCTGTGCAAAGCTGCGACTAAGCACTATGGCGATGGTCAACTCGGTTGTTGAGCAAACGATGTTGAGAGACGTCTTGAGACAATGGATTAAATATATGAGACATCGCAGGGTGTCTTTCTCGTAGTTTAATCTAATCTATTTAAATGCGCTGTTGCGCTAACTATTGCTGGATTCGGTCGTAGCAAAGGAAATAACACCAGTCGCGCTCTTAAGGGGGCAATGCAGTCCCCTCCCAGCGATCCGCTCTTGGTTTCTAAATCGTTGGCGACAGTAAGTAAATAGCCGTCATCCACATCCTTTTCAATGAGCAGAACCATGTTGATTCTCGACCTGCAGCTAGGCGAAACCATCCGCATCAACAACGACATCAGAATCACTGTGGCGGCGGATTGCGGCAAGCAAGTCCGGGTCGGAATAGAGGCACCTGAATCGGTGGCTGTCCACCGCGAAGAGATCTATCAACGCATTCAGGCTGAAAAACTGGAACAACTCTAATGACGCAGAGTGTCATTGATGAACTACGACAAGACCGGCACTTCTTTGTTGAGGGCATTAGCCGTTTGATTGACGCTAGCCCCAAGTGGAATAAAGAAGATCGGGCGCGAGGAGAGGCAACCTTTATCAGCCTCATCCACCAAGGCATCGTTATTGAAGCGCAAATCGACACGATCAATGCGCTGGAGGGGTCGCCTGAATAATCCCGTAACAGTGTTAGGCTTCGGTGCGTTAATTTAATTAATTGTGCAGCGCATTAATCACTGCTCAACTTTGCATTGGGCCACTGTGGACCTTATTCGGATATTTTGCCGTCCCTAAAGGGGCCTCCGTACTTCACACACTCCCCGGTCTGTTTCCTCCTAGTGTCCTGCTCACCTCTTTCTGCTTAAGGATAAGCGTATGTTCGCGCCAGCCAATACTGCGCACTTCACATTACTGATCCCCTCGGTTCGTCACGACTTCAAG
>NZ_JAHUWL010000051.1:0-1428 GCF_019219045.1 Pseudomonas sp. PDM25
GCCAGCCCTTTCAAGGTCTTCGTTTAAACTCTCCCAAAATTCCAGTCAGGGTGACGAAAACGATGTGGGCAGAAGTTCTAGCGCGGTTTGAGCAAAAGACGCCGGCCAGTGTCATGACCAAGTTGATACTGGAGCAGGCTGTTCCTGCCGCATGGGTCGATCAGGTGTTCGAGGAACAACGTCAACGCCAGTACCCACGGGAGCTTTTGTTTTCGACCATCGTTGAGTTGATGTCCCTTGTTTCATTGGGCTTACGGCCTTCCTTGCATGCGGCTGCCCGCCAGATGGAGCATCTGCCGGTGACCTTGGCGGCGCTGTATGACAAGGTCAGTCGCACAGAACCTGCGCTGCTGCGGGCCTTGGTCACCGGTAGCGCAGAGCGCTTGGCTCCGACGATAGAAGAGTTGGGCTATTCAGCCGTTTTGCCCGGCTGGCAACTGCGCGTTGTTGACGGCAACCACTTGCCTTCTACCGAAAAACGTCTGGGGGCTTTGCGGCGTGAACGAGGTGCGGCTCGGCCAGGGTTTTCCGTGGTGGTCTACGATCCTGACCTGGATCAGATCGTCGACTTGCAGCCTTGCGAGGATGCCTACGCGAGTGAGCGCGTCGGCGTGCTGCCGTTGTTGGCCCGCGCCAGTGAGGGGCAGCTGTGGATGGCGGATCGGCTTTATTGCACGCTGCCCGTGATGCAGGCCTGCGAGGAAGCGAGCGCTTCGTTCATTATTCGCCAGCCCAGCAAACATCCACGGTTGATTCAGGAAAGCGACTGGCAAGAACCGGTGCCCGTCGAAGCCGGAACAGTGCGCGAACAAACCATCGAACTCAACGGCGGCCACCGCTGGCGCCGAGTTGAACTGAACCTGCAAACAACTACCGAATCAGGCGACTCGGTGATGTGGTTCTGGAGCAACTTGCCCGACACCATCAGCGCCGAGCAGATCGCCGATTTGTACCGTCGCCGCTGGAGTATCGAAGGGATGTTCCAGCGTCTCGAGTCGGTACTGGACAGTGAAATCGAAAGCCTCGGCTCTCCGCGGGCGGCCTTGCTGGGCTTTGCTTCGGCGGTGCTGGCCTACAACGTCTTGGCGGTTCTCAAGCGCAGTGTGGAGCAGGCTCATCGCGAGACGCAGCCAGAGGCATGGGAGGCATCGATTTTTCACTTGGCCGTGCAAGTGCGCAGTGGGTATGAGGGCATGCAAATCGCGTTGCCCCCCGATTATCTGTTACTTCAATCGACCTCAGCGACTCTGGCGCAGCGCCTGTTGGCGCTGGCCAGAAACATCAAACCCAAACAGGTGGCCAAAAGCATACGAGGTCCCAAAATCGCCAAGTCCAAGGAATGGCTGGAGGGCAGGGCTGCAAATGCTCATGTGTCGACGGCTCGCGTGCTTAAGGCCCATAAAAAGAAAACACCTTGAAAGGGCTGGC
>NZ_JAHUWL010000052.1:0-1374 GCF_019219045.1 Pseudomonas sp. PDM25
CGCCACGGCACAAAGCGTTCGGCAGCCCTAGTGCCTCCAGGCGGTTGATACGGCGGGCGAGAAGCAGCAATGGGTGGCCCGCCGCCGAAAGCATCCGCGCCGCCGCTTCGCCAATCCCCGAACTGGCTCCGGTGATGATGATCAATGGTTTGGTCATGTGTGAATCTCCTGAAATACGAAAAATAAATAACTGAGCTTGGCCTACAGTATATTTACTGCTGTTAAGGCTTAAAAATGCTTTATTTCTCTCTCTGGCATCGAAATAAACTATGGATATCCGTCATCTCAAGGCCTTTCTGGCCGTCTTTGAAGAGCGCAATATCACATCGGCGGCGCAGCGTTTGTTTATCAGCCAGCCCACGCTCTCGGTGATCATCAAGCAGCTGGAGCAAGAGTTGGGTACGACGCTGTTCATCCGCCAGCCACGGGGCGTAGAGGTGACTGAAGAGGCGCGAGTGCTGTATCCACAGGCGCGGCGGATGGTTGCCGAAGCAATGGCTTTGAGCCGATTATTTCGTGCAGGTGAAAGCCGCGCACTGCTCGAGCTGGGTGTGGAAGGTGACATTGCTGACAGCCACATCGAAGGGTTCATACGTATGGCCCATCAGGCGCTGCCCAATTTGTTACTGACCCTGAAAGAAGGTTGCCAGGGCGATGCCCGCCTGGCCGTGGAAGAGCTGTGCTGCGAGGACGAATTGTTCCTGCCGCTCTGGGAGGAGTCCTACGTGATGACACTGCCCGTCGAACACCCCATGGCGCAGGACTCAGAGCAACAGCGTTGGACACCCATTGACGATTGGATTACCTGCCCGCAGCACGTCTCCCATCAACGCTTGATGGCCCTCTACGAGTGTTCGCCAGGGGCGGTGGCCGGTCACGCCGGCTCATTGAAGCAGGCGCTGAATATGGTCAGCGCTGGTATCGGAGTGGCGATGCTGCCGCAATCGTTAGTGAGCGAACATAAAGGGGTGGTGGCACGTGCCTGGCACCTGCCGACGCCGACTCGCCGCGTCGGTCTCTGTTATGCCGCGCAGGCCCTGGAGCTGCCTACGTTACGCCTCTTGCACGAGTATTTTCAGACACATCGGCCACCGCCGTTTTCTGATGTCTTTCCACCGTTTGCGCATGCTTGATTACGCGCCACATAGCTGTGCCGTCCTCAGGCGTCGGAACTAGAAGCGGGGAGGATATGCATCCGGATACTCGCACGGGCCAAACAACGCGCCCTTTGAGTCGAATACAACGGCAGGTGCCCTGTTCGCCTGCGCAAAAGGTGGGTTCTTGGTTAGCGGAAATTCATCGGGTAACCCTGGCGAGCAACACCAATGCCTTTGAAAATCATAACAGTGACCCCTGATACAATTGTTGGAACAA
>NZ_JAHUWL010000053.1:0-1015 GCF_019219045.1 Pseudomonas sp. PDM25
GGTGCCCTTGATGCTGTCGGGGATGACGCTGGCGCTCAGGGCTTCCAGCGAGTCGAAGCCGAGGCTGTTGAGCATGGCTTGCTCGTCGCCGGTACGCGGGCCGATGTGGCGGGCGATGAATTCGTTGCGGGTGTCGAGGAGGGTGGTCATACGCAAATCCTCAAGCGTCGTCGTTGGTCAGGCGCCCGTAAGCGGCCTGGTCGAGCAGACTGTCCATCGCGGTGGGGTCGCTGGGGCGCATACGAAAGAACCAGCCTTCACCCAGTGCGTCTTCGTTGATCAATTCGGGAGAGCTTTCCAGCGTCGAATTCACCTCGACCACTTCGCCATCCAGCGGCATGTACACGCTGCTGGCCGCTTTCACCGACTCCAGCACCGCCACCTCATCGCCAGCGCCGAAGGTGCGAAGTTCAGGCACCTGAACGAAGACCACGTCACCCAGCGCTTGCTGGGCATAAGCGGTGATCCCCACAGTGATCAGGCCATCGCTTTCAAGACGCAGCCATTCGTGATCGACGGTAAAACGCAATTCGTTCATATCAACTCCTCATTGTTCAGACTCATCCGCTACTGGTGGCGGATGGCGATGGACAGGCTCGTGTCGGGCAACGAGCGTGGCTTGAGGGTTGATAGCAAGGGCGGTGCCAATGTTATTTATTGCTTAAAAATCAAATAGTTGAGGTGTTTTTTAACAGGATTGGTGCGCAGCTTCCGTATTGAAATCAATACAGACATGCGCAGAGGAGGGAGCGAAGTCTGGGCCAGACGCGTCGAGAGGGGTTTGTCTTGATTTCGATACGCTGTATTAATTTTAAGACGCCTATCTCCTGTGGGAGCGAGCCTGCTCGCGAAGAGGGAGTGTCAGTCGATATTTATGTCGCCTGTCACACCGCTTTCGCGAGCAGGCTCGCTTGTATGGTAGGACTTGAAGGGAGGAGGAGGGACAAGGCTCGATTCCGACTGTTGACGCAGTACAGACCGTGGGAGATTTCGCCCCTCCTCCTTTCACCCAAGC
>NZ_JAHUWL010000054.1:0-845 GCF_019219045.1 Pseudomonas sp. PDM25
TGAAAACGGATATCGCTTGTATGCTCGCGGACCTGGCGCAGCACCCCGTAGGCGTTGGAACTGATGTCGTCTTTCAGCAGGGCGATCAGCGAGGCCAGTTCGAACGCCGCCTTTTCACTGGCGGCGCCATCCCGTTCCAGGGTTTGCCTTTTCTGCGCATCGGCCGGCAGCAGCCGGGCTTGCAGATGCGCTTGATACTGCCCGCCGAGGTCCAGCCGACGACACAGCGCGGCGATTTTACTCACCGTCATCGACGGTATCAGCGACGGTTCCCCCCTGAAGTTGCTGCGATAGACCCCGGAGCCGGTCCGGAAATAATCGGCGGCGGTTTCCGGCTCCTCGAAATTATGCAGCGCCGCGTCCAGGAGGCTGGACTCGCGCAGATGGCTGGCGCCGCGATCGATACCGAAGATGATCCGGTCCGGCACATACAGCTTAACGGTCAGTTGGCTGACGTCCTCATGGCTGTTGAAGTTCGAACTCATCGACAACGACAGCAAGGGTTTGGCAAACGCCCTGATGTCCTGTTGCAGGTCTTGCAACGGTGCATCCACCAACCGCTGCAACAACCAGCGTTTGTCGATCAGTTCCTTGAGGTATTGCCGATCGATTGCGGAAGCCTTGAGGTACCAGCCCGGTGTCGGGACCGAGGTGCTGGCGAGCAACGACATCCTGACCGGCGGGGTCGCTGTGATGGCGGGAGGAAGTGCCTGAACGATACGTTCATAATGAACACCGTTGTTGTTCGCCGGTAAAACTGGCGAACTTGAAACATCGCTTACATCCTGTAACTCATCCATAAACTGACAATCCAAAACAACTTGATAAGCCCTCAGCTTAAATCC
>NZ_JAHUWL010000055.1:0-746 GCF_019219045.1 Pseudomonas sp. PDM25
GTGAAGCTGTAGTCGCCGTTGGCAGCGATCGTCACTGTGCCAACGCCGGCGATCGTTGCAACTTGGCCGGCGGTGAAGCTGCCAGTCACGCCAGCGACGGTAAAGGTCGCGACACTCAGGGTGTTATCGACATCGCTGTCATTGCTCAACACGTTGCCGGCTGCAACGGTGTCTTCAGCGACGGTTTGGGCATCAGCGGTCAGCACACTCGCGTCGTCGACCGGGGTGACGTTCAGGTCCAGGGTGCTGGTGGAGCCAGTGTTGGTGGTGTAGCTGACTTGCGGCACGGCACCGTTGTAGTTGGCGTCCGGAGTGAAGCTGTAGTCGCCGTTGGCGGCGATAGTCACTGTGCCAACGCCGGCGATCGTTGCGACTTGACCCGCAGTAAAGGAACCCGTCACACCAGCGACGGTAAAGGTCGCGACACTCAGGGTGTTATCGACATCGCTGTCATTGCTCAGCACGTTGCCGGCTGCAACGGTGTCTTCGGCGATGGTTTGGGCATCGGCGGTCAGCACGCTCGCGTCGTCGACCGGGGTGACGTTCAGGTCCAGGGTGCTGGTGGAGCCAGTGTTGGTGGTGTAGCTGACTTGCGGCACGGCACCGTTGTAGTTGGCGTCCGGAGTGAAGCTGTAGTCGCCGTTGGCAGCGATCGTCACTGTGCCAACGCCGGCGATCGTTGCAACTTGGCCGGCGGTGAAGCTGCCAGTCACGCCAGCGACGGTAAAGGTCGCGACACTCAGGGT
>NZ_JAHUWL010000056.1:0-690 GCF_019219045.1 Pseudomonas sp. PDM25
TCTTCTTTCTTCCCTCCCCTCCTCTCTCCCTTTCCCCCTTTCTCCCCTCTCTTTCTCTCCTCTCCTTTCTCTCCTCTTTTCTCTCCTCCTCCCCTTTCTTTTCCTTTTCCTCTTTTCCCTTTCCTCTTTTTTTCCCTTCCTTCCTTCTTCCTTCCCCCTCCCTTTTTCCCTCCCTTTTCTTTTCCTTCCTCCTCCCTTTCTCTCCCCCTTTTTCCTCTTTCCCTCCTTCCTTCCTCCTCTTTCCTCTCCTCTTCCTCTTCCTTTTCCTTTTTTCCCTTCTCCTTTTCCTTTTTTCTTTCCTTCTTCTCCTCTTCCCCTCCCTTTCTCCTTCCTCTCCTTTCCTCTTTTTCCTTTTCCCCCTCCTTTTCCTCCCCCTCTCCCTTCTTTCCTCTCCTTTCCCTCTCCCTTTCCTTCTCTCCCCTCCCTCTTCCTTCCTTTCCCTTTTTCTCCCCTCTTCCCCTTCTCTCCCCCTCCTCCCTCCTCTTCTTTCTCCTTTTCTCTTCCTCCCTTCCCCCCCCTTCCTCTTCCCCCTCCCCCCTTCTTTTTTTTCTTTCTTCTCTTCCCCTTCTCTCCTTCTTCCTTTTTTTCCTCTCCTTTCTCTTTTCTACTTCTCCTTTTTTTTCCTCTTCTTCTCTTTCCTCCTCCCCTTCTTCTCTTTCTCTTCTCCTCCTCTCCCTCTCCCTACTCTCT
>NZ_JAHUWL010000057.1:0-654 GCF_019219045.1 Pseudomonas sp. PDM25
GGTTGTTTCTTGCGCACAAGTGGATGGTTGGCGCTACAGAAAATCGATGCAGGTCTCGGGGTTAACGGGGTAATTGCGAACCTGATGTCATTCGCCCATACATCCGCGTTGGCGATAAAAAACTCGAGGTCGCCGGCTACCAGGAGCTGGCATAGGTGTTGGCCATGATTGACCACGATGTCCAGCCTTGCAGCGGGACTGCGCGACCGTAGCGTGTTCATTACATCGTGAAGAATCCCACTTGAGACCATAAGGCTGGCCCCGAACTTCAGCTCGCCCCCTTCTGCGGTGGCTAGGCAGTCCGCCTCAACAGTTAGATGGTCAGCCATATCGAGCAGTGCGCGTGCGCGTGCCAGCAGTTGCCTACCAACCGCGGTGAGTTGCACAGAACGGGTAGTGCGATCGAACAAGCGTAAGTTCAAATCCCTTTCGAGTGATTGAACGCTACGACTGAAGGCAGTCTGAGAGAGGCTGGCTCGGATCGCCGCACGTGAAAAGTTGAGTTCGTCAGCCAGTATGACCAGGTGCCGAATTCGCCTCAGATCAATTAAGTCGTCCAACACATTAATCACTGCTCAAGTATGCATTGGACGATTGTACATGATTTCCGATACTTTGCCGCCCCAAGAAGAGCACGCAACTGTTCGGCACTGG
>NZ_JAHUWL010000058.1:0-612 GCF_019219045.1 Pseudomonas sp. PDM25
CGGCACCGTCAGGTGCTGGAAGATCCGCTGGTGGTCGCTGAATTGCAAATAGTGCAGAGCAGGCACCAAGGTCAGGTGATAACGGGTCAGGCGCTTACCCGCTTCACCCATGAGCACATCTTCGATATGCCCGTGAATACCTTCCCCATTCAGACCAAACTGGAGAAACGCCGGCTGGCTGAGCAAACTTTCCAGATCGAAGTCAGGGTTTTCGCTGACCAGTTCAACCTCGATCGCGTACAAACTGCTTATGGTCTCAAGGCCATCAAACGCCAGCACCTTGAAGTCGTTACGAGTCGAGGGGATTAGTAATGCGAAGTGCGCAGTATTGGCTGGCGCGAACATGCGCTTATCCTTAAGCAGAAAAAAAGGTGATCAGGGCGATAGAAGAAAACCGTCAAACCCGGTTTAGCCCGCGAAGCGAAAACGTCCGTCATCGGTACCTGAAGCATTGAAGTGCGAGTACTAATGAAGGTAAGGCACATCCAGTGCCGAACAGTTGCGTGCTCTTCTTGGGGCGGCAAAGTATCGGAAATCATGTACAATCGTCCAATGCATACTTGAGCAGTGATTAATGTGTTGGACGACTTAATTGATCTGAGGCGAATTCGG
>NZ_JAHUWL010000059.1:0-604 GCF_019219045.1 Pseudomonas sp. PDM25
CGTCGGCACTGAGCACGGTGCCGCCCATGTCTTGCTTCCAGGCCTGATAACCGGTTTTGATCGCTTCGTTGGTGGTGTGGCTGAGCAGCTCGGTTTCCACGGCGCCAGGTGCAATGGTGATCACTCGAACGTTGTGCGGTGACAGCTCTTCACGCAGGTTTTCCGAAATGCCATGGACCGCGAACTTGGTGCCCACGTAAGCCACATGGTTGGGAAAGGTCTTACGCCCTGCCACTGAGCTGACATTGATAATCGTGCCGTGGTTACGCTCGATCATGCCGGAGACCACCGCATGGATACCATTGAGCAGACCCTTTACATTGACGTCGAGCATTTGCTCCCATTGCGCCGGGTCCTGTGTGTTCATCTCGCCCAGTAGCATCACTCCAGCGTTATTGATCAACCCGTCGGCGGGACCGAATTGCGTTTCAGCTTCACTGACAGCCGCCAACAAGGCACCACGGTCGGTAATGTCAACGCCACGGCACAAAGCGTTCGGCAGCCCTAGTGCCTCCAGGCGGTTGATACGGCGGGCGAGAAGCAGCAATGGGTGGCCCGCCGCCGAAAGCATCCGCGCCGCCGCTTCGCCAATCCCCGAACTGGC
>NZ_JAHUWL010000005.1:0-458277 GCF_019219045.1 Pseudomonas sp. PDM25
CGTTGGCAGCGATCGTCACTGTGCCAACGCCGGCGATCGTTGCAACTTGGCCGGCGGTGAAGCTGCCGGTCACGCCAGCGACGGTAAAGGTCGCGACACTCAGGGTGTTATCGACATCGCTGTCATTAGTCAGCACGTTGCCGGCTGCAACGGTGTCTTCGGCGATGGTTTGAGCATCGGCGGTCAGCACGCTCGCGTCGTCGACCGGGGTGACGTTCAGGTCCAGGGTGCTGGTGGAGCCAGTGTTGGTGGTGTAGCTGACTTGCGGCACGGCACCGTTGTAGTTGGTGTCCGGGGTGAAGCTGTAGTCGCCATTGGCGGCGATAGTCACTGTGCCAACGCCGGCGATCGTTGCAACTTGGCCGGCTGTGAAGGTGCCATTGACGCCGGCGATGCTGAAGGTGGACACGCTCAGGACGTTGTCTATGTCGCTGTCGTTACTCAGCACATTGCCGATCGCAGGGGTGTCTTCTGCGATGGTTTGTGTGTCTGCAGTCAAAACGCCCGGATCATCGACCGCCGTCACGGTGAGATCCAGCGTGCTGGTCAAGCCGGTGTTGGTGGTGTAGCTGACTTGCGGCACGGCACCGTTGTAGTTGGCGTCCGGAGTAAAGCTGTAGTCGCCATTGGTGCCGATGGTCAACGAACCGACGCCGACGATGGTCGCCGTCTGGCCTGCGGTGAAACTGCCGGCCATGCCGGCGACGGTGAAGCTGGCGACGCTGAGTGGCGTGTCGGCATCGCTATCGTTGTTCAGTACATTGCCGGTCGCGACGCTGTCTTCGGCCTGTGTGCCAGTATCCGCGGTCAGTACGCCCGGAGCGTTGGTGGCCGTGGTGTTCTGATTGCCGATATTGAGTGTGGTGGCTGTGGCAGCGGAATCAGGACCGTTGGTTGGGAAGCCAATAGTCGGGTCGACCCGGCCAGCGGTTGCATCCAGCATCACGAAGCTGTGGCCGCCACCTGCCGCGCCGCCTGTGCCGGCAGCCGTCGGGCCGGCCGCAGTGGCTTCAAGATCGGTGGTCGGGTCGGCGCCGGCAACGATGGCTTGCTGCAGCTCTTTAACCGATGGCGCGGCTTGTTCAGTGGCTTGGGCAAGGTCAGCGCTGGAATCCGGCGCGCTGCCGCTCCACTGAGTGTCGCGGCCCAGGTCCAGGGTTCGGCCGTCAGCCAGCTCAAGCGTAACGGCGCCCGCTGCGCCGGTGTCTACTTGATCGCCGACAAACAACCGATCGCCTTCAACGAGTACGCGTCGAATGCCCTCTGGGGACACCGCGAAAACCTGACCGACAATGCTTTTGACGATGGCCACAACACTGCTCATAAGACTCTCCGGGTGTCGCATTCAGTTTGACTTCCATGAACCTGGCGGCGTGTTTGCCATACAGTCTGGACGTTCTTTCAAGATTAGAGGCACAACTTTGACGCGGGTATTAGTCAATAAATTGGCTATATTTTTTCGATATAAACTTTATGCCAAACTATTGACCTTGTGCACGCCATCCTAAACACTCCCCTCCGTAATGTCACATTGATATTTAAGTGCTGGCCCGTGCCAGAGAGTGTGATGCAGTTCCAAAATGCAACTTTCCGACATACGGTCATTCCGGATGTCATCATCCGATGCAGCGGCACGATCTGCAGTGACTCAAGACAAGTAAATCCTGGAAATTCCAACCATGCGTTTGCACCTGCTCAAGGCTTTACCCTTCGCCCTTGCCGCCAGTTTCGTTCAGGCGCAGTCCCTTCCGGAAGCCATGCAACAGGCACTGGATGTCCATCCGGAGATCCAGGCAGGCGTTAATAGTCGATTGGCCGCGGATTATCAGTTAAAGGCCGCAAAAGGTGGATACCTCCCTCGGGTCGATCTGCTGGGCGGCTATGGTCGCGAAGGCACTGACAACGTCACCACACGTGCCGCCGGCAACAACAATCACTGGGAAAACCTGAATCGCAGCGAGTCGAGCGTGCGGTTGTCGCAAATGGTTTTCGACGGTTTTGCGACGTCGAGTGAAGTGGGGCGTCAACAAGCCACCGTTAATTCCCGCGCTTACTCCTTGCTGGGCACCTCCGAACGCACCGCGCTCACTGTCGCTCAGGTGTACCTCGACGTACTGACCCGCCGTGAGTTCGTGCGTCTGGCGACCGATAACCTGAAGAACCACGAACGGACTTTCGACCAGATCAAGTTGCGCACCCAGCGTGGCGTGGGCAGCGGCGCCGACCTCGATCAAGCCGAAGCGCGTATGGCCCAGGCCCGCAACAACCTGATTACCGAACAGACCAACCTGGCTGACGCCGAGACCAACTTCCTCAGCGCCGTTGGCCAGATGCCCGATCAACTGGAGCGTCCTTCCGATTTCATGGCGCTGTTGCCGGCCAGCCTGAATGAAGCCCGGGCGCAGATGCTGGAAAACAGCCCGATCCTGCGTTCCGCCGAATCCGACATTGCCGCTGCCGAGAAACAGTACGCAGCCGCCAAGTCGACCTTCTACCCGCGCTTCGATGCCGAATTGGGTCGCACTGCCGACAACGATATCGACGGCCAGAACGGTCACAGCAATGAATGGCAGGCCATGTTGCGCATGCGCTTCAATCTGTATTCCGGCGGCAGCAACAAGGCTGATCTCGAAGCCAAGTCTTACCTGTCCAACCAGGCACTGGATATTCGCAACAACGCCTTGCGCGTGTTGAACGAAGATTTGGGCCTGGCCTGGAATGCCTTGAACAACGCCAATGCCCAAGTGCCGATCGCCCAGCAATATGTCGATCACAGCACCCGCGTGCGCACCGCCTATCAGAGGCAGTTCAGTCTCGGTGAGCGCACCTTGCTCGACCTGCTCGACAGTGAAAACGAGCTATTCTCGGCTTCTCGTCGTCTGGCGGAGATCAAGAACATTCAGTTATTTACTCAATACCGAATCAAGGCGACCATGGGCGAGTTGCTCAAAAGCCAGGGAGTGGTCGCACCGTTGGCATCCGTTGTGCAAAACGACGTGAAGCCCAAGGTTCAACTGCCAGGTCTGAACTGAGCAGAACCTTCATTGTTCAATTGTTAGCCAAGAGTGCCGAGCGTGGAATCAGAAGTCAGTCGAGTTCAACTCATTCATGATCCACGCGCGCTGCACGACGATCCGTTACTGGACGGCTTGCTGGCTCTTTGCATCCTGCATCAGAAGCCGGCCAGCGCCGCGATGTTGACCACCGGCCTGCCGTTGCCCAAGCAGCGCCTGACTGTTGAACTGCTGCCCCGCGCAGCCGCTCGCGCCGGCCTGCAAGGGCGGGTGCTGGTGCGCAAACTGGAGCAGATCCCGGCGATTGCCATGCCGGCGCTGTTGCTGCTCAAGGATGGTCGCAGTGCCGTCCTTATTGGTTGGCACGGTGACGACCAGGCGCGCCTGCTGCTCAGCGAAAGCGATGGTGGCGAAAGTGTCGTCAGCCGCGAACTGCTGGCCGATGACTACATCGGCAAAGTGTTCTTCGCTCAACCCCAGCACAAATTCGACGTCAATCACGGCACGCTGATTCCGCGCGCTCGCTCGTGGTTCCGCGACACCCTCAAGCGTTCGCGCTGGCTGTACGCCGACGCCATCGCCGCCAGCTTCCTGATCAACATCATTGCCATGGCCGCGCCGCTGTTCGTGATGAATGTCTACGACCGCGTCGTGCCGAACCAGGCCGAATCGACCCTGTGGGTGTTGGCCATCGGCATCACCGGGGCGTACCTGTTCGACCTGATCCTCAAGAGCCTGCGCAGCCTCTGCCTGGACCTGGCCGGGAAGAAAACCGACCTGATCATCTCGGCCACGTTGTTCGAGCGCATCGTCGGCATGGCCATGAAGTACCGCCCGGCGCGGGTCGGCAGCTTCGCCCAGAACATCCATGAGTTTCAGAGCCTGCGCGATTTCCTGGCTTCGCTGACCCTCACCAGCCTGATCGACCTGCCGTTTACGCTGCTGATCTTCATGGTCATCGCCATTCTCGGCGGGCATCTGGTGTGGATTCCGGTGCTGGCGTTCCCGATTGCCCTGCTGATCGGCTATGCCTTGCAGAAGCCGCTGGTGGCGACCATGGAGCGAACCATGGCCCTGGGCGCCGAGCGGCAGTCGAGCCTGATCGAAACCCTCGCCGGTCTCGATGCAGTAAAGGTCAACAACGCCGAAAGCGAACGCCAATATCAGTGGGAGCAAACCATCGGCACCCTCAGCCGCCTCGAGCTGCGGGTGAAAATGCTCTCCGGTCTGGCGATGAACATCACCTTGCTGATCCAGCAACTGGCCGGGGTGATCATGATCGTCTTCGGCGTGTACCAGATCATCGACGGTCACCTGAGCATGGGCGGTTTGATCGCCTGCTACATGCTCAGTGGCCGCGCACTCAGCCCGCTGGCCTCGCTGTCTGGCCTGCTGACGCGTTACCAGCAAGCGCGGGTAACCATGACCTCGGTCGATCAGATGATGGAGCTGCCGCAAGAGCGCAACTTCGATGAACGCCCACTGAGCCGCAATGTGCTGCAAGGGGCCATCGAATGCCGGCAGATGAACTTCACCTACCCGAACCAACAGAACGCAGCGCTGAAGAACATCAACCTGATCATCAAGCCTGGCGAGAAGATCGGCATCATCGGTCGCAGCGGCTCGGGGAAAAGCTCCCTGGCCAAATTGCTCGTAGGCCTTTACCAGCCTGACGATGGCGCCCTGTTGGTGGATGGCGTCGATATCCGTCAGATCGACGTCAGCGAGTTGCGCCACAACATTGGCTACGTGGCCCAGGACATCCAGTTGCTGGCCGGGACCCTGCGCGACAACCTGGTGTCGGGCGCGCGCTATGTCGAAGACGAAATGGTGCTGCAAGCGGCCGAGCTGGCCGGTGTCCACGAATTCGCCCGTCTGCACCCACAGGGTTATGAACTGCAAGTCGGCGAGCGTGGGCAGAACCTGTCGGGCGGTCAGCGCCAGAACGTCGCCCTGGCCCGTGCGTTGCTGCTCAACCCGCCGATCCTGCTGCTCGACGAACCGACCAGCGCCATGGACAACACCGGCGAAGAACGCCTCAAGCAACGCCTCGCGGCGGTGGTTGAAAACAAAACCGTGGTGCTGGTAACGCACCGGGCTTCGCTGTTGTCGCTGGTGGATCGTCTGATCGTCATCGACCGCGGGCAGATACTCGCCGACGGCCCGAAAGCCGCGGTGATGGAAGCGTTGAAGAAGGGGCAGATCAGTGTTGCTTAAGTCGGGTTTCAAGAATTCGATCGGCCGTTATTTCAAAGGCTCCGATTCGCTGCATGGCCAGCCACTTCCCGAGGTCAACAAAGCGCTGATCGAAGACGCCCCACGTGTGGTGCGGCTGACCATCTGGGCGATCATCGGCTTCTTCGTGTTCCTGCTGCTCTGGGCCAACTTCGCCGTGATCGACGAAGTCACCAAGGGCGACGGCAAGGCGATTCCCTCGTCCAAGATCCAGAAAATCCAGAACCTTGAGGGCGGTATCGTCTCCGAGTTGTTCGTGACCGAAGGGCAGATCGTCGAGGCCGGCGCACCGCTGATTCGCCTGGACGACACGCGATTCGCCTCCAACGTTGGCGAAACCGAGGCCGATCGGCTGTCGATGCTGCTGCGAGTCGAGCGCTTGAGCGCGGAAGTCGATGACCGTCCGCTGAATTTCCCGGCGGATGTGCTCAAGGCCGTGCCCGGTCAGGCAGCCAGCGAAGAGTCGCTGTACATCAGCCGCCGCCAGCAGTTGCACGATGAAATTGGCGGTTTGGAGGAGCAGTTGATCCAGCGTCAGCAAGAGCTGCGCGAGTTCACCTCCAAACAGTCGCAGTACCGTAGCGGTCTCGCGTTGCAGCGTCAGGAAATCAACATGTCCGAGCCGTTGGTGGCCCAGGGCGCGGTATCGCCGGTTGAAGTGTTGCGACTCAAGCGCGCCGAGGTTGAAACCCGCGGGCAACTGGACGCGACCACCCTGGCCATTCCTCGCGCCCAATCGGCGATCAAGGAAGTGCAGCGCAAGATCGACGAGACTCGTGGCAAATTCCGCAGTGAAGCACTGACTCAACTCAATGAAGCACGCACTGATCTGAACAAGGCCCAGGCCACCGGCAAGGCGCTGGAAGATCGGGTCAGCCGGACGCTGGTCACCTCGCCGGTGCGCGGCATCGTCAACAAGTTGCTGGTCAATACCATCGGCGGTGTGATCCAGCCGGGCAGCGACCTGGTGGAAATCGTGCCGCTGGACGACACCTTGCTGGTAGAAGCGAAAGTTCGCCCGCAAGACATTGCCTTCCTGCATCCGGGGCAGGAAGCGACGGTGAAGTTCACGGCTTACGACTACACCATTTATGGGGGGCTGAAGGCCAAGCTTGAGCAGATCGGTGCTGACACCATCACCGACGAAGACAAGAAAACCACCTACTACATCATCAAGCTACGCACCGATCGCAGTCACCTGGGGACGGATGAAAAGCCATTGCTGATCATCCCGGGGATGGTGGCTTCGGTGGACATCATTACTGGCAAGAAGACTGTGCTCAGCTACCTGCTCAAGCCGATTATTCGTGCGCGGGCCGAGGCGTTGCACGAGCGGTGATTTCTGTCTGGGGTTGATGGCCCTTTTTCGCGAGCAAGCGGCGCCAAATGGCGTCGTTTGTGAAAAAGTCATATCCCTTTTCGACTTGCCCATTGATTTGAATCAAGCATGCAAAGGCGCAGTAGCGGCATATTGATATCGGCATAAGACCGATACTTCTACTAATAAAGAGACAGGCCGCATGCAGATATTTCAAATGTCTTCGCAACATCCTGCTGCACGCTTCAACCCTTTCTGCGGGCCGTTGCGATTTCATCCAGCCAGTTATTGACCCCTCATTTCGATTACTCGACCGCATACGGAAATCGGCTGGGTTTGCCTCGCCGAGCGCCTGATATTTGGGAAGGATCCCAGCCCTTCATCGCTTCCCATTCAGTAGATCACCGCCATGTCGAACCGTAAGGATCTCTCGCAAGTCTTCATCCAGACCCTGGAGCAAAGCGTTGACAGTGTCGTGGTCATCGACAGTCAAAACCGGATCATTTTGTTTAATGAGGCCTCGGAAAAGCTCTGGGGATACGGCCGTGACGAGGTCTTGGGCCGAAATGTCGAGCAACTGGTCCCGAAACTGATTCGCCCCCTGCACGACGGTTATATCGAAGCGAACCGCCGTACCGGCATCAACAAAATCGTCGGCACCAGTCGCGATGTGTTGATCGAGTGCAAGGACGGCTCCCGGCGATGGGGGTCAATGTCCATTTCCAGGATCGACACTCAGGGGCAGATCCTCTACGCCGCGTTTATCAAAGACATTACCCGGCAACATGAAGAGCAGCGCCGCTTGTACCTGTTGTCATTGGTGGTCGATACCACCGAGAACGCGATCATCATTACTGACGCGTCAGGAGCGATCATTTACGTCAACGATGGCTTCACGCAAATGTTCGGTTACAGCGCGCAAGAAGTTGTCGGCAGGACGCCAACCGAAGTGTTGGCGCCGTACTTCACGCCTTCGCGCATTGCAGCGATCCGCCGTCAGCTCGTCAAGAATGATGCTTATCATGGGCAGGAATTCGGTTATGACCGGGGCGGCCAACGCGTGTGGTGTAACGTCACCACCTACCCGGTTCACGACCCTCACGGGCAACTGACCAATACCGTGAGTGTGATGATTGATGTGACCCACACACGGATGCATGAAGTACTGCGCCATAAAATGTTGGAAGCGATGGTTCGTGAAGAGTCGCTGGTAACCTTGATGAACCTGGCGTGTGCGGAAGTGCAGAGAATTGCGCCGGAAGTGATTGCGACGATATTGCGGGTCGATGGGCAGGGGTTACTGCATACGTTGGCGGCCCCTGGACTTCCGGCCGCTTATTCCAAGGCGCTGGATGGGACGGCAATCGGGCCTGGGGCCGGTTCTTGCGGGGCTGCGGCGTTCAGTGGCGAATCGGTCATGGTCAGCGATATCGCTTCTCACCCGTTCTGGGAGCAATTCCGTGATCTGGCGCTGCCGCTCGGTTTGAAGGCCTGTTGGTCAACACCGATAAAATCCAGCGACGGGCGAGTGTTGGGCACGTTCGCGTTCTATTTCCGCGAATCGCGCGAGCCGAGCCCACTTCACTATTTGTTGGTCGATGCGTGCATCCATTTGTGCGCCCTGGCGTTGGAGCGTGAGGAGTCGCGCCTGCACATACGCCAATTGGCGTTCTATGACGACCTGACGGGGTTGGCCAATCGCAACTTGTTGCATGCCCGGGCGGAACAGGCCATTGCTCAAGCTTCGCGGCATCATTCGAGTCTGGCTGTGGTGTTTATCGATCTGGATCGATTCAAGCAGGTCAACGACTCCCTTGGACACCCCGCCGGGGATGAGTTCTTGCGCGTCATTGCTCATCGATTGTCCGAACGTCGGCGGGGAAGCGATATTGTCAGCCGGCTATCAGGTGATGAGTTCGTTCTGGTCCTGCCGCAGTGCACGTTGGCGCATGCCACCGACTTGATAGAACAGATGAGAGGGCAACTGAGCGCTCCGTGCCAGATCTCAGGCGTGACCCTCAAACCGTCGGTGAGTATCGGCGTCAGTATGTTTCCGGATGACGGTCGTACGATGGAGGTGTTGCTGCATCGTGCCGATATGGCGATGTATCAAGCCAAGACCAGCGGCCGCGGGAGTGTCTGTTTTTTCAGCGACGGATTGGATCAACTGGCCCAGGGGCGTTTGCGTCTGGAGGCAGCTTTACGTGAAGCCATTGATGGCGAAGCCCTGCATTTGGTTTATCAGCCGCAGATCGACCTTGGCGGATCCGAGCTTTATGGCATCGAGGCACTCGCGCGATGGACTCATCCTCAATTAGGGGAAGTCTCGCCCGCGTGTTTTATTCCGCTGGCGGAAGAATGCGGCTTGATCGGTGAGTTCGGCTTATGGGTATTGCGTGAAGCCTGCCGTCAATTGGCGACGTGGCGGCAGCAAGGGCTGCGGGTGCCGACCGTGTCGGTGAACATGTCGCCGACCAATTTCCATAATCGCAATCTGTCGAGCATCATCGCCAGGACACTTGAACAACACGGTTTGCAGGCAAAGGACCTGACGCTGGAGATTACCGAAAGTGTTCTGATGGACTCTAACCCAGACACCCTGACCACAATTGAAGAGGTGCATGCCCTGGGTATCAGCCTGGCGATGGATGATTTCGGCACGGGTTATTCCAGCCTGAGTTACTTGCGGCGTTTGCCGATCCAGGAACTTAAGCTTGATCGTAGTTTTGTGCATGATCTGGAAAGTGACGCAACCAGTCAGGCACTGAGCGAGGCCGTCATTCGCATCGGCGAAAGTTTGCAATTAAGAGTAGTGGCCGAGGGGATCGAGACATTGGAGCAACAGCGAATTCTGCAAAATCAGGGTTACCGGATCGCGCAAGGATTCCTGATCTCCAGACCCTTGGCGGCGGAGGATTTGGGTTGTTGGCTGGAAAAACGCCATGCGTTCGCCTGAGCACGCCAAATGCCATATCGTTATTCGCTAACGGTATTTAAATTTCAGTTCTTATATCTATAAAGTCATTTTCCTGCGTACCTGCCGACCAATCGGCGCGCCGCACGACACGAACCAACACGGAACCTCCGTGAGTTTCTTGATCGACGCGCGCGCCCTTGAGCGTGCCGTGCGTGGGAGTGATTTATGTCTGCAGCAACGGCTTCCCCAAGCGCCGCGAACATCGCGCCGCAAACCTTCGACATCCGCCCGTTCAGTGGCGCCGTCGGTGCCGAAATCATCGGCCTCGACCTGTCCCGCCCGATCAATGATCAGGACTTCGCCCGCATCCACCGCGCGCACCTGGATCATCACGTCGTGGTGTTCCGCGATCAGCGCATTACCCCCGAGCAACACATTGCCTTCAGCCGCCGCTTTGGTGTGTTGCAGATCCACGTGCTCAAGCAATTCCTGCTGGCCGGGCACCCGGAAATCCTCATCGTTTCCAACATCATCGAAAACGGCCAATCCATCGGCCTCGGTGACGCTGGCAAGTTCTGGCATTCCGACCTTTCCTATAAAGAACTGCCAAGCCTGGGTTCGATGCTGCACGCCCAGGAGCTGCCGTCCGAGGGCGGCGATACGCTGTTCGCCGACATGCACAAAGCCTGGGACAACCTGCCCGAAGCGCTGCGCAAAGCCGTCGAAGGTCGCTCGGCCGCGCACTCCTACACGGCGCGTTACAGCGAGACCAAATTCGAAGGTAACTGGCGCCCGACGCTGACGCCCGAGCAACTGGCTCAGGTGGCTGAAGTGGTCCACCCGATCGTTCGGACTCACCCGGAAAACGGCCGCAAGGCATTGTTTGTCAGCGAGGGTTTCACCACCCGCATCGTTGGTTTGCCAGAAGACGAGAGCAAGCAACTGCTCGACGAGCTCTACGCCCACAGCGTGCTGCCGCAAAACATCTACCGCCATCAATGGCAGGCCCACGACCTGGTGTTCTGGGACAACCGTTCGCTGATTCATCTCGCCGCCGGATGCCCAAGCTACCTGCGCCGCAAGTTGTATCGCACCACCATCCAGGGCGACGCGCCTTTCTGATTTGTCGGAGAAACACTCATGTCCAAACGTCTTCCCTTTGCACCGCTGGCCGCGGCCATCGGCCTGGGTTTCAGCCTGATCGCCGGCACTCTGGTGGCGCCGACCGTGGCCCACGCCGAAGGTGAAATCCGTATCGCCGAGCAGTTCGGCATTGTTTATCTGTTGCTCAACGTGGTGCGCGATCAGAACCTGATCGAGAAGTACGGCAAGCAGGAAGGCATCGACATCAAGGTCGACTGGACGCAGCTCTCCGGCGGTGCGGCGGTCAACGATGCGTTGCTCTCCGGTTCCATTGATATTGCCGGTGCGGGTGTCGGTCCGCTGCTGACCATCTGGGACCGCACCCACGGCAAGCAAAACGTCAAAGCCGTGGCTTCCCTCGGCAACTTCCCGTACTACCTGGTGAGCAACAATCCCAAGGTCAAAACCATCGCCGACTTCACCGAGAAGGACCGCATCGCGGTGCCGGCGGTCGGCGTGTCGGTGCAGTCGCGCATCCTGCAATACGCGGCTGCCAAGCAGTGGGGCGACAAGGAATTCAATCGCCTCGACAAGTTCACCATCGCCGTTCCGCACCCCGACGCCACGGCGGCGCTGATTGCCGGCGGCACCGAGTTGACCGGGCACTTTTCCAACCCGCCGTTCCAGGATCAAGAGCTGGCCAACCCTAACGTCCACGTGGTGCTGAACTCCAATGACGTGCTCGGCCCGAACTCGCCGACGGTGCTGTTCGCTACCGAGAAATTCCGCGACGAGAACCCGAAAACCTATCAGGCGTTCGTCCAGGCGCTGACTGAGGCGGCCGAGTTTGCCCAGAACGATAAAGGCGCAGCGGCGGACACGTACATCCGCGTCACCAAGGCCAAAATCGACCGCGCTGCGCTGCTGAAGATCATCGATAACCCGCAGTTCGAATTCAGCGTCACGCCGAAAAATACTTACCCGCTGGCCGAGTTCCTCTACCGCGTCGGCGCAATCAAAAACAAGCCGGATTCGTGGAAGGACTACTTCTTCCAGGACGCCAAACCGCTGCAAGGGAGCTGACCGAGATGAACGCCCCTTTGCAAGGCCACACGGTCAGCAAACCGATCGCGGCAGCCCAAGCGCTGCTGTCGGTCGACAATGTCAGCCTCGAATACCGCACGCCTCAGCGGGTGGTTCGTGCGACCCATCAGGTCAGTTTTGAAATCGATCCGGCGGACCGCTTTGTGCTGCTCGGTCCGTCCGGTTGCGGAAAATCAACGTTGCTCAAGGCGGTCGCCGGGTTCATCCAGCCGTGTGAGGGGGAAATTCGTCTCCAGGGGCAAACCGTTCATGCCCCGGGGCCGGACCGGATCGTGGTATTCCAGGAATTCGATCAACTGCCGCCGTGGAAAACCGTCAAACAGAACGTGATGTTTGCGCTGCTGGCCTCGAAAACCCTCAAGCGCAAAGAAGCCGAGGAGCGGGCGCTGCACTATCTGGACAAGGTCGGTCTGGCGGCGTTTGCCGATGCCTATCCGCATACCTTGTCCGGCGGCATGAAGGCGCGGGTGGCGATTGCTCGTGCACTGGCCATGCAGCCGAAAATCCTCTTGATGGACGAACCCTTCGCCGCCCTCGATGCACTGACCCGCCGCAAGATGCAGGAAGAATTGCTGCTGCTCTGGGAAGAGGTGCGCTTCACGCTGCTGTTCGTCACGCACTCCATCGAGGAAGCGTTGGTGGTGGGCAATCGAATCCTGCTGCTGTCACCGCATCCGGGGCGAGTGCGAGCAGAAGTCCACAGCCATCAATACGACTTGCACAGCCTCGGCGGCGTGGCTTTTCAGGAGTCGGCGCGGCGTATTCATCGGTTGTTGTTCGATGAAGGTCAGTCCCCGGAAACCAGCCGTGAGCTGGATTTCTCCGACATCCGCATCGCTTATTGAGCCATTGAGAGGAGTGCCCGATGAGCCTTTTATCATCCCCGCGTGAAGAGTTTGAAACGGTGTTGCAGCCGCTGACGAGCGTGCCGCTGGAGCGTGTATTACCGCTCGGTCAGCGCCTGTGGCAACAAGGCTGGTTACGTAAAAGCCTGATCCTGATTTTGTTCGCGGTCCTGTGGGAGGTGGTTGCCCGCGTTCAGGACAACGACCTGCTGCTGCCGAGTTTTCTGCAAACCGGGAGCGCGCTGTATGAAGGTTTGCTCAGCGGCGAGTTGCTGGGCAAGGTGTGGATTTCGCTGGTGGTGTTGCTCAAGGGTTACCTGATCGGCATCGTCCTGGCGTTTGCCCTGACCACGTTGGCGGTGTCGACGCAGTTCGGCCGCGACCTGCTGAGTACGTTGACCTCGATGTTCAACCCACTGCCGGCGATTGCGCTGTTGCCGTTGGCGCTGCTGTGGTTCGGCCTGGGGCAGAACAGTCTGATTTTCGTGTTGGTGCATTCAGTGCTGTGGGCCTTGGCGTTGAACACGTATGCCGGGTTCCTCGGTGTGTCGGAAACCCTGCGCATGGCCGGGCGCAATTACGGCCTCAAGGGCATGCGTTTCGTGCTGTTCATCCTGATCCCGGCAGCGCTGCCATCGATTCTCGCCGGGCTGAAAATCGGCTGGGCCTTCGCCTGGCGCACGCTGATCGCCGCTGAATTGGTGTTCGGCGCCACCAGCGGCAAGGGCGGCTTGGGCTGGTACATCTTCCAGAACCGCAACGAGCTGTACACCGACAAGGTGTTTGCCGGGTTGGCGGTGGTAATCCTGATCGGTTTGCTGGTGGAAAATCTGGTGTTCAGCACGCTGGAGCGGGTGACGGTGAAGCGTTGGGGAATGCAGCGCTAGATTCTGTGGTATTTGATCTGGCCCCTTCGCGAGCAAGCCCGCTCCCACAAGGATCTTCAATGGATGCACATTTTCCGTACGACAAAGAACCCTGTGGGAGCGGGCTTGCTCGCGAAGGGGCCAGACCAGCCAACACATCGGCCGGGTGTCGCCACCGATCTGGATGTCGCCGAAGCCGCCGCCCAGGTAGCGGCCATTGAATCGCGTCTGCCGGCGCTGGAGCAGCGCCAGTCGCAACTGATCAACGCCTTGAGCCTATTGATGGGCGAGCCGCCGAAAGTACCCCACACCGTCATGACGGGAAGAACAATTCAGCGCTCTGAAAATTTTGTCCTTTTTGAAACATCACATTTCTATCCAATGACACCCATCCGCTTGACGTCCACCCACGCTGTCATAGACTCCGCTCATCCGTCAGGGAGTTACGGTTATGCGGCGTGTTTGTTTGTGGGTTATTGGATTGACCTTTGTAACGTGCGTAGTACAGGCGCAAACGTCTGCGCCCGATGATCCGCTGCTGGACAGCAGCGCCAGTGCAAACGCCAGCAGCGAGGCCCGTGGTGTGCTGCGTGCCCGGGATCAGGCGGTGCTCGCCAGTGAGTTGTCCGGGCGTATTGTCGAGTTGCCGTTCAGTGAGGGCGAGTCGTTCAAGAAGGGCGACATCCTGGCGCGTTTTGATTGTTCGGCTTATCAGGCCCAGCTCAATGCGGCCCAGGCTGCCAGCCGTGGCGCCGGTGAAGAGCTGTCCCACAACAAGCAGTTGGCGGCGTTGAATTCGGTCGGGCGTTTTGAAGTGGCGCGGGCCGAGGCCAAGGTCAGCGAGACTCAGGCGCAATCCCAGGTTTATCAGGTTCAGGTCAAACGCTGCAGCGTGCTGGCGCCGTTCGATGGTCAGGTCGTCGAGCGCAAGGTCAAGCGTTATGAAAGCGTCGCTGCCGGTACGCCGTTACTGGACGTGGTCGACAACCGCACCCTGGAAATTCATCTGCTGGTGCCGTCACGCTGGATGGCCCGGCTCAAGCCTGGCCAGACCTTCAGTTTTGTTCCCGATGAAACCGGTCAGCCACTGGATGCCACGGTCAAACGCCTCGGCGCGCGGATTGATGAAGGCAGTCAGACCTTGCTGCTGGTGGCGACGCTTCCCAACGCCAACGGTTTGCTGGCCGGCATGAGTGGCACGGCACGTTTCGCGGAGTTCAAGTGAACGCTCCGGTCACAGGTGGCGCTGAACAAGTGTTCGCAAGGTTTCTGGATCTCGAACGCCTGACCCGCGCTGCTCGCACGCCTGCGCAACTGGCCTACAGCCTGGTCAATGACGGTCAGGCGCTGTTCGGCTTTCGCCACGCGGCGCTGTTGATCGCCGGCAAGGTACAGGCCGTGACGGGCGTCAGTGCGGTGGAACCCAATGCGCCGTTCGTGGCGTTTGTCGAGCAAGCCGTGGCGCAGTTGTTCAAGCTCGAGGTGCTGAAACAGGCGCGGGTGATTCCGGCGAATGTTCTGGGCGAATCGATTCAGGCGGACTGGCAAAGTCTTTGCGCGGCTCAGGTGTTCTGGCTGCCACTGATCGATCACCAAGGTGAGGTGTTTGGCGGTCTGTGGCTGGCGCGGGATCTGCCGTGGAATCCTTCCGAGCAAGTGTTGCTGTCGCAATTGGGTGACACCTACAGCCATGCCTGGCTGGCGCAGCAACCGCGCAAACCGTGGCGGCTGCGCTGGACGCGAAAGCGGCAGGTGGCGCTGGTCGCGGTGGTGTTGCTCGGGCTGCTGATTCCGGTGCGCCAATCGGTGCTGGCTCCGGCCGAAGTCGTTCCGCTGGGCGGTCGAGTCGTTGCGGCGCCGCTGGACGGGGTGATCGCCGAATTCCTGGTCAAACCCAATCAGACGGTGAAAGCCGGCGACCTGTTGTTGCGCTTTGAAAGCACCACGCTCAGGGCCCAGGCCGACGTGGCCGAGCGCGCCTTGGGCGTTGCTGAAGCTGAGCTCAAGGCTAATTCCCAGCGCTCGTTCGCTGATGCTGAATCGAGCTCGCGAATCGATCTGCTGGCCGCGCGAGTCGAGCAAAAGCGCGCTGAAAGGGATTACGCCCGCGAACTGCTCAAGCGCAGCGAAGTACGCGCCGAACGGGGCGGTATTGCGGTATTCGCCGACGCGGAACGTTGGACCGGTAAACCGGTGCAGACCGGCGAGCGGCTGATGGAAATCGCCGATCCGACCCAGGCTGAGTTGCGCATCGAACTGGCGGTGGGCGATGCGATTGCGCTGGAGCCGGGCGCGCAGGTCGCGCTGTTTCTCGACAGTGATCCGTTGCAACGGCATCTGGCCCGGCTCGAACGCGCAGCTTATGAAGCACAACCCACGGCCGGCGGTCAGCTGGCTTATCGGCTCGACGCCAGTTTCCAGCAGACGCCACCACGTATCGGGTTGCGCGGGACGGCGAAAGTCTTCGGTGACCGTGCGCCGCTGGCGCTGTACCTGTTACGTAAACCCCTGGCCGGTTTACGCCAGAGCGTGGGGCTTTAGATGAGCCTGCCGAACCTGCGCGCAGATTTGCAGCTGACGCCTGCATCACCGGCGCTCGATGGCTCGCCGCGCTGGACCCTGGCCGATCCGGTGCGCGGTCGATACTTCAAACTCGGCGTGGCGGCGATGCGCCTGCTGCGCCATTGGTCCTTGGGTGATCCCGAACAGGTGCTGCGTGCCGCCAACCGCGAGCCAGGTTTGCCGCTCGATAGCGCGGAGCTTGAGCAATTGCTGGGCTTTCTGCGCAGCCACGACCTGATCACCGCCCTCGATCCGCAACAGCGCGCCAGTTACAGCCTCAAAGCGGCCGCTCAACGCCAGTCGCTGTGGCAGATCTTGCTGCACCAATACCTGTTTTTCCGTATTCCGCTGTGGCGCCCGGACGCTTTTCTCAATCGCGCCTGGCCATGGCTGGAGCGCTTCGGCCCGCGAGCATTACGCTACGGATTGCCAGCAACCCTGGGGCTCGGCGTGTTTCTGGTGTCCCGGGACTGGCAGCGCTTTATCGCGACCTTCCCGCATTTGTTCAGCCTCGGTGGCGCGCTGGCGTTCGGCGTGGCGCTGTTCTTCGCCAAGCTCTGCCACGAGTTCGGTCACGCTTTCATGGCCAAGCGCGCCGGTTGTCGAGTGCAGAGCATGGGCGTGGCGTTCATGGTGTTGCTGCCGATGTTTTACACCGATGTCAGCGACGCCTGGCGGGTCAATGATCGCCGTGCGCGGCTGCTGATTGGCGCCGGTGGCGTGCTGGCGGAATTGCTTTTGGCGAGCCTCGCGCTGCTCGCCTGGTCGCTGCTGCCAGACGGTCCCGGACGCACGGCGGCTTTCATGCTCGCCAGTGCTACCTGGATGACCACGTTGGTGATCAATCTCAACCCGTTCATGCGCTTTGATGGCTATTTTTTGCTCAGCGACTATTGGCAAGTCGACAACCTTCAAGGGCGTGCGTTTGCCCTTTGTCGCTGGCGCTTGCGTGAGTTTTTATTCGGTTACGGTGCGCCAGCGCCGGAGCCCTGGTCGCCGAAGATGCAACGGCGTTTGCTGATCTGGGGTTACGGTTCGTGGCTGTGGCGCGCCGCGTTGTTTTTCGGAATTGCGCTGGCGGTCTACCACCTGTTCTTCAAGGTGTTGGGGATTTTCCTGATGCTGGTGGAGCTGGTGTGGTTCATCTTCCTGCCGATCATGAATGAGTGGCGGCAATGGTGGACGCGCCGCGAACAGGCGCATGCGCCTCGGGTGCTGCTCAGTGGCCTGGCCTTGCTTGGGCTGTTGCTGATGCTGGTCGTACCGTGGCGCAGCGCCGTGGAGTTGCCGACGATGCTGGAGGCGGGCCGCGCCAGTGCCTTGCACGCGCCCGTCGCGGCGCGGGTCAAAACGGTGAATGTTCACGATGGTGAAGCGGTTACCCAGGGCCAGGTGCTAATCGAACTGGAATCCCCGGACCTGGATTCGCGCCAGGCCATCGTCCGTCGCGAAATCCAGATCCAGCAGTTGCAGATGCGCCGCCAGGCCAGCCGCAGTGAAACCGCCGCCGACGCCGGTATCGTCGAACAGCGCCTGGCCGAAGCGGTCGCCGAATACCGAGGCCTGGCCGCCCAGCGTGAGCGCCTGCTGCTGCGGGCGCCCCACGCGGGCAAGGTGCGCGATCTGTTGCCGCAGTTGGCAGTCGGTCGCTGGTTGTCGAGCAAAGATCCGCTGGCGCGGGTGGTCGAAGACGGCGCGCGGTTGCGTGGTTATCTGGCCGAAGTCGAGCTCTGGCGCGTCGCCACGGGCGCCAGCGGACGCTTCATCGCCGACGATCCGATGCACCCGGCGATCGCCGTGCAACTGAGCGAAATCGACACCAACGGCGCGGAATTTGTCGATCAGGAAGCGTTGACCTCCGATCACCATGGGCCGATTGCCGTGCGCCGGGATCAGCATCAAAGAGCGGAGCCGGTACAGGCTCAATATGGGGCGCGGTTGAGCGTCCTCGAAGAGGTACCGACGCCGGTGCAACCCTTGCGCGGCATTGTGGTGCTGCAGGGGCGCGGCGAGTCGTTGCTGGGTGTCGCCTGGCGGCGTCTGGCGGCGCTGGGCGTAAGGGAAAGCGGTTTTTAGGGAGAGCAACGATGGCGAATACCGATTCAGTGGCGGCCGATGGCTTGGTGGTTCGACCTTCACGGGCCAGCGATGGGGCTTTTCTGCACAGCCTCTATCAGTCGGCGCGGCCGGATCTGCAATGGATCGATGGTGAGCAAGAGGTGGTTGAGCAGGTGGTGGCCCAGCAATTTCGAGTGCAGGAACAAGGGCTGGGTGAACGCTTCCCCAACGCTATGCATTACGTGATCGAGAAGCTCGACACGGCCATCGGTGCGCTGACCACCGATTTTGGTCCGAATGAAATTCGTGTGTTGTACCTGGCGTTCATTCCCCAGGCTCGCGGCCAGGGCTATGGCCGCAAGGTGCTGCAAGGTGTGCAAAAAGCCGCGCAACAGGTTCGTTGCCCGGTAGCGACGGTGGTTTGGGCCAACAATCCCCACGCGCGCCAGCATTACCTGGCGCTGGGGTTTCAGGTCGAAGAGCGCAACCCGGCAGCGGAGCGGTTGGTGTGGTATCCGCAGGGCTGAGCCCGCCGCCGACCCTGTGGGAGCGGGCTTGCTCGCGAAGGCGTCATCACATTCAACATCAACTTTGAATGATCCACCGCATTCGTCGGAACGCCGCCCGGAGCAAGCCCGCTCCCACATTGTGATCTTCATGCGTTCAGTTGAATGCGATGTAGAAATACCCCACGCCCGGGTCACGGCCCATGGCCGGCACCCGGGAGACAAAGATGTTTTCCACCTGACCCAGTTCCGGCAATTCCAGCGTACATAACCCATCGACAAACTCTGTGGGTTTCAAGCTGTTGAACTCGACACTGAATGGCATGCGCTCGTTGTTGGGCATCCGCGAGCGGGGTGTTTCTTCAAGGCTGTCGATATGGATCGGCAATTCACTTCCATCCGGCAGTCGCAGCGTCCCCGTCTTGCCCAGCAGCGCCTGAAAGTGTTGGCTTTGAACCTGTTGCAGCATGGTGTCACTCCAGAATTGAAAGTGGCCGGGGGATTTGAATCCCCCGGCGGCTCCTCAGTTGCGCGAAGGGAACAACCCGTTCAAGGCGATGCTGAAGTTGAGCACCAGGAAGGGGTTCATCGTATCCATGGGCAGGCCGTTACCGGCGGACGAGATTTCTCCCGTGACCGTGGTGGCCACGCCTTTGAGTGGCACGGCTGAAGCGCCTTGCGCGTCGGAGTAGATGCTCGCCGAACCCGGGCCGCCGCCCGAGGCACCGATGTACGAGTTGGTCGCGGTCGGGTTGGTGACCGGGTTGCTCGCCGGGCTGGCCAGTTGCAGGGTGGTGGCGGCCGTGAGCCCGGACAAGGCGTGGGTGTGATTGGGCAGGTTGGTGATGGTGGCGGTAACGTTCTCGGTCCCGGAGAATTCACCGATGACGCGCGGGGTCAGGCCCAGGCCGTTGCCCTGTGCCATCGGCAGACGGCCTTGCAGGTTGGGTAGCATGAAATTGGTGGTGCCATTGCCTCCATAGTAGGTTCCCAGCAGTGAGAAAAGCGCCTGGTATTGCGAGATCCCCAGTGTCTGGCCGTTGCACAGGGCCCAGCCGTTGGGGGCAAAGTTAAAGGCGAAAGACTGAACAGTGCCCATGAATACTTCCATAGTTCCTCATCCCTCAGGGTTAGTTGTCTGGCGCGCCACGCGGGTGGCCCGGGCCCCCGGGCAGATCGTTGCGAACAGCCGATTCCTTTCATCTCCGAGGCTGGGTCACGCCACGCCAGAGCGTAGACCCGGATCCGTATGGCTGCCGAATGTCGTTGGTCGCAAAGCCAGCATCGACGACGGTGCTGTCGCTGTCCTACAGTGATTGCAAGCTTCAAGATTTTTCACCGGCAGTCTCGAGGGGGGGCAATGGAGGCGCGAAGAGAAACGCCGGTTGACGGCACCCAAGGCTCCCACGCGGCACCCGGCGCCTGGGCGAGTGTTCAGCGCTTGCTGCGATGGGTGCGCGAACATTGGCTGCTGCCGATCCTGGCATTGGCCGCGCTGGTACGTTTTTATGACCTGACAGCGGCGGCTATATGGGGCGATGAAGGTTCCAGTCTGCTGCTGAGCCAGTATTCGCTGGCCGGGATCTGGGTGCATGCCGCCCATGATGTGCATCCGCCGCTGTATTTCATGCTGCTGCATGGCTGGATCGAGCTGTTCGGCGATGGCATTTTTTCGATTCGAAGCCTGAGTGCGCTACCGGGGATTGCCACCGTGGCGTTGGGCGTCTGGCTGGTGGACTTGCTCGCCACTCGCCGCGCCGCGTTGTTGGCCGGTGTCCTGTTGGCGCTGCTGCCTACCGCCGTGCGTTACAGCCAGGAAGTGCGCATGTATTCGTTGCTGGGGCTGTGGCTGATCGGTGCCACGATTGCCCTGGTCTACTGGATCAAACACCCCGGACGTAAGCGCTATCTGGTGATTTACGCACTGCTGATGAGTGCGGCGTTCTACACCCATTACTTCACCGCCCTGTGCGTGCTGTGTCACTGGCTGTATCTGGGGCTGATCCGCGTACAGCCTGGCTATCGTTTGCGGCATATCCAGCAGCCCGGCTGGTGGTGGGCGAACGTGGCGATTGTGTTGGTGTACTTGCCGTGGGTGCCCAGCCTGATCGATCTGATTCAACACATGGATCTACTCAAAGCCAATGGCGATGTGGGGTGGGAGACACCGGTGACGTTCGCCTCGTTGCCTTCGATGATCTGGTCGTTCCTGATCCAGGACGATGGCGAGTCCCTGACTGCACCGATGTTCATCACGTTGCCTTTGGCGTCGCTGGCCTTGGTGTGGGTGGCGCTGGCGCGGGATCGCAGTGTGATTCGTGGCAGTGCGTTGGTGGTGATCTACACCGTTTTGCCGTTGTTGCTGGTGTTTTTGGTGTCGTTCATCTCGCCGGTGTTCATCGAGCGTTACCTCACCGCGTATGCCCTCGGCCTGCCGATGATTGCCGCATTGGCCATCGATCGCCTGTACGCGGTCTTCCGGGTGTTGGCGTTGACGGTGTTGGTGTTGTTTGTCGGTGTCGAACTGGTGGGCCTGAACAACAACGCCACGGTCGATACCAACGATCAGATCAGCGTCATGGTCGACTACGTGAATCAGCACTTCGTTGCCGGTGACCGGATCGTCACCAGCGACTTGCTCTGGTACCTCAGTTACGTCTATTACAACCGCACCGACGCCAAACCGCTGCTGTACACCCCGCCGTTGGCCAATGGCGCTTCGAGCCGGCCGAATGCTTATGGTTTCGGCACGCTGGTGACCCAGGACATTTACCTCGACAACCTCGGCGATTTGCCCAAAGGCACTGGCCGAGTGTGGTTGATCGGTACCGTCGATGTGCCGGACGAATTCGCGCCGTTGCCCGCAGGCTGGCAGAAAGTTGGCGAAACACAGGCGGGTGGTGCCAACGCGCGCTTGTTCGTGTTGCATTGAGCCTGTAACCAAAATCGCGTTTTTCAGACGATTAATTTCGATTTGATATCAAAACACCATTACCCATAAGGCTGTTCATGGTCTACGCTCCGTCGTAGATAAAGGATTTCTGATCAGGGTGAAGGGATTGTCACAGTTCCATTTTATTTCCGGCTTGCCGCGCTCAGGTTCGACCCTACTTTCTGCGATCCTTTTGCAGAACCCGCGCTTTCATGCCGGCATGACCAGCCCCGTTGGCGCCCTGTTTTCCGGTGTTCTGGAACAGTGCAGCGCCGGCAGCGAGTTCGGTGCGGTGATCGATACCGATCTGCGCCGCCGTTTGCTTCGCGGACTGTTCGACTCCTTCTACGCCGACAAGGCCGACAAACCGGTGGTGTTCGACACCAATCGGTTATGGAGCTCGCGCCTGCCGGCCATCAGCGATCTGTTCCCGCAAGCCAAGGTCATTGCCTGCGTGCGCAATGTCGCCTGGGTCATGGACAGCATCGAGCGTTTGTATCGCGCCAACCCCTTTGAAAATACCAAGCTGTTCGGCGACGCGGTCGAGCGCAACACGGTCTACAGCCGTTGCGAAACCCTGGCGCAGCGCAATCGTCTGGTGGGGTTTGCCTGGGCAGCGCTCAAGGAAGCCTATTACGGCGAACACGCCGACTCATTGCTGATTGTCGATTACGACTTGCTGACCCAGGCCCCCGATCGGGTCATGCGGCTGGTCTACGACTTCATTGGCGAGCCGTGGTTCGAGCATGACTTCAACAACCTCGCCTACGATGCGCCAGAGTTCGATCAAGCCCTCGGCGTCTCCGGCCTGCACAAAGTCAAACCCAAGGTCGAGCTGCAATCGCGGCGCACGATCCTGCCGCCGGATTTGTTCAAGCAATACGCAGAGTTGTCCTTTTGGCTCGATGGCTCAGCCAGCGCCGCCAATGTCATTCGTATGAAGGCCGACGCCGCGATCAGTTGATCGCGGCGTTTTCATTGACGCGTCAAGCAAGTTCGAGTCCGGGTGAGCAGCATGTGGTGGAGCAACGGCAAGTCGCGAGTTACCGAAGGCGCACGGGCGCTGGCCTCGCCCATGATCATGTCCCTGGAACCGCGAATGCTGTTCGACGGCGCGGTGGCGGCCACGGTGGCCGATGCCGCTCAGGCGGACAGCCACACCACGGCTGATGCCGCCAAGACGCCAACGGCCGACCAACCGGTCGCCAGCAAGGACACCCACGGCCAGGCCGACGCCACACCTGCACCAGCCCCCGTTGCAGTGCCGGGCCAGAGCGTGGTGTTCGTCGATTCGCGGGTCAAGGATGCCGATAGCCTGCTCAAGGGCGTGGCGCCTGGCACCCAAGTGGTCCAGCTGGACGCGAGCAAGGACGGCTTGCAGCAAATTGCCGCCTATCTGGACACACATCAGGGCATCAGTTCGGTGCAGATCATTGCCCATGGCAACGCGGGCGATCTGTGGTTGGGCGACAGTTACCTGTCCGCCGACAACGTCGCGGCCCGCAGTGCCGTGCTGGCGGAAATCGGCAAGGACATGAACGTCGGCGGCGACATTTTGATTTACGGCTGCTACACCGCCGAAGGTGAGCGTGGCTTGAGTTTTGTCGACTCGCTGGCACATTTGACTGGCCGCGATGTAGCCGCTTCCAGCAATCGCACCGGGATCGGTGGCGATTGGGATCTGGAAATTGCTACTGGCAGTATCGAAAGCGCCAACGTGCTGTCGACCCAGGGCATGAGCGAGTATCAGTGGGGCCTGGCCACTTGGACCGCCACCAACAACGCCAACACGGGCGTCGGTTCGTTGCGCGCGGCGATCGCCTCGGCGCAGAACGGCGATCTCGTCACCTTCAGCACCGGCATGACGGTGCAGCTGACGTCCGAACTGCTGATCAACAAGAACATCACCGTTGATGGCGACTTGAACAACGACGGCGCGGCTGACGTGATTCTCGACGGTCAGTACAGGACCCGAGTGATTGAAGTGTCGTCTGGCAGCATCGTGACGCTCGATGGCCTGGTGATCACCCGTGGCCTGGTGTCGGGCACCGGCGGCAACGGTGGCTACGGTGCCACGGGTTCGATGGCTGGGGGCATTTTCAACGCAGGGATTCTGACCCTGAACAACGTCAGCGTGACCTCTAACGGCGCTTCCGGTGGTGGTGGCGGCGGCGGTGTGACGGGCGCTTTTTACGGCGGTGGCGGTGGTGGCGGCGGCGGTTTGGGTGGCCAGGGCGGCGGGCATGGCGGTTCGTCGGGACCGGGCACCGGCACATTGGGCGGCCAGGCGGGCAGCGGCGGTGTCGGTGGTTACGGCGGCGGTTATGACGCCACCCACATGGGCGGTCGCGGTGGTACCACCACTGGCGGGGCTGGCGGCGTAGGCGTTTCCTATTACAGCAACGGCGGTAACGGTGCGACGGCCACCAATGGCACGATTTCCATTGGCGGCGGGGGCGGCGGGGCCGGTTGGGACAAGGTGGGTGGCGCCGGCGGCAACGCGGTGGGCGGGATCTACAACGCCAGCAGCGGCACCATCACCATTGTCGGCACCTCCACCATCAGCAACAACATTGGTGCCGGCGGCGGTGGCGGCGGTGGTGGTGGCCAAGGCAGCAATGCCAGCAATGGCGGCATTGGTGGCCGGGGCGTCGGTGCGATCTGGAACAAAGGCACGCTGCTGATCACGGCCGCCAACTTCGCGGCCCTGGCCGGTAATGCCGGGGCCAGTGGTGCAGGCGGTACCGCGCAGGGCGGTGGCAGCCCCGGCACTTCGCCAACCGCCGTCGCGACCATCTATAACGACGGCGGCATACTCAACACCGCGTATTCACCACCGCCGACCGCGACCATTGTGGTCGCTGACACCACACTGAGCATCGGCGAAACGTCCCTGGTGACCATCACCTTCTCCGAAGCCGTGACCGGTCTCACCAATGCGGACCTGACCATCGCCAACGGCACGTTGACCTCGGTGAGCAGCGGCGATGGCGGCATCACCTGGACGGCAACGTTTACGCCGTCCGCCAGTATTTCCGATACGACCAACGTCATCACCCTGGACAACACCGGGGTGATCAACATTCTGGGCACCGCCGGCGTCGGCACCACCAACTCCAACAACTACACGGTCGACACCGTACGCCCGACCGCCAGTATCGTGTTTACCGACACGGCGCTGAGAATCGGCGAAACCTCGCTGGTAACCATTACCTTCAACGAAGCGGTCACCGGACTGACCAACGCGGATCTGACGATTGCCAACGGCACCTTGACCTCGGTGAGCAGCGGCGACGGCGGCGTCACCTGGACGGGGACCTTCACACCGACCGCCAGCATCACCGATACGACCAACCTGATCACCCTGGACAACACCGGCGTCACAGATCTGGCCGGTAACGCCGGCAGCGGCACTACCGATTCGGGCAACTACGCCATCGATACCGTGCGGCCAACGGCGACCCTCGTGGTGACAGACAATGCGCTGAAAATCGGCGAAACCTCACTGGTGACGATCACCTTCAGTGAAGCGGTCAGCGGTTTCACCAACGCGGACCTGACCATCGCCAACGGCACCTTGACGGCGGTGAGCAGCAGCGACGGCGGCATCACCTGGACCGCGACCTTCACACCCTCCGCGAGCACCAACGACACGACCAACCTGATCACCCTGAACAACACCGGCATAGCGGATCTGGCCGGCAACACCGGCAGCGGCACCACCGATTCGAACAACTATGCGATCGATACACTTCGTCCAACCGCAACCATTGTGGTGGCGGACAATGCGCTGAAAATCGGCGAAACCTCACTGGTGACCATCACCTTCGCCGAGGTGGTGACCGGTTTCACCAACGCCGACCTGACCATCGCCAACGGCACCTTGACCGCGGTGAGCAGCAGCGACGGCGGTATCACCTGGACGGCGACGTTTACCCCGACCGCCAGCATCACCGACACGACCAACCTGATCACCCTGGACAACACCGGGGTCAGCGACTTGTCGGGCAACGCCGGCAGCGGCACCACCGATTCCAACAACTACGCCATCGACACTGTGCGGCCAACGGCAACCATCGTGGTGACGGACACGGCGTTGAGAATCGGCGAAACTTCGCTGGTGACGATCACCTTCAGCGAAGCGGTCAGCGGTTTCACCAACGCCGACCTGACCATTGCCAACGGCACCTTGTCGGCGGTGAGCAGCAGCGACGGCGGCATCACCTGGACCGCGACGTTCACACCTTCCGCCAGCATCAACGACACGACCAACCTGATCACCCTGGACAATACCGGCATAGCGGATCTGGCCGGTAACGCCGGCAGCGGCACTACCGATTCCAACAACTACGCGATCGACACCGTGCGCCCGACCGCCACGATTGTGTTGGCCGATTCGACGCTGACACAGGGCGAAACCTCGCAGGTGACCATCACCTTCAGCGAGGCGGTGAGCGGTTTCACCAATGCCGACCTGACGATCGCCAACGGCACCTTGACGGCGGTGAGCAGCAGCGACGGCGGCATTACCTGGACGGCGACCTTCACGCCGACTGCAGGCATTAACGACACCACCAACGTTATTACTCTGGCCAATACCGGCGTGGCCGACATCGCGGGCAACACCGGCAGCGGGACCAGTTCTTCGGGCAACTACACCATCGACACCGCCCCGCCGACCGCGACCATCGTGGTAGCGGACAACGCCCTGAAAATCGGTGAAACGTCACTGGTGACCATCACCTTCAGCCAGGCGGTGAGCGGTTTCACCAACGCCGACCTGACCATCGCCAACGGCACGTTGAGCGTGGTCAGCAGCAGTGACGGCGGCATCACCTGGACCGCCACCTTCACCCCGACGGCCAGCACCACCGATGCGACCAACCTGATCACCCTGGACAATAGCGGCGTGCAGGCTGCCGCCACCGGCAACGTGGGCAGCGGCACCACCGATTCCAACAACTACGCCATCGACACCGTGCGCCCGACGGCAACCATCGTGGTCGCGGACACGGCGCTGAGAATCGGCGAAACCTCGCTGGTGACAATCACTTTCAGTGAAGCGGTCAGCGGTTTCACCAACGCCGACCTGACCATTGCCAACGGCACCTTGACCGCGGTGAGCAGCAGCGACGGCGGCATCACCTGGACGGCGACCTTCACGCCGAGCGCCAGCACCAACGACACGACCAACCTGATCACCCTGGACAACACCGGCGTCGCCGACCTGGCGGGTAACGCCGGTAGCGGCACCACCGATTCCAACAACTACGCGATCGACACGGTTCGCCCTACGGCGACCATCGTTCTGGCCGACCCGACTCTGAGTGCCGGGGAAACTTCACTGGTCACCATTACTTTCAGCGAAGCAGTGAGCGGTTTCACCAATGCCGACCTGTCCATCGCCAACGGCACATTGACGGCGGTGAGCAGCAGCGACGGCGGTATCACCTGGACGGCGACCTTCACGCCAACCGTCGGCGTGAGTGACCCGAGCAACGTCATCACCCTGAACAATACCGGCGTGGCCGATCTGGCTGGCAACACGGGCAGCGGCACGACCAACTCCGGCAACTACACCATCGACACCGTCGCTCCGACGGCCACTATCGTGCTCGCCGATAACGCGCTGAAAATCGGTGAAACGTCGCTGGTGACCATTACCTTCAGCGAAGCGGTCAGCGGTTTCAGCAACGCCGACCTGACCATCGCCAACGGCACGTTGACGGCAGTGAGCAGCAGCGATGGCGGCATCACCTGGACAGCGACCTTCACGCCGACGGCCAGCATTACCGACGCAACCAACCTGATCACCCTGGACAACAGCGGTGTGCAAAATGCCTCGGGCAACGCCGGCAGCGGCACCACCGATTCCAACAACTACGCGATCGACACCGTGCGCCCAACCGCGACCATCGTCGTGACGGATACCGCCTTGGCGCTGGGTCAAACCACGGTGGTAACCATCACCTTCTCCGAGGCGGTGACCGGTTTCACCACCGCCGACCTCACGGTCGCCAACGGCGCCCTGACCGGCCTGAGCACCAGCGATAACATCACCTACACCGCGACCTTCACGCCGACGGCGAGCATCAACGATGCAACCAATATCATCACGCTGAACAACACCGGCATGGCGGACGCGGCCGGCAACACTGGCGCGGGCACTACCGATTCCAACAACTACGCAATCGACAGTCTGCGTCCGAACGCCACCATTGTCGTCGCCGACCCAACCCTGAGTGCCGGCGAAACGTCGTTGGTAACCATCACGTTCAGCGAGGCGGTCAGCGGTTTCGACAACAGTGACCTGAGCATTCCAAACGGCACCTTGAGCGCGGTGAGCAGCAGCGATGGCGGCATCACCTGGACGGCGACCTTCACCCCGACAGTCGGCGTCAGGGACACTTCCAACCTGATCACCCTGAACAACAGCGGCGTGGCCGACATTGCCGGCAACGCAGGCAGCGGCATCACCAATTCGGCCAACTTCACCATCGACACCGTGCGGCCGACCGCCACCATCGTCGTCGCCGACAATGCGCTGAGCGTCGGTGAAACGTCGCTGGTCACCATTACCTTCAGCGAAGCGGTCAGCGGTTTCAGCAACGCCGACCTGACCATCGCCAACGGCACGTTGACGGCGGTGAGCAGCAGCGATGGCGGCATTACCTGGACAGCAACGTTCACGCCGACGGCCAGCATTACCGACACCAGCAACCTGATCACCCTGGACAACACTGGCGTGCAAAACGTCTCGGGCAACACCGGCAGCGGCACCACCGACTCCAACAACTACGCCATCGACACACAGCGCCCAACCGCGACCATCGTGGTGACGGACGCGGCGCTGGGTGTGGGTCAAACATCGATGGTGACCATCACCTTCTCCGAGGCGGTAACCGGTTTTACTACAGCCGACCTGACGGTGAGCAACGGTACTCTGAGCAATCTGAGCACCAGCGATAACATCACCTGGACCGCCACCCTGACGCCGATAGCGAGCGTCACCGATTCGACCAACCTGATTACCCTCGACAACACCGGAGTGATCGATGGGGCGGGCAACACTGGCAGCGGCACGACGGACTCCAACAACTACGCCATCGACAGCCAACGCCCGACCGCGACCATTGTGTTGAGCGATACAACCCTGAAACCGGGCGAAACCGCGCTGGTGACCATCACCTTCAGCGAGGCGGTGAGCGGTTTCGACAACAGCGATTTGAGCGTCGCCAACGGTACGCTGAGCAATGTCAGCAGCAGCGATGGCGGCATCACCTGGACCGGGACCTTCACCCCGACTATCGGGATTACCGACGCCACCAATCTCATCACCCTGAACAATACCGGCGTCTCGGACCTGGCCGGCAACGCGGGCTCTGGCACGACCAACTCCGCCAACTATGTGGTGGAAACCCAAGTGCCGACCGCAACCATCGTGGTGGCCGACAACGCCCTCAAGGCCGGTGAAACCTCAGGGGTGACCATCACCTTCAGCGAAGCGGTGAGCGGTTTCACCAATGCGGACCTGAGCATTGCCAACGGCACCTTGAGCAACGTCAGTAGCAGCGACGGCGGCATCACCTGGACCGCGACGTTCACGCCAACCGTCAACGTGACGGACACCACCAACCTGATCCGTCTCGACAACAGCGGTGTGACCAACGTGTCGGGCAACAGTGGCGTGGGCGTGACCGATTCCAACAACTACGCCATCGACACAGCGCGGCCGACGGCGACCATCGTGGTGGCGGATAACCGCTTGGGCATCGGCGAGACGACCACGGTTACCATCACGTTCACCGAGACGGTTTCAGGTTTCGACCTGTCGGACCTCAGCGTCGCCAATGGCACCTTGTCCAACCTGCTCAGCAGCGATGGCGGCAAGACCTGGACCGCCACACTGACCCCGACCGCCAACATCAACGACACCACCAACCTGATCCTGCTCGACAGCAGCAATGTGGCGGACGCCGCGGGCAACGTCGGTGCCGGGATCGCGATCTCCAACAACTACGCGCTCGATGCCACCCGGCCGACGGCAACCATCGTGGTCGCCAACCCGAACCTGGGCGTGGGTCAAACCACGCTGGTGACGATCAGCTTCAGCGAAGTGGTCAGCGATTTCGACCTGTCGGACCTCAGCGTCACCAACGGCGAGCTGACCAACCTGGCCAGCAGCGACGGCGGCAAGACCTGGACGGCGACCTTCACGCCGACCGCGAGCATCACCGACCCGAGCAATTTCATTGCGCTGGACACCAGCAACGTCAGCGACCTTTCGGGCAATGCCGGTAGCAGCGTGGCGGTCTCCAACAATTACGTGATCGACACCGTGCCGGTGCAGACGCCTGCCGTGGTCGTGACGCCTGACCCGCTGGCCCGGATCCCGCCACCGGTCACCGTTTCCGATCAGCCCAACGTACCGCTGCAACCGATCATTTTCACGCCCCCGACCGGCGATCTCGGCTCACCGCTGACCTTTACCCCGTTGTTCGAAAGCCGCGTGATCGGCAACGGCATCCGGCCGCTGGGCGACATCTTCATGAACCACGGTGCGCTGGCGCCCAGCTTCATCGCCCAGGTGTTCAGCAGCAGTGACAGCGGCGGCGATGGCTCGGGCAACGGCTTCCTCGGCTTCGGCGGTGGCGATGGCGGGGTGTTCGGTACCAGTACGTTGTCGAGCTTGTTCAATCAGGACGCCGGCAACGAGCGAGACTCGCTGAACTCATTCGGCAGTCATTCGATCAAGGCCGGAGATGTTTCACAGGGGCTGCGCGGCGTGTTTGGCGCGCCGAGTCTCGTCCAGCAATTGCAACAGCTCAAAGACACCGAGCAACGGCAGGTCGACAGCCTGGCCGCGGCTTTGCGACAAGTCGGCATCAGCGAAATGCAGGCCTGAAAAAACACCTAAAACAATGCTGTGTCCAGGGGCAGTCAAGGATGAATAGAAGTTCTAAGTTGTTTGGCGCCAGCCTGCTGGCGCTTGCAGTCAGCGGATGTGCAGTCACCAGTGAACCGATCGAACGCAGCGTCAGCCAACAGCGCGCCAGGAGCGACCTGCAAAACATGTACAAGGATCAGGAGCCCCTCAGCGGTCCGCTGACCTTGCATCAAGCCATGGCCCGCGCGGTGAAGTACAACCTCGAAGGCCGGCTCAAGATCATGGAAGAGGCCCTGGCCAAGCGCCAACTCGACCTCGCCAGTTTCGACATGCTGCCGCGCATGGCCCTGGACGCCGGGTACGTCGGCCGCAACAACGTCAACGCCTCCAGCAGCCAGAGCGTACGGACCGGCACCCAGTCTCTGGAGCCATCGACCTCCCAGGACCGCGACCGTGACGTCGCCGACCTGACCATGGTCTGGAACGTGCTCGATTTTGGCGTCAGCTACATCAGCGCCAAGCAACAGGGCGACCAGCGACTGATCGTTCAGGAGCGTCGGCGCAAGGTGATCAACACCATCGTTCAGGACGTGCGCTCGGCCTATTGGCGGGCCATGGCCGCCGAGCGTTTGCTCAAGCAGATCGACAGCCTCATGGCCCGGGTCGACACCGCGCGCGGCAACAGTCAAAGCATGAGCCAGCAGCGAATCGGCGATCCGGTTCAGGCGCTGGGTTATCAACGCTCGCTGATCGAAGCCACGCGCCAACTGGAAGAACAGCGTCGTGCGTTGTCGCTGGCGAAAACCGAACTGGCGACCCTGATCAATCTGCCGCTGGGCACCGACCTGACCCTGGCGACCCAGGACGACTATGACATTCCGGAACTGAAAGTTGACCTCGCCAGCCTGGAACAGGAAGCCCTGACCAGTCGTCCCGAGCTGCGCGAACAGGATTACCAAAGCCGCATCAGCGCGGCCGAAACCCGCAAAGCCATGTTGCGGCTGCTGCCGGGGCTGGAGTTCTCGGCCGGCGGGCATTACGACAGCAACTCGTTCCTGGTGGAGCAGGGTTGGGCCGACTACGGCGTGAAAGTGACGTGGAACCTGTTCAACGTGATCTCCGCCCCGGCGGCGATCAACGTTGCCAAGGCCGGCGAAGAAGTCGCCGCAGCGCGCCGCCAGGCCATGTCGATCGCGGTGCTGGCGCAGCTTTATGTGGCCAACGCCAACTACCGCGAGGCGCTGCGGCAGTTCAAGACCAATCAGCAGCTGTCGGACATCGACGGGCAGATTGTTGGCCAGCTGCGCAACCGATATCAGGCGGCCGGGCTGGGTGAGCTGGACCTTATCCAGGGCGAACTGAACACCTTGCAGGCCGATTTGCGTCGCGACCTGTCGTACGCCGATCTGCGTAACGCTTACGGCCAGATCTTTGCCAGTGCAGGGCTCGATCCGCTGCCGGATCAGGTGCAATCCACCGAAGTGCAATCCATTGCCACCGCGTTGGCCAACCGCGAATCGGCGTGGGCGGCCGGGAACATCACGACGCCGGTGGCCCATGCCCCGGTCCAATAACCTGCTGGCGCCGACCGCGAGCATCAGCCGCGCACAACGGGAGGCGCGCAACGGCCATCGCGGCACGGCGATTTTGCTGACCGGTTTGCCGGCGGCGGGTAAATCGACCCTGGCCCAGGCGCTGCACGCCGAGCTGTTCGAGCACGGCGTGCAGAGCATCGTGCTTGATGGCGACGGGCTGCGGGTCGGGCTCAATCGTGATCTCGGTTTCGCCGACGGTGATCGTCTGGAGAACATCCGTCGCGCCAGCGAAGTCGCGGCGCTGCTGGTGGAGAACGGGCAGATCGTCATCCTGGCGATGATCGCGCCGCTGATGGAGTTACGTGAGGTGTTCGCCCGGCGACTGGGCGAGGATTACCGCGAAGTCTGGTGCAGCGCTTCCTTGGCCGTCTGCGAACAGCGCGACCCGAAAGGTCATTACGCCCGTGCACGCCGGGGTGATTTGCCAGGTTTTACTGGCGTGTCTGCACCGTATGAACCGCCGCCGTCCGCCTCTTTGGTGCTCGATACCGGCGTGCAATCGGTGGAGGCCTGTCTTGATCACTTGCTGACCTGGCTCGGCGAGTGCGCGGTGTTGCCGAAACGATGAGCCGACCGGCGTTCTCCCGCTTGCCGGTGGCCGTGGATTTGCCGCTGCTGTTACAGGCGTTGGCCGCCGTTGACGAGGACAGCTGGCAGGGGCATTTCAACAATGCTTATTACGCTGGCGACTGGAGCGGTGTTGCGCTGATTTCGGCGGCGGATGCGTTGACTGAACTGTCGCCGGGTCGCGGCAAACCGCTGCTGCGCGCGCCTTGGTTGCGGGATGTCCGATGGCAGCAAGGTTTGCGCGATCTGCCGCTGGAAATCGTCAGCGCGCGCTTGTTGCGGCTCGGGCCGGGTGGGCAGATTCACGAACATCGCGACTACGACCTGGGCGAACCGGACGCCGATCTGCGTCTGCACATCCCGCTGGTCAGCGCGCCTCAAGTGGACTTTCTGCTGGACGGCCAGCGCATGCCGATGGCTGCCGGTGAATGCTGGTTTCTCGACCTGTCGCGGCCGCATCGAGTGGACAATCGTGGTACTCGGGCGCGCATTCATCTGGTGCTCGATTGTCGGCCCGGCGCCTGGCTGGAGCAGGCGATTATCGACGGCGAATTGACCACGCCAGATACCGATGTTTTTCATGGATGCCTTGCACAGTTCAAGGCACTGGTGGAGAGCGATCCGCCGCTGTGCAAAACCTTGCAGGGGTTGCAGGACGGCGAAGCTTTTATCACCCGAGCCCTGGAAATGGCGGCGGCGCGAGGCTTGCCGCTCTCCCGCGAAGAACTGCGCGCAGCCATGCGCGACGGCCGCCGACGATGGAACAAACAATGAAAGGCATGAACCTCGAAGGCTGGTTGCCGATCCGGGTCTGGCAAGAGGCTGGGCAATGGCGCGTCGACTGGTGCTGGTTCGGCGATACGCCACTGCATCAGCCGTTTTTTCGCGATGCCGTGGAAGACGCGCTGCGATTGCCGTTCAATCAGGCGTTTCGCCGGGAAACGCCGTTGTCGACCCTCGTTGACTGGCAAATCTGCAGTCCCGGTCTGGCCCCGAGTGCGTTCATCTTTCACGCGTCTCGCTGCGGCTCGACCCTCATCAGCCAAATGCTCGCACAACTCGATAACCACATCGTGATCAGCGAACCGCCGCCACTGGATGCGCTATTGCGCAGCGACTTGCCCGCCGTCGAACGTCGCGCTGCCATCGAAGGGTTGCTGTCGGCCTACGGACAGCGTCGGCTCGGTGTCGAGCAACGTTTGGTGATCAAACTCGATGCCTGGAACATCGGTGAACTGCCGTTGCTGCGCGAATGTTTTGCCGAAACACCGTGGCTGTTTCTTTATCGCGATCCGCTGGAAATTGCCGTTTCACATCTACGCCGCCCGGGCATGCACATGGTGCCGTGGATGATCGGCGCGAGTGTGCTGGATGACGAATTGCCGTTTGAAGGCCGAGAGGACTTCATCGCACGGCGGTTGGGGCGGTTGCTGGCGTCGGGGTTGGCGCAATGTCGGGAGTTTGGTGGGTTGGCGGTGAATTACAGTGAGTTGCCGGGGGCTATGGCCGGGCGGTTAGCTGATTTTTTTGGATTGGATGACGTGCAGCGTGAGCAAGTGTTTGCGGCGGTGGGGCAGCATGCCAAACGGCCTTCAGAGGTGTTTGTCGGGGACAGCGATGACAAGCGTCGCGAGGCCTCGGCGCTTTTGCACGAATGTGTGGAGCGGTGGGCGCGAGGGCCTTATGAAGCATTGGAAAAAGATCGCCGTGATAACCGCTGATTCATTCATTGACCGTGCCGACGCCTTCGCGAGCAAGCCCGCTCCCACAGTTGGAATGCGGTCCCCTGTGGGAGCGGGCTTGCTCGCGAAAGCGGTGGTCAATTCACCACAAATCTACCCGGCTAAACCTTGACCCGAGCCTGCATGATCTCCGATTCATCCCAATGATCCTGCACTCGCTCTACGAGCAATTGCACGCCATCGGCCATGCGGCTGAGCGCCAGGGCTACGGAGCGCCGTGTCCCGTCCACTTCGTCTGCCAGATTGGCCGCGATGGCGCTGATGGACAGCAGGTCTTCGGCGGCGTTGGCCAGCAGGGTTTCGGTGTTGACCTCGGGGGCAACAGTGAAGAGGTGGCCTTTGCGGTGCCTGGGCGGCTTTTCGGTGGTCGGGGGGAAGTAGTGGGCGAAGGCGCGGTCGGCGGCTTCTTTGAGTTTTTCGGCTTCGAGTGGATCTTCGGAGGGGGTGCCAGAGTTGTCTGGCGGATTTGGAGATACCTTGAACATATAAAACTCCCTAAACAGTAAGTTGGAACCGCCACCGTTCGTTTGCACGCGAATGGGGTGGCGGCTGAGCGCAGGTGTGCAAGACCGGGACTGTTTAGGACACCCAGCAGATCCGAGGATCTCCTGCGCGCAGCCGCCATAAAGCAGCGAGCCTATAAATGCTCATTGAGATATGGCAATTGCGACCTAAACAGTTTCGTCGGACTTGCACGTCCGTGTCACCGTTTATTCAGTGACAAAGCCAGACTAGACCCGGCTTCGGACCGGAACAAGTTCACCAACACCGCTACAACTTGAAGGAAATCTCCGACGCGGTTACCGGACGTTGGTGCCTGTAGGAAAGGTCAGGATTTGGACGACAAATCCGCCATCCCCTTGAGCAACTCGATCGGCAGCGGAAAGACAATCGTCGAACTCTTGTCCCCGGCAATCGAACTCAATGTCTGCATATACCGCAGCTGCATGGCCCCAGGCTGGCGCCCGAGCATTTCGGCGGCCTGCATGAGTTTTTCCGAAGCCTGCAATTCGCCTTCGGCGTGGATCACCTTGGCCCGGCGTTCCCGTTCGGCTTCGGCCTGTTTGGCGATGGCGCGGATCATCGATTCGTTGAGGTCCACGTGCTTGATCTCGACGTTAGCGACCTTGATGCCCCACGCATCGGTCTGGGCGTCAAGCACTTGCTGGATGTCGATGTTCAACCGCTCACGCTCGGCCAGCAGTTCATCGAGTTCATGTTTACCGAGCACTGCCCGCAACGTGGTTTGGGCCAGTTGGCTGGTGGCCATGAGAAAGTCTTCGACCTGAATGATCGCCTTCTGCGGATCGAGGACGCGGAAATACAACACCGCGTTGACCTTGACCGAGACGTTGTCGCGGGTGATCACGTCTTGTGGCGGCACGTCGAGGACCACGGTACGCAAATCGACGCGAACCATTTGCTGGACCACCGGAATCAGCAGGATCAGGCCAGGGCCTTTGACCTGCCAGAAGCGCCCGAGCTGGAACACCACCCCGCGCTCGTATTCGCGCAGGATGCGGAAGGTCGACCCCGCCAGCGCAATCACCAGTAACAGCAGCGCAGCAAAACCCAGTTGCAGGCCCATGGTTATTCTCCACCCGGCGCCGCGTCAGCCGCGGCCACTTGCAGCAATAATCCCTTGCGTGCCACCACCCGGACCTGTTGCCCGGGGCGCAGTGGCGTGGCGCTGAGTACTTGCCACTGTTCGCCTTGCAGGTGCACCCAGCCGTTATAGGCGTTGTCGGCTTGTAACGACATCACCGAGGTCACGCTGCCAATGAGTTCGGCATCGCCACTGACGTTGTGGCGCGGTCGGGTTTTCAGGGCGCGGATCAGCAGGAAAATCAGCAACAGGGCACTGATCAGTCCCAGGCCGATCATCAACGGAACCGGCACCTCGGTGTTGGTCAGAATTACCGCGCCGATCACGAACATCACAATGCCGCCCAGACCGATCACGCCGTAATTGGGCAGGGCTGCCTCGGCGATCAGAAACGCGATGCCGAACGTGATCAGCCAGATCCCGATGGGGTTGGGCACCAGCAGGACGACGGTGTCCGCCGCGAAAACCGATCCGCTCAAGGCCAACAGCAGCGCAACTGCACAACAACGAATGTTCACGTGACCCTCCGGGAGAGTCATTGATGGTTCTTTATACAGTCTAGCTGAGCTCTGGATTGTACGAATTTTGATCAGTTACTGACGTTATTCCGGCGGGCAGATTTCCCGCGCGATGGCGCCAGCGGGCCTAGACTTTTAGTGGTGAGAAAGGTTTAACCATCGTCCGCGAAACGTTGTTGCGGACACCGAGGTGCATCATGCGTATGGCAAGAACAGTGCAGGACAGCCTTAACAAGGCTCAATGCGAATTTGACGTCGTCACCCATCCGCACTCGGCCAGCAGCCTTGAAACGGCGCGGGTCGCAGGCATTCCTGCCGAGCGGGTGGCCAAGTCGGTGATCCTCGACGACCACCACGGCCATTACCTGATGGCTGTGCTGCCAGCGAGCCGTCACCTGGACCTGAGCAAAGTACGTGGCAGTGGCGAATGGCAGATCACCCGGGAAAGCACCCTGGCGCATCTGTTCCAGGATTGCGAACGCGGCGCCGTGCCGGCGTTGGGCGAATCCTATGGCCTGGACATGGTCATCGACCCACTGCTGACCCGGCAAAAAGACATCTACCTGGAGGCGGGTAACCACAACAACCTGGTGCACATGAGCGTGCCGGAATTCCTGAAAATGGTGCCGCATGCTGAAGTGTGCGAGTTGAGTCAGTAGATTCTCGGCGTCAGTTACATCGCCATCGCGAGCAGGCTCGCTCCCACAGTTGAGCGCGATTCCATGTGGGAGCGAGCCTGCTCGCGATTGACTGCGCAGCAGTCACCCAATCATTTGCCATGAAAAAGGAGCCCACCATGGAATCCCCAACCCACAGCCTCCCCAACCTGTTCAAACAACTCGGCCTGCCTGACGACGCCGAAAGCATCGACAAATTCATCGCCACCCACTCACCGCTCAAACCCGAATTGCACCTGGCGGATGCGTTCTTCTGGACCAAGAGCCAGGCGGATTTCCTGCGTGACGACATTCTGGATGACGCCGATTGGGCGGAGGTGGTGGATCAGCTGGATGTGCTGTTGAGGAAGGGGCGGGGGGTGTAAAAATCTGAGCGAAATGGCTGGAATGTGCAAAAAACTTACAAGAGTTGAAGAAATCTGGGTGGATATCCAATTTCAAGTTTTTTTCTAGGTTGCTCATAAAGTGTGAATAGACCAGAATCGTGACCTGAATTGAGGTCTTAATTATGCAAAATGTTCTGGCCGACATGGCTGTCAGTGTGTCTGAGTTGAAGAAAAATCCATCTGCGGTTTTGAGCGGCGCCCATGGCGGGCCTGTCGCGGTGCTGAATCACAATCGAGTGATGGGCTACATGGTCCCGGCCGATGTTTTCGAGGCCATGATGGAACGTCTCGATGACCTTGAATTGGCAGAAATTGTTCGCTCACGTAGGCATGAAACGCCGATCCCGGTAAATCTGGATGACCTATAAGCTCGAATTCCTGCCGTCTGCACGCAAGGAGTGGGACAAACTGGGTCATACATTGCGCGAGCAATTCAAAAAGAAACTGACAGAGCGACTTGAGCTCCCGCGAGTGCCCTCAGATTCACTACATGGAATGCCTGACTGCTACAAAATCAAGCTGCGGTCATCGGGGTACAGGTTGGTGTACGAGGTTATTGATGAGCGTGTAGTCGTTTCCGTGGTGGCAGTGGGTAAGCGTGAGCGAAGCGCTGTTTATGATCGAGCCAAGAAACGCTGATGGCGTCGACCCTTTTATTCTGTCGCCTGCGCCCGCTTAGCGGCATATTCAGTTTCGATCTCTTCATTACCGCGGCCTTCGCCCTTGCGCAGTGATCGCCGTGCGGCGTCCACTTTCCTTTGCAGGAAGTTGCGGTACTGCGTTGAGTCTTCGGAATCTAAAGTACTTTCTGGTTCAGCAGGACGTTTAATCATGGTTTAAGTCTCGGTGGGTTCGCGAATTCGTTACGCAGTTTCGAATGCTATGGCGATTTCTACCGAGTCTAGGCATGGACCATGCCCACCAAATTGTTTCAAAACTTGACCAGCTTTCCCCCCAAATGCCATATTGATAGTTAGCAAACTAACAGTGTGTGCATTCCCTCGTGCCGAAGAACCTCGACGCTCTCCAGATGAACATCAGCAGCTCCATGGTGGTGGCCGCCAGGCATTGGCGCAGGATCTGCCAGACCACGCTGGTCAACTATGGAATCTCCGAAGCCTGCGCCGTTCCGTTGTTGATGATCGGGCGTTTGGGCGAGGGTGTGCGGCAGGTGACGGTGGCTCAGGCGGCCGGGATGGAGAGCCCGTCTTTGGTGCGTCTGCTGGATCAGTTGTGTCATGCCGGCTACGTCTGCCGTACTGAAGACGCCCATGACCGTCGCGCCAAATGCCTGAGCCTGACCGAGACGGGTCGTGAGTTGGTGCAAGCCGTCGAAATCGAGCTGGTGCGCTTGCGCCATGAAGTGCTCGAAGGGATCGATCAGAGTGATCTGGAAGCAGCGTTGCGGGTGCTGAGGGCTTTTGAATCGGCCAATCATCTGCCGGTGATCAACCCTTGAACGGATTTTTTACCGGCATGCCCCCGGCGCGGGACTGGTTCTACGGTGTGCGAACGTTCGCGGCATCGATGATCGCGTTGTACATCGCCATGCTCATGCAAATGCCCCGGCCTTATTGGGCGATGGCCACGGTCTACATCGTTTCCAGTCCGTTTGTCGGCCCTACCAGTTCCAAGGCGCTGTACCGCGCAGTCGGCACCCTTCTCGGTGCCGCCGCCGCGGTTTTTTTCGTGCCGATGTTTGTTCAGAGCCCCTATGTGCTGGTGATGGTCATCGCGCTGTGGACCGGAACTCTGCTGTTCCTCTCAATGCACCTGCGCACCGCCAACAATTACGCGCTGATGCTCGCCGGGTACACCTTGCCGCTGATTGCCTTGCCCGTGGTGGATAACCCGTTAGCGGTATGGGACATCGCAGAGGCGCGGACTGAAGAAATCTTCCTCGGCATCGCCGTGGCAGCGGTGGTCGGCGCCATGTTCTGGCCCCGGCGACTGGCGCCGGTGTTCAACGATTCAGTGAACAAATGGTTTGCCGATGCTTCGACTTACAGCCTGCGTTTCCTTAGCCGCAACGTGCAGCCGGACGAAGTCAGTGCGCTGCGTTCGTCGATGGTCGCAACCTTCAACACGCTGGAATTGATGATCGGCCAGTTGCCCCACGAAGGCGCGCGACCGCAAACCGTACGCAATACCAAGGAACTGCGCGGTCGCATGATTCACCTACTGCCAGTGATCGACGCCCTCGACGACGCGCTCTATGCCCTTGAGCGACGCACGCCTGAGCTTGTGGATAAGTTCGCGCCGCTGCTGGCCGCGACCACCGAATGGCTCGGCCATAAAGACGCCGACCTCGCCCGCTGGCAAGCACTGAAAGATCAACTCGAAGCCCTGCAACCGTCCGCCGAAGCGCTGGATGATCGCAAGCAGCTGCTGTTCTCCAACGCCCTGTATCGCCTCGGCGAGTGGATTGATCTGTGGCAGGACTGTCGCAGCCTGCAGTACGCCATCCAGTGCGAAAGCCAGGACAGCTGGCGCGCGGTGTATCGGCACTGGCGGCTGGGTCGGCTGTCGCCGTTTCTCGACCGTGGGCTGATGCTCTATTCGGCGGTGTCCACCGTCACCGCCATCATCGTCGCGTCGGTGCTGTGGATTCTGCTCGGCTGGACCGACGGCGGCGCCGCGGTGATTCTGGCGGCGGTGGCGTGCAGCTTTTTCGCTTCGATGGACGACCCGGCGCCGCAGATTTACCGGTTCTTTTTCTGGACGGCAATGTCGGTATTGTTCGCCAGTCTTTATTTGTTTCTGGTCCTGCCCAACCTGCATGACTTCCCGATGCTGGTGCTGGCGTTTGCCGTGCCGTTTATTTGCATCGGCACCCTGACGGTCAAGCCGCAGTTCTATCTGGGCATGCTGCTGACCCTGGTCAACACCTCGTCTTTCATCAGTATTCAGGGCGCCTACGACGCGGACTTTCTCAGCTTCGCCAACTCCAACCTAGCCGGTCCCGTGGGCTTGTTGTTCGCCTTCGTCTGGACCCTGATCGCCCGGCCGTTCGGCGCCGAACTGGCGGCCAAGCGCCTGACCCGTTTCAGCTGGCACGACATTGTCAGCCTCACAGAACCGGCGTCGCTGGCCGATCACCGGCACTTGGGCGTGCAAATGCTCGATCGCCTGATGCAGCATTTGCCGCGCCTGGCCATGACCGGCCAGGACACCGGCATCGCCCTGCGGGAAGTGCGCGTGGCGCTGAACCTGCTGGATTTGCTCGCCTATACACCACGAGTCCTCGGCGCACCGCAAGTGCTGCTGCACCAGGTGGTGGCCGAGGTCGGCGAGTATTTCAAGGCCTGCCTCAAGGCTGGCGAACGTTTGCCGGCACCGAGTCCGTTGTTGATGACCCTGGACCGCACCCGCCGTGCCCTCAACACGGAGTGCGATGAGGGCGCCCGTCTGCATCTGCTGCATGCCTTGAGCGGCCTGCGCCTGTCGCTGCTGCCAGGGGTGGAATTCGTCGGCAGTGGCGAGCTCGAAGAGCCGCTTCCCCATGGCATCGATGGAGCGCCTTTATGATCGGTGATCTGGATATCAGCGGGGTGTTCCTGCCCACGCTACTGGTGCTGATGGGCATTACGTACGTGTTGTTCCTGCTGGTGCACGGGTTGCTGACGCGTCTGCACTTTTACCGTCTGGTCTGGCACCGGGCATTGTTTAACGTGGCTCTCTACGCTTTGCTGCTCGGCGCCGTGGACTCACTCAGTCGATACCTGATGACATGAAAAAACCTTTTTTGACCCTCGGTCGCGTGGTGCTGACCCTGCTGATCGTGAGCTTCGCCGTTGTCGTGGTCTGGCGCATGGTGATGTATTACATGTTCGCGCCCTGGACCCGCGACGGCCACATCCGTGCTGACATCGTGCAGATCGCGCCGGACGTGTCCGGGCTGATCCAGCAGGTCGACGTGCGTGACAACCAACTGGTGAAACGTGGCCAGGTGCTGTTCAGCATTGATCAGGACCGTTTCAAACTGGCCCTGCGTCAGGCCAAGGCGGCGGTCGCCGACCGTCAGGAAACCCTGGCGCAGGCGCAACGCGAAGCCAAACGTAACCGCGGCCTCGGCAATCTGGTGCCGGGCGAGCAGCTGGAAGAGAGCCAGTCCCGGGTGGCCCGCGCCGAAGTGGCGTTGATGGAAGCCCAGGTGGCGGTGGACAGCGCCCAGCTCAACCTCGACCGCTCGACCATCCGCAGCCCGGTGGACGGCTACGTCAACGACCGTGCACCGCGCAACCAGGAATTCGTCACGGCTGGGCGGCCAGTGTTGTCAGTGGTGGACAGCAATTCATTCCACATCGACGGTTATTTCGAAGAGACCAAGCTGGACGGCATTCATGTCGGCCAGAGCGTCGATATTCGGGTGATCGGCGACCGCGCTCGCCTGCGCGGGCATGTGGAAAGCATCGTCGCCGGCATCGAAGACCGCGACCGCAGCAGCGGCAGCAACTTGCTGCCCAACGTCAACCCGGCGTTCAGCTGGGTGAGGCTGGCCCAGCGAATTCCGGTGCGGATCGCCTTCGATGATGTGCCGGCGGATTTCCGCATGATTGCCGGGCGGACCGCCACGGTGTCGATCATTGACGACCAAACCCAGGAGCCTTCGAAATGAGCAGGGCCTCGGGTTTGGCTATCGCCGGGTTAGGCCTGTTGCTGTCGGCCTGTCAGGTGGTCGGGCCGGATTATCACGTGCCGGACGAGGCCGCCGTACACCGTGAAGACTTGCAGGGCGACTTGGCGGTGAACGGCAAAAATGTCGTCTCGGCACCCGTGCCCAGCGATTGGTGGCGCTTGTATCAGGACCCACGCCTGGATCAATTGGTCGAGCAGGCCATGGCCTCCAACACCGATTTACGCGTGGCGGCGGCGAACCTTTCCCGAGCGCGTGCGCAGGTCGATGAAGCTCAAGCGGCAGGTGGCTGGAGCGGCGGGGTGAAGATGGGCGCCCAGCGTTTGCAGGAGTCCGGCGAAGCATTCCTGCTGCCGGAGAAAGTGCCGGTGGCCAACGTCGGCGACATTGGCATTACCACCTCGTATCAGTTCGACCTGTTTGGCACGTTGCAGCGCGGCATCGAAGCGGCCAAAGCCAATGCCGATGCGACTCAAGCCGCAGCCGATACCGCGCGAATCACGCTGGTGGCCGATGTCGTTCGGGCCTACACCCAAGTCTGCGCCGCCAACGAAGAGCAGGAAATCGCCCAGCATTCTCTCGACCTGCAAGCCCAGAGCACCACGCTGATCCAGCGCTTGCGTGACGCCGGGCGCGGTGATGAAACCCAGGTGACCCGCTCACAAACCCAATTCAAATCCCTGCGCGCCGACATGCCGCGTTATGAGGCCGCGCGTCAGGCTGGTTTGTTCCGCTTGTCGATGCTGCTGGCCAAACCGCTGGATCAACTGCCAGCCGGCACCGACCGCTGCGCGCAGCTGCCAAAGATTGCGCAATTGTTGCCGGTCGGTGACGGCGCGACGTTGCTCAAGCGCCGTCCCGATGTGCGGCAGGCCGAGCGACGACTGGCTGCCGCGACCGCCGGTATCGGCATCGCCACCGGCGAGTTGTACCCGGACATCAGCATCGGCGCGACCGTCGGTACCGTTGGCATCCTGGAAAACCTCGGCAAACCGGCGACCAATCGCTGGGGCTTCGGGCCGTTGCTGACCTGGACCGTGCCGTCCAACGGCTCCCGCGCGCGAATCCGCGAGGCCGAAGCAACAACCCAAGGCGCGTTGGCGCATTTCGATGGCGTGGTGCTCAACGCCATCCGCGAAACCCAAACCGGCCTGGCGCAATACTCCGCGCTGTTGCAGCGCCGCGATGCGTTGGCCGACGCCGAGCAATCGGCGCAATTGGCCGCAGACCAGACCCACCGCTTCTTCCAGGCTGGCCGCGCATCGTTCCTGGCGGACTTGCAGGCGACCCGCACCTACACCGACGTGCGGGCGCAACTGGCTTCCGCCAGTACGCAGGTTGCGATGAGCCAGATCGATTTGTTCCTGGCATTGGGCGGCGGCTGGGAAAGCGGACGAACGCAAGGCACGAACTCCGGCAAACCCTGAGGCCGTTGCTATGCTTTGATTTGATGAGGTCGCGCGTCGAACTCATCAATCAAGGCTCGCGTTGGTCATGGGGATTCCAATAATGAAAAACCCTTATGCTCCCGGCTTCTGGTGCGCTATAGCGGCATTGGTGTTGCTGTCGGCCACCTATTTCTACGGCATCATGCTCGCCCACCAGATCGACAAGGCACTGGTGTTCCTCGACAGCGCCGCGGCATTGATTGCCGTGATGGCAATCGTGGTGGTGGCCTGGGCTTCAGTCCAGGGCACGCGCATCAAAAAAAGACAGCTCGAACAAGGCAAGACCCTGGTGCTGATCTGGGACACCAAGGTCGCGCTACGCCGTGTCGAAACAGTGTTCGATCGGTATTTCTGGGGCAGTTACTGGCAACCGGGGCGTACGTTCCAGGAAGTCATGGGCGAACTGACCGGCACCCCGCTGGAAAAAAGCCTCGAAACCCTGAAAAAACAATGCCTGGCGCTGGACAAGCAAGTGGCCGAGGACGGCTGGCACTGGCTCAATAACGCCCGTGAACTCTCCGATGTCGCCACCGCCATGGCCCGTGAACGTTATCAACTGGACTTCTGCGATCCGCGCTCGGAATCCCCTAGCGGCACGGCGGTGATCAATCGCGACTTCGAAGTGCTGGTCTATACATGGACCGCACGGCTCAAGAGCTTTGATCATCAGCTTGATGAGATCGAGGTTCAGTATTCTTGAATGGGATGTTGCCTGACCTGACGCCTTCGCGAGCAAGCCCGCTCCCACATTGAATCTCAGGTGTTCACAAATTCTGTGTTCGCCACCGATCTAATGTGGGAGCGGGCTTGCTCGCGAAGGCGATCTAATGAGTACTGAAACTCTCACCCCCTGCCAGTTGTCCACAAGCAGTGGCATTCCATAGACACTCTTTCACCTTTAATCATTGGGTCGCCCGGTGCGCCTGATGCTAATCTCCATCGCACTTTTAACGCAGTCGTGACCGTAACCCGTCGGGTTCAGGGAAGACGACCACACCTTCAAACAACGGACATTGATCGGGTCATTCATGAATAAATCAGCAGGCGTGCTTCTTGGAATCGTCGTTGCCATCGGCGCAATCAGCGCTGGCGGTGCCTGGTACACCGGCACCAAGCTCGAAGGTGTGCTGAACACCTCGATCGCCGACGCCAACAAAGAGTTGCAAGCTGCGCTGGTCGGTTCCAACGGCACAGCGTCGCTGGAGCTGGTGTCGCTGGAGCGCCATGTGTTCAGCAGCACCGCGCACTACCGCCTCAAGGGCGAAGGCGAGATGTTCGGTGAAGCACCGGTGGAGTTGCTGTTCGTCGATCGCATCGAACACGGTCCGCTGCCGTTTTCGCGTCTGATGTCGTTGAAGTGGCTGCCGGTCCTGGCCACCAGTCACTACGAACTGGAAAGAACGCCTAACACCGAGAAGTGGTTCGCCGCTGCCAAGGACAAATCGCCAATCACGGGCGTGGTCAATATCGGTTACGACAATGCCACCAACGGCACCCTGCAATTGCTGCCGCTGGACGTGGCGCTTGACGACAAGTCCAACCTGAAATTCTCCGGGCTGAACCTCGATGTCGCCGCCAGCGCTCAAGCGCAGAAGCTCAAGGCCGACGGTTACATGGACAGCCTGACCCTGAGCACGGTGGCTGAAGATCAGACGCCGGTGAAGGTCGAACTGAATGGCCTGACCGTGGCCAGCAACCTGACAAAAAGTACCTACGGCTACTACACCGGCGAGAACACCGTCGAGCTGACCGACAGCAAGACCACCTTCGGCGCCAAGCAGTCGGTTTTGGGTTTCAAGAAATTTGAAATGAAGAACCAGACCGAGGAGTCCGGCACCAGCGCTTCGGGGCGTGCCGATTACAAGGTGGGTGAAGTGTCCTTGAACGGCAAGGCTGTCGGGTCTGCGCAGATGGCCATGAGCCTGAAGAACCTCGACATCCCGGCAACCATGTCGTTGATGCAGATTTACCAGACCAAACTGCAACCGTACGAGAGGGCCGCCGCTGAGGCCGCCGCTGCGGGTGAACCGGCGCCACAGCTGGTCCTGACCCCGGCCGAAGAGGCGCAGGTCAAAACCGGCCTGGAGAAACTGCTGGCTGCCGGCCCGCAGGTCGCCCTGGAGAATCTGTCGTTCAACACCGCCAATGGTGAAAGCCGCGCCAACCTGGTGCTCGACCTGACCAAACCACAATCCATGGACCTGCCGCCGGACCAGTTGACCCAACAACTGATCGCGCTGCTGGACGTTAACGTGAAAGTGTCCAAGCCAATGCTCGTTGACCTGCTGAGCGTGCAGTCGCAAATCGAAGGTCAGACCGACGCGAAACTCATCGCCGATCAGGCCACCGCCACCGCCGACATGTTTGGCAGCATGGCAGTCGGTACGCAGTTGGCAAAACTGGACGACAACAACATCGTCTCCAAACTGCACTACGCCAATAATCAGGTGGAATTCAACGGCCAGAAGATGACCGTCGAAGAGTTTGGCGGGTTTGTCATGAGCAAATTCGGCGGTAATGTCGCCGTCGAGTAACACCAGGGCTTACAGACCGACGCCCGGCCTCTGCGCAACGCAGACGCCGGGCGTTTTGCTGTCTGGCTTGTGGCGAGGGAGCTTGCTCCCGCTGGAGGCCGAAGGACTCCCACTTCCCGTTAATTCAAGTCCCGAATCAACCGCCACGCCTCATCCACCGGCAACGGCTGTTTCATCCGTTCGGCGAGTAGCGCTATCGCACGTTCTTCATCGCAAGCCACCGCGGCGACCACCAATCCCTCCTTGCCGAACAGGCCGATAAAGGGAGGGTGGTCAGGGTCGCCTTTGAACTCGACCTCGTCCCAGGTCGCGGCGTGGCCAATGTAGTCGTAGTTTTTACCGAAGTGCCAGGTCCAGAAATAGGGCACGTCGAGGTAATGTTCGTCGCCGCCGAGCATGTTCATCGCCGCGATCCGTGCCTGTTGCTGTGCCAGGCGCCAATGTTCGATCCGTTGGGGCTGGCCGTTGAGCGGGAAGGTCGCGATATCGCCGGCGGCCCAAAGCCCATCGGTCACGCGCATCCCGCCGTCGACCTTCAGCGACTGGTCTTTTTCCAGAGGAAGGCCGGTAAATGCGCCGGTTGCCGGGCTGACGCCAATGCCGACCAACACCAGATCCGCCGGTAAACGTTGACCGTTGTCCAGGCGCACCGCTTCGACGCTGGCGGTTCCTTCGATGTGCGTTGCATTGCCATCCGTATGAAACACCACGCCATTGGCCTCGTGCAGGGCACGAATCGCCTTGCCGACGGCGTCGCCAAACTGTTTGGCGAAAGGCACGGCGTGGCGGGCCAGCACGGTGACGTCCAGGCCGTATTGACGCAGGGAGGACGCGGATTCCATAGCGATGAAACTGTCGCCGATGATCACCGCTCGTTGGCCAGGTTTTGCCGAGCCCAGAATCCGCTGCGCCTGATCTTTCGAACGCAGCACGAACACCTGCGGCAGGTCGGCGCCAGGCAGCGTAAGCGGATTGGGTGTGCCGCCGGTGGCGAGCAGGGCCGCGTCGTAGCTCAGCGATTGACCATCAGCCAGGCGCAACGTCTTGTTCGCGGCGTCCAGGCTCATCACTTCAGCGTTCATCCGCTCAATGCGCTGTTCGCGGTAAAAATCTTCATCACGCAGCGGCGGGACTTCTTCCGGCGGCATCTCCCCGGCAATCACGAATTTGCTCAGGACCGTGCGGTCGTAACCGGCGTCGGTTTCACGGTCGATCAACAGCACCCGGCCACCGAAGCCCTTTTCGCGCAACGCTGCTGCGCACGCTGTACCTGCGGCGCCGGCGCCGATGATTACAAACGTTCGCTCGTCGTCCGCCGGTGGGGTATGAGCGTCGGACATCGGCTGATCGTCGACCCAGACTTCGTCATCGCGCACTTCCAGCCGATAGCGCTTGAGGCTGTCCAGGGCCGGCGGTTCGCACAGCGCACCGTCCTCGATCCGATACGCAGCCTTGTGCCAGGGGCAGATCAAACGTCCGTGGCACAGAGCGCCGTCGGCCAGCGGCGCCCCGGCATGGGGGCATTCGCCCTGAAAGGCGCGCAGATGATCGCCCACCCGCAGCAGGACAATTTTCGTGTCCGCGACCTGGACTTCAAGGCCCCGGTTTTCGGGCACATCGGCGAAACGGGCGACGCGGTGCAGTGCCATGATCACTCTCCAGGCAAGCGTTTCACTTAAGAGTTTGGCGCTTATCTGGAGGTTCAGCCAATTCCTGCTGCCACCGAGTGAACGGTCCAGCTATAGTTTGCACGCCGACGACGGCCCCACCCGCACAAGGTGCTCCGGTATGACCCGATTGACCTCTCTGAACCCTTGGCTGGCGGCCGTTGCAGTCGCCCTTTGCGTGCAATTGCCGGCGCAGGCCCAGGAGCGTTTTACCCTGAACATCCCAGGTGTCACCGACGATCGACTGTTTACCTCGGCGGCCGCCAGCGATGCGCCCAATTGTGGTGGGCACAACCAGTCACCGGCCTTGAACTGGAATGCCGGCCCGGCGGGCACCCTCAGTTACGCCATCGTCATGCATGACCCCGATGGCGCGAAAGGCCAGGGTGTCGATCACTGGGTGCATTACGGCATCAAACCGACCACCCACCAGATCCCGGCCGGTGTCGGCGCCAAATCCGCCCTGGAAGGCGTCGGGGGCATGAACGTCAAAGGCACCACAGGTTATGTCGGTCCTTGTCCGCCGGTCGGCGATAGCGCGCACCACTACATCATCCAGATTTATGCCCTGGACCTGGCACCGGACGCCTTGCCTGCTGGCCTTACCCGCGCACAGCTACTGGAAAAGATCAAAGACCATGTGCTGAGAAACAGCAGCGTAGTGCGGCGTTATCACCGCTGAAGATTCTTTTCACTGCGGTTTAACCCGAACCTGTCGGGCTGTCCGTCTCAGAGGATGAATGGATCAATTTCCTCCTGAGGTCAGCCCCCATGTCCCTCCCTCTGCATTTCCTCCGCCCGGCCGCCCAGGGTTTCGCCGCCGGGTTGCTGCTGGCCATTGCCGGTTGCGGCGTTTCATCCAAGCCTGATTCCGCCTCGGCTGCGCCGCCGGCTCAAGGTGCGCTGCCGGCTGAAGTACTGGTGCGCAGCGAGGCTGTCATGGCGGACACCTCGATGGCCAAGCGCAGCCTCGGTGCGGCACCAGCGACGAGCTATGCGCCGATGCCGGCGGGCGAGGCATCTCCGCAGGGCTATCGGGATGAGCAGCGGGAGCAGTATCAAGCGCTGGCGGATAACCCGATTCACAGCGTGGCCGAAGCGCCCGTCTCGACTTTCAGCGCGGACGTCGACACCGGTGCATACGCCAACGTCCGCCGCTTGCTCAATCAAGGGCGCCTGCCACCGGAAGGTGCGGTGCGACTGGAGGAAATGGTCAATTACTTCCCCTACGATTACGCATTGCCCACCGATGGCTCGCCCTTCGGCGTGACCACAGAGCTGGCGCCGTCGCCGTGGAACCCGCATACCCGATTGCTGCGCATTGGCATCAAGGCCTCGGACCGCGCGGTTGCGCAACTGGCCCCGGCGAACCTGGTGTTTCTGGTTGACGTGTCCGGCTCGATGGACAGACGCGAGGGTTTACCGCTGGTCAAAAGCACCCTGAAATTGCTGGTCGATCAATTGCGCGAGCAGGACCGGGTTTCATTGGTCGTCTATGCCGGCGATTCGCGTGTAGTGCTGGAGCCAACGTCCGGACGCGAAAAAGCGAAAATTCGTACAGCCATCGATCAATTAACCGCCGGCGGCTCCACCGCCGGGGCGTCAGGCATCGAACTGGCTTATCAAATGGCGCAGCAGGCGTTTATTCCCAAGGGCATCAACCGCATCCTGCTGGCCACTGACGGTGACTTCAACGTCGGCATCAGCGACTTCGACAGCCTCAAGCAAATGGCTGTGGATAAACGCAAGACCGGCGTTTCCCTGACCACATTGGGTTTTGGTGTGGATAACTACAATGAACACCTGATGGAACAGTTGGCCGATGCCGGCGATGGCAACTATGCCTACATCGACAACCTGCGCGAGGCGCGCAAAGTGCTGGTGGATCAACTCGGCTCGACCCTCGCGGTCGTGGCGAAAAACGTGAAGCTGCAAGTGGAGTTCAACCCGGCACAGGTCAGTGAATATCGGCTGTTGGGGTATGAGAATCGTGCGTTGAAACGTGAGGATTTCAGCAACGACAAGGTCGATGCCGGTGAAATCGGCGCAGGGCATACGGTGACGGCGTTGTACGAAATTGTGCCCAAGGGCGAGAAGGGCTGGCTGGAGCCGTTGCGGTATGGCAGCTCCGGGGCAGTTACTTCCGGGAAATCTGGGGAAATGGCCATACTGCGCGTGCGCTATCAGTTACCCGAAGGTGGGAACAGTCGCTTGATTGAGCGGCCGATCACTGACAGTGCTGCGCCAGCCAGTGAAGACCTGCGATTTGCGGCGGCCGTGGCGGCGTTTTCCCAGCAGCTCAAGGACGGGCGTTATACCGGCGATTTCAGCCTGAAGGACACCGAGGCTTTGGCGCGCGGTGCGCGGGGCGAAGATCGATTTGGTCTGCGGGCAGAGTTCGTGCAATTGGTGGAGCTGGCGCAAAGTCTGCGGACCACGACCGCATCGAACAGTGAGCCGCTTAAAGGAGGCTACAACTGAAATGTCTGCTCCTGAATCGAGCGATGAATCGCTGCTGGCCCGTTATCGCGCAGGCGACGGGCCGGCGTTCGAGATTCTGTACGCCCGTCACCGCCAAGGGCTCTACCGATTCCTGCTCGGCCTGAGCGGCAAGTCCGAGCTGGCCGAAGAGGTTTATCAGGACACCTGGCTGAGCCTGATCCGCAGCACCAGTCAGCCACAAGGTCGGGCGAATTTTCGTACCTGGCTTTACCAGATTGCCCGCAACCGCCTGATCGATCACTGGCGCAAACACGGAATCCACAACCCCTTGCACGACAGCTATGACGAACAGATCCACGCGCTGAGCGATGACGCTGCCGATCCCGAACAACTGCTGAGCCTGAGCCGCGACAGCCAGCGCCTCGAAGCGGCCCTGCAAAACCTGCCCGCTGACCAGCGCGAAGTGTTCCTGCTGCGCGCCCACGGCGATCTCGACCTGCCGCAGATCGCCACCCTCACCGCAACACCGCTGGAAACCGTCAAAAGCCGCTTGCGCTACGCCCAGCAAAAACTGCGTCGGCTGCTGGCCGAGGAGGTACTGACATGACTGACGCCCGTCCTACGCCAGAAGACCAAGTGTTGAAGCACTATCGTGAACACGCGACCAGCGAACCGCCGGCCCATCTCGACGCGTTCCTCCTGGCTGCCGCACAGCGCGAAGTCCCGATGCACAAGCCAGGTCTGTGGAAACGCTGGGTCCAGGCCTGCCAGAAACCCCGTTGGCAGGTCGCATTTGCCAGCCTCGTCGGCGTCGCCCTGATGCTTGCACTGGTGCAACGCACGGAGGAACAACTGCCGAGTTACGACTTCGCGCCTGCACACAAAGTGTCTGCGCCAGTCGCCAAAAAAGAAGCACCGCCATCAGTTGCGCGCTCTCTGGCAGCTCCGGCCGGCGCGATGTCCGCCCCCGCGCCTGCGGCCCCAATGGCCGATCTTGCTGCCCCCGCGCAGAGCGAATCGATCAGCGCTGAAATGGCTGACGAAGCGAAGGTCAGCAAACGCTCTGCGATAGCGCCGGCAAAGTCTATCGACGATCAATTAAGGGAAGTGATCCGCCTGCAAAAGGCTGGTCAGGCTCAAGCGGCTGCTGACCTGATGGCGACATTGCACAAACGCTTTCCCAAGGAAAATCTCACAGCCAGGCTCAAGGATTTGCAGAAAAACTGAGCCGCAGGGCGGTCAGTCATTTGGCATCGACACCCGAAAGCGCGCACTATCGGCCCATAGCCGATGCGTTGGAGGAAGCCATGGCAAAAAAAATCGACCGCATCGCCCAAATGCTCAACTGCCCGGTGAAGGGGCAGGAATTACGGCGCGCGGTGACTGAGAGTCGTAAGGAGTTTCTGCTGGCGAAGCAGGAAGAGGAAGCGTATGAGGAAGACGTTCTTGATGATGAAGTGGTCGAGGACGAAGAGGATGATGAGTACGACGAGTTTGATTGGACGACTGAATGAAAAAACCGCTTCGGCGGTTTTTTTTCAGGCTCAGTTGTTCGGTTAAACCGAACAACTGCTTCCAGCGCGCGTCCTGAGGCTTTAACGACGGACACAAAAAAGCCCCAGACCCTAAGATCTGAGGCTTTCTCGTTTCTACGTATGGTGCACCAGGCGGGATTCGAACCCACGACCACTGCCTTCGGAGGGCAGTACTCTATCCAGCTGAGCTACTGGTGCAATGCGGGCGCCATGATACTCATATGCACTGCGGGCGTCCATGCTGCTGAATCGCCTGCGGTTTTCCAAAGCGTAACCTGCGGTTGCTACGTTGATCAGAAAAATTAGGCAAATGCGGCGTTTTCGTTCTTTTTTTCGAACAGGCTATTGTCCTTTACCCCCTTTGATCCTAGGATTCGTTTGAGATTTCAAACGCTCTTGTCTGGGTGCTGAACCGCACGAGTTTCAATCAGTGCGCTATTTATGTGCTTCAGCCCGGTGAATGATTTCCCTGACGGCAGCCTATAAGGCGCCTTTCTACAATCATAATTCGCTCCGCGCTTGCCGCGGTGCTGTTAAGGAAAGCCGACATGCAGCTTAAAGACACCCAGTTGTTCCGCCAGCAAGCCTTCATCGATGGCGCTTGGGTTGATGCGGACAATGGTCAGACGATCAAGGTCAACAACCCGGCAACGGGCGAAATTCTGGGCACCGTGCCGAAAATGGGCGCTGCCGAAACCCGCCGTGCAATCGAAGCCGCTGACAAAGCGCTGCCGGCCTGGCGTGCACTGACCGCCAAGGACCGCGCCAACAAGCTGCGTCGCTGGTTCGAACTGATCATCGAGAACCAGGACGACCTGGCTCGCCTGATGACCCACGAACAAGGCAAGCCATTGGCCGAAGCCAAGGGCGAAATCGTTTACGCCGCTTCCTTTATCGAGTGGTTCGCCGAAGAAGCCAAGCGCATCTACGGTGACGTGATTCCAGGTCACCAGCCAGACAAGCGCCTGATCGTGATCAAGCAGCCAATCGGCGTGACCGCTGCAATCACCCCGTGGAACTTCCCTGCCGCGATGATCACCCGTAAAGCGGGCCCGGCCCTGGCAGCCGGTTGCACCATGGTGCTCAAGCCTGCTTCGCAAACTCCGTTTTCCGCATTCGCGCTGGCTGAACTGGCCCAGCGTGCCGGCATTCCTGCCGGTGTGTTCAGCGTGGTGACTGGCAGTGCCGGCGACATCGGCAGCGAGCTGACCAGTAACCCGATCGTGCGCAAACTGTCCTTCACCGGCTCGACCGAAATCGGTCGTCAGCTTATGGCTGAATGCGCCAAGGACATCAAGAAAGTGTCCCTGGAACTGGGCGGCAACGCGCCGTTCATCGTGTTCGACGACGCGGACCTGGATAAGGCCGTCGAAGGCGCGATCATTTCCAAGTACCGCAACAACGGCCAGACCTGCGTCTGCGCCAACCGTCTGTACATTCAGGATTCGGTCTACGACGCGTTCGCCGAGAAGCTGAAAGTGGCCGTGGCCAAACTCAAGATCGGTAACGGTCTGGATGACGGCACCACCACTGGCCCGCTGATCGACGGAAAAGCCGTGGCCAAGGTTCAAGAGCACATTGCTGACGCGATCAGCAAAGGCGCAACCGTTCTGGCCGGTGGCAAGGTCATGGAAGGCAACTTCTTCGAGCCGACCATCCTGACCAACGTGCCGAAAAACGCTGCCGTGGCCAAGGAAGAAACCTTCGGTCCATTGGCGCCATTGTTCCGCTTCAAAGACGAAGCCGACGTGATCGCGATGTCCAACGACACCGAGTTCGGTCTGGCCTCGTACTTCTATGCTCGCGACCTGGGTCGTGTGTTCCGTGTGGCTGAAGCCCTGGAATACGGCATGGTCGGCGTCAACACCGGGTTGATCTCCAACGAAGTCGCGCCGTTCGGCGGCATCAAGGCGTCGGGCCTGGGCCGTGAAGGCTCCAAGTACGGCATCGAAGATTACCTGGAAATCAAATACCTCTGCCTGGGCATCTAAGCCCGGCAGGGCATTGCTTCAAACGCAAAGGGCACGAGAGCGCTGTCCCTTTGCGTGCTTCAAACGGAATATTCTCTGTGGTCGGGAAAGCTGTGGCAGTCGATCATCGCATGCTGCCGTAGTTGCCTCCCCGCCGCATTTTCCTTGAACCACGCCGCCCGATGAGCGGTGAATGAGGACTTTATGAGCAAGACTAACGCATCCCTGATGAAACGCCGCGAAGCCGCTGTACCACGCGGTGTTGGCCAGATTCACCCGATCTTCGCCGAGTCCGCGAAGAACGCCACCGTGACCGACGTTGAAGGTCGCGAGTTCATCGACTTCGCCGGCGGTATCGCCGTGCTGAACACCGGCCACGTGCACCCGAAAATCATCGCCGCCGTGACCGAGCAGCTGAACAAGCTGACCCACACGTGCTTCCAGGTGCTGGCTTACGAACCGTACGTAGAAGTGTGCGAAAAAATCAACGCCAAGGTGCCGGGTGATTTCGCCAAGAAAACCCTGCTGGTGACCACCGGCTCCGAAGCCGTGGAAAACTCCATCAAGATCGCCCGTGCCGCCACTGGCCGTGCCGGCGTGATCGCGTTCACCGGCGCTTACCACGGCCGCACCATGATGACCCTGGGCCTGACCGGTAAAGTCGTGCCTTACTCGGCCGGCATGGGCCTGATGCCAGGCGGCATCTTCCGCGCGCTGTACCCGAACGAACTGCACGGTGTGAGCATCGACGATTCGATCGCCAGCATCGAACGCATCTTCAAGAACGACGCCGAGCCGCGTGACATCGCTGCAATCATCATCGAGCCGGTTCAGGGTGAAGGCGGTTTCTACGTCGCGCCTAAAGAGTTCATGAAGCGTCTGCGCGCGCTGTGCGACCAGCACGGCATCCTGCTGATCGCTGACGAAGTACAAACCGGCGCTGGTCGTACCGGCACTTTCTTCGCCATGGAACAGATGGGCGTTGCTGCCGACCTGACCACCTTCGCCAAATCCATCGCTGGCGGCTTCCCGTTGGCCGGTGTGTGCGGCAAGGCCGAATACATGGACGCCATTGCTCCAGGCGGCCTGGGCGGCACTTACGCCGGTAGCCCGATTGCTTGCGCCGCGGCCCTGGCCGTGATGGAAGTGTTCGAAGAAGAGCACCTGCTGGACCGCTGCAAAGCTGTCGGCGAGCGTCTGGTCACTGGCCTGAAAGCCATTCAGGCCAAATACCCGGTGATCGGCGAAGTCCGTGCCCTGGGCGCGATGATCGCGGTCGAACTGTTCGTTGATGGCGACAGCCACAAGCCGAACGCTCCAGCGGTAGCCGCTGTTGTGGCCAAGGCTCGCGACAAGGGTCTGATCCTGCTGTCCTGCGGCACTTACGGCAACGTTCTGCGCGTCCTGGTACCGCTGACTGCGCCGGACGAGCAACTGGACAAAGGTCTGGCGATCATCGAAGAGTGCTTCTCCGAGCTGTGATCTCCAAGCTCTGATGAATGTGTGAACTGATCGACAAAAAAACCCGCTTCGGCGGGTTTTTTTGTGTCCCTGGGACCCATCGATGGCAAATGCGCTGTATCGAATGGCCAGCATTGACTAAGGTGCAAGCACTACTTTGGAGTGTGTAAATGACTGCTGTGGTGTTACCCGCTGCGCCGCGTGTGCTAATTGCCGAGGCCGACCCCTGGTCCCGCGACCTGCTCAAGCAGGTTTTGTTGAATGTGCGCTGCGACGCACGGCTGGATCTGTGTGCCGATGGTCAGGAAGCGTTGCACCTGTTGGCGGAAAATCCTTACGACCTGGTGATCGTCGACTGGGAGCTGCCCGGCGTCGATGGTTTGAATGTCTTGCGCAATGTCCGTCAGCGCAAACGCTACCCGCCGCTGCCCTTCATTCTGATGAGCAGCCGTAACGACAGCGCCAGCGTTCGCGAAGCTCTGCCGCTGGCGCCTGCGGCGTACCTGACCAAGCCCCTTAACATGGAAAGCTTGACCCAGCGCCTGCAGGATTTGCTGTTGAACGCCGGTGAAGAGGTGTCTTGCGAAACGCCTTCACTGTCGCCAGGCATGACGTTGGCGGTTTACCTGGAGCGTCGACGTGAGTTGACCGACGGTGCACCACTGATGACCGACGTACAGTTGGCGGTCAAACGCAGCCTCAATCCCAATGGCCTCGACCTGACGCTGCTGCATGACGAGATCCGTACCGATCCGCAAGTCACCGCTGTGCTGATCGCTGCAGCCAACAGCGCGGCCCAGCACCATGGCGCCGCCGTACAAACCCTGTCACAGGCGCTGCACCGCCTCGGCACCGGGCAAAGCATGAACCTGATTCTGGGGCTGGCCCTCAAGCGCAGTGCCCGACTCAGCGATCCGTTTCTGGCCGATTATGCCGAGCGCTATTGGGAGCTGTCGCTGCGCACTGCCGAGTATGGCCGCACCCTGGCGCGTTTGCTGGATCTGGATCAGGAGCGCTGTTATTGCGCCGGCATGTTGCATCGCCTCGGCGACCTTGCGCTGTTGCGGTGTTTGCAGGAATGGAAGCAGGCCGGGGGCGAGCTGGATGAATGGGAGGAGGTCGGCGAGGCGCTGGCTGAGTTCGGCGCGGCTTATGGTTCGGCGCTTCGCACTCGCTGGCGCCTGCCGCTGGAGCTGCGAGAGCTGATTGCGGCGGTCTACCAGTTCGGTGGCGGGGTTTATTCCCGTGAAGCGCTGGTGATGAACATGGCTGCGCAACTGGCGCGACTGACCGAGCATGAGGGCATTGAGGACCTGGCGAAGAGCCGGACGGCGCGGTTGCTCAAGATCGGGTTGCCGGAATTGATGCGCTTGCGCAAGAAATAGGCTTCACACAAATCCCCATGTGGGAGCGGCGGTGCGGCGATCCGACTTGCTCGCGAAGGCGGGCATCCAGTCGACATTGAGTTGCCTGACCCGACGCCTTCGCGAGCAAGTCGGATCGCCGCACCGCCGCTCCCACATGGGGTCTGTGTTGGACCTGTCAGCCGGCGACGATGCGGTTCTTGCCCTGGTGTTTGGCTTTGTACATTGCCGCATCTGCGCGGGCAAACAGGCTGTCGATGCTTTCGTCTTCGGCGGTGAGGCTGGTCAGGCCCTGGCTGACGGTGATGCCGAACGTCTGGTCGCCATGGCTGAAACTCAATCGCTGAATCTCCCGTTGCAGGCGCTCGGCCACTTGCATAGCCATGTCTGGCGCACAGCCGGGAAACACCGCTGCGAATTCCTCACCGCCCACTCGCCCGAACACATCACCTCGCCGCAACGTCGCGCGACCGCACTCGGCGATTCGTTGCAGCACGTTGTCGCCTTCCTGGTGGCCGTAGGTATCGTTGATGACTTTGAAGTCATCGATGTCCAGCAGCAGAAAAGCCAGCGGCGTGCGTTGGTGCCGTGCCTGTTCGAATTCACGGTGGGCGCATTCGAAGAAGTGTCGGCGGTTGCTGCTCTGGGTCAGCACGTCGGTAGTGGCCAGGCGTTGCAGCTCGGTTTCAATCTGCTTCTTGTCAGTAATGTCTTCGGCAATGCCGACGATGATCACCGGTTGCCCGGGCTCGGCCTGACGGTTGATGAAGCACTTGTCTCTGAGCCAGCGGACCTGGCCGTCGGCGGCAATGATTCGGTATTCGCGGTCTTCATCGGCGCCTTTGACCAGTACTTCGGCCAGGCTGCGTTCGGCATAGTCCAGATCGTCGGGGTAAATGCTGTCGCGCCATTGGTTGTAGTCGGACAGCAACAAGCCTGCGGAGCGGCCGAAAATCCGTTCATACGCGGGGCTGACATAGAGCACCCGACGGGATTCCCAGTCGAAGGCCCAAAGCACCGCGTTGACGCTCACTAGCAGAGCGCTGAACAGCTGTTCTCGTTCGCTCAGGCGCGCCACTTCGCCTTGTGCATGCATCAGCGCCAGCAGGGTTTGCGCGGCCTCGGGCCACTGCGGGAGGGATGAGTCTTGTAGGTTTTTACTGACCATCGACACAAAGTCTCAAAGGGCGTGTGCCGCTCGAGGTTCGAATGCGGCCTGGCGAAGTGTCTTTGAGATAGGGGATTTGGAGCTTAGTTCCCGCCTTATGTGGTGAGGGAGCTTGCTCCCGCCGGGCGGTACTGGCGACGCGTTTTTCAATGAAAGAACGCGTCGTCAGGTTTTGCGACTGCTGCGCAGTCGAGCGGGAGCTAGCGCCCTCGCCACAGTCAGGCTGCGGCGGCGGGGCGCAGGGAGTAGGTTTTCAACTGATCGGCGAAGTCGCGCAGGGATTGAATCCCGCTGGCTTCGGCTTCGTGTACCCAATCCTTGATGGCAGCCAGCATGTCGTGACCATTTGAGCTGGTCTTGACCCAGATCTGCTGCAAGGCCAGGCGTTTCTCGTAAATTACCTTCAGCGCCTGACTGTGCTCGAGCATGGTCTGGATGCGAATGTGGTGTTTGTCATCCAGCAGGCTGGTTTCCCGCGAGAGCAGGCGTTTGGCGCGGTGGAACTGGTGACGGACCGAGTGATCGACCTTTTCCAGCTCTTGTTTGACCAGCGGTGCGATCACCAATTTGCGGTACTGGGCCATGATCTGGAAGCGGTTGTTGAGGATCGCCATGGCGGTGTCCATGTCCAGGTTGCCTTTACCTTCGACCCGATGGGCGATGGGCGCGACCCGCTGAACCTTGGCTAGACGCAGGAAGCTGAAGACCTGGATCCAGGCCCAGCCGAGATCGAATTCCCACTTCTTCACCGACAGTTTTGCCGAATTAGGGTAGGTGTGATGGTTGTTATGCAGTTCTTCGCCGCCGATCAGGATGCCCCACGGCACCAGATTGGTCGCCGCATCGCGGCATTCGAAGTTGCGGTAGCCGACGGCATGGCCCAGGCCATTGACCACGCCGGCGGCCCAGACCGGGATCCACATCATCTGGATCGCCCAGATGGTGATGCCGATGGTGCCGAACAGCAGCAGGTCGATGACGCCCATGATCGCGACGCCCAGCAGCGGAAAACGGCTGTACAGGTTGCGTTCGATCCAGTCTTCGGGGCAGTTCTTGCCGTAGATGCGCAGGGTCTCGGGGTTTTCCGCCTCGGCACGGTACAGCTCGGCGCCTTTGCGCAGAACGGTGGACAGGCCCTTGATGACCGGGCTGTGCGGGTCATCGACGGTTTCGCATTTGGCGTGGTGCTTGCGGTGGATAGCGGTCCACTCGCGGGTGTTCTGTGCCGTGGTCAGCCACAGCCAGAAGCGGAAGAAATGTTTCAGGCCAGCATTGAGCTCAAGCGAGCGATGGGCTGAATAACGATGCAGATAGACCGTGACGCCGATGATCGTCACGTGGGTCATCAGCAGGGTGACTGCCACCAGTGACCAGGGCGACAAGCCGAGAAAACCTTCGTACCACATAGGCTATTGGGCCCTCGATAAAGAAAAAAACAGCCGTTGCATTATCACTGAGCCCACAGATAAAACCAGTCGCCCTTTCAGATAAGAGTGGCCGGATGTTTCTTTAAACTATAATTCCATCCACTTTTAAGGGACATGGACGACCTAATGGCTGCTACCTATCGCGATGCTCTGCGTGCAGCGCTGCTTTATCTTCTGGTTTCTGTCGGTTGGCTGCAGTTCAGTGGCCATTTATTGAACAGTTTCTTCGATAGCTCTGGCGAGCTAATGCGATGGCAACTGATCAACGGTTATGCCTGGGTGGTGTTCAGTGCCGGTTTGATTTTTTTTGCCCGGGCGCGATTGTTCCGTTGCCTGGGGATCGGCGCCAAGTTGCGTGAGCGCACTGAAGACCGTGAGCGCTTGCGACAGGCGGCGGCGGTATTCGATTGCACCCGTGAAGGGGTGCTGGTCACTGATAACCAGGGCCTGATCGTTCATGTGAACCGGGCCTTCATGCAAATCACCGGCTATCAGAGCGAGGAGGTGCTCGGCCAGCGCCCCAGTCTGTTCAAGTCCGGTCATCACCCGCCGGCTTTCTACCAGGCGATGTTCGCGACACTCAATAGCACCGGCGAGTGGAGCGGGGAAATCTGGAATCGTCGCAAAAGCGGCGAGATTTACCCGCAATGGCAGACCATCCGCATCATTGACGACGAGAGGGGGCGGCGCAGCCATTACGTGGCAGTGTTTTCCGACATAAGCGCAATCAAGAACTCCGAACATGAGCTGACGCACCTGGCTCACTACGATCCGCTGACCGACCTCCCCAACCGCTTGTTGTTCACCGACCGCACCGAGCAGGCCCTGGCTTCGGCGCAGACCCACAAGCGCGGCTGCGCGTTACTGATGATCGATCTTGATCACTTCAAGATGATCAACGACAGCCTCGGGCATAGCATTGGGGACCAGCTGCTCAAGGGCGTGGCCGAGCGTTTGAGCGCGATGGTCGGTCCGGGAATCACCCTGGCGCGCCTTGGCGGTGACGAGTTCGCCGTGCTGGCTGAAAGCTGTCCGCAAATGGTGCACGCGGCGGCGCTGGCTCAGCGGATCATCGATGGCCTCAAAGAGCCGTTCCAGATCGACGGGCATCAGTTGTTCGTCAATATCAGCGTCGGCATCAGCCTGTTCCCCGGCGACGCCTTGAGCGCCGAGCAGCTGTTGCGCAACTCCGACTCGGCGCTGTTCAAGGCCAAGAGTGCCGGCCGCAACGGCTACGCCCTCTATACCGAAGAATTGACCGCCCATGCCCAGCAACGGGTCGAGACGGCATTCGAATTGCGCCGTGCGCTGGAACAGCAGGAGTTGCGGGTTTATTACCAGCCGGTTCACAACCTCAAGACCAGCCGCCTGATCGGCGTTGAGGCATTGGTGCGCTGGGAGCATCCGCAGCGAGGGTTGGTGTCGCCGGCAGAATTCATTCCCATTGCCGAGCGCACTGGTCTGATCGCCGAAATTGATGCCTGGGTGATGCGTCAGGCGTGTGAGCAGATGTGCCAGTGGCAGCAGGCCGGGGTCGTGGTGTCGTTTGTCGCGGTGAATGTTTCTTCTCGGCTGTTCGCCCGCCGTGAGCTGTTTGGGCAGGTGGCGAAGGTGCTGCACGAAACCGGGCTGGACCCTGGCTGTCTGGAGCTGGAAGTCACTGAGAGCGCTGTGATGGATGACCCTGAAGTCGCGCTGGAGCAGATGCACAGGTTGCGTGAATTAGGCGTTCGGCTGGCCATCGATGACTTCGGTACAGGCTATTCGTCGTTGCTGCGCCTCAAGCGAATGCCGGTACAGAAACTCAAGATCGATCAGGGCTTCGTGGCGGGGTTGCCGTGGGATGAGGATGACGCGGCGATTGTGCGGGTGATCATTGCGCTGGCCCAGAGCATGGGGATGCAGGTTCATGCCGAGGGGATCGAGCAGGTCGAGCAGGCGGGTTTCCTGCTCGAACAAGGCTGCGATCTGGGGCAGGGGTACTGGTTTGGACGGCCGGTGCCGGCCGGGCAGCTGGATTGGGACCGGACTCCACAGATTCTGCAGCACTGATCGTTCCCACGCTCTGCGTGGTCATGCCGCCCGGGACGCTCCGCGTTCCTTCTCAGTCTTCGAACAGCTTTTTGGTTATATTAAAATTCTTAAATAGTCTTTTTAAGAATAACTGCGCTTATCTACTATTGGTCTCACGCCGCAAGCAGTCCCGCCACTGCCAGGCAACCTCTAGTTGAAGGAGCAGCACCATGAGCGCATCCCTACGTAGCGTTGACGGCCAGGACGAAGCAACCATTTTGCGTGAGATCCAGAGCGCCTTGCGCGATCTGCGTTTTGGCGCAGTGGAAATCACCGTGCACAACGCCCAGGTGGTCCAGATCGAACGCAAAGAGAAATTCCGGTTGCAGAACCCAAGCAACAAACCGAGCTGAATCAAAGATCAAAGATCGCAGCCTGCGGCAGCTCCTGGGGGGCTTTGTGTAGGAGCTGCCGAAGGCTGCGATCTTTGACAGGCAACCCTGATTCCAGACCATAAAAAGCCAACACAATCAGAATTCCAGGAGCTTTCACCATGTCGTCGATTCGTCATTTCGCTTTGGCCGCCCTGGCCAGTGCCCTTTTTGCGGGTTCCGCGGTTGCCAAGGATTACGAACTGCTTAACGTGTCGTACGACCCGACTCGCGAGCTGTATCAGGACTACAACGCCGAATTCGTCAAGTTCTGGCAGAAAGAACACGCCGGCGACAGCGTGAAAATCCAGCAGTCCCACGGTGGTTCGGGCAAGCAAGGTCGGGCAGTGATCGACGGTCTGCGTGCCGACGTGGTGACCCTGGCCCTGGCCGGTGACATCGACGAAATCGCCAAACTCGGCAAGACCTTGCCAGCGGATTGGCAGAAGCGTCTGCCGCAAGCGAGCACGCCTTACACCTCGACCATCGTGTTCCTGGTGCGCAAGGGCAACCCTAAAGGCATCAAGGACTGGGGCGACCTGACCAAGAACGGCGTGGAAGTCATCACCCCGAACCCGAAAACCTCCGGCGGTGCACGCTGGAACTTCCTCGCGGCGTGGGCTTATGGCCTGAAAGCCAATGGCGGTAACGAAGCGAAAGCCAAGGAATACGTGCAAACCCTGTTCAAACACGTTCCTGTGCTGGACACCGGTGCTCGCGGTTCGACCATTACCTTCGTCAACAACGGTCAGGGCGACGTGTTGCTGGCCTGGGAAAACGAAGCCTTCCTGGCCCTGAAAGAAGACGGTGGCGCTGACAAGTTCGACATTGTCGTGCCTTCGCTGTCGATCCTCGCCGAGCCTCCGGTCGCCGTGGTCGACAAGAATGCCGAGAAAAAGGGCAACACCGAGATCGCCGAAGCGTACCTCAAGCACCTGTACAGCCCGGTCGGCCAGGAAATCGCGGCGAAGAACTTCTATCGTCCACGTGACAAGGATGTTGCCGCCAAATACGCCAAACAGTTCCCGACACTGGACCTGGTGACCATCGACAAGGACTTCGGCGGCTGGAAAGCGGCTCAGCCGAAATTCTTCAACGACGGTGGCGTGTTCGACCAGATTTATCAGGCGCAATAACCTGAAATAGATATGCCAACGGTCAGTTAGGGGGGCAACTTGTGGGAGCGAGCCTGCTCGCGATGACGGCGGTACATTCAACATCAATGTTGGCTGACCAGGCGCTATCGCGAGCAGGCTCGCTCCCACAGGGGTTGCAGTGTTCAGTCCTTGACTGCCAGGCATAAGCCAACGGCCCCGATCTTGTTGTCGGGGCTTAGCGCGTTATCAACCAAGGACTTTTATGTCGCGTCGTATCTCCCCCGTCATACCCGGCTTCGGGCTGACGCTGGGCTACACCTTGGTGTACCTCAGCCTGATTGTGCTCATTCCACTGGCGGCGATGTTCGTGCATGCCGCTCAACTCACCTGGGACCAGTTCTGGGCAATTATCTCGGCGCCACGGGTGCTGGCGGCGTTGAAGCTCAGCTTCGGCACCGCGCTCTATGCCGCGATCATCAACGGCATCATCGGCACGCTGCTGGCCTGGGTGCTGGTGCGCTATACCTTCCCTGGACGCAAAGTCATCGATGCGATGATCGACTTACCCTTCGCATTGCCCACCGCCGTGGCCGGTATCGCGCTGACTGCGCTATACGCGCCCAATGGTTGGGTGGGTCAGTTTGCAGCGGACCTGGGTTTCAAGATCGCGTATACCCCCCTCGGCATCACCCTTGCCCTCACTTTTGTGACACTTCCATTCGTAGTACGTACCGTACAGCCAGTATTGGCCGATATTCCTCGTGAAGTGGAAGAAGCGGCGGCGTGCCTCGGTGCAAAACCGCTACAGGTTTTCCGCCATATTCTGGTGCCCGCGCTGTTGCCAGCCTGGCTGACCGGTTTCGCGTTGGCCTTTGCCCGCGGGGTCGGCGAGTACGGTTCGGTGATTTTCATTGCCGGCAACATGCCGATGAAAACCGAGATTTTGCCGTTGCTGATCATGGTCAAACTCGACCAGTACGATTACACCGGCGCCACGTCCATTGGTGTATTGATGCTGGTGGTTTCCTTCGTCCTGTTGCTGCTGATCAACTTGCTGCAACGACGCATCGAAACCCCATAAGGAGGCGCAGAAATGTCCCAATCGTCTATTGCTGCTGCTTCCTCGAACGCCGCCCGCCGTGGCAGTGCTTCATCGCGGCGAATCCTGATCGGTCTTGGCTGGCTGGTGTTCACCCTGTTCCTGTTGCTGCCCCTGGTGATCGTGGTGTCTCAGGGCCTGAAGCTCGGAATCGGTGCGTTCTTCACCGCGATCTTCGAACCCGACGCTTTGTCGGCCCTGAAACTCACGGTGATCGCCGTGCTGATTTCGGTTCCGCTGAACCTGGTATTCGGCGTCAGCGCTGCATGGTGCGTGAGCAAGTACTCGTTCCGTGGCAAAAGTATGCTGGTCACGCTGATCGACCTGCCGTTCTCGGTTTCGCCAGTGATCGCCGGTCTGGTGTATGTGTTGATGTTCGGCGCCCAGGGCCTGTTCGGGCCGTGGCTGCAGGATCACGACATCCAGATCGTCTTCGCCTTGCCGGGTATCGTACTGGCGACGATCTTCGTCACCGTGCCGTTCGTGGCGCGCGAGCTGATCCCGCTGATGCAGGAACAAGGCACGCAGGAAGAGGAGGCCGCACGCCTGCTCGGCGCCAATGGCTGGCAGATGTTCTGGCACGTCACCGTTCCCAACATCAAATGGGGCCTGATCTACGGCGTGGTGCTGTGTACGGCGCGGGCCATGGGTGAGTTCGGTGCGGTGTCGGTGGTTTCCGGGCACATTCGCGGGGTGACCAACACCCTGCCGCTGCACGTCGAGATCCTCTACAACGAATACAACCACGTGGCCGCGTTCGCTGTGGCGAGCCTGTTGCTGATCCTGGCGCTCTTCATCCTGCTGCTCAAGCAGTGGAGCGAAAACCGTATTAACCGCCTGCGCGCCAGCGCCGCGGAGGAATAAGTCATGTCGATTGAAGTGCGTAACGTCAGCAAGAATTTTCACGCGTTCAAGGCGCTGGACAACATCAGCCTGGACATTCAAAGCGGCGAACTCGTGGCGCTGCTTGGCCCCTCGGGTTGCGGTAAAACCACGCTGCTGCGGATCATCGCCGGTCTGGAAACCCCGGATCAGGGCAACATCGTGTTCCACGGTGAAGACGTCTCCGGTCACGATGTGCGTGATCGCAACGTCGGTTTCGTGTTCCAGCACTACGCGCTGTTCCGCCACATGACCGTGTTCGACAACGTCGCGTTCGGCCTGCGCATGAAGCCGAAAAACCAGCGCCCGAGCGAAAGCCAGATCGCGGTGAAAGTCCACGAACTGCTGAACATGGTGCAATTGGATTGGCTGTCGGATCGCTACCCGGAACAACTCTCTGGCGGTCAGCGTCAGCGTATTGCCTTGGCTCGTGCCTTGGCGGTGGAACCGAAGGTTCTGCTGCTCGACGAACCCTTCGGCGCCCTTGATGCCAAGGTCCGTAAAGAACTGCGTCGCTGGTTGGCACGCCTGCACGAGGACATCAATCTGACCTCGGTGTTTGTGACCCACGACCAGGAAGAAGCGATGGAAGTCGCCGACCGCATCGTGGTGATGAACAAGGGCGTGATCGAGCAGATCGGCTCACCGGGCGACGTCTACGAAAACCCGGCCAGTGATTTCGTTTATCACTTCCTGGGTGACTCGAACCGGCTGCATCTGGGTGACGACAACCATGTGCTGTTCCGTCCTCACGAAGTGTCGCTGTCGCGTCATGAGCTGGAGGATCACCACGCGGCCGAGGTGCGGGATATTCGCCCGTTGGGCGCGACGACACGGGTGACGCTGAAGGTCGAAGGCCAGAGCGAATTGATCGAAGCTGAAGTGGTGAAAGATCACGACAGCCTGATCGGGTTGGCGAAAGGCGAGACGCTGTTCTTCAAGCCGAAGGTCTGGCAGAAACTCGCCAACCTCTAAAGCAAAAGCTTCGCGAGCAAGCCCGCTCCCACAGTGAATCTGCGTTGAACACACATCTGTGGCCAACTCTAAACCCTGTGGGAGCGGGCTTGCTCGCGAAGGCGTCTTACGCCGCTGCGCCTTTCTGTCGCAAACGCACACCACCCACCCGCGCCTCGATCTGCTCTTTGAGGTCATGCCGCAACCCCAGCAAAAACGCCAGCTCAACCACCACAAACAACGGCCCGACAATCAACCCCGTCACATCATCGACGAACGCCGGTTTGCGTCCTTCGTAGTGATGACCGACAAACTGAATCGCCCAACCCACCACAAACATCCCGATGCCGCTTGCCAGCCAGATCAGCGTGCTTTGCTGCGCAAGAACCTGACCTGCCCAAATGCACAGGCCGAGCAACACGGTCATCAACACCCCGAGGCGCAATTCCAGGCGCAAGTAAAACCACGCCGACGCCAGCGCAATCAGCACCGCCGGTGAAACCCAGCCTCCGACCCATTGGGGGCGCGAGAGCAACACCGCAACCGCCACCACAATGAGCGGAATACCGATAAAGTGGCTGGCAATATTGCGCGGGTCACGGTGGTAGGCGGCGTATTGACTGAGATGGTCGACGAGGCTTTTCATTGTTGTTCCTCCTGTTGGGTGATGGATCATGCCCCGGGTCCACATTTTGCTCTGTCAGGCAGGCGACAATCTCCAGGAGTTTTCATGGACATGCAGGTTTGGCGTTCGCGGCTGGACAAAGGGCAGTGGTTCAGCCATTTACCTGTTTCTTTACAGGATAGTCTGCTGGCCGCCGCCAGGGTGCGGCGGTTGTCGCCAGGCCAGCGGCTGTTCAAACGCGGCGATCCACCGTGCGGGCTGTACGCGGTGCTCGAAGGTTCGGTGCGCATCGGCGCAGTGAGCGAGCAGGGCAAGGAGGCGCTGTTGAGCCTGGTGGAGTCGCCCCACTGGTTCGGCGAAATCTGTCTGTTTGATAGTCAGCCGCGCACTCATGATGCGTTCGGTCTGGGTCATTGCGTCCTGTTGCACATCCCGCAAACCGTGCTGCTGAGGTTGCTTGATGAGCAACCGGCGTACTGGCGGCAACTGGCATTGCTGATGAGCCAGAAACTGCGCCTGACCTTCATCAATCTCGAACAGTTGAGCCTGATGCCAACCGCCGCTCGACTGGCTCATCGCTTGCTGATGATCGCCGAGGGTTACGGCGAAATCGACCCGCCGCGACGGGTGTTGCAACTGCCCCAGGAACAATTGGCGTCGATGCTCTCGCTGTCGCGCCAGACCACCAACCAGATTCTCAAGGACTTGCAGGGGCAGGGGATTGTGAATCTCAGGTACGGCGAGATCGAGATTCTGGATGCACAACGGTTGCGAATGTTGGCGATTATCTGAAACCCGGCATTAGGGGTGGGCTTTGGACGTGAAGGCGCCTAGCCTGTGATGACGACAATCGAGGTGTGCCATGCGTGTGCTGTTAGTGGAAGACGAACCGGAGACCGCCGAACTCCTGGCTAAAGGTCTGAACGAGGCAAGTTACTCAGTCGATGTGGCAGTCAACGGTATGGATGGCCGCCGTTTCATCGAGTCTGGCGAATACGAGCTGATCATCCTCGACGTGATGCTGCCCGGGCTCAATGGCTGGCAGTTGCTGCAGCAGATCCGCAAGCTCGGTGACACGCCGGTGCTGTTCCTGACCACCAGGGACGGCATCGAGGATCGCCTGCGCGATCTGGAGTTGCATGAAGATGATTACCTGCTCAAGCCGTTTGCCGTGAGTGAACTGGTGAAGCGGGTGCGCAAGTTATTGCGGCGGGATCGGGGGCGCTGAAGTTTCTGCGATGTCTGGGCTATCGCCTTCGTCGGAACGCCGCCCGGAGCAAGCCCGCTCCCACATGTTGAAATGCATTCCCCTGTGGGAGCGGGCTTGCTCGCGAAGAGGCCGGACGAGGCACCACACCTCTCGGATCCTTTACCGCAACCCATCCCGAAATTGCCCCGGTGTCATCCCGGTCCAGCGCTTGAACGCGCGGCTGAAGCTGCTCGTGTCGGCAAATCCCAGCAGATAGCTGATCTCGCTCAATGAGCATTGCGGATCGCGCAGATGCAACAACGCCAGGTTCTCGCGACTCTCGTTGAGCAGCGTATCGAACCGGCAACCCTCGTCCGCCAGATGCCGTTGCAGGCTGCGCAAACTCAGGTGCAGGGCTTGGGCGATGTGTTCGGCACTGGGCTCGCCTTCAGGCAATTGCTCCTCGATGGCGTCACGAACCTTGCGTTCCCAGGTCAGGGGTTTGAGTTGGGCGAGGGTGCGTTTGAGCACGGTTTCGTTGTGCTCGGCCAGTTCCGGGTTGGCGTCGTCCAGGTGGCTGTCGAAATCCAGCAGAGCGAACTCCAATCGATCTTCATCGGCGTTGAAATACACCGGCGAGCGGAACACTTTGTGCCATTGATGCGGGTCCGCCGGTTCCGGACGCCGCAGGTACACCGCCAGCGGGGCGTAATCGCGGCCCAGGCGGTTGCGGCAGGTGCGTACGTAAATCGCCGTGAAGGCGTCGATGGCTTCGAAGGCCGGGGCCGGATTGCCAGGCGGGATTTTCAGGCGGAAGCGGTAGCGGTCCTCGGCGCGAGTCAGTTCCAGGTCCAGGGCATCGCTGACCACCTGGTGATAACGCACGATGCGCTCGAACACTTCTCGCAGACTGCCGCTGGCCACCAGCGCATAACCGAGTGCGTGAAACGTGGTGGGGCTGACGAAGCGCGATACCCGCAAACCAATCGCCGGGTCGCCGCTGACTTGCACCGCGATTTCCCACAGGCGCGTGGTACCGGACAACGGGTAACGGGCGTTCGGGTCGTCCATCAGTTGCGGGTCGAGCCCCGCCTGTTGGCACAGGGCGGTGCTGTCGAGGCCCAGCGCATCGAGTTGCTTGCGCAGGGCGCGGGTCCAGCTGGCGAGGGAGGTCGGTTCAGTCATGCTGATTGGCGCTTCCGGTCAACAGGTTGGCGTTCACGGCTACCGCTTTGCGAGGGCTCACAAGGCAGGATGCGAACATCAATAACCAGAGGATGGAAGCATGGACGGTACTTCTGCAAGTCCCCAGCGACTGAATGTTGCTCAGCGATCAGCGCATATTCGCCAAGTGGTGCTGGCCAAGGGGGTCGAACTGCGTCAGCGCTACCCGATTCTCAACCATCAGGACGCCTTGGGCGCGGGTATTCTGGCCTTCGCGCTGGTCGGCATGATGGGGTCGGCGACGCTCTACATGACCGGGCACATGGCGTGGTGGGCATGCCTGTTGCTCAACGCATTTTTTGCCTCGTTGACCCACGAGCTGGAACACGATCTGATTCATAGCATGTACTTCCGCAAACAGCGCGTGCCGCACAACCTGATGATGGGACTGGTGTGGCTGGCGCGGCCGAGCACGATCAATCCGTGGATTCGTCGGCATCTGCACCTCAATCACCACAAAGTCTCCGGCACAGAATCCGACATGGAAGAGCGCGCCATTACCAACGGCGAACCCTGGGGTTTTGCGCGGCTTTTGATGGTCGGCGACAACGTGATGTCAGCGTTCATTCGTATGCTGCGGGCCAGGACCTGGGCTCACAAGATCAGCATCATCAAGCGCGCGCTGAAGGTCTACGCGCCGCTGGCGCTGGTGCATTGGGGCGCTTGGTACATGTTCCTGGGCTTCCATGCGGCCAATGGCATCGCTCATCTGCTGGGTACGCCTTTCGAATGGTCGGCGACCACTTTGTCGGTGATGCAGGTGATCGATATCGCTGCCGTGGTGATCATCGGCCCGAACGTGTTGCGTACCTTTTGCCTGCATTTCGTCAGCTCGAACATGCACTACTACGGTGACGTGGAGCCGGGCAATGTGATCCAGCAGACCCAGGTGCTGAACCCTTGGTGGATGTGGCCGTTGCAGGCGTTCTGCTTCAACTTCGGCAGCACGCACGGGATTCATCATTTTGTGGTGAAGGAACCGTTTTACATCCGTCAGATGACCGTGTCGGTGGCGCATAAAGTGATGCGCGAGATGGGGGTGCGGTTCAATGATTTCGGGACGTTTGGGCGTGCGAATCGATTTGTGCGCAAGGAAGCAACAGAGGCGCAGGAGGTGCGTGCCGCTCAGGCTTGATCGATGTGTCCGGAAACTCAGCCCGTCATCAATCTGACCCAAAAGGACGATACGTTATGACGCAAGCAGGGCTGTTTGGTGGTTGCTGTATCGCTGATTGATATATGTGTTTTGGATCTAACAAAGTAATTAAATATTCCTTTATTAGATAACCATTACAGCCAATCATCGCGCTATCAAATGTTGAGTTTCCGGGGCCGTCTCCTTGGCAGGGTGCGGTCCCTTTTTTTGTCCTCAGTAAAGTGCGCACCGCCGTTCCCACATGGATCGTGTTGCATATTCGATATGGATCTTAATAAATAGCTTCTTATTCCTTAACGGATATAACTCTCCTCCCTATACTCGCTCAGGAACAGACACGCAGCAGGAGAGTTCCCCCATGCGCAACGAATCAATTCGCTACCTGATTGTGCCGGGCTGGCAAGGATCGCCAGAAGATCATTGGCAAAGCCATTGGCAGAACAGCCTGCCGAATAGCGCGCGGGTGGAACAGGCCGACTGGCTGACGCCGCGTCGTGAAGACTGGGTCGCGGCACTGGCTGAGGCGATTGCCGCCGACAGCACCCCGGTGATCCTGATCGCCCATAGCCTGGGTTGCATCACTGTCGCGCATTGGGCCGCCACGGCGCCCGTGCAGTATTTGCGTCAGGTTCGCGGCGCCTTGCTGGTCGCCCCGGCGGACGTCGAGCGTGCGGCCTGCGCACCGGCCCTGCGCAATTTCGCGCCGATTCCAACCCACCTGCTGCCGTTCCCGAGTCAGGTTGTCAGCTCCGACAACGACAGCGCCGTCAGCGCGCCGCGTGCGATGGAGCTGGCGCGCAACTGGGGCGCCGAGGCGGGGATTTTGTCGGGTGCCGGACACATCAATGTGAAGTCCGGTCACCAGCGCTGGGAGCAGGGTTTTGCTTATCTCTATCGCTTGCAAAACCGAATGGAACACCACGCCCTGCGCCGCGCTTGAACCTTTTCTTTTTTGCTTTTGTTTTTTAAAAACGCCCACCGTCTCCCGGCGGTTTTTGGGCGGGAGTCTGCCATGAGTTTTGAAGCCTTCGGTCAGCCATTGCTGACTTTCCCCGACGCCGAAAAAAGTCCCCTGAGCATTCGCGCCAAGGCGCTGGTGTTTGTCGATCCGCGTTCCCGTCAGTTACGCCAGGAGCTGGAGCTATTGGCGCCGCGCTCGATCTCGGTATTGATCCGTGGCGAAACCGGCAGCGGCAAGGAGTTGCTCGCGCGGCACATCCATCGTGCGAGTGATCGTGGCGGGTTGTTCGTCTCGGTCAACTGCGGCGCGATCAGTCCGACCTACGCCGATGCGGAATTGTTCGGTTATGCCGCTGGCAGTTACAGCGGTTCGGCCAGCAGTCGCGCGGGCTGGTTCGGTTCTGCCAACGGCGGGACGCTCTACCTGGATGAGATCGGCGACTTGCCGCTGCCGATCCAGATCAAATTGCTCGCGGCGCTGGAAAACCACGAAGTCACCCGTGTCGGCGCTCACCAACCCAGCCCGGTGGATGTACGCCTGGTGGCGGCTACCAGCATCGACCTGGCTCAAGCGGTGGCCGCTGGAAAATTCCATGAGCGGCTCTACCACTACCTCAGCGAAGGCCAGCTTGAACTGCCAGCCTTGCGTGAACGAGTGGGCGATATTCTGTCGCTGTCCGAATATTTCCTCGGCATCTATAGCCAGCGCCTGGACCTGCCAGTGCCGCTGATCAGCGAAGCCGCGCAGCATCTGTTAGAGCAACACAGTTGGCCGGGCAACACCCGGGAGCTGGAGAACGTCATTCACTTTGCGTTGCTGGTCAGCACCGGCGATGAGATTTTGCCCGAGCATTTGAATCTGCCTGAAGCGCCTGCGTCATTGGTGCAGATTGAGCGGCAACTGAAGCAAATCCTCGGCAATGGTTCCATCGCAGAGAAAGAAGCCTTGAAACAACTCCTCAAAAACACCGCGCTCTTGTAGGAGCAAGGCTTGCCCGCGATAGCGTTTTCCAGACAGACCGCGTCGCCAGAATCGCGAGCAAGCTTTGCTCCTACGGGTAGATGCGTGAGTTAGAGCTGTATGAACAAAATGGAATATGAAAGTGAATAAAAGATATTGTTCGGGAATAAAAAATCCCGGTATTGTCCGCGTCACGCCAGCGATAGCACTTCACTGGCACCTGTACTAAACAAGCCGTCGTCGATGACGACCGTGATTTTCGATAAGGACACTGCATGAAAAAGGTTCTGTTGTTCACCGCATTGGCGGCTGCCCTGACCGCGGGCCTGGCCCAGGCTGGCGAGAAACTGGTGGTGGCGGCGACCCCGGTTCCACACGCCGAGATTCTGGAACTGATCAAGCCAACCCTCGCCAAAGAAGGCGTGGACCTGGAAATCAAAGTATTCACCGACTACGTTCAGCCGAACGTACAGGTCGACCAGAAGCGTCTGGATGCCAACTACTTCCAGACCCTGCCATACCTGAAAAGCTTCAACGAAGGCAAAGGCACCAACCTGGTGACCGTGATCGGCGTGCACGTCGAACCCTTTGGCGGCTACTCGAAGAAAGTCAAAACCCTGGCTGAGCTGAAAGACGGCGCAACCATCGCGATCCCGAACGAAGGCAGCAACAGCGGCCGCGCCCTGATCTTGCTGCAGAAAGCTGGCCTGATCGAGTTGAAAGACCCGAAAAACGCCTTGGCCACCCCGAAAGACATCGCCAAAAACCCCCACAACTTCAAGTTCAAGGAACTGGAATCGGCCATGCTGCCGCGTGTTCTGGACCAGGTCGACCTGGACATGATCAATACCAACTACGCGCTGGAAGCAGGTCTGAACCCGGCTAAAGACGCGCTGGTGATCGAAGGTGCAGATTCGCCTTACGTGAACTTCCTGGTGGCTCGTCCGGACAACAAGGACAGCGTAGCTATTCAGAAACTGGCCAAAGCGTTGACCAGCCCGGAAGTGAAAGCATTCATCGAGAAGAAGTACAGCGGCGCGGTATTGCCGGCGTTCTGATTCGACGCAGCATCAAACCCTTCAAGGTTTCAAACGCCGACGGCTGATATAGCGTCGGCGTTTTTTTGTTTGAGGACGGAAATTTTCGAGCATTGGTCTGGCTTTAGAACCCCCCCTCACCCCAGCCCTCTCCCCACAGGGGAGAGGGTTAAGGTGAGGGGAGGTTCTAATTACCCCCGCGTATTCAACGCCCTGCGCAACGCCATCAACAACTTCACGATGTCCTGCGGATCCAGCCGCTGTGGCATTTTTACGTCAGCCATTTTTCTCTTCCTTGTGATGGTTCGGCCGGGGAGTCTGGCCAAAAGCTGTGCATCCTTGGAGGGGTAATCCGAAAAAAAGATCCTTCCTACAGCGCAAAGAAAAATAGTCGTCTTCCGTTGCCGCAGCAAATGCGGAGGATAGTTTTTTGCGTCAAGATTTGTGTCCGTCCCCGATCAAATGTGGGAGCGGGCTTGCTCGCGAATGCTTTTTGTCAGGCGCAGATCAATCCGGCCAATACCATGCCGGCTCATCCAGCATCCGCTGCCCCACAATCCCCGTCTGTCCCAATGTCTTCTCCAACACAATGCAATTGCACTCCGGGTCCTCCTGCACCGCCGAAATCAGCCGCCGGGCATGAGAAACCACCCACACCTGACACTGCTCGGAAGCGTGAATAATCAACCGCGCCAACGCCGGCAACAGATCCGGGTGCAAACTGGTCTCCGGCTCGTTCAACACCATCAGCGTCGGCGGCCTGGGCGTCAGCAGCGCTGCGACCAGCAGCAAATAGCGCAGCGTCCCGTCCGACAACTCGGCCGCCGACAAGGGCCTCAACAAGCCTTCCTGATAAAACTCGATGGCAAAGCGTCCACCGGGCAGCGATTCGATGTTCAGTCTCGCGCCGGGGAAGGCGTCGCTGATGGCCGCTTGCAGCGCCTCGGGGTCGCCGATTTCGATGATGGTCTGCAAGGCTGCCGCCAGGTCGCGACCGTCGTGGTGCAGCACCGGCGTGCGGGTGCCGAGTTGCGGTTGGCGCACGGGGGCATCGGCGTCACTGCGAAAGTGATCGTAGAAGCGCCAGCGACGGATGAACTCGCGCATTTCCAGAACCTCTGGCGAAGTACGCAAGCTGCCGACCTGGTCGAACAGGCTGTCAAAAGTCGGTGTGTGCTGGGCCAGCACGTCCCAGCTGCGGTTGGCTCGGGCGCGGATCATAGGCCCGTCGCGATCCACCAGCAGGCTCGCCGGACGATAAAACGCCCCGGCCCAGACGCATTCGCGTTTGATTTGCGGGTCCAGGCTGAAACGTGACGCAATGGGTGAACTGTGCCCGGGTAGCATGAAGTGGCCGTTGGAGTCGGGTAGTCCGAGGCTGATCGAGTATCCGAAGTCCTCCCCGGTAAACCCCAGGCGCAGGCGTTTGGCGCCGTGCCGTACGCTCGCCTGGATCGGGACTTCGCCGTTACGCATCCGTCGGCTGATGTTTTCCGGGCCGGCCCAAAAGGTCGAATCCAGCCCACCCTCGCGGGCCAACGCATTGACCACGCCGCCCTGAGCGGTTTCCGCCAGCAGGCGCAGCGCGCGGTAGAGGTTGGATTTGCCGCTGCCGTTGGGGCCGGTGATCAGGTTCAAGCGACCCAGCGGAATCACCAATTTATTGATCGAGCGGTAATTGGCCACCGCGAGGGTTTTGAGCATGGGAAGCTTCCTGCTGCGTGGTGCGGGATTCTGCCTTATTGTCGACGTCATCGTGCGCCAGGCTTTATTTCAAACTGTGAGGCGCACCCTTGGAACCCTGTTCTACGCTCACAGTCGTATCGCCATTGGCACGTTCGTGCAATGCAAAGGAGTCTGCATGGTGGGTCCCGGATTGAAAACAGTGGTTGGCCTGAGCCTCCTTGTTCTGCTGAGCGCCTGTGACGATAAAAAACCGGTCGAAAAGGACCGTCCGCGGGTATTCGTGCAAGAGGTAAAACCTGCGGATTACGCGGCGACGGTGACCCTGACCGGTGATGTTCAGGCACGGGTCCAGACCGACCTGTCGTTCCGCGTTGGCGGCAAGATCATCCAGCGTACAGCCGATGTCGGTGATCGTATTTCGGCCAAACAGGTTCTGGCCAAGCTCGATCCCAAGGACCTGCAAACCAGCGTCGACTCGGCCCAGGCGCAGGTTGTTGCCGAACAGGCCCGGGTCAAACAGACCGCCGCCGCTTTCGTTCGCCAGCAAAAACTCCTGCCCAAGGGCTATACCAGCCAAAGCGAGTTCGATTCCGCCCAAGCCGCTTTGCGCAGCAGTCAGAGTGCGCTGACTGCCGCTCAGGCGCAGTTGGCCAACGCCCGGGAGCAACTGGGCTACACCGCGCTGATTGCCGACGCGCCGGGGGTGATTACCGCGCGTCAGGCCGAGGTCGGCCAGGTGGTGCAGGCCACCGTGCCGATTTTCAGCCTGGCCCGGGACGGTGAGCGCGACGCCGTGTTCAACGTCTACGAATCGCTGCTGACAGAGCCACCAGAGGGTAAAACGGTGGTCGTCAGCCTGCTCGACAACCCCGCGATCAAAACCACCGGCACCGTTCGGGAAATCACCCCGGCCGTCTCCGCGCAGACCGGCACGGTGCAGGTCAAAGTCACGCTCAACGGACTGCCGGAAGGCATGCAGCTCGGTTCGGTGGTGAGTGCCACGGCCCAGACGCCAGGCAAGTCGGCGGTCGAACTGCCCTGGTCGGCACTGACGAAAAATCTCAGCGAGCCGGCGGTGTGGCTGGTGGACAACGAGGGCAAGGCACAGCTGCACACCGTCACCGTCGGTCGCTACTTGACGGGCAAAGTGATCATCAGCGCCGGCCTGAAGGGTGGCGAAAAAGTGGTCATCGCCGGCGGCCAGTTGCTGCACCCTGGCGTGAAGGTGGAAATCGCCGAAAACACCTATAAGGATTTAGCCGCGGGAGCCCAGCCATGAAGCGTCTGTTACTGGTATGCGCCGGTGTGATGCTGGTGGCCTGCTCGAAAAAGGAACCGCCGCCGGAGCCTGTGCGTCCGGTGCTGTCCATCAAGGTCCAGTCCCTGGACGAAGAAAGCCTGGGCCGCTTCGCCGGCAGTATCCAGGCGCGGTATGAAAGCAATGTCGGGTTCCGGGTGCCGGGGCGCATTGCCAGCCGTCATGTCGATGTCGGTGCCGAAGTCGAAAAGGGCGCGTTGCTCGCCACCCTCGACCCCACCGATCAGCAGAACCAGTTGCGCTCCGCTCAGGGTGATCTGGCCAGCGTCCAGGCGCAACTCATCAACGCCCAGGCCAACGCCCGGCGTCAGCAAGAGTTGTTCGATCGCGGCGTGGGCGCCCAGGCGCAACTCGACATCGCACAAACCGACCTCAAAACCACCCAGGCCTCTCTCGATCAAGCGAAGGCTGCGGTCGATCAGGCCAAGGACCAGCTCAACTACGTCGAACTGCACGCCGATCACAAAGCCATCGTCACCGCGTGGAACGCCGAAGCCGGGCAAGTCGTCAGCGCCGGCCAGCAAGTGGTAACCCTGGCGCAGCCGGACATCAAGGAAGCGGTGATCGACCTGCCGGACACCCTGGTCGACCAGTTGCCGGAAGACGTGGTGTTTCAGGTGGCCGTCCAGCTCGACCCGAGCATCACCACCACCGCCATCATTCGCGAAATCGAACCCCAGGCGCAAAGCGCGACCCGCACCCGTCGCGCCCGCCTGACACTGACCGACACGCCACCGGGGTTTCGCCTGGGCACGGCCATCAGCGTGACCCTCAGCTCCGCGATCAAACCGCGTATCGAGCTGCCCCTGACCGCGCTTCAGGAGGTCGATGGCAAACCGCGGATCTGGGTCATTGATCCGCAGACCCAAACCGTTTCCCCGCGAGACGTCAGCCTGATCAGCCGCACTGACTCAACGATGGTCCTGGCCAATGGCGTGAAGTCCGGCGAGCGGGTGGTCAGTGCTGGCGTGAACAGCCTGAAAGCGGGGCAGAAAGTGAAAAACGATGAGGACAGCCCGCAATGAAAGGGAGTTTCAACTTATCCGAATGGGCCCTCAAGCATCAGTCGTTTGTCTGGTATTTGATGTTCGTCGCGCTGCTGATGGGCGTCTTCTCGTACCTGAACCTGGGCCGCGAGGAAGACCCGTCGTTCACCATCAAAACCATGGTGATCCAGACTCGCTGGCCGGGCGCGACCCAGGAAGAAACCCTCAAGCAGGTCACTGACCGGATCGAGAAAAAACTCGAAGAGCTCGACTCGCTCGACTACGTGAAAAGCTACACCCGCCCCGGCGAGTCGACGGTCTTCGTAAACTTGCGTGATACCACCAGCGCCAAGGACATCCCGGAAATCTGGTACCAGGTGCGCAAGAAGATCAACGACATTCGCGGCGACTTCCCTCAAGGCCTGCAAGGGCCGGGATTCAACGATGAATTCGGTGACGTGTTCGGTTCGGTGTACGCCTTTACCGCCGACGGTTTGTCGATGCGCCAATTGCGCGATTACGTCGAGCAAGTCCGCGCCGAGATCCGCGAAGTGCCGGGGCTGGGCAAGGTCGAGATGGTCGGCGAGCAGGATGAAGTCTTCTACCTGAACTTCTCCACCCGCAAACTGGCGGCGCTGGGCATCGATCAGCGTCAGGTGGTGCAGAGCCTGCAATCGCAAAACGCGGTGACCCCGGCCGGTGTCATCGAGGCCGGTCCCGAGCGGATTTCCGTGCGCACGTCCGGGCAGTTTGCTTCCGAGAAGGACCTGGAAAACGTCAACCTGCGGCTCAACGATCGCTTCTACCGCTTGGCCGACGTCGCCGACATCAGCCGTGGCTATGTTGACCCGTCAACACCGGAATTCCGCTTTAACGGCCATCCTGCCATTGGCCTCGCCATTGCGATGAAGAAGGGCGGCAACATCCAGGTGTTCGGCAAGGCGTTGCACCAGCGCATGAATGACCTGACCGCCGACCTGCCGGTGGGTGTCGGCGTGCACAACGTCTCCGACCAGGCCGAAGTGGTGGAAAAAGCCGTCGGCGGCTTCACCAGCGCGTTGTTCGAAGCGGTGGTGATCGTGCTGATCGTCAGCTTTATTAGCCTCGGCGTCCGCGCCGGATTGGTGGTGGCCTGTTCGATTCCGCTGGTGCTGGCGATGGTCTTCGTCTTCATGGAATACAGCGGCATTACCATGCAGCGGATTTCCCTCGGCGCGTTGATCATCGCCCTCGGGCTGTTGGTGGATGACGCGATGATTACCGTAGAGATGATGGTCACGCGCCTGGAAATGGGCGATACCAAGGAGCAGGCCGCTACGTTCGCCTACACCTCGACCGCGTTCCCGATGCTCACCGGTACGTTGGTGACGGTGGCCGGTTTCGTGCCCATCGGCCTGAATGCCAGCTCGGCCGGCGAGTACACCTTCACGCTGTTCGCGGTGATCGCGGTGGCCATGATCGTGTCGTGGGTTGTCGCGGTGCTGTTCGCCCCGGTGATCGGCGTGCACATCCTCAGCGCCAACGTGAAGCCTCACGACGCCGAACCGGGGCGCATCGGTCGGTCGTTCAATTACGGCTTGCTTTGGGCCATGCGCAATCGCTGGTGGGCGATCGGCATCACCGTTGCCCTGTTTGTGGCGTCGGTGTTTTCCATGCAGTTCGTGCAGAACCAGTTCTTCCCGTCTTCGGACCGCCCGGAAATTCTCGTCGACCTGAACCTGCCGCAAAACGCTTCGATCGCCGAAACCCGCAAGGCGGTGGACAAGCTCGAGGCGACGCTCAAGGGCGACCCGGACATCGTGCGCTGGAGCACCTACATCGGCGAAGGTGCGATCCGTTTCTACCTGCCCCTCGACCAGCAATTGCAGAACCCGTACTACGCGCAATTGGTGATCGTCAGCAAAGGGCTGGAATCGCGCAACGCGCTTAGCCAACGCTTGCGCGAGCGTCTGCGCAAGGATTTTGTCGGTATCGGCAGCTACGTCCAGGCGCTGGAAATGGGCCCGCCAGTGGGGCGGCCGATTCAGTACCGGGTCAGCGGCAAGGACATCGATCAGGTGCGCAAGCACGCCATCGCCCTGGCCACCGAGCTGGATAAAAACACCCATATCGGCGAGATCATTTACGACTGGAACGAACCGGGCAAAGTCCTGCGCATCGACATCGCGCAAGACAAGGCGCGGCAATTGGGACTGTCGTCAGAAGACGTGGCCAACCTGATGAACAGCATTGTGGTCGGTGCGCCAGTGACTCAGGTCGATGACGATATCTACCTGATCAACGTGGTAGGGCGTGCGGAAGACGCCGAACGCGGCACCCCGGAAACCCTGCAGAATTTGCAGATCGTCACACCGGGCGGCACGTCGATTCCGCTGCTGGCGTTCGCTTCCGTGCGTTATGAGCTTGAGCAGCCGCTGGTCTGGCGCCGAGACCGCAAACCGACCATCACCATCAAGGCGGCGGTGCGCGATGAGATTCAGCCGACCGACCTGGTGAAACAACTCCAACCCGACATCGATAAATTCGCCGCCAGTTTGCCGGTGGGCTACAAGGTCGCCACTGGCGGTACCGTCGAGGAAAGCGGCAAGGCCCAAGGGCCGATTGCCAAGGTCGTGCCGTTGATGCTGTTTTTGATGGCGACCTTCCTGATGATCCAGTTGCACAGCGTGCAGAAGCTGTTCCTGGTGGCCAGCGTCGCGCCGCTCGGCTTGATCGGCGTGGTGCTCGCGCTGATCCCGACGGGCACGCCGATGGGCTTTGTGGCGATCCTCGGGATTCTGGCGCTGATCGGCATCATCATCCGCAACTCGGTGATTCTGGTGACACAGATCGATGCCCTGGAGAAGGACGGTCATGCACCGTGGGATGCGGTGGTGCAAGCCACGGAGCATCGTCGCCGGCCGATTCTGCTGACGGCAGCGGCAGCGAGCCTGGGGATGATTCCGATCGCCCGGGAAGTGTTCTGGGGGCCGATGGCCTACGCGATGATTGGCGGGATTATTATTGCGACGTTGCTGACGCTGCTGTTTTTGCCGGCGCTGTATGTGGCCTGGTACAAAATTCGCGAACCGAAAAAGGAAGCGCAGTAATTGGTGCGTTGATCGTTCCCGAGTGATGTTTGGGAACGGTCCTACTTACATGGTCGGTGCGTTGCTGTACGGTCCCTTTCCAAATGGAGGAGGGGCTTCGATGTCACCGATGACTCATTGTCTGCGCTATGTGCTGTTGCTCGGCGCTCTGTTGTGTTCACCCCCGACGCTGGCCGGCAATGTGCTGGAAAATTCGCAGTGGCGCGTCGAACTCGATCCCGCCACGCTGGCGATTCGCGTCACCCCCGCACAACATTCGCCAGTGCAAGCCTCGTCGGGCGTTACCGGGTATAAGGTCAGCAACCTCAAGCAAAGCGCCAATCGCATGGACTGGCAGTGGGATGACGGCGCCTGGACGCTCAGTGCCGCCCTCGATCAGCGTGACCTGTCCCTGTCCATCATCGCCCGTGATTCCGGGGAGCTGAGCTTTCTGAAACAGCCTGGCAGTTCTATGGGAAAAGGGCTGATCTGGCCGCTGGCCGAGGGGCGTTACGTGCCTGCCGGTGATCCGCTGTGGCAAACCTTTCTGCTCGATCAGGGGGCGTTCAATACCACCCAAGACCTGAGTCTGCCGCTGTGGGGCGTTGATCACGGTGGCTTCACGCTGAACTGGCTGATGACCAACCCTTACAACAATCGCCTGATCTTCAGCGCCGAAAACAACACCCTTGCTCTGACTGTCCATCATCAATTCACCTCCCTTGAGCCCAATGCACCGCTGACTTTCAAGCTGTCGTTGGGTGATGTCGATCTGTTGGCGGGTGCCAGGCGCTATCGGAAATGGTTGGTCGACAGCGGGCAATACGAAACCTTGAGCGACAAACTGCTGAAGACTCCCGAAGCCAAAAAGCTCCTGGGCGCCAGTCATGTTTATCTGTGGGGTAACGACCTGCTCGGACCGGAAGATGTTCGAAGCTGGCCAGCTTTGCTGAAAGAGTTGCGCGGTAATGGCGTGCTGGCCAGCGAGTTACGTTCCAGTTTTGACGGCGAAAGCTCGCAGTTACTGGCCCGGGCTGAGCCACCGCTTGATCGTTACCAGCAAGCCACGTTGCTACGCAGCCTCAATGCTGCGCTCAACAAGAAGGCCCGCAGCGGCTGGCAGTCTGTGGTCGAACCGGACATGCAAAAACTGGCTGACGGCTACGGCGTCTTACGTGCAGAGCTGGCAGTGGCGTTCTCCGATGCTTTGACGGCAACCCCGGAACGCTGGGGCAATACCTTGTCACCCACCACGATCGAACAACTGAAAGCTGCAGGCTTGTCGCGATTATGGCTAGGCCTTGGCGAGGGTTGGGAAGGGGGGCTCTGGCACCCTGAAACGGTGCGTCAAGGGGTTGCCGCAGGTTATCTGGTGGCGCCTTATGATTCCTATGAAACGGCGCTGACCATCACTGAAAACCCGGACTGGACCACTGCGCATCTGGGCTCCAGAGCCAACCAGGAATGTGCGGTCGTGCTGGAAACCGGGACGTTCAAAAGCGGGTTTCAGCAATCGGGGCATTACACCGATCCGCGTTGTGTTCGGCCATTGCTTGAGGCGCGCATCAAGGCTGTACAGAGCAAGGCGGGGTTCAATAGCTGGTTTCTGGACGCCTACGCCACCGGCATGCTGTTCGACAGCTACCGTGTGGGAGCGACCATGACTCAGGCGCAAAATGCCGAAGGCAACATCGACGCCTCGCGCTGGGTCAACGAGACGTTGAAGCTACCGACCGGCTCCGAGGATGGCAACGCCACCACGGCCCAAGGGGTACTGTTTGCCCATGGAATGCAGACACCGGTGATCGGCTGGGGTGATTCGGATATGAGCAAGAATCCGAAGTCGCCCTATTACCTGGGCCGCTGGTTTCCTGATGAACAGCCGCAGGTTTTCTTCAAGACCGTGCCGCTCAAGGAACCCTACCGCACGGTTCACTTTGCTCCGCAAACACGCTTGCCGCTTTATCAGGCGGTGTTCCATGGCTCGGTGATCACCACCCATCATTGGCTGTTCGACAGCCTTAAGTTGAGCAATGTGCGCGCCGAGAATGAGCTGACTCAATTGCTCTACAACGTGCCGCCGCTGTATCACCTGAGTGCGGCGACGCTGAAGCAGCGGTTACCGGCGATTGCGCGTCAGGATGTGTTCTTCCGCCCGCTGCATGAGCGTCTGGCGACTCAGGCGATGACAGGTTTCCGTTGGCTGACTGAGGATCGTCAGGTGCAGCAGACAACGTTCGCCGATGGCACCAGGTTGGTGGCGAATTTTGATGTGCGCGAACGAGAGATTGATGGGCGACAGTTGGCCAATCGAAGCATCACCGCGTTTGACGCGAACGGGGGAGTGACAACCTATCAAGTCGCTGTGCAACGTTAGAAAACCGTCGCGAACCTGCTCGCGATTGCGTTCTGACAGGCTACGCCGGCTTACGCCAGACACTCGCCAGCCAAGGCTGCTGCTCCCGCGGCAGCCCCGCCGGCCGGTAGTAATGCTCCAGTTCCACAAACCCCGCCGCCGTCAGCAATTGCTGCCACGTCTCAAGATCGTGGTACGCCCCATAACGCGGCCCGTTCCAGCCCTCCTGATTCTCACCACGAGGGTTTGAACTGAACAACACACCACCCGGTTTCAAAGCCCCGTGTAACGCCTTCAACACCCGGGGCAGCTCTTGGGTCGGGATATGAAACAGCGCCGCATTGGCAAAGATCCCGTCAAAGCGCTCGGCAGGCAAATCCAGCTTCAGGAAATCCTGCTGCCAGACTTCACAACCGCTGTCCTGTCGGGCCATCTGCGCAAACTTCTCCGAGCCATCAAGCCCGACAGCGGAATGGCCCATGCGCGTGAAGGTTTGCAAATCACGCCCCGGCCCGCAGCCAAAATCGAGAATGTCGAACGGCGCCTCACCCTGAATATGCCGCAGCAGCGCAGCAATGTTCTGGCTGACATCATGATCGCGAGTCCCTTCGCGAAAACTTTCAGCCACCGAGTTGTAATGGCCCAGGGTGGTGGAGGTGATCTGCTCGAGGTCGGTGGGGGTCTGTTTCATGGTCGGCTGCGCAGGCGATTGGGATTTGCCGAATATACGCCATGAAGCCGGTGACTGCTTCGCAGCCATTCGCGAGCAAGCCCGCTCCCACAGTTGACCTGCAGTGAACACAAGATTTGTGTACGACGCGATCATTGTGGGAGCGGGCTTGCTCGCGAAAGCGGTATCACTGACAACTAATAACTTCAGCCAGGCTCAACGCTTATTGAGACCCCGCGCCAACCGATCCCCGCCCAACTGAATCACCGCCACCAACACCACCAGCAACACAATCACCGTCAACGTGATCTGGCTATCAAACCGCTGATACCCGTACCGGTAGGCGATGTCCCCCAGTCCACCCGCACCAATCGCCCCGGCCATGGCCGACGAGTTGATCATCGTCACCAACGTAATCGTGAAACCCCCGACAATCCCCGGCAGCGCCTCAGGCAGCAACACATGCCAAACGATATGCCAGCGCCGGCAACCCATCGCCTGCGCCGCTTCGATCAACCCGTGGTCCACCTCCCGCAAACTGACTTCGGCAATGCGCGCAAAAAAAGGCGTGGCGGCGATGGTCAGCGGCACCACCGCCGCCCAAACGCCGTACGTGGTACCGACGATCAACCGGGTAAACGGAATCAGTGCCACCATCAAAATCAGAAACGGAATCGAGCGGAACAGGTTCACGAATGCGCCCAACGCACGGTTCAGCGCTGGCGCTTCATAGATTCCGCCCTTGGAACTGGTGACCAGGATTACCGCCAGCGGAATACCCGCCAGTAGCGCGATCAATGACGACACGCCGACCATCAGGAAGGTGTCGATGAAGCCTTGCAGCAAGCGATCAAACCACATAACCCAGCACCTCCACCTGTTGCGCCCAGTTGCCGGCGCGTTGACGCAATTCCTCTGCGCCGAGGGACGAACCGGTCACCGCCAGCAGCAATTGCCCGAGAGCATGGCCCTGAATCCGTTCCACGCCACCTTGCAGCAAGCGCACGCGACCGCCGAGGGCACTGAACAACGCGGCCAGGTCGGGCTCGTCGCTGGCGCTGCCGGTGAACTGCAAACGCAGGACAACAGCGGCGTCCGAGGACTGTGGATGTGCCTGCAAGCGGCTTTGCAGTTCTTGCGGCAAACCGTGTTGCAACGGCGCCAGCAAGGTTTTGCTGACCTCGTGCTGCGGGTTGCCGAAGACTTCCCAGACCGGCCCTTGTTCGACGATTCGCCCGTGTTCCAGCACCACGACTCGGTCGCAGATATCGCGGATTACCGCCATCTCGTGGGTGATCAGCACGATGGTCAGGCCCAGGCGCTGATTGATCTCGCGCAGCAGGCCGAGGATTGATTGGGTGGTTTCCGGGTCCAGTGCCGAAGTGGCTTCGTCGCACAGCAGAATCGCCGGGTCATGCACCAAGGCGCGAGCGATGCCGACGCGCTGTTTCTGCCCGCCGGACAGCTGCGCCGGGTAGGCCTTGTGTTTCTCTTGCAGGCCTACCAGTTCCAGCAATTGGCGGACTTTCTGCTCGCGTTTTTCCTTCGGCACACCGGCGACTTTCAGCGGCAACTCGACGTTCTGCCAAACGGTCTTGGCCGACATCAGGTTGAAGTGCTGGAAGATCATGCCGATGCGCCGACGCAGCGCCACCAGGCGGTCTTCATCGAACTCGCCGATGTCGACCTGATCGATCAGTACGCGCCCCGTGCTCGGTTGTTCCAGACGGTTGATGGTGCGGATCAGCGACGACTTGCCGGCGCCGCTGCGGCCGATGATGCCGAATACCTCGCCGCGCTGGATCGCCAGGTCGATGCCGTGCAGCGCGGCGACCGGACCTTGCTGGCCGTTGTAGGTTTTGCCCAGGCCGATGAAGCGCACGTGAGCACGGTTCAGGTTCGGGTGCAGTTCCGTTTGTTCAGCGTTTTTGAGCTCTGGAATCTCCAGTCGCAGTTGCGTGGCTGCCGTCATATTCAGCTTTCCCAACCGGCTTGGTAGAGCTTGCCGTGGGCTTTATCCAGCGCGGCACGAACGGCCGGCGAATGCTGGTAAATGTCGACGAATTTGATCAGGCGCGGGTCGGTTTTGCTTTTCGGCTGGATCACGAACTGAATCACGTATTCCTTGTGATCCAGGCCGTCGAACAGCAGGGCGGAGCCGGCATCGAAGGTCTTTGACAAGCGGATGTAGGCCGGGTAGCCCTGGACCAGATCGGCGTCGTCATAGGCGCGTACCAGTTGCACGGCTTCGACCTGCAGGATTTTGATCTTCTTCGGATTGGCAATGATGTCTTCTTCGGTGGCCTTGTAGCCGACACCCGGTTTGAGGGTGATCAGCCCGGCCTTGGCCAGCAGTTGCAAGCCACGGCCGCTGTTGATCGGGTCATTGGCAATCGCAACGCTGGCGCCTTCCGGCAGCTCGTCGAAGCTTTTGTATTGCTTCGAGTAGAGGCCGACGTTGTTGATGATCCCCGGTGCGAACGGCACCAGGTCAAAACCGGCGGCGGCCTTGGCGTTTTCCAGGAACGGGACGTGCTGGAAGTAGTTCACGTCGATGTCGCCGGCAGCGAGGCTGACGTTGGGCGCGATCCAGTCGCTGAACTCCACCAGATCGACTTGCAGGCCTTGTTTCCTGGCTTCTTCGACGGCGGCTTCCAGGGGAATGGCGAAAGCGGCGGTGGTGCCGACTTTCAGCGGCGCGTCGGCGGCGAAGGTGATGGAGCTGAAAAGGCCGAGGGCCAGGGCCAGTGCTTTGACTGGGTGGGAGAGGCAGGTCTTTTTCATGATGGGTTTTCCAGTCAGTGCATAGTTGTGTGGTGTTGGGTCGGGCCTCTTCGCGAGCAAGTCGAATCGTCGCACCGCCGCTCCCACAGTGTTTTCGGGTGTTCACACAATCCCTGTGGGAGCGGCGGTGCGACGATTCGACTTGCTCGCGAAGCTTTTAGCGGCGGTAGGCCGAGCCCGTGTGTTGCTCAGGCAAATGCGCCTCTGCGTGAAACAGTTTTTCCCGCAGGCTGCCGCTGTCGTAAGCGGTCTTGTACGACCCTCGGCGTTGCAATTCCGGAATCACCAAATCAATGAAATCCACATAGCTCTCGGGCGTGACAATTCGCGTCAGGTTGAAGCCATCCAGCCCGGTCTCGGCGATCCACGATTCCAGCTCATCCGCCACCTGCTCAGGCGAACCCACCACGGTGATGTAGCGACCACCGAGGGCGTGTTGCTCGAGTAATTTGCGGCGCGTCCAGTCGTTGTTTTGCAGGTTCTTGGTGGCGGACTGGATCGCGTTGCTCTTCACGTACTGGATCGGTTCATCGATGTCGTACTCGGAAAAATCGATCCCGGTGGAGGCCGAGAAATGCGCCACGCCGGCCTCGGCGCTGGCGTAGCTCAAGTACTCGGCGTGCTTGGCCCAGGCCAGCGCTTCGGTGGCGCCGACTATCACGTTCAGCCCCATGAACACCTTGATGTCCTCGGGGTTGCGCCCGGCCTCGACGGCACTGGCGCGCACCTTGTCCACTTGAACCTTGGTCGACGGTTTGTTCTGGCCGCTGATGAACACGCACTCGGCATGCCGCCCGGCGAACAGCAAACCGCGATCCGAACTGCCGGCCTGGAACAGCACCGGTGTGCGCTGCGGCGAGGGTTCGCAGAGGTGATAACCCTCGACTTGATAGAACTCGCCCTTGTGCTCGACCTTGTGCACTTTCTCGGGCTGCGCGTAGATCCGCTGTTGCGGATCGTTAAGCACCGCGCCGTTTTCCCAGCTGCCTTCCCACAGTTTGTAGAGCACTTGCAGGTATTCATCGGCCTGGTCATAACGACGGTCGTGCTCCACCTGTTCGCTCAAACCCATGGCTTTGGCGGCACTGTCGAGGTAGCCGGTGACGATGTTCCAGCCGACCCGGCCACGGCTCAGGTGATCGAGCGTGGACATGCGTCGGGCGAACAGATACGGCGGTTCGTACGTCAGGTTGGCGGTGAGGCCGAAGCCAAGGTTTTTGGTGACCGCGGCCATGGCCGAAACCAGCAGTAGCGGGTCGTTGACCGGAAGTTGGATTGATTCTTTGAGCGGTACATCCACCGAGTTTTGGTAGACGTCGTAAACCCCGACGATGTCTGCGATGAACAAACCGTCAAACAGTCCACGCTCCAGCAATTGCGCCAGTTCGGTCCAGTATTCGATGGTTTTGTAATGAGTGGAGGTGTCCCGAGGATGCGTCCACAGACCATGGTTGATGTGCCCGATGCAGTTCATGTTGAACGCATTGAGCAGGATCTTCTTCTTGGCAGCGGCCATCAGATGGTCCCCCGCAGTGGCGGGTTTTCATCGTTTAAGTAGTAATTGCCGACCGCGTGATACTTCCAGCGCACCGGGTCGTGCAGGGTGTGCACCCGGGCGTTGCGCCAGTGGCGATCCAGGCCGTGTTCAATCAAGGTTGCCTGGCTGCCTGCCAGTTCAAACAGCGTGCTGCCCGCGGCGAGGGAAATCTCGGTGCTGATGGCGCGGGCTTCGGCGACGGCAATCGACGCGGCGGCGACGGTCTCGGCGTTGGTGGCGGCCTGAGCCTTGTCGAGGAATTCGCCGGAGCGTTCCAGCAAGGCTTCGGCGGCGTGCAGACGAATGTTCAAGTGGCCGAAGCTCTTGATGGTCAGCGGGTCCTCGGTGGCTTTGTTGTTCCCGGAATCGATCCACGGCCGGGTCTTGGTGCGCACGAAATGCAGCGCATCTTCATAGGCGGCGCGGGCGATACCGGTGTCGATGGCGGCATGAAGAATCTGCGCCAACGGGCCGACGGTGGTCGGGCGCTCGAACGCACTTTGAAACGGGATCACGTCTTCAACGGCGACGTAAACATCTTCAAACACCACCGAACCGCTGCCGGTGGTGCGCTGGCCAAAGCCGCTCCAGTCGTCGATGACCGTCAGACCCTTGGCATGACGAGGAACGAAAGCGAGTTGCTGAACACCGTTTTCGTCCACGACCGACGTCGGAATGCGCTGGGCATAAATCGCGCCCGTGGCGTAAAACTTGCGGCCGTTGATGCGATAGCCGGCACGTTCTCCATGCCGATCAGGGGTCAGGCTGGTGACGCGGTCATGGGCGGTTTTGGTGCCCAGTTCCGCGAGGGCATTGCCGAAGCGCTGGCCGGCCAATACTTCTGCGTAGAGGCGTTTTTTCTGCTCATCGGTGCCGTTCACCCGCAATACTTCGAGCGCGTAGAAATGGTTCTGCGGGATCTGGCCCAGGGAGCCGTCAGCCTGGGCGATCAGCGCGATCACCTTGGCCAGGGTGACGTTGGAAACCCCGGCGCCGCCGTATTCTTTTGGCACGCTGATGCCCCAAAGACCCGAGCGGGAAAACACTTCCAGTTCCGGGTATGGCAAACGGCGTTCGCGGTCGCGCAGGGCGCTGTCGCGTTTGAAATCTTCGGCCAGGTCACTGGCGACGATCAGGGCTTGCTCATCGCTGGTGATGACCGCGACGTGGTGAGAAATGGTCATGTGTTTCTCCAGAGATCTGGTCAAAAGTGTTCTGGTCGTTAGATCCAGGAGTGCCGTGCGGGCAGCGTGCCGTTCAGGTGATAGGTGCCGACGGCGTGATATTTCCAGCGCACCGGGTCGTGCAGCGTGTGCACGCGGGCGTTGCGCCAGTGGCGGTCGAGGTTGAATTCGGCGAGGGTGGCGCGGCTGCCGGCCAGTTCGAAAAGCTTTTCGCTGGCCAGCAGCGAGATCTCGGTGGTCAGCACTTTGGCTTCGGCCACGGCAATCGAGGCGCGGGCGGCGGACTCGGCGGTGAGCGGCGCGGCGTTGACCTGATCGAGCACTTGCCCGGCCTTGCGCAACAGCGCTTCGGCGGCGTGCAGTTCGATTTTCAGTTTGCCGATGTCGGCGATCACATAGAGATCGTCGCTGGCCCGTTCGACCTTGGCGTCAATCCACGGCCGTGCACGGGTTTTCACGAATTCGATGGCGTCGTCGATGGCGCCCCGGGCGATGCCGGCGTCAATGGCGGCTTGAATCAACTGCGACACGGCACCCTGAATGTTCGGGCTGTCGTTGATCTTCCAGTTATCCACCACCAGCTCGGCGTCGACCTGCACGTTGTTGAGCAAAATGGTGCCGCTGGCGGTGGTGCGTTGGCCGAAGCCCGACCAGTCATCCACGATGCGCAGGCCAGGAGTGCCGCGACGAACGAAGGCCAGAACCTGCTTGCCGTCGTCGTTCAGCGCCTTGACGGCCACCCAGTGGGCGAACAGGGCGCCGGTGGAATAGAACTTCTGCCCGTTGAGGACGAAGCCGTCGCCGCTGGCGGTGATTCGCGCCTTGAGTTCAAGGGTGTTTTTGGTGCCGCGTTCTGGTCCCGCGTTACCGATCCGCCAGCCGTCGAGCACGCTTTTGAACAGCTGTTTTTTCTGCGATTCAGTGGCGCTGCCAAGCACCAGGTTGAGAATGCCGAACTGGTTTTGCGGGATCTGTCCCAGTGCCGGGTCGGCCGCGGAAATGATCGCGAAGACGTCGGCCAACGTGACGAACGAAACCTGCGGGCCACCGTACTCACGCGGGATAGAAATGCTGCCCAGGCCGCTGCGGGTGAACTGTTCGATTTCCGACCACGGCAGCTTGCGCTGCTGGTCGCGTTTGGCTGCTTGCAGACGGGCGACTTGCGCCAGCTCATGGGCGGCCTTGATGGCTTGTGCGTCGTTACGCAAGACCTGCGCGGGCAACAACAACGGGGCGATGTCCAGATCACTCTGGACGATTGATTCTGCCAGACTGGACATCAGTGCCGCTCCTTGGCTGCACGCAATGCCCTGGCGATCTGCACTGGGGTGATTGTGTTCCGGACCATACCTACCTCACATCTCATGGAAACGTCGCGAGGGTTGCGACGAACGAAAACAAGAATGTCCGGTGGTCCGGTGCATATACCCTAAGCGTGTATAAAAAATTAATAAACTAACTTTTAAGAATATGCATAGAAGTGGTGCCACAGATTCATGTAGCAGCAGGCTTCGCCAGCTGCTACATGGGATCTCAGTGTTTGCGGGGTTCGGCGGCCATGAGTATCTCCTTTGGCCGGGCCTTCAAATAGGGATTGGCGCAACCGATCTTCAGCCTGCGCGGTGGTGCCCAGCGGGAGTTGTTACCCACCCGGTCGAGGATGCAGTAAGTCACTTCCAGCCGCAGGTCTTCGCCGGCTTCGAGAATGATCGCCGGCGGCACCCAGACCTGGATCGGCTGACCGACATCGCAAGCCTTGAGCTTGGGCAGGTCCATGCGCACATCGCCCCAGCGCAAGGTGATTTCGTCGTCGGCGGCCATGTTCAGGTAAGGCTCGATGGTCAGCGGAACACCGCGCTTGATCTGGTTCGGGTTGACGCCCTGACGGCGAATGGTCTCGGGGATGCTCACGGGCTCCAGGCTCTGGTTTTCATCGCCGCACAGTGCCGACGGTTGGCCGCCGGGGCAGTCGAGTTTGATCTGCACCCGTCTGGTGGCCGAAAGGGTTGGCCCTTGCCCGATCTGCATGATCCGGTAGTGAACGTGCGAGGTGCCATTGGCGATGAAGCTCTCGGGCACACGCAGTTGGACCGGTTGGCCGACATCGTCAGCCGTCAGCACTCTGGAGGCCACGTAGCAGTTATCCCAGAACAGTTCGATCAGGTCGCCTTCGTCCATGCCGGAGTAGGGCGCCACCTCGATCAGCAGGTGCGCCGCCGAGGTGATGTTGATGCAGGTCTTGTGAGATTGCGCCAGGGTCGGGGCCGCAAGTTCGGGTTTGTTCGAAGTGCTTGTCATGGGGTTTCTCCTTGAAGCCTTGCAGCGAAAGTCCGTTTCTGAAAGTTCGAAAGGCGTGAATTACCGAGCAACAAAACTGTTCACTGTGTGTGAAATTAAATAGTGAGCGAGTGCGAGGTTAATTGCCTGTTGGAGACTAGATAAGAGTGCGCTTGTATAAGTGTCAATAGAGTTTGTTAGTTAAGTATTGGATCGAGTGTTATTCAGAAAAATCCTACACGGTGGAGTTAATAAGCTGCACCGCTCTGTCGAATTTGACCTTGTTCTACGGGCTTTTGGCGGGGTGCTGACGGCGAAGCCCGGTACGGCGAGGGTGCGGGTCTTGGCTGGATTTTAAGCGAGGTTATTCTGTTGCAGGAGATATATATGTACCGCCTGCGGCTATAAAAATTTATCTATTGTTCAAAGAGGTGAATAAGCGAAGAGCATATATCGAGGGTTTTGTTGGTAGGAGTGGTTGTTACTTCCATCCGTGGAAGTTAACAAGTAGTGAGGCGATGTTTCAGTGCTGAGCGTTATTCAGGAACTTGCTCAAAAACTGCTTCGTCCGCTCTTCTTTCGGATTGGCAAACAAGGCCTTGGCTTCGCCTTGTTCGACGATCACACCTTTGTCGAAAAACACCACGCGGTTCGCCACGTCCCGGGCAAAGCCCATTTCGTGGGTGACGATGACCATGGTGCGTCGCTCTTCGGCGAGGCTACGGATGGTTGCCAGCACTTCACCTACCAGCTCCGGGTCGAGGGCTGAGGTCGGCTCATCGAACAGAATCACTTCCGGCTCCATCGCCAGCGCGCGGGCAATCGCCACACGCTGTTGCTGACCACCGGAAAGGCGTCGCGGGTACGCGTCTTCCTTGCCCGCCAGGCCAACCCGTGCCAACAGCTTTTTACCCAGGGCAACGGCTTCGGCGTGCGGGATTTTCTTTACGATGATCGGGCCTTCGATAACGTTTTCCAGGGCGGTGCGATGAGGGAACAGGTTGAAGTTCTGGAACACGAAACCCACGTGCTGGCGCAAACGTCGCACCAGGCCTTGCTGCTGGTTCAGCGGACGGCTGCCATCGATCTCGATGTCACCGACCTTGATCCGGCCGCTGGTGGGTTCTTCAAGAAAATTCAGGCAACGCAGGAACGTGGTTTTACCCGAGCCGCTAGGCCCGATGATCGCCACCACCTCACCTTCCTTCACTTGCAGATCGATGCCGTTGAGCACCACTTGACCCTTGAACTGCTTTGTCAGTTTTTCCACGACAATCATTGGGTCAGGACTCCAGATCGTGCCGATTGACCCGTGCTTCCAACTGATTCTGCAGGTGCGAAAGCACCGTGGCCAGAACCCAGTAGATCAGCGCGGCGGCAAGGTACATGGTGAAAATTTCAAAGGTACGGGCGGTAATCAGCTGCGCCTGACGGAACAGTTCCGGCACCTGAATAGTGGCTGCCAGCGCGGTGTCCTTCACAAGCGAAATGAAGCTGTTGCCCAATGGTGGCAGGGCTGTGCGCATCGCTTGCGGCAGGATGGCCCGGCGCAGGGTCTGCGCGCGGGTCATGCCGATACTCGCAGCGGCTTCCCACTGGCCGCGCTCGATGGAGCTGATCGCGGCGCGGAGGATTTCGCAGGCATAGGCCGCCATGTTCAGCGAGAAGCCGATCAGGGCCGCCGGCAGCGGATCAAGTTCGATGCCCAATTGCGGCAAGCCGTAATAGATCACGAACAGTTGCACCAGCAACGGCGTGCCGCGAAAGAACGACACGTAGATGCGGGCGATCCAGCTCACCAGTTTGAAGCGCGACAGGCGCATCAATGCCAGGCCGAAGCCCATCACCAGGCCGAAGAACATCCCGCCCAGGCTCAAGATCACTGTGTAGTACGCGCCCTTCAGCAGGAAGGGCGCGGAATCCAGCGCGAGTTGGAAAGCTTCTTCCATTATTTAGTGACGTCAGCGCTGAAGTATTTTTCCGAAAGCTTTTTCAGCGTACCGTCGGCACGCAGCTTGTCGATGGCTTTGTTCACCGCGGCCAGCAGCTCTGGCTCGCCTTTGCGCAGGGCGACACCGGCTTCCTGGCGGGAGAACGCTTCGCCGGCGGCGGCAGTGTCCTTGGCCTTCTTGGCGTATTCCAGTGCGGCGAGGCGGTCGATCAGAATGGCGTCGATGCGGCCAACGCGCAGATCCTGGAACTTGGTCGGGTCATCTTCGTAGGTGCGGATGTCAGCCTTAGGCACATTCTCTTTCACCCATTGCTCGTAGTTGGTGCCCAGGCCTACGCCTACTTTCTTGCCGGCCAGATCGGCAGCGGTCTTGATGGTGTCTTTGTTCTTGGTCAGGGTCAGCGCCTGAATCCCGGAAACGGTGTACGGCTCGGAGAAGTCATACTTCTTCTTGCGCTCTTCGGAGATGGTCACCTGGTTGATCACAGCGTCCAGACGCTTGGATTCCAGGGCTGCAAGGATGCCGTCCCATTTGGTCGGCTGCAGTTTGACCTTCACGCCCAGCTCTTTGGCCAGGGCTTCGGAAAACTCGACTTCGAAGCCAGTCAGCTTGCCGTCGGCGTCGACGAAACTGAACGGTGGGTAAGTGCCTTCCAGACCCACGTTGATCACGCCAGCGTCTTTGATTTTTTGCAGCTGCTCACCGGCAACCGCTTGCCCCAGCAGACCGGCGCTCAGCGCCAGGCCCAGCGAACCAACCAGCAGGTTTCGACGTAATGCGGAAAAATTCATGACAAGCCCCTGTGTTTTCTTATGAAGACGCTTTTAGGAATGTTGGCAAATTCGGGATTTGAACGACTGCGATATCCTGCCCTAAAGCATCGTATGCGTCTCGCTGCAAATTCGCCTGCGGCGTGACTATATGATGGTGCCTTTAGATTGGAAAATAATGAATAATAAGTTTGTTATTCCTTTTCAAGCTAAGTGATCGTTCCTACGCTCTGCGTGGGAATGCAGCCCGTGACGCTCCGCGTCACTGGACGCGGAGCGTCCTTTGAGGCATTCCCACGCAGAGCGTGGGAACGATCATTTACAGAAAGTCTTTGTAGGCGAACAGTGCTGGCGCCCCACCGGTGTGCAGGAAGATGATCGGGCCGTCATTGAAGCGCTGGCGGCCGATGCCATCGAGCAAACCCGCCATGGCCTTGCCGGTATAAACCGGGTCCAGCAGCAAACCTTCCTGACTTGCCACCAGCTTCACGGCGGCCAACGTCCCGGCATTCGGTTCGCCGTAGCGCGGGCCGAAATATTCGTCCCACAACTCGACCTTGAAACTCGCTGGCAGGCTCACGCCCAGCAACTCGGCAGTGCGTTCGGCGAGGCCCTGGACTTTCGGGCGCTGGTCTTCGTCGCTGCGAGAAACCGTGACACCAATCACTGGCAAATCCGGCAGTGCTTCACTCAACGCCAACGCCAGACCGCTATGGGTCCCGGCACTGCCCGAAGCCAAAACCACGGCCGAGAATGTCAGCCCGGTGTCCTTGATCTGCTCGGCCAGTTCCAGCCCGGCGCGTACATAACCCAAAGCGCCCAATGCGTTGGAGCCCCCAATCGGCACCAGATACGGCTTCTTGCCGTTGTTGCGCAGGCGATCGGCCAGGGCCTGCAATTGTTCGTCGGCGTTGTCGAGGTTTTCCACTAGCTCGACCTTGGCGTCGAACAGGTCCAGCAACAGTCGATTGCCGTTACCGACATAGTTAGCGTCGTCGGTACCGAGAGGGTTTTCCAGCAGGGCTACGCAGCCCAGGCCAAGCTTGGCCGCAATGGCGGCAGTCTGGCGCACGTGGTTGGACTGAAGCGCGCCAGCGGTGATCAACGTGTCGGCGCCTTGTGCCAGTGCATCGGCCGCCAGGTATTCGAGTTTGCGCAGCTTGTTGCCGCCCATCGCCAGCGGCGTCAGGTCATCACGCTTGACGTACACATCGCGGCCCAACCAGGCCGACAGGCGTTCGAGTTTTTCCAGGGCAGTGGGATGACCGAGCAGGTCGAGACGATTAAAGCGGGCAAGCTGTTGTTTGATCATGGGGTCCGTACTGGCGGAGGGAGATGACAGGACTATAGGCACGCCTATTTAGCGGGGCAACTGCCAATCGGCCTTATGCAAAAAAGTGCTGAGCACAGCACAATCGGTTCTTAATTCGGCTTCCAGACCATGCCGTAAAGTAATCGCGGTTAACGCGGCCAGACAGTCCGGCCGCCCGTGAGGAGTTTTTACCGTGAGCGAGCGTTCCAGTCATTGGCAACTGCAGACCATCGTCAGCCAACTGCGCACGGCGCGTGACCAGTGGCGGCTACAAAATGGCCGCGCCAGCACCGAACAGGGCGGTCGCGAGTTGCCTTCCCGAGCGGCCATGGCAGAGATTCTCGAAGCCCTTTGCGGCGCGTTGTTCCCGATGCGCCTGGGACCGGTGGATTTGCGCGAGGAAAGTGAAGACTTCTACGTCGGCCACACGCTGGACGTTGCGTTGAACGCGTTGCTGGCTCAGGCGCGACTCGAACTGCGCTACGCCGCTCGCCACAGTGCCCAGGCCGACACTGGGGTCGAGGCCAAGACGATTCAGATCATTCAGGACTTCGCCCTCGCATTGCCGGGGCTGCGCAGTCTGCTCGACACCGACGTGCTGGCGGCCTATCACGGCGATCCGGCGGCTCGCAGCGTCGATGAAGTGTTGCTGTGCTATCCGGGGATTCTGGCGGTGATTCACCATCGCCTCGCCCATCATTTGTACCGCGCCGGATTGCCGCTGCTGGCACGGATCAGCGCGGAAATCGCCCACTCGGCCACCGGCATCGACATTCACCCTGGCGCACAGATTGGTCGCAGCTTCTTCATCGATCACGGGACGGGTGTGGTGATCGGCGAGACCGCCATCATCGGCGAGCGTGTGCGGATTTATCAGGCCGTGACGTTGGGCGCCAAGCGCTTCCCGGCGGATGAAGACGGTCAGTTGCAGAAGGGGCAGCCGCGACATCCGATTGTCGAGGATGACGTGGTGATCTATGCCGGTGCGACGATTCTGGGGCGGATCACCATCGGCAAGGGCTCGACCATTGGCGGCAATGTCTGGCTGACCCGCAGCGTGCCGGCGGGGAGCAACCTGACTCAGGCGAATCTGCAGCATGATGACGGGACGCAGAAGTAAGCCTGTGAAAATGTTCGCTGTCTGATCGGCCGCCTTCGCGAGCAAGCCCGCTCCCACATTAGATCGTGTACCTGTCCCGCGCCTCGGTCTAATGTGGGAGCGGGCTTGCTCGCGAATGGTTTCAAGCCGAACCTGGATAATGGCATTTAGCTAATTCTCGACTGAACGAATCCTCCAAATCCCGCGTCATACCCTTCCTTGAGCTAGCGTCAGACACTTACCGCCGAGCCTTGCGATTAGTCCTTAGCCCCCTATTCATGTTTAACTTGAACGCTCATTCAAGTTAAACCGCCGGTTTGCTGCCCGCTCACAACAGGAGGCTTGCCTTTGCCGAGTCCGTTACTGATTGCCCTGTTTCACCCCCTTGAGGTGCACCTTTCATGAGTGCATCGCCCACCCCCGCCAGCGGTCAGGTCCGCATGAATCCGCCGGTGTTTTACTTCTCGGCGACGTTCATTTTGCTGTTCGGCATCATCGTCATCGCCATGCCTGAACAGGCCGGTGCCTGGCTTCTGGAAGCGCAAAACTGGGCGGCCAACACGGTCGGCTGGTACTACATGCTCGCAATGACGCTGTATCTGGTCTTCGTGGTGGTCACCGCCTTGTCCGGCTACGGCAAGATCAAGCTCGGTGCCGACCACGACGAACCCGAATTCAGTTACCTGTCCTGGGCCGGCATGCTGTTCGCCGCCGGGATCAGCATCACGCTGTTCTTCTTTTGCGTGTCCGAACCGCTGACCCATTTGGCGCAACCGCCACAAGGCGAAGCGGGCACGGCGGATGCAGCGCGTCAGGCGATGCAGATTCTGTTTCTGCACTGGGGCCTGCACGGCTGGGGCGTGTTCGCCTTCGTCGGCATGGCGCTGGCCTACTTCGCTTATCGTCATAACCTGCCGCTGGCCCTGCGTTCGGCGCTCTATCCGCTGATCGGCAAGCGCATCAACGGTCCGATCGGTTACGCGGTGGACGGCTTCGGCATCATCGCCACGGTGTTCGGCCTCGGTGCCGACATGGGCTTTGGCGTGTTGCACCTCAACTCGGGTCTGGACTACCTGTTCGGCATCGCTCACACCCAATGGATTCAGGTCGGCCTGATCACGCTGATGATGGGCGCGGCGATCATCGTTGCCGTGTCTGGTGTCGATAAAGGCGTGCGGGTGATGTCCGACATCAACATGCTGCTGGCCTGCGCGCTGCTGCTGTTCGTGTTGTTCGCTGGCCCGACTCAGCACCTGCTCAACACCTTGATCCAGAACATCGGCGACTACCTCGGCGCCTTGCCGATGAAGAGTTTCGACCTCTACGCCTACGACAAACCCAGTGACTGGCTGGGCGGTTGGACGGTGTTCTACTGGGCCTGGTGGATCGCATGGTCGCCGTTCGTGGGGCTGTTCATCGCACGGATTTCCCGTGGCCGGACCATCCGCGAATTCGTCTTCGGTGTGCTGCTGATTCCGCTCGGCTTCACCCTGGCGTGGATGTCGATCTTCGGCAACAGCGCCATCGATCAAGTCCTCAACCACGGCATGAGCGCCCTCGGCATGTCGGCCATCGATAACCCGTCGATGACCCTCTACCTGCTGCTGGAAACCTACCCGTGGAGCAAAACCGTGATCGCGGTCACGGTGTTCATCAGCTTCGTGTTCTTCGTGACGTCTGCCGATTCCGGCACTGTGGTGCTATCGACACTGTCCGCCAAGGGCGGCAATCCCGATGAAGACGGGCCGAAATGGCTGCGGGTGTTCTGGGGCGCGATGACCGCGTTGGTGACCAGTGCGCTGCTGTTCTCCGGCAGTATCGATGCGCTGAAGTCAGCGGTGGTGCTGACCTCGTTGCCGTTCTCGATGATCTTGCTGCTGATGATGTGGGGGCTGCACAAGGCGTTCTATCTGGAGTCGCAGAAGCAGATCGCGCAACTGCATTCCCTGGCCCCGGTGTCCGGCTCGCGGCGTGGCGGCTGGCGTCAGCGTTTGAGTCAGGCCGTACATTTCCCGTCACGGGATGAGGTCTATCGCTTCCTCGATACGGCGGTGCGCCCGGCGATTGAAGAAGTCTCGGCGGTGTTCGTCGAGAAGGGTTTGAAGGTGGTCACTCAGCCGGACCCGACCAACGACAACGTCAGCCTGGAAATCGGTCATGGCGAGGAGCGTCCGTTCATTTATCAGGTGCAGATGCGCGGCTACTTCACACCGTCCTTCGCCCGTGGCGGCATGGGTTCCAAGGAACTCAACAACCGTCGTTATCATCGGGCCGAAGTGCATTTGAGCGAGGGCAGTCAGGACTACGATCTGGTGGGTTACAGCAAGGAGCAGATCATCAACGACATCCTCGATCAGTACGAGCGGCACCTGCAGTTCCTGCATTTGGTGCGTTGATCGAGAACCCGTGGCGCCGGGCCTTTTCAGGTCTCGGCGCTCAGCACCATGAACAGCACCAGCGCCGCCACCGGCACACTGAACACCACCGTGCCGATCATCAGTTCCGTACTCAGTGACTGGCCGGCCGTGACCACACCAACGGCACCGTTGATCAACGTCAACGCCAGCCACAGGACCACGAAGCTGTAGGTCAGTGTCTGTTGGCTGAAGCCGATTTTCTCGCCGATGAACAGCATCAGCGCCAGCAGGATCAGGCCGAAGGAGATGATGATCGTGGTGTGCATGGTGTGTTCCGCCCTTCAGATGTGTGCTGGCTCTATAGCCGCCTTCGCGAGCAAGCCCGCTCCCACAGGGTATTTCCTTTGAACGCAGATTTTGTGAGCAACCGGGATCAATGTGGGAGCGGGCTTGCTCGCGAAGGGGGTCACCTCGGTATCAGTTTGAGCATAGTTAAACCAGCCCACCGTTGACGCGCAGGATTTGCCCGTTGACCCAAGCCGAGTCCGGGCCGACCAGGAAAGACACAACGCGAGCGATGTCTTCTGGCTGAGCCAGACGTTCCAGCGGGGCCATCTTGGCGAAGGTCTGGATCTGCTCTTCGCTCTTGCCGTGCAGGAACAGGTCGGTCGCCACCGGGCCCGGCGCGACGGCGTTGACGGTGATGTTGCGTCCGCGCATTTCCTTGGCGAACACCTGGGTCAGGGATTCCACCGCCGCTTTGCTGGCGATGTACACCGCGTAACCCGGCAGGTTCATGCCAACGGTGCTGCTGGAGAAGTTGATGATTCGCCCGCCAGTGTTCAGGCGGGTGGCGGCTTCACGCAGGGTGTTGAACGTGCCGCGAGCGTGGATGTTGAAGGTCTGGTCGAACAGCTCATCCGTGTGTTGCGCCAGCGGCAGCACTTTGAGGATGCCAGCGTTGTTGACCAGCACATCGACCTTGCCCAGTTGCGCTTCGGTCTCGTCGAACAGCCGGCGTACGTTGTCGGCGTTCGCTACATCCGCCTTGATCGCTATGGCCTGATGCCCGGCCTGACGCAATTCCACCACCAGTCTTGAAGCTTCGGTGGCACTGCTGGCGTAGTTGATGGCGACGGCGAAACCTTGTTTGGCCAGTTGTTTGGCGATCACTGCACCGATGCCACGGGAGGCGCCGGTCACGATGGCAACTTTCGAAGTCTGAGTAGTCATGGCGGTGAATCCTTTTGAGTCGGGAGTTGTTTGCTGGGTGTGAAGCCAGATTCACATGTTTACTCAGGCCGATAAATGCACGAGAGTTGCCTTGACTGTTCAATAATCGCCAACAATCAACCGTCAGGAGACCCACGTGGATCAAGTCAAAGCGATGAAGGTTTTCGTGCGGATCTACGAGCGCAGCAGCTTCACGCGGGCGGCCGACGACCTGAACCTGCCGCGGGCGACGCTGACCCACACGCTGAATCAATTCGAAGCCTGGCTCGGTACACGTTTACTGGAGCGAAGCACCCGCAAGGTGCGGCCTACGCTGGACGGCGAGGCGTACTACCTGCGTTGCGTGCAGCTGCTGGCGGAACTGGAAGAAGCCGAACTGGCATTCCGTAGCGTCGCACCGAAGGGCCGGTTGCGCGTGGATGTGCATGGCACGCTGGCCAAGCACTTCGTCATCCCGGCGTTGCCGCAGTTCATGGCGCGCTACCCGGACATCGAACTGTCCATCAGCGAGGCCGACCGCTTTGTCGACCTGATCGCCGAAGGCGTCGACTGCGTGCTGCGCGCCGGCACCTTGGGCGACTCCGCACTGATCGGCCGTCGCGTCGCCAACCTGCGCCAAATTACCTGTGCCAGCCCCGCGTACCTGCGTAAATACGGCGAGCCGAAAAGCCTCGACGACCTCAAGCATCATCGTGCCGTGAACTACGTCTCGCGCACGACTGCCAAGTTATTCCCCTTCGAATTCATGGTTGATGGCGAACTGAAGGAAGTCGCCATCGATGGGGCGCTTTCAGTGTTCGGCGCGGAAATTTATGCGGCGTCGGCGATCGCCGGGCTGGGCCTGATCCAGTGCCCGTATTACCGAATGGAGACGCAGATTTCCCAGGGACTGGTGCAGGAAGTCCTGATCGACACGCCACCACCGCCGATGCCGGTTTCGGTGTTGTATCCGCACAACCGACACATGTCGCCACGGGTTCGGGTGTTTGTGGATTGGCTGGGGGAAGTGTTTGCGGGGGCTCAGTAGCCGCAGTTCCACAGATCGTTCCCACGCTCCGCGTGGGAATGCCTCAACGGACGCTCCGCGTTCGGCTCTGGATTGGGACGCGGAGCGTCCCGGGCTGCATTCCCACGCAGAGCATGGGAACGATCATATGAAACGTTTCAGCATTTTCTCGGGTCCGAGGTTTATCGGCGTTTGTCTGGGCGTATGCTGGGCAACTTGCGAAGCAGTCGATACCAACTTCAAGACAGACAAGAGAGGATTCGATGACCTACACCGCTGCCGAAAACCGCTACGACTCCATCCCTTATCGCCGCGTGGGGCGCAGCGGGCTGGTGCTGCCGGCGCTGTCTCTGGGCCTGTGGCACAACTTCGGTGACAGCACGCCGATCGACACCCAGCGTTCGTTGCTGCGTACCGCATTTGATCTTGGCATCAACCATTTCGACCTGGCCAACAACTACGGCCCGCCGTACGGCAGTGCAGAGATCAATTTCGGTCGTTTGCTGCGTGAAGACTTCAAGCAGTATCGCGACGAGCTGATCATCTCCAGCAAGGCCGGTTGGGACATGTGGGCCGGCCCTTATGGTCAGGGCGGCGGTTCGCGCAAATACGTGCTGGCCAGCCTTGATCAGAGCCTGCAGCGCCTGGGCCTGGACTACGTGGACATCTTCTATTCCCACCGCTTCGACCCGGACACGCCGCTGGAAGAAACCGCCAGCGCACTGGCCACCGCGGTGCAACAGGGCAAGGCGTTGTACATCGGTATCTCCTCGTACTCGGGCGTTAAAACCCGTGAAATGGCCGCGCTGCTGAAAGAGTGGAAAGTTCCGTTGCTGATTCATCAGCCGGCTTACAACCTGCTCAATCGTTGGGTAGAAAAAGACTTGTTGGATACGACGGACGAACTCGGTACGGGCGTGATTGCGTTTACGCCGTTGGCTCAGGGATTGTTGACCGACAAGTACCTCAACGGCGTGCCGGCGGACGCGCGGGTCAATCGTCCGGGGGGAGGTTCGTTGCAGGCGGCGCACCTGTCCGAAGCCAACATCGCTCATGTGCGTGCGCTGAATGAGATCGCCAAACGTCGCGGTCAGAGCCTGGCGCAGCTGGCATTGGCGTGGACGTTACGCGATCCGCGCGTGACGTCGGCGTTGATCGGTGCGAGCCGGCCGGAGCAGATTATCGAGAACGTCGGTGCGTTGAAGAATTTGAGCTTCAGCGTGGAAGAGCTGGAGGAGATTGACCGGTTTGCCCAAGAGGGCGGGGTCAATCTTTGGGAGAAGCCTTCGTCGGCTGAGTAAGTATTTGGCGCCAGAACCTTTGGTGCCTGGCAGATTGCCTTCGCGAGCAAGCCCGCTCCCACAGGTGACCGAGGTCTAATGTGGGAGCGGCGGTGCGACGATTCGACTTGCTCGCGAAGAGGCCATCAACACCAATAAAGAACTTCAGGGTTCACCGGAAAAACGGCACATCCCCCAACACCGTCGCCCGCTGCATCACCCGTCGCGCCGGCCGGTAATCATCCACGGCGTAATGCTGTGTCACGCGGTTATCCCAAAACGCCACGTCGTCCTTCTGCCAACGCCAGCGAATGGTAAATTCCGGCCGCGTGGCGTGGGCAAACAGAAACTTCAGCATCACCTCGCTTTCGGTTTCCGACAGCTCATTGATCTTCGACGTGAAGCCTTCATTGACGAACAACGACCGACGTCCGCTCACTGGATGAGTACGAATCACCGGGTGTGACAGCGGCGGGTTTTTCCTGCGCGCTTCTTCCCACTGGGCCAGCGCTTCGGGCGTGTTGCCATAGCGCTCCAACGGGAACGAACGGGTGAAATCGTGGGTGGCGGTCAGCCCTTCGAGCAAGGTTTTCATCGGCGTCGACAGCGCTTCATACGCCGCGATACCGCTGGCCCACAACGTGTCGCCACCAAACTCCGGCAGCAACTTGGCACTGAGTACCGCGCCCAGAGCCGGGGTCGGCAGGAAGGTTACGTCGGTGTGCCAAATCGCGTTGTCGCGCACGTCGGTGACGGCTGTATCGAGGATTAGCACTTCGGGTTGTTCCGGCACATTCGGGTAGATCGGGTGAATGTGCAGGTCGCCGAAATTGGCGGCGAAACGTGCTTGCTGCTGGGGTGTGATCGGCTGATCGCGGAAGAACAACACTTGATGTTTGAGCAGCGCCTGCTCGATGGCGTCGCGCTGTTCCAGGCTTAGCGGTTGGCTGATGTCGACGCCGCTGATTTGCGCGCCGAGGGCATAGCTTAAGGGGACGATGGTCAGGTGGCTCATGGTCTTTCTCTTCAATTCGGGGTGCCGACTGTGGGAGCGGGCTTGCTCGCGAATGCGGTGTTTCAGTCGAAGCAGTGTTGCCTGACACGCCGCCTTCGCGAGCAAGTCGAATCGTCGCACCGCCGCTCCCACAGGGTTACTCAGTGTGTCTGGCCATGCCACGGCACCAGTTTGCGTTGCAAGGCGCGCAAGCCCATTTCCATGGCGAAGGCGATCAGCGCGATCACCAGAATCCCCAGCACCACCACATCGGTGACCAGGAACTGCGCGGCCGACTGCACCATGAAACCCAAACCACTGGTGGCGGCGATCAATTCGGCGGCGACCAGCGTCGACCAACCCACACCCAAGCCAATGCGCACACCGGTCAAGATATCCGGCAGCGCACTCGGCAGAATCACATGACGAATCAACTGCGCCCGGGTCGCCCCCAACGATTGCGCGGCGCGCAATTTGGCCGGGTCGACGGTACGCACGCCGGTCGCCGTAGCGATGGCGATCGGGGCAAAGATCGCCAGGTAGATCAGCAAGACTTTCGACAGCTCACCGATGCCGCACCAGATCACGATCAGCGGCAGATAAGCCAGCGGGGGAATAGGGCGGTAGAACTCGATCAGCGGATCGAGAATGCCGCGAGCAATGCGGTTGTGGCCGATGGCGATTCCAACGGGTACGGCGGTCAGCACCGCGAAGCCCAGGCCCAGACCGATTCGGCTGAGGCTCGCGCCAAGGTGCTGCCACAACGTTGAATCCATGTAGCCGGTGGTCACCAGCAGCCAGCCTTTTTGCAGCACCGCGGACGGGGGCGGCAGGAACAGCGGTTCGATCATTCCAGTGGCGGTGACGGCCCACCAAATGGCAACGAGAACGACCAGTGTCAGCACGCTGATCCAGCGCGTGTTCAAACTGCGACGCAGCGGGATTACCGTCGAGCCCGGTTTCACCGTCGCGGCGGGAATTTCATAGGTGCTCATGCGCGCTCCTGCCGCTGGGCGGCGCTGCGTTGGGAGAACACTTTGGCGAGCACGTGTTCGCGGGTTTCGATAAAGCGCGGGTCTGACTTGATCGAACGAGCCGACTCCCCGGCGGCGTAACGCTGACCGAAATCCAGGCTCAGGCGCTCAACGATTTGCCCAGGGTTCGGCGCCAGCAGAATCAGGTCCGTGGCGAGAAACACCGCTTCTTCGATGTCGTGAGTAATCAGAAATACCGGTTTTGCGGTGCGCTGCCAGACTTGCAGCAGCAACTCCTGCATCTGTTCACGGGTGAAGGCGTCGAGGGCGCCGAAGGGTTCGTCCATCAGCAACACCCGCGGATCAGCCGCCAGGGCGCGGGCCAGGCCGACACGTTGCTTCTGCCCGCCTGAAAGCTGCCAGATCCGACGGTTTTCGAAACCGGAAAGGTCCACCAACGCAAGCATTTCCCGAGCACGGATTTCGCGTTTGTCTCGGGAAATGCCGGCTAGTTCCAGACCAAAACCTACGTTGGCCAGCACGTCCTGCCAGGGCAGCAGAGCATCGTCCTGAAACACCACGCCGCGTTCGGCGCTCGGGCCTTTGACCGGCACGCCATCGAGGGTGATGCGCCCGGCGCTGGGCTCGACGAAACCGGCAATCAGGTTCAACAGCGAGGTCTTGCCACTGCCGGACGGGCCGAGGGCGACCAGCAATTGCTGGGGCCCAAGACTCAGGGAAATATCCGCCAGTACCGGTTCGGGGCTACCTGGGTACTGTGCGCTGATGCGCTCCAGCTGAAGCAAAGCCATCGCAATTAACTCCGATCAGTTGGTGATGTATTTGGCGCTGACGTACGGGGCGTAGTCCGGCAGCACGGCTTCAACCTTGCCTTGTTCTTTCAGGAACGCGGCGGTGTCGGTGATGGCCTTGGTGGTCGGCGCGCCGAGGGTGATCACCTGATCAGCCGCCAGCGGGAAGACGTTGCCTTGCAGCAGCAATGGAATGTCGCTGGCCTTGGCGCCGGAGAGTTTCACCAGCTTGTCGACGTTGGATTGATTGGCGAGCCAGGCTTTTGGATCTTTGCGGTAGTCGGCGTAGGCATCGAGGGTCACTTTGGCGAACGCGGTGACGATTTCCGGGTGCTTCTCGGCGAAGTCTTTACGCACGATCCATGCATCGAAGGTCGGCGCGCCGAACTTGGCCAGTTCGCCAGAGGTGATCAGCACTTTGCCGTTTTCCTTGGCAACTCCGAGGGCTGGGTCCCACACGTAGGTGGCGTCGATGTCACCGCGTTTCCACGCGGCAATAATGGCTGGCGGGGCAAGGTTGAGGACGGTGACTTTCGAGGGGTCGATGTTCCAGTGCTTCAGCGCGGCCAACAGGCTGTAGTGGCCGGTGGAAACGAACGGCACGGCGATTTTCTTGCCGATCAGGTCTTGTGGGGTTTTGATCCCGGAACCGTCGCGGGCAACCAGGGCTTCAGCGGCGCCGATCTGCGTGGCGATGAGGAAGGTTTCTACCGGGACTTTGCGGGTGATTGCCGCCGTCAGGGGGCTGGAACCGAGGTAACCGATCTGTACGTCGCCGGAAGCGATGGCGGCGATGATGTCGGCGCCGTTGTCGAATTTGCGCCAGTCGATCTTGGCGTTGGTGGCTTTCTCGTACGCGCCGTCGGCCTGGGCGACTTTCGCCGGGTCTACGGTGGTCTGGTAGGCGACGGTGACGTCAGCCGCCTGGGCAAAGAAACTCACTGCAGCCAGAGACGCGGCCGCCAGCAGGCGAAGGGGGAAAGTCAGTTTCATTGAGAAGCTCCTTTTCAGACGACCGAGAGTCGGCGTGAAAAGGAGACTAAATGATCTAAGAATCCGAAAGTAAATAACTTTTTCGAATGAGCTTATGAGCGGAAAATTCTAAGAGAGAGTAGTAGATCGTTATCCATGTGGGAGCGGGCTTGCTCGCGAAGGCGGCGTGTCAGTCAACATTGATGTCGGCTGATACGCCGCCTTCGCGAGCAAGCCCGCTCCCACAGGAGATCTGCGTATGCAGGTTAGTTACTGATCGCCAGAATGCTCGCCTGATACGACCCGACAAACACATCGAAATCGCCGACTTCGTTCTGCTCCAGCTCCACTTGCTCGGCCAGCGACGAACGCGCCCGGTCTTCAAATTTCGCCTGATCTTCGCTTGAAAGCGGTTCACTGCGGAAAAACTCCGCATGCGCCTGGCTCTGACGCAGGGAGAACTGAGCAAAGCTCTCTTTGTGCTCAGCCATCGTCGCCAGCACCTGGGCCGATGGTGTCAGCGATGGATCCCTGACCTTGGCCAGTTGCGCATCCAGCGCCTTGCTATGCGCATCGCCGCCATGACTCTGATCCAGCATCGCCGCCAGGGGTGCAATCTTCTCCAGCAACTCGCTGGCCCACTCTTTCAGGTCCACCGGATGACCGTCACGTTGCAGTTGCAGGCCCGGACGGCGACCTTCCTTGACCACGCTGAGGAAGTTCGAGGTCGCGTTGCCACACGAGGTATTGGTCAGCAGCGGGCTGTCGTTCAGCGCGCAATACAGCAGGAATGCGTCGAGGAACCGCGACTCCGGCAGATCGATGCCCATTGGCAGGAACGGGTTGATGTCCAGGCAACGCACTTCGACGTACTGAATGCCGCGAGCCACCAGTGCCTGGATCGGCCGCTCGCCGGTGTAGGTCACGCGTTTCGGGCGGATGTTGGAGTAGTACTCGTTTTCGATCTGCAGGATGTTGGTGTTGAGCTGAACCCACTCACCGTCCTGATGCGTGCCGATTTCGACGTACGGCGCGTACGGCGTGGCGACCGCTTTGCGCAGGCTGTCGGTGTAGCTGGCCAGATCGTTGTAGCAAGGCGTCAAACCGGCCTGGGCGTTGCTCTGGTAACCCAGGTCACTCATGCGCAGGCTGGTGGCGTACGGCAGGTACAAGGTGTCCGGGTCCAGTTGTTCCAGCTGGTGCGAACGACCGCGCAGGAAACCGGCGTCCAGCGCAGGCGAGGCACCGAAGAGGTACATCAGCAGCCAGCTGTAGCGGCGGAAGTTGCGGATCAGCGCGATGTAGGCCGACGACTGATAGTCGCGGTCGGTGCCGACAAAACCTTCAGCCTCTTTAAGCAGCGGCCAGAGCTTTTCCGGCAGGGAAAAGTTGTAGTGAATCCCGGCGATGCACTGCATGGTCTTGCCGTAGCGCAGGGCCAGGCCCTTGCGGTAGACGTACTTGAGCTGACCGATGTTGGAGGTGCCGTAATAGGCAATCGGGATGTCTTCCTCGGCCGGCAACGGGCACGGCATCGATGGACTCCACAGGTACTCGTTGCCGAGCTTGCTGTAGGCAAAACGGTGGATCTTGTCCAGGCTCGCCAGCGTATCCGCCGGGTCGGGCAGGGCGGGCGTGATGAACTCCAGCAGCGACTCGGAATAGTCGGTGGTGATTTGTTCGTTGGTCAGCGCGGAACCCAATGCTTCCGGGTGCGGCGTTTGCGCCAGGCGACCTTCGCCGGTCACGCGCAGGCATTCACGTTCGATGCCGTGAAGGCACTGTTCGAGCAGAGAGAGGTTAGCGCGCTCGCCGAGCAGAGCCAGGCGGCGGTTGAGAAGTTCGCTCAAGTTGGATTCCTTCACGCGTCAGTCGCCCCAATATGGGGGTGGGCAAGACGGTCTACAAGGGTGAAGTTGAAACTGGCGTTTTCGCCTGGTTTTGGAACGCCACAATCCCTGTGGGAGCGGGCTTGCTCGCGAAGAGGGTGTGTCAGCCAGCACTTAAGTCTCTGGCACACCGCCTTCGCGAGCAAGCCCGCTCCCACAGGAAATCCCGGCGCAGGATTCATTGCGCCGAAATTAACTCAAATCGATGGCATTCATCTACAGGACAGCGAACGTGCCTTGTGCTTTTGCGACGAGTTTGTCGCCTTGCATCACGTCAGCTTCGACCACCAGCGTGCGGCGGCCCGGGTGGATCACCCGCGCCGTGCACATCACTTCACCGTCTGCGACGGCGCGAATGTAGTTGATCTTGCACTCGATGGTCGCGCTCTGCTGGTCAAAACCATGGGTACTGGAACAGGCCAGCCCCATGGCAATGTCCACCAGACTGAACAAGGCCCCGCCGTGCAGCTTGCCGCCGCGATTGCGCAGCTCTGGCGCAAGCCCGAGGGCGACTTGCGCCACCCCGGTCTCCAGACTGTGCAAGCGACACCCCAGCAACTTGAAAAAAGCGCTTTCGGTCAGCCCGGCCGGGATCTCCATCAGCGTTTCTTCAACTGCTTGGCGTTGGCGAACAGCGAAGCCATGGCGTTGTTGGTCGGGGCCGCCGCCGTGGTTTCTTTACGCGGTGCGGTGTTCTGGGACTGGCGTGGCGCCGAACCCGGACGTGCACCACGGGCACCGTCGATTTTCTCGCCCGGCGTGTCGCTCATGCGCATCGACAGACCCACGCGTTTGCGCGGGATATCGACTTCCATGACCTTCACTTTCACCACGTCACCGGCCTTCACCGCTTCACGCGGATCCTTGATGAACTTCTCCGAAAGCGCAGAGATATGCACCAAACCGTCCTGATGCACGCCGATGTCGACGAAAGCACCGAAGTTGGTCACGTTGGTCACCACGCCTTCGAGGATCATCCCCAGCTCCAGATCCTTGAGGTCTTCGACGCCTTCCTGGAACTCGGCGGTCTTGAACTCGGGACGCGGATCGCGGCCAGGTTTTTCCAGCTCTTGCAGAATGTCGGTGACCGTTGGCAGACCGAAGGTTTCGTCGGTGTACTTTTTCGGATCAAGACGCTTGAGGAAGCTGGCGTCGCCGATCAGCGAGCGAATATCGCGGTCGGTCTCAGCAGCAATGCGCTGGACCAGCGGATAGGCTTCCGGGTGAACCGCGGACGAATCCAGCGGGTTGTCACCGTTCATGACGCGCAGGAAGCCAGCGGCCTGTTCGAAGGTTTTCTCGCCCAGACGCGCGACTTTCTTCAACGCCGCACGGGTTTTGAACGCGCCGTGTTCGTCGCGGTGGCTGACGATGTTTTGCGCCAACGTTGCGTTGAGGCCGGAAATACGGGCCAGCAGCGCCACGGAAGCGGTGTTCACGTCGACGCCCACGGCGTTTACGCAGTCTTCGACCACGGCGTCCAGGCCGCGTGCCAGTTTCAGCTGCGACACGTCGTGCTGGTACTGGCCGACGCCGATGGATTTCGGATCGATCTTCACCAACTCAGCCAGTGGATCCTGCAAGCGACGGGCAATCGACACCGCGCCACGGATCGACACGTCGAGGTCCGGGAATTCCTTGGAAGCCAGTTCCGACGCCGAGTAAACCGATGCGCCGGCCTCGGAGACCATGACTTTGGTCATCTTCATGGCTGGGTATTTTTTGATCAGCTCAGCGGCCAGCTTGTCGGTTTCGCGGCTGGCAGTGCCGTTGCCGATGGCGATCAGGTCCACGGCATGCTTGGCGCACAGGGCCGCCAGAATCGCGATGGTCTGGTCCCATTTGTTGTGCGGTACGTGCGGGTAAACCGTGGCGTGATCCAGCAGCTTGCCGGTGGAATCGACCACAGCCACCTTGCAACCGGTGCGCAGACCCGGGTCGAGGCCCAATGTGGCACGCGGACCCGCCGGCGCCGACAGCAGCAAGTCGTGCAGGTTATGGGCGAACACATTGATTGCTTCGGTTTCTGCGCCGTCGCGCAGCTCGCCCAGCAGGTCGGTTTCGAGGTGGGTGTAGAGCTTGACCTTCCAGGTCCAGCGCACCACTTCGCCCAGCCATTTGTCGGCGGCGCGGTTCTGGTTCTGGATGCCGAATTGCTGGCCGATCATGCCTTCGCATGGGTGCATGGCGCCCGGCAGTTCGTCGCCGACTTTCAGCGCCGAACTCAGAATACCTTCGTTACGGCCACGGAAAATCGCCAGCGCGCGGTGCGACGGCATGCTTTTGAGCGGTTCATCGTGTTCGAAGTAGTCGCGGAACTTGGAGCCTTCCTCTTCTTTGCCGGCGATGACGCGGGCGCTGAGGGTGGCTTCCTGCTTGAGGTAGCTGCGCAGCTTGTCCAGCAGGCCGGCGTCTTCGGCGAAGCGTTCCATCAGGATGTACTTGGCGCCTTCGAGGGCCGCCTTCACATCGGCCACGCCTTTTTCGGCATCGACGAAGCGCGCGGCTTCAGCGTCTGGCGTCAGGGTCGGGTCGTTGAACAGGCCGTCGGCCAGCTCGCCGAGGCCGGCTTCCAGGGCGATCTGGCCCTTGGTGCGGCGCTTCTGCTTGTACGGCAGGTACAAGTCTTCGAGGCGGGTTTTGGTGTCGGCGAGCTTGATGTCGCGTTCAAGTTGCGGGGTCAGCTTGCCTTGTTCCTGGATGCTGGCAAGGATACTGATGCGCCGTTCGTCGAGTTCTCGCAGGTAGCGCAGACGCTCTTCCAGATGACGCAACTGGATGTCATCGAGGCTGCCGGTCACTTCTTTCCGGTAGCGGGCGATGAAGGGAACGGTAGAGCCTTCATCGAGTAGCGCGACGGCCGCTTCGACCTGTTGTGGGCGTACGCCGAGTTCCTCGGCGATGCGGCTGTTGATGCTGTCCATAAAACCACCTGACAAATTGTGAAAGCAGGCTCGCAGGCGCAGAGATAGGGGCTCGGCGAGTCTGGTTGAGCGGCCTGGCCTGCGCCGCTACCTGGATCAACAGGTATCCCGTTGACCCGTGAAATCGAACAATTACTGCCTGTGCCGTGAAAATAAAAAACGGCCACCTACAGTAATGATCAGACGTTGCCTGACACAAAAGGCCGCGCATTATAACCAGCGTTCTGTCATTCGGGGGCATCGCAGGCTGTAGGCATAAAGGCCGGATTTCTGGCGATCAAGGAAAAATCTGCTAACAATGCACACGGTGCGTATAACGGCAGCTACGCCATAATGCGCGCCGAGATCAAAGGAGCATCTAATGAGCAGCACTGCAAACATTGCTGAAGGCGAAAAAATTCTTATTGTTGATGACGATCCTGGGCTGAGCAGCCTGCTGGAACGTTTTTTCGTCGGCAAGGGCTACCGCGCCCGCGCCGTACCGAACACGGAACAAATGGATCGCCTGCTGGCGCGTGAAGTGTTCAACCTGGTCGTCCTCGACCTGATGCTGCCCGGCGAAGACGGCTTGACCGCTTGCCGCCGCCTGCGCACCGCGAACAACCAGATTCCAATCATCATGCTGACCGCCAAGGGCGATGAGCTGAGCCGCATCAAGGGCCTGGAACTGGGCGCCGACGATTACCTGGCCAAGCCGTTCAACCCGGACGAGCTGATGGCTCGCGTCAAAGCGGTCCTGCGCCGCCAGTTGGCTCCGGTACCGGGCGCACCGGGCAGCGAAGACGAAAGCGTGACCTTCGGTGACTACGAACTGTCCCTGGCGACCCGCGAGCTCAAACGCGGCGACGAAGTGCACATGCTCACCACCGGTGAGTTTGCGGTACTCAAGGCGTTGGTCATGAACGCCCGTCAGCCACTGACCCGCGACAAGTTGATGAATCTGGCCCGTGGCCGCGAGTGGGACGCCCTGGAGCGCTCCATCGACGTACAGATTTCCCGTCTGCGCCGGATGATCGAGCCCGATCCGTCCAAACCGCGTTACATCCAGACTGTCTGGGGCGTGGGTTACGTGTTCGTTCCGGATGGCGCCGCCACCAAGTGATCGGCGATTTGTAGGAGCGGGTCTTGCGGGCAACGGGTCAGATGACTGTGCTCGCAGACTCGCGATCCGCAATATGCGAGCATCGCTCGCTCCTGCAAGTGTGTAGCGGTTATCCATGAAAACCCCCGTTTGGTTCCCCCAGAGTTTCTTCTCCCGCACCCTTTGGCTGGTGCTTATTGTCGTGCTGTTCTCCAAGGCGCTGACCCTGGTTTATCTGTTGATGAACGAAGACGTGCTGGTGGATCGCCAATACAGCCACGGCGTCGCCCTGACGCTACGCGCCTATTGGGCGGCCGATGAAGAAAACCGCACGAAGATTGCCGATGCCGCGACCCTGATCCGGGTAGTGGGTGCTGGCGTGCCGGAAGGTGAGCAACACTGGCCTTACAGCGAGATCTATCAGCGGCAGATGCAGGCGGAGCTGGGTGCCGACACTGAAGTCCGATTGCGTATGCACTCGCCGCCGGCCCTGTGGGTTCGGGCGCCAAGCCTGGGTGATGGCTGGTTGAAAGTGCCGCTCTACCCGCATCCATTGCGCGGCCAGAAAATCTGGAACGTACTCGGCTGGTTCCTCGCTATCGGTCTGCTGTCCACTGCCTCGGCGTGGATCTTCGTCAGCCAGCTCAATCAACCCTTGAAACGTCTGGTCTATGCCGCTAGGCAACTCGGCCAGGGCCGCAGTGTGCGCCTGCCGATCAGCGACACGCCGAGTGAAATGACCGAGGTTTACCGCGCCTTCAACCAGATGGCGGAAGACGTCGAACAGGCCGGCCGCGAGCGCGAACTGATGCTCGCCGGGGTGTCCCACGACTTGCGCACGCCACTGACCCGTTTGCGGTTGTCTCTGGAGCTGATGGGCGACCACAGCGACCTGACCGACGACATGGTGCGCGACATCGAAGACATGGACGCGATTCTCGACCAGTTCCTGGCGTTCATTCGCGATGGACGTGACGAGTCGGTGGAAGAGGTGGACCTGAGCGATCTGGTGCGCGAAGTCGCGGCGCCGTACAACCAGAACGAAGAGAAAGTACGCCTGCGCCTGGAGCCGATTCAGCCGTTTCCATTGCGTCGGGTATCGATGAAGCGGCTGCTGAACAACCTGATTGGCAACGCCTTGCATCACGCGGGCAGCGGGGTTGAGGTGGCGGCTTATGTGTCCGGGGACACCAGCGCGCCGTATGTGGTGCTGAGTGTCATGGACCGTGGGGCGGGGATTGATCCGTCGGAGCTGGAGGCGATTTTCAACCCGTTTACTCGGGGTGATCAAGCTCGGGGCGGGAAGGGGACCGGGTTGGGCTTGGCGATCGTGAAGCGGATTGCTTCGATGCATGGCGGGAATGTTGAGCTGCGCAATCGGTCCGGTGGCGGGCTGGAAGCGCGGGTGCGGTTGCCGCTTGGGTTGATGTTGCCGCGGGATGCCGTCTAAACGCCGGTATCTTCGGTGTTGCTGATGGCCCCTTCGCGGGCAAGCCCGCTCCCACAGTGGTTATGTGTTGACCAGACTTTTGCGGCCAACCAATAACCCTGTGGGAGCGGGCTTGCTCGCGAAGGCGGCCTCCCGGCCGCCATAAATTTCAGGGTTTAACCCTTCCCTTTGGTGCGCGTCATATTCGGCCCACCATTCTTCTCCAGATGCTCAATGATGATCCCCGCCACGTTCTTGCTGGTGGTGGTTTCAATCCCTTCAAGCCCAGGCGACGAGTTCACTTCCATCACCAACGGCCCGTGGTTGGAACGCAGGATATCCACACCCGCCACCGCCAGCCCCATGACCTTTGCCGCGCGCAACGCCGTCATTCGTTCTTCCGGTGTGATCTTGATCAGGCTGGCACTGCCGCCGCGATGCAGGTTGGAGCGAAACTCCCCCGGCTTGGCCTGGCGTTTCATTGCCGCGATCACCTTGTCGCCCACCACGAAGCAGCGAATGTCCGCCCCGCCGGCCTCCTTGATGTACTCCTGAACCATGATGTTCTGCTTCAGGCCCATGAACGCCTCGATCACCGACTCCGCCGCCGTCGCCGTTTCACACAGCACCACGCCGATGCCCTGGGTGCCTTCCAGCACCTTGATCACCAGTGGCGCACCGTTGACCATCTCGATCAAGTCGGGAATGTCATCCGGGGAGTGGGCAAACCCGGTGACCGGCAAACCAATCCCTCGGCGTGACAGCAATTGCAGGGACCGCAGTTTGTCTCGCGAGCGGGCGATGGCCACCGATTCATTGAGTGGAAAAACGCCCATCATTTCGAACTGACGCAACACCGCGCAGCCATAAAACGTCACCGACGCGCCGATCCGCGGGATCACCGCATCGAAACCCTCCAGCGGCTTGCCGCGGTAGTGGATCTGCGGCTTGTGGCTGGCGATGTTCATGTAGGCGCGCAGGGTGTCGATCACCACCATTTCATGGCCACGCTCGGTACCGGCTTCGACCAGACGACGAGTGGAATACAGACGCGGGTTCCGCGACAGCACAGCGATCTTCATGCAACACCTGTGGAGGAGGTAGATACCGGGAACACCGGCTTGTCTTGTACGTACTTAATGCCCGGATTGACCACCAATTGGCCGTCGATCAAGGCTTTGGAACCGAGTAACAGGCGATAACGCATGGACTTGCGGCAGGCGAGGGTGAATTCGACCCGCCAGACCCGATCACCGAGGGCCAGGGTGGTGCTGACCACGTAACGCATCTGCGCGTGGCCGTTGGAGCTTTTGATGGTTTTCATCGTCACCAGGAGTGCTTCGCAGCGCCGGTGACGCAGTTGCACCACCGTGCCCAAGTGAGCAGTAAAGCGCACCCACTGTTCCCCGTCGCGCTCGAACGGTTCGATATCGGTGGCATGCAGGCTGGAGGTGCTGGCGCCGGTGTCGATTTTTGCGCGCAGGCCCGCGACTCCCAAATCCGGGAGCGCTACCCACTCGCGCAGACCGACAACGGTCAAATGGTCAAATGTCTTCAAAGGTGCTCAACCGGTAGAAACCGCTCAGGCCGCACGCGGCCGAATTCGCGGTATTCACGCAGAATAATGGGTAAAAGGCGACAGATATCTACGGCCCGGATTTCCAGCCCTCAAGGGAGGCGCTGGAACGTGTGCATTGTAATCCGAGCCGGCGTAATTCATGGCACGACAGAAACGGTAGTACAGTTCAGCAATATTTCAGAATGAGGAAATTCCATGGCACAAAAAAGCGAAGAGGACGACAAAGTCCGTCTCGATAAATGGTTGTGGGCCGCGCGTTTTTATAAAACACGTGCCTTGGCCAAGGCGGCGATTGAAAGCGGCAAGGTGCATTGCCGGGGCGAGCGCTGCAAACCGGGCAAGGAACCGAGGATCGGCGACGAGTTTCAGATTCGTACAGGGTTCGAGGAGCGCACGGTGGTGGTTCAGGCGCTGTCGATCGTACGCCGTGGCGCACCAGAGGCGCAGGCGCTCTACGCCGAAACCGACGCCAGCATCGCCAAGCGCGAGGCGGCTGCGGCCATGCGTAAGGCCGGTGCGCTGGGCGTGAGCACTGATGGCAAACCGAGCAAGAAACAGCGACGGGATTTGTTCAAGTTTCGTGGAAGCAGTAACGACGAGTAAGTCAGTTAGCGCTGTGTTGCCTGTGAGGCAGCCTTCGCGAGCAAGCCCGCTCCCACACGAGACAGCATTCCAATGTGGGAGCGGGCTTGCTCGCGAACGAGTGCGCAGCACTCGCCTGGCCAGCGAATTTGGCGAATAACATGCGGATAAAAAGCAGCCCCAACCACCACATCGAAGCCACAGACTTGCAATTGGCCAAACATGTAGCCATATCGGGTCATTCGCCGGCAGCGCGTTGGATGGGTAAAAGTGCCACTCGTCGAAAACCACCCACAGCTTCTGACCCGTAAGCCATAACCAGAAAGCCAGCAGCGCCAGAGGCAAGAAACTGCATAAGCGCCCGGCATGCGTTCCACCTTGCTTGGAACAAACCCGGATTGTTCATAAAATGCCCCTCACGGCTGAACATCGCGCACCCGAATGGTGCCGCAGAGGCGCAATTTCTCGCTGTTTGAAATCATTTTTGTCATTACTTCAGATACCCAGACCTATGACCGATTTACCGGATACCGACTACACCCAACGCTTCATCTTCGATGACAGCGACACCCGCGGCGAGCTGGTTGCGTTGGAGCGTAGCTACGCCGAAGTCCTCGCTAAACACCCATACCCGGAGCCGGTTGCACAACTGCTTGGCGAGCTGATGGCGGCGGCGTCGTTGTTGGTCGGCACCTTGAAGTTCGATGGCTTGCTGATTCTCCAGGCCCGTTCCGAAGGCCCGATCCCGCTGCTGATGATCGAGTGCTCCAGCGAGCGCGAAATCCGTGGCCTGGCCCGATACGAAGCCGACCAGATCGCCCCCGACGCGACCCTCGCCGACCTGATGCCCAACGGCGTATTGGCGCTGACCGTCGACCCGACCCAGGGCCAGCGTTACCAGGGCATCGTCGACCTCGATGGCGAAACCCTGTCGGAGTGCTTCACTAATTACTTCGTGATGTCGCAACAAGTCGGTACGCGTTTCTGGTTGTACGCCGATGGTCGTCGCGCCCGTGGCCTGTTGCTGCAGCAACTGCCTGCTGATCGCTTGAAAGACGAAGAAGAACGCGCCGCCAGCTGGCAGCACATCACCGCGTTGGGCAGCACCCTGACCGCCGATGAATTGCTGAGCCTGGACAACGAAACCATCCTCCATCGTCTCTACCACGAAGAGCAGGTTCGTCTGTTCGATGTGCAGAAACTGCGCTTCCGTTGCAGCTGCTCGCGCGAACGTTCTGCCAATGCGCTTGTCAGTTTGGGTCTGGAAGATGCCCAGTCGCTCGTGATCGAACATGGCGGCAATATCGAGATTGACTGTCAGTTTTGCAACGAGCGCTACCTGTTCGACGCTGCCGATATCGCTCAATTATTCGCCGGGGCGGGTGTTGATACGCCGTCAGATACCCGTCACTAAAACGGTTCAGCGCAGGTAAATTCACTGGTTTGTGCCGGAATAACGCCGTTCTGACGGGAGGGCCCTACTATTTTTGGGCTTTTCTGGCATAATCCGGCCCACTTTTTGTCGCGGTAGTAGTGCACGACTTTCTACTACAAAACGTTTGGAGCACACTCGGCCACTGGCCGACGGGGAATCTCATGACGCAAGCCAATAACGCCGTGTACACCGATCTGAGTGTTGATGATCTGGTAAAAGAAGCTCTGAGTCGCGGTGAGGGCGAGCTTGCCGATACCGGCGCGCTGGTTGTTCGCACCGGTCACCGCACCGGCCGCTCGCCAGTCGATCGTTTCATCGTTGACGAGCCGTCCACTTCGGCTTCCATCGCTTGGGGCCCGATCAACCGCAAGTTCCCGGCCGACAAGTTCGATGCCCTGTGGGACCGCGTTGAAGCGTTCAACAACGCACAAGAGCATTTCGTTTCCCACGTGCATGTAGGTGCGTCCGAAGACCACTACCTGGCCGTGAAGATGACCACCCAGACTGCCTGGCAGAACCTGTTTGGCCGTTGCCTGTTCATCAACCCGCAAAAGTACAACCCGGCTGGCCGTGATGAGTGGCAAGTGCTCAACGTTGCCAACTTCGAGTGCGTGCCAGAGCGTGACGGCACCAACTCCGACGGTTGCGTGATCCTCAACTTCGCTCAGAAGAAAGTGCTGATCGCCGGCATGCGTTACGCCGGTGAAATGAAGAAAGCCATGTTCTCGGTGCAGAACTACCTGCTGCCGGCTGCCGACGTACTGCCAATGCACTGCGCCGCCAACATCGGCGAAGCGGGCGACGTGACCCTGTTCTTCGGTCTGTCCGGCACCGGCAAGACCACCCTGTCGGCCGATGAAAGCCGTTACCTGATCGGTGACGACGAGCACGGCTGGGGTGAAGGCGTTGTCTTCAACATCGAAGGCGGCTGCTACGCCAAGTGCATCGACCTGTCCGAGAAGAACGAGCCGGTCATCTGGAAAGCCATCAAGCACGGCGCAGTCCTGGAAAACGTCGTTATTGACGACGCCAAGCACGCCGACTACGCCGATGTCAGCCTGACCCAGAACAGCCGCGCCGCCTACCCGCTGGAGCACGTTGCCAAGCGCTCCGAGAAAAACCTCGGTGGCGAGCCAAACGCTGTGATCTTCCTGACCTGCGACCTGACCGGCGTACTGCCGCCAGTGTCGATCCTCAGCGAAGAACAAGCGGCCTACCACTTCCTGTCCGGCTACACCGCACTGGTGGGCTCGACCGAAATGGGTTCCGGCAGCGGTATCAAATCGACCTTCTCCACCTGCTTCGGCGCACCGTTCTTCCCGCGTCCGGCTGGCGAATACGCAGAACTGCTGATCAAACGCATCCGCGGCTTCGGCTCCAAGGTCTACCTGGTCAACACCGGCTGGACCGGCGGCGGCTACGGCGTCGGCAAACGCTTCAACATCCCGACCACTCGCGGCGTGATCGCAGCGATCCAGAGCGGCGCGTTGATCGGTGTTGAAACCGAACACCTCGACACCATCAACCTCGACGTGCCGTTGGCCGTACCGGGCGTTGAGACTGGCCTGTTGAACCCACGTAACACCTGGGCTGACAAGGCTGCTTACGATGAAGCGGCTAAAGCACTGGCTGGGTTGTTTGTTGAGAACTTCAAGAAGTTTGAAGTGAGCGACGCGATCAAGGCTGCTGGGCCTAAGCTGTAAGGCTTGGATTTAGCGAATGAAAAAGCCGCCCTTCGGGGCGGCTTTTTTGTGGGCGCTCGGTTTAACCGTCAAACGCACAACTACCAATATTCCATCTGAATTGTCGTTAAACGACCAGAATAATGGCACTTATGCGTTAGGCTCGATGCCTTCCAATTTCTGCGTATCCCACCGTTGTAACTTGATCGCTTGGTAAATCATTCCAATGGTCAGCGGGGCCTTATCGCCGCGCCCCTTGGCCCGGCGCTTGAGGAATACGTCAAAGCCTTCGGGCTGGAAATACCGATAAGCGTCGTAGTCGATGAAGTCGATGGCGAATTGTTCTTCCAATGCTTCCATCAGATGCCGAGCGTCCGCGCCATCGCAGCCCAGATCAAAGTTGATCGAGGTGTCGAGGCTGATGGTTTTGCGTTCGGGCAGACCGAGTTCTTCGTGCAGCAACTGCATGAGCAGGTGCATGGCGTGGTCGTCGGGGAAGTTGGGGGCGAGGTTCATGGGGCGTCTTCTGTTCAGGGCCATTTCGTGAGACGGATTAAGCCTGATTTTGCGATGCGTTGGATGTCGATCAGAGCTGCGAACATGGAATTCGCGGGAAGGCTGGCGCTCACCTCGTACGATCTCGTTCATTTGTTGCACGCTTTCCATCAGCTCATCAAAAAACTTGCTCAAGGTTATCCCCGGGTTTTGATCGTTCCCACGCTCGGCGTGGGAATGTAGCCCGGGACGCTCCGCGTCCCTTTCGAGAGCTGGAACGCGGAGCGTCCCTTGAGGCATTCCCACGCCGAGCGTGGGAACGATCCTGGCTCTGCGTCAGGTGGGTGCTTTCCAGCCCATCATGCGTTGTTGCGCGACTTTCAGCAGGTCGCAGCCGTCCTGGGTCAACAGGTAGACGGCGTGGGTGATGTGCGGGATGTCTTCCACGTCACCGTTTTTGAAGCATTGGCAATGTAGGGTTTTGAGCAGGTCGCTGGAGGCTCGGATTCGCTGGAGGGCGGCTTCGAGGATGTCTTGCGGGTTGGCTTCTGTGTCGATGATCAGGGGTGGGGAATCGGTGAGGTTTGTTTCGAGTGGGCGGTAGCGATCGGGGAACGGGTTCAATTTATTCATTTTATGTATTCTCAAATGCATCAGATGAAACCACCACCATCGTGACCAAGCGATGGAGGCGGACTGTGTTCGGGTTGGTCAGCCGGAAGAATACATAAGACCGGCACGCCATAAGGCGTCCCAAACACAGCCACCATATAGCGTGCAGACACTTGAGGTGCCGGCAGCATACAACGGACGCGTTTATGTATTCCATCGAGTGACCAAGCCCGAGCCGCTGAATTAGCAGCGACAGCCCGACTATAGGTGTCAGCAGCCGGGCAGCGATAGACGATAAAGAGTCCCCGTTTGTAGGATCGGGCCGAACCTCGGCTAGGCCCTTTCTATAGGAATTTTCGCGACGAAATATCTCGCGCTTTCCACCCTCCCGCGCCCATCACCTCAACGAATATGCTGATACGAAGCCACATCCAGAAGGGCAGTGCTCAGCCCGGTCGCCGGCGCATAGATCGTGCCTTTCACCGCCGAGAACCTGACCCCATTACTGCCCAGCGAAACGTAGCGCTCGCCCTGGTCCAGCTCGGTGAAGTAGGTGTACGAGCACTTTTCCATCGCTTTGTATTTCGCGGCGGCGCTGGCCATGGTGTTGTGGTGGTTCTGCAGGTCGGCCGCGCTCAGGTTGAGGGTTTTGTTCAGCGGCACGCCCCAGCGCTTCAGGCACACTTCGGCAAAGTGGCGGACGATCAGGCCGGGTTCGGCCAGCACTTTAGGGCCGCTGACACCGTCTGCTGCGGCGTTGCCAACCAGCGTGCCATGACGGCCGGGCATCGGGTAAATGTGGGTTCGGGTGCCGGTGGCCGTTTGCGGGATGACGCAGCTGAAGCCTTTGGAGCGCTCGTCTCGGGCGTAGAAGCCGACGTATTCCTTTACGTTGGCATTCAGTTTTACTTTGTCCTCCTGAAAGTTACCGATGCCCGGTACCGGATCAATCGCAAAGATATTGACCGGGATGTTCTTCAGTGCGCTGTCCTTGAACATGGCATTGGCCAGCATATGGCAACTAATGCCGCCGCGGCTCCAGCCAACCAAGTTGACCTTGGTTGGAATAACGCCGTCCTTGCGAAACGTTTTAATGATTTGTTCTTGCAACTTCTGCTGGGTCACGCTGCGGTCGCCGTAGTTGTATTTACGCCACAGCCAGGAACCTTCGACGATCACGTCTTCGATTGGAATGCCCGCAGCCTTCAGGCGGTTGTATTCGGTCTCGGTCAGTTTTTCACGTTGCCAGTCACACTGGCCTTTGATGATGTTGATGGCGTGCTTGACGTTCTCCTCCCAGCCGCTGCCGAACAGCGTGCCGCTCAGGCCATAGTCCTTGGATTGAGTGAACAGTTCATCAGCTTGCAGGTTGCTGGTGCCGGGACCGTCGATCACGATCCATTCGGCAAACTCTCGGCCAGCATGATGGGAGGCGAGCGCCGAAACCAGTTCGCCATTCCAGTAAGTCGGGTTTTGGTTGTCGAATTTGGTCGAGCCGGTACCGCAAAAGAAAATAGTTAATGTAGTCATTGTTGTGCTCTTGCTTGGTTTAAGAGCCTGCAGACTAGTTTTAGTGAGTTGGATAATGAAGTGGTTAGTTGTTACCGGGGTTGTAGTATATGTTTGGGGTTTTAATGTCCTATCCTTTGTTTGGCAACTTCCAGTAGTTCGCAACCATCCGCCGTTAATAAATAAAGCGCATTCACTATATGAGGAATGTCTTTAACATCGGCCTGTTTGAAGCACAGACAATAAAGCGTTTCGAGCAAATCGCTGGCCGCGCGCAGACGTTGGTGCGCGGCGTCGAGGACGGCGCCAGTGCTGGCCGTGGTGTCGATGACGAGGACGGGCGTTTCGCTGTAGCTGGTTTTGAGGGGACGATAGCGGTCTTGCATTGAGGTCAGTCCTATAGGAATTCGGGCAATCTCGCCGGCAGGCCGACACCCTGATTTCAGCCGCGCCGCAAACTATGAAGGTGGCGACGCAGCGCGGCAATACGGCTTCGATGGACAGGTTTTGTAGGGGGTTTACCTGCCTTTTCGGACCGAACCTACGTGTTTCCCAAGGTTTTTTACGCCCAAACCCTTACACGGCAGATTTCCTACGGGGTTGTCAGGCCCAACCCATCAAACCTCTGTAGGGTGCGCGCCAGAATCAGTAGGACGTTTCCAAATGTCCGCCCAACGCTTAACAGGAATTAGGTATGCAATGGCTACGTGTGGCCTCGGCGAACCCTTCTGCCCCTCGCGTGCGAAGCCGTAGCCTCATCGTCTGCTGACGATCGTTCGAAGCTGTATCATCCCGTATCGTTTTGGTCCCCGACCTTTTCTCGACTCGCTGCGTTTGCCGGCTAGGCTTTGGGCTTCGCAGCGGTCAACGGAGTGACAGCTTATGCACAACACCCTGGAACAGGTTTTCGGTTATCCACAGTTTCGGCCCGGCCAGGAAGCGGCGGTCAGCGCGGTGTTGGCCGGGCGTTCGGCGGCGGCGATTTTCCCCACCGGCTCGGGCAAGTCCCTGTGTTATCAATTATCCGCCTTGCTGCTGCCGCACCTGACGCTGGTGGTCTCGCCGCTGCTGGCGTTGATGCAGGATCAACTGGCGTTCCTGCAGCGCCACGGCATTGCGGCGGGCAGTATCGATTCGGCCCAGAGCCGCGATGACGCCAGCGATGTGATGGCTCGGGCCAAGTCCGGCGAATTGAAGATTTTGATGATCTCCGTGGAGCGCCTGAAGAACGAGCGTTTCCGCAATTTCTTGCAGCAAGTGCCCATCTCGTTGCTGGTGGTGGATGAGGCGCACTGCATCTCGGAATGGGGCCACAATTTCCGCCCCGATTACCTCAAGCTTCCCGACTATCAGCGCCAGTTCAACATCCCTCAGGCGCTGCTGCTGACCGCCACCGCGACACCCAAGGTGATCGCTGACATGGAGGCCAAGTTCGGCATAGCCCCCGACGATGTGGTGACCACCGGTTTCTATCGGCCGAACCTAAATCTGTTGGTGGAACCGGTGCGCGGGCAGGACAAACGCCGACGCCTGGTCGAATGGATGAGTGAACGTCCAGGCCAGCCGAGCATCGTTTACGTCACCTTGCAGAAAACCGCTGAGCACATCGCCGAACACCTGGGGCGCAACGGCATTCAGGCCGAGGCCTATCACGCCGGTCTGCCGCACGAACAACGGGAAGCCATTCAAAAGCGCTTTATGGGCGGGCAGTCCAATTGCATCGTCGCGACCATCGCGTTCGGCATGGGCATCGACAAGAGCGACATCCGCAACGTGGTGCATTTCGATCTGCCCAAATCCATCGAAAACTACAGCCAGGAAATCGGCCGCGCCGGGCGTGACGGGCAGCCGTCCGATTGCCTGGTATTGGCCAACCGCGACAGCCTCAACGTGCTGGAAAACTTCGTCTACGGCGACACGCCTGAGCTGGATGGCATCCGCCATGTGCTCGACGAGTTGCAGGCCGCCGCGCCCGAGGGGCAGTGGGAGTTTCTGTTGGGGCCGTTGGCGGACCACAGCAACATCCGCCAATTGCCGCTCAAGACCTTGCTGGTGCAGTTGGAACTGCGCGCAATCATTGCGCCGCGCTACGCCTATTACGCTGAATACCGCTTCAAATACTTGCAGGAACCCGAGGCGTTGCTGGCCCGCTTCGAGGGTGAGCGCAAGGACTTCGTCGCGGCGATCATCCGGACCTCGAACCGAGCACGGACCTGGGCCACGGTGAATTTCGATGCGCTGTATGAACAGCATCAGGCCGAGCGTAATCGTGTGGTCAAGGCGCTGGATTATTTCCAGGAAAAGGGCTGGGTCGAGCTCGAAAGCAAGCAGATGACCGAGGTCTACAGCCTGCTGCAAACCGACTTTGATGCCCAAGCCTTGAGCGAAGAGTTGCACGCCTACTTCACCCGCCATGAACAAACCGAGATCGCGCGGATTCACGCCATGCTGGATCTGTTCGCCACGGACCATTGCCTGGGTTATCGCTTGGCCGAGTACTTCGGCGATGAAAATGCGCCGCAGCAGTGCGGGCATTGTTCGGTGTGTCATGGGGATGTGGCGCGGTTGCCGACGCCACCGGAATTACCGGCGCTTGTGGATAAAAATTTCGAGGCGTTGTGCGGGGACTTTATCCACAGGCACGCGCAGTACACCGGCAACACTCCATCGGCGGAACGCGTGACACGGTTTTTATGCGGCATCGGTGTGCCGCTGTTCACCAAGCTCAAGGCACGGTCGATTCCCGGGTTTGCGGCGCTGGAGGATTATCCGTATGCCGAAGTCCGGACGTGGGCTGAAGACCATCTCTCAGGCTGAACTGTGACCCCTGTGGGTAGATCCATCCCCTGAATGTTGCTCATCACAGGAATAAATTTCAAAAACCCGCGGTGGCTGACTATGGTGAAGGCTGTCTTTGGATCGCCAACAAGAGAATAACCATGAGCCAGACACCGTTCACTATTCAGCGCGCCGCCGTCATTGGCGCCGGCACCATGGGCCGTGGCATTGTCATGTGCCTGGCCAACGCCGGCGTCCCGGTGCAGTGGGTCGATAACAATCCACAGATGCTTGAACAGGCGCTGGCTAGCGTGGCGGACACCTACGCCCACAGTGTGCGTCAGGGGCGGATCGATCAGGCCGAGGCGGACGCTCGCCTGGCACGGGTAACGGCGGCTGCTGACTACGCGGCGGTCCGCGAGGTCGATCTGGTGATCGAAGCGGTGTACGAAAACCTCGAACTCAAGCAGAAAATCTTCCGTGAACTGGACGGTCTGCTCAAACCTGAAGCCATTCTGGCCAGCAATACCTCGGCGCTGGATATCGATGCCATCGCTGCGGCTACTCGCCGTCCGCAACAGGTCCTGGGCCTGCACTTCTTCAGCCCGGCGCACATCATGAAACTGCTGGAAATCGTTCGCGGTGCCCAGACTTTACCGGTGGTGCTTGAGGCTGCTCTGGCACTGGGCAAGCGCATGGGCAAGGTCAGCGTGGTGTCGGGCAACTGCCATGGGTTCATCGGCAACCGCATGCTGCATCCGTATACGCTCGAAGCGCGCAAGATGTTGCTCGAAGGCGCTTATCCCTATCAGGTCGATGCGGCATTGCAAGGTTTTGGTTTCGCCATGGGGCCGTTCCGCATGTACGACGTGGTCGGCATCGATCTGGAGTGGCGCGCTCGGCAGTTGGCCGGCGAAGGGCAGGATGCGCCTGAAGTTCAGGTGGACAATCGTCTGTGCGAGTTGGGTCGTTTCGGTCAAAAGAGTGGCAATGGCTATTACCACTATGAGCCGGGCAGTCGCCAGGCTGAGCACGATGTTGAAGTCGATGCGCTGGTGCTGAAGGTTAGCGAAGGGTTGGGTTTCCAGCGTCGCGAGATAAGCCCCGAGGAGATTCTGGAGCGCTGCTTGCTGGCACTGGTCAACGAGGGTGCGAAGATTCTTCAGGAAGGCATCGCCGAGTCGGCGCACGATATCGATCTGGTGTACCTCAACGGTTACGGCTTCCCGGCGGACAAGGGAGGGCCGATGGCCTGGGCGGATCAGCAAGGGCTGGCGGATATTCACCAACGGTTGCTGGCGCTTGAGACGAAGCAGGGTGATCAATGGAACCCGGCGCGGTTGATCGGGGAGTTGGCGGCGGTGGGTAAAGGGTTTGCGGATCGGTAGACTCCACCGACTCGATCGTTCCCGCGCGCCGCGTGGGAACACCTCATCAAGACGAGAGCCGCCCATGACTCAACGCGCCGACTATCCCCACTTCCAACCCATCACCACTCGCTGGCACGACAACGACGCCTACGGTCACGTCAACAACGTGACCTACTACAGCTTCTTCGACACGGCGGTGAACACCTACCTGATCGAAGTCGGCGGCCTGGATATTCATGACGGCGAGGTGGTGGGTTTTGTGGTGAGTTCGGCCTGCGATTACTTCGCTTCCATTGCCTTCCCCGACCGGATCGAGATCGGTTTGCGGGTGGGCAAGTTGGGCAACAGCTCGGTGCAATACGAACTGGCAGTGTTCAAGGCCGGGGAAGACGAAGCCTGCGCGGCGGGGCGTTTCGTGCATGTGTTTGTGGATCGGGCGTCGAATCAGCCGGTGGCGATTCCTGCCGGGTTGCGCGGGGCGCTGGAGCGGTTGGTGGTTTGACGGGCAAAAAAAATCGCAGCCCTTGGGCTGCGATTTTTTGATCTACCGGTAAACGAGGCGATTCAAGCCTCAGTCGCGATAGCGATGGTGATGCTTGCGGTGGCCATAGGCATGACCGCGCCCCGGATGGTCGTCACGGTAGTAGCCACGATCACCACGGTCGCCACGATAAGAACGACGATCATCATCATCGTCATTGCTACTGTTGCCCATGTGATTACCCAGCGCGCCACCGACGCCGCCGCCTGCTGCGGAGCCGATCAGGCTGCCGGTGGTGCCGCCCATGCTGCGGCCGACCACGTTACCGCCTGCTGCGCCCAACGCACCACCAATGGCGGCTTCGCCACGACTGTGTTTGTCTGCGCCAACTGCGCTACCACCCGCGCCGCCCAGGGCCGCGCCAATGGTGGAACCTGTACTGCCGCCTAATGATTGACCGACGACTGAGCCCAGAACCCCGCCCAATGCGCCGCCCACACCTGCTTCGGTGGTGCCGCCAGCAGAAGCGAAGCCACTGACCAGGCCAAGGGACAACAAGAGAATCGAGGAGAACTTCATAGAGGAACCTCAAGGGGATGACGGCGCGATCCTGAGGCCGTGTCATGGTCCTGACAATCGAAATCCGACGAGTAACACGACTTGAGCACATTTCTATAAGTTACTGTTTTTTAGCTGGAACTTAAGTGTTTTTCGCCGGTCTTTAGCTACTTCGGATAGGCCGTTTTCATGCAAAACGGCCTTTTTTGTGGGCGTTTGGAAAGTGACTGATCCGCAAGATTCGTTGAATGTTCCACCGCAATCGCGAGCAGGCTCGCTCCCACAGTGGATTTGTGTACGACACAGATCAAATGTGGGAGCGAGCCTGCTCGCGATTGCGGTAGATCAGACGCTGCGTCAGGCCGACTTGGCCATGATGAGTCCGGTTTCACTCGCCGCTTCCAACCGGATCGCCACAAACTTCGATGTCGGCGTATGGCTGCCATCCCCGATGCTCTCCAGCGGTACCAGCGGATTCACTTCCGGGTAATAAGCCGCCGCTTGCCCGGCAGGGATATCAAACGCCAGCAGCGTAAAGCCCTTCACCCGACGCTCACGGCCGTCATCCCAGATCGAAACGATGTCAGCCTTCTGCCCCGGCTTGAACCCCAGGCGAATGATGTCGGCTTCGTTGACGAACAACACATCACGCTGACCTTTCACGCCGCGATAGCGGTCATCAAGCCCATAAATCGTGGTGTTGTACTGATCGTGAGAGCGCATCGACTGCATAATCAGGTCCGGCAATACGCCGGTGGCGCGCGTGCGTTCGTGCACCAGATCTTTGGGCAGGACGTTCGGACGGAAATTGGCGCGCCCCGACGCGGTATTCCAGCGGCGAGCACCGGCGCTGCTGCCGAGGTAGAACCCGCCCGGGTTCTGGATCTTCTCGTTGAAGTCCTTGAAACCCACAATGGTGTCGGCGATCAGGTCGCGGATGCGCCGGTAATCGGCTACCAGCCAGTTCCAGTCCACCGGTTCGCTGCCCAAGGTCGCGGCGGCGATGCCGGCGATGATCGCGGGCTCCGAGCGCATCTGCTTCGACAGCGGCTGCAACTGGCCGTTGGAGGCGTGAACCATGCTGAACGAGTCTTCGACGGTCACCGCTTGCGGGCCTTCGGTCTGGATGTCGATATCGGTGCGGCCCAGGCACGGCAGGATCAGCGCCTCTTTACCGTGGGCCAGATGGCTGCGGTTGAGCTTGGTACTGATTTGCACGGTCAGGTCGCAGTTGCTCAGGGCCTGGAACGTCCGTGAGCTGTCTGGGGTGGCTTGGGCGAAGTTGCCGCCCAGACCGATAAAGACTTTCGCGCGGCCATCGGCCATGGCATGGATCGCCTCGACCACGTTGTGACCGTTTTCACGCGGCACCTTGAACTTGAAGCGACGCTCCAGGGAATCGAGGAACGCCACCGGCGGACGCTCGTTGATGCCCATGGTCCGGTCGCCCTGCACGTTACTGTGGCCGCGCACCGGGCACAGACCGGCGCCGGGACGGCCGATGTTGCCGCGCAGCAACATCAGGTTGGCGATTTCCTGGATGGTCGCCACCGAATGGCGATGCTGGGTAATACCCATTGCCCAGCACATGATCACGTTCTTGCCATTGGCGTACATCCGCGCCGCTTGCTCGATTTCAACCAGCGTCAGTCCGGATTGTTCGACGATCTGCTCCCACGAGGTGTCGTCGACGATGCCCAGGTATTCCAGCACGTTGACACTGTGTTCATTGAGGAAGTCGTGGTCGAATACGGCAAGCTCACCCTCCTTCTGTGCGTCACGCTCCCACTGCAGCAGGAACTTGGCCATGCCGCGCATGATCGCCATGTCGCCGCCCAATGCCGGACGGAAGTACGCGGTGTTGGTCGGTTTGTCGCTGTTGGTGAGCATTTCGATCGCGTGTTGCGGGTGCTGGAAGCGTTCCAGGCCACGCTCCTTCAAAGGGTTGATGCACACCACCTGAGCGCCGCGTTTCACCGCTTCGCGCAACGGTTCGAGCATCCGCGGATGGTTGGTGCCAGGGTTCTGACCCCAGACAAAAATCGCGTCGGCGTGTTCGAAGTCGTCGAAGGTGACGGTGCCTTTGCCGACGCCGACACTTTGCGCCATGGCCACACCGCTGGCCTCGTGGCACATGTTCGAGCAATCGGGGAAGTTATTGGTGCCGTAGGCACGCACGAACAATTGATACAGGTACGCCGCTTCGTTGCTGGCGCGGCCCGAGGTGTAGAACTCGGCCTGATTCGGGCTCGACAGGCCCTGCAAATGTTTGGCGATCAAGGAGAACGCAGCGTCCCAGCTGATCGGCTTGTAGCGATCGGTTTCGGCGTCATAGCTTAATGGCTCGGTCAGACGGCCCTGATATTCCAGCCAGTAGTCGCTTTGATCCAGCAACGAACTGACGCTGTGTTTGGCAAAGAACGCACCGTCGACACGGCGTTTGGTCGCTTCCCAGTTCACTGCTTTGGCGCCGTTCTCGCAGAACGCCACCATGCCGGCTTCATTGGAATCGCCCCAGGCACAACCGGGGCAGTCGAACCCGCCGTTTTTGTTGGTTTTGAGCATCATGCGCAGGTTTTTCAACGCGTTGTCGCTGGTCAACCAGGCCCGGGCAACGCTGGCCAACGCGCCCCAGCCACCGGCTGGACCTTTGTAGGGCTTATAACGCGGAACGGGTTTCTGGTCGGCTTGTTGATGTTGACTCACGCTGGGTTCTCCGTCGCGGGGCTGTAGACCCGCGGCGCACTTTTCTGCGGCAGGTGGATGAGATTGAGGTTGTGGCGACGGGCCCATTGCACGGCAAGGCCCGTGGGCGACGACAGGCTGACCAGGGTCTGGATACCTGCGCGCAACACTTTCTGGATCAGTTCGAGACTGCAACGGCTGGTGACAATCACCAGCCCGCCGGTGGTCGGGATCTTCTGACGGATCAGTCCGCCAATCAGTTTATCGAGGGCATTGTGTCGGCCGATGTCTTCGCGACCCAGCAGCAATTGGCCCTGACTGTTCATGAACACGGCGGCGTGCACCGCGCCGGAGTACTGGCCAAGAGGCTGGAACGCGCCGATGCGCTGACGCAAGCCATCCAGCCATTCGGCGGGCGGCAAGGGTGCGCCGGGCAACACCTTGAGGTCTGGCAATGCCTGCTCCACCGCTTCCACGCCGCAGAGCCCGCAACCGCTGGTGCCAGCCATTTGCCGACGCTGTTGCTTGAGGTTCCAGAAAGCGCGGTTGGCGATGGTCACTTGCGCGTATTGCGCTGAACCCGAGCCGCTGAGTTGCAGGTCATAAATGTCGCAAGCGTCTTCGATGATGCCGCTGCCGAGGCTGAAGCCGACGATGAAGTCTTCAAGGTCCGTCGGCGTCACCAACATGACCGCCTGACTGATGCCGTTATAAGCGATCGCCAACGCGACTTCTTCGGCCAGCGCGGTGCTGGCCGATTCGGTGTCTTGAAGGTCGCAGTAACTGTATGTCTGGCTTGCGGCGGGCGCTGGCGTTTCGAGGGCTGGCGCCGCGCAGGCAGGGCGCTTGGCGTTCATGAGGTATCACCGAAGGGTTAGGCTGCTTTAAGCCTAGGCGTGTCAACTTGTCGCGTCTAATCGCAAATACTGATCTGCCGATAGATGGCGTCGATCAAGAACTCGGCAGCGATTGCTGAAATATCGCGAAACAGGCTTCCGCGAGCGCCGAACGCGGGGCGCTGCGACGCATGATCAGCCCCAGCCGGGCGAGGGTTTGAGCATTTTCGATGGGGTGCAGGCGCAAATGATCGGTGAGTTTTTCCAGGCCACCGTCCAGCGGCATCACGGCGCAGCAGAATCCACCGTGCACCGCTTGTAACAATTGGTGGACGGCATCGGTTTGCAGCAACGGCTGCGGGGTGAGGCCGCGACTGTGGAAGTTGTGGTCGATGGATTGCCGAAAATGCATGCCGCTGCTGAGCATGCCCAGCGGCAGTTCGATCAGCGATTCCCAACTCAGCGGCGCCTCGCCGAAACTGAAGAAGCGCTGATCATAGAGCAGGCCCATGCGGGTTTCGCTGAATGCCAGGGAATCGAAGCGTTCGCCGTCCAGTCGCTCCAGGTACGACACGCCCAGATCCAGGCGATTGTTCGCCAGTTGTTCGAGGATCTGCTCGGAACTCAGGGCCGAGAGTTCGAAGCGCAGGTTCGGGTGTTCGGCGTGCAGGCGTTGCATCAGCGGCAACGGATCGAAGCTCGACAGCGGCACCACGCCCAGACGCAACGTACCGACCAGATTGCCGCGACAGGCCGCCGCCTCGGCCTGCAAGCCGTCGTAGGCCGCCAACACGGTGCGCGCCCATGCCAGCACCCGTTCACCCGGTGCGGTGAAACCCTCGAAGCGCTGACCGCGATTGACCAGCGGCAACTCGAGTTCTTCTTCGAGGCTGCGCAGGCGCATGGACAGGGTCGGCTGGGTGATGTGACAACGCGCAGCGGCCTGGCCGAAATGTCGGGTTTCATCGAGGGCGATGAGGAATTTAAGTTGCTTGATGTCCATCTTCGCTCCAGGGCGCGGGAAGGCTCGGATTCTAGCGCTTGGGGGGAAGCGGCGTCATTGGTCGGGTTGGAACCGCAGGTAACAGCCTTGGTCTAGGCTTTTGCGTCTGGAACCCAAAACCCAAGGAGAGCGCACCATGAGTATTTTTAGCTTCGTGAAAGAAGCAGGCGAAAAACTTATCGATTTGCTGACGCCAGGCAACGCCAATGCCAGCGAGCAGTTGAAAGAACACATCAGTAAGGTCGGCCTGGGTAACCCGAATGTACAGGCGACGGTGGATGGCGACAAAGTCACCGTGACCGGCGAAGTCGGCAGTCAGGAAGAGAAGGAAAAAATCCTGCTGGCGGTGGGCAATATTGCCGGTGTCGGTAGTGTGGATGACCAGATCACCGTGACGGGCCCGGTTGCTCAGGCGGCGCGGTTCGTCACCGTTAAAAAGGGCGACACCCTCAGCGCGATTGCCAAGGCTGAGTACGGCGACGCCAACAAGTACAACAAAATCTTCGAGGCCAACAAGCCGATGTTGACTCACCCGGACAAGATCTATCCGGGGCAGTCGTTGCGGATTCCTGAGTAAGTCTCGAGGCCGTGTGATGCCCTTCGCGAGCAAGCCCGCTCCCACAGGATCTGTGTCGTCCACGATGGATGCGAACGACACAGATCCTGTGGGAGCGGGCTTGCTCGCGAAGCAGGCGACTCGGTCTAAAGCCCTGCAATCAACTCCCGATAATCCCCAACCGCCGCAAACTCGGCCGTGTCCTTCGGCCCTTTACGGCTGTCCGGCTCACTCACGGCCAACAGATGCGCCACCCCAAAATTCCGCGCGCTACGCAGGATAGGCAACGTATCGTCGATAAACAGACTGCGCGCCGGATCAAAACCGATGTCCGCTTGCAAGGCGTCCCAGAATTGCGGGTTTTCCTTGGCAAAACCGTAATCATGCGAGCTGATCAACCGCTCGAAGTACGGCGCCAGCTCGATTCTTTCCAGTTTTAATGACAGCGAATCGCGATGCGCATTGGTGATCAGCACCACGCGCTTGCCGGCCTGTTTGATGGCGGCCAGAAAGGTGTCCGCGTCCGGACGCAAGGCGATCAGGTGCGCGGTTTCCAGTTTCAGTTCGCGCACCGGCAACTTGAGCTCGGCGCTCCAGAAATCCAGGCAATACCACTGCAACTGGCCGGCGTTGCGTTCGAACAACGGCTGCAATTCCATCTCAGCCATCGCCCGGCTCACCCCGTGCAATTCGGCGTAACGCTGGGGCAGGTGCTCCATCCAGAAATGGTTGTCGTAATGCAGGTCCAGCAGCGTGCCGTCCATATCCAGCAGAACGGTGTCGATGTCGCGCCAGGGCAGCAGGGACATAAAAACTTCTCCAGCGGTAAAAAAGATATCCGACGTAAACAATCAGGATAGGCCGGGTATAGTAACGCGCTATCGCCAAGGAGCCGCTCATGCGCCAGAAACCCACCGTCCTCGCCCGCGAGATCGTCGCCACCAGCCGTTTGTTCTGCGTCGAAGAGCTGAAGTTGCGCTTTTCCAATGGCGTGGAGCGCACGTATGAGCGACTGGTGGGCAAGGGCGCCGGTTATGGCGCGGTGATGATCGTGGCGATGCTGGATGCGGACCACGCGGTGCTGGTTGAAGAGTATTGCGGCGGCACCGATGAATACGAGCTGTCCTTGCCCAAAGGCTTGATCGAGCCGGGCGAGGACGTGCTGGCGGCGGCCGAGCGGGAGCTCAAGGAAGAGGCCGGGTACGGCGCGCGGCAACTGGAGCATTTGACTGAGTTGTCGCTTTCGCCCGGTTACATGAGCCAGAAGATCCAGGTGGTGTTGGCCACTGATCTATACGAAGAAAGCCTTGAAGGCGATGAGCCCGAGCCAATGGGCGTGGACAAAATCAACCTGCGTGAGTTGTCGGCCTTGGCCCAGAACCCGCGATTCACCGAGGGCCGGGCATTGGCAGCACTGTATCTGGCCCGTGATCTGCTGACTCAGCGTGGAGCGTTCCAGCCATGATTTTCCCCCATCCGTTGATGGCGCCTGTTGTTGAACTGGCGCTGAAAGCCGGTGAAGCGATTTTGCCGTTCTGGCGTGCCAACGTCGCCGTGACTGCAAAATCCGATGATTCTCCGGTGACGGCCGCCGACATGGCCGCTCACCATGTGATTCTGGCCGGGCTGACGGCGCTGGACCCGAGCATCCCGGTGCTGTCGGAAGAAGACGCCGACATTCCCCAGAGCGTGCGCGCCGGGTGGCAGCGTTGGTGGCTGGTGGACCCGCTGGACGGGACCAAGGAGTTCATCTCCGGTAGCGAGGAATTTACCGTCAACATCGCGCTGATCGAGCAGGGGCGTGTGGTGTTTGGCGTGGTGTCGATGCCGACCAACGGGCGCTTCTATGTCGGTGGTGCGGGTCTGGGCGCGTGGCGTGGCGATAAAGACGCGCAGCCTTCGCCGATTCAGGTTCGCGAGGTTCCTGCTGAGGGTGAAGCGTTTACCGTGGTTGCCAGCCGTCGGCATTCCAGTCCTGAGCAGGAGCGCCTGCTGGCCGGGTTGAGCGACAGTCTGGGTGAGCTGCAATTGGCTAACATCGGCAGTTCGTTGAAGTTCTGTTTGTTGGCGGAAGGGGCGGCGGATTGTTATCCGCGGTTGGCGCCGACTTCGCAGTGGGACACGGCGGCGGCGCAAGGTGTGCTGGAAGGGGCGGGTGGTGAAGTGCTGGATTTGAGCGGTGCGCCGTTCAGTTATCCGGCGCGGGAATCGTTGTTGAATGCGTTTTTCCTGGCGCTGCCGGCGAAGGCTGCGTGGCGCGAAAGACTGTTGGAACTCGCCCGCCGTTAAGAGCGTTCCCACGCTCTGCGTGGTAATGCAGCCCGTGACGCTCCGCGTCACGGGCTGCATTACCACGCAGAGCGTGGGAACGATCACCGACGATCACCGGTGGAGCACGTACTGCCCCGTAAACGTCACCGCATCGTCATCACTGTCGGCATTGACGATCCGCGAATGCAGCGTCAACCGCGCCCGTCCATACCGCCCATACATCGCTAAAAACTTCTTCCACACCGCCGCACTTGGCGCATGGCAAATCGCTGTCGCGTCCATGGTCACCGGCAGCGGGTAGCTGATCTGCCCTTCCTGAATCACGATGTGCCCGCCTTCAACCCCTTCTTCACGCAAACGCAAATGCAACCAGCCCCAACCGGCCAGCACCGCGCCGCAATACAGGCTGCCGCCAAACATCGTGCTTTTATGATTGACGTTGGCCTCCAGCGGCAAGTGCAGGCGCAGTTGCTGGTCGTGCCAATCGAGCACTTTGAGGCCCATGTCCCGCGTCAGGGGAATGTCGCGATGGAGAACTGATTCCAGATGACGGCTGTCGCGGCTCATGCATGGATCTCTTGTTTGAAGATGATGATTGGACGGTAGCTCAATCGGGTTCGTCGGTGTGGCTGCTGCCACTGTCGGCGAAGTTCAGCCCGTGCTTGCGCAGTTTGTCGTGCAAGGTCTTGCGTGGGATGCCAAGGGCTTCGGCGAGGCTGCGCACCGAGCTGTGAGAACGCGCCAGTTCGGCGGCGATCAAGCTCTTCTCGAAGTTTTCCACTTGTTCGCTGAGACCGCCACTGACCACCTCGACCGTCATGCCGACAGCGCCATCCGCTGCGCTATTGTCCAGGGCCAATTCCAGGCCCAGGGCAAAGCGTTCGGCGGCGTTCTGCAATTCCCGCACGTTGCCCGGCCAGGTGTGGCGCAGCAGCAGGGCGCGTTGTCCCGGTTGCAACTCGTGGGGTGGCAGACCGTGACGAGCGCTGGCTTCGTCGGCGAAGTGCTGGAACAGCATCAGCGCATCTTCGCCACGCTCACGCAGCGGCGGAATACGCAGCGGTGCGACGTTCAGGCGGTAATACAAGTCGGCACGGAAGCGGCCCTGATCGGCGGATTGACGCAGGTCTTCCTTGGTCGCAGCGATGATGCGGATGTCCAACGGGATCAGCTGATTACCGCCCAAGCGCTCGACGACCCGCTCTTGCAGCAAACGCAGCAATTTCACCTGCACATCCAGGCTCATGCTTTCGATTTCATCGAGGAACAACGTGCCGCCATTGGCGAATTCGAACTTGCCGATGCGGCGCTTTTGCGCGCCGGTAAAGGCGCCTGGCTCATGACCGAACAGCTCGCTTTCTACCACCGACTCGGCCAGGGCGCCGGCATTGATCGCCACGAACGGACCGTTTCGACGGCTCGACAGATCGTGCAATGCACGTGCGACAACTTCTTTACCAGCGCCGGTTTCGCCAAGGATCAGCACATCGGCCTTGGTCGCCGCCAATGCACCGATCTGCTCGCGCAGGCGCAGCATCGGCGCCGATTGCCCGACCAGTCGGGCGCTCAGCTCATTGCGATCGCTCAGGGCCAGACGCAGGCTGCGGTTGTCCAGCACCAGCCGGCGCAGGTCCAGGGCGCGGCGCACGCTGTCGAGCAGGGCGTCGCTGGCAAAGGGTTTTTCCAGAAAGTCATAAGCCCCGGCGCGCATGGCTTGCACGGCCAGCGGCACATCGCCGTGACCGGTAATCAGCAGCACCGGCAGTTCCGGGTCCTGGGCATGCAGTTCAGTCAGCAGTTCGAGACCGTCCATGCCCGGCATGCGGATGTCACTGACCACCACGCCGGGCCAGTCGCGTTCCAGTTGCGCGGCCAGGCCCTTGGCTTCGGCCAGTGGCAGGATTTTCAGTCCAGCGAGATCCAGAGTCTGGCTCAAGGCCTGACGCAGGTGCGGATCGTCGTCGATCAACACGACCTGGATGCGGTTGTCGATGGTCATGCACTTCGGTCCTCGGACGGTTGCAGGCTCACACCCGGTGCGCCTGCACGCAGCTTCAGGGTAATCAGGGCGCCACCTTCCTTGTGGTTGGAGAACGACAGTTCACCCCCGAAGGCGCGCATCAGGGTTTCGCAAATCGCCAGCCCTAACCCAAGCCCCTGAGTGCGGGTCTTGGTGGTGTAGAAGGGCTCGCTGGCGCGGCCAAGTGCCTCCAGGCAGAACCCGGGGCCATTGTCGCGAATGTACAGATTGACGCCGTCGGCAGTCGATTGGGCACTCAACCAGAGCTTGCGCGGCGGGCCTTTTTCCGTCAGGGCGTCCAAGGCGTTGGCCAGCAGATTGCCGAGCACCTGACGCAGACGGGTTTCCCCGGCCTCGACCCACAGGGTGGCGGCCGGCAAATCGCGGATCAGCTCGACTTCCATGCTGCGTCGACGCTTGGCCAGCAGCGCCAGCGCATCGTCCAGCGCCGGTTGCAGGGCGACGCTTTCCGGGGCGTGGCGATCGCGCCGGGCGAAGGCGCGCAGGTGGGCGATGATCGACGCCATGCGCCCGGTCAGTTCGCTGATCAACTTGAGGTTGCCGCGCGCATCTTCAGTGCGCTGATGATCGAGCAGCACTTCGGCGTTTTCTGCGTAGCTGCGGATCGCCGCCAGCGGTTGATTCAATTCGTGGCTGATGCTCGCCGACATGGTGCCAAGGGCCGACAGTTTGCCGGCCTGCACCAGATCATCCTGAGCGCGAACCAGCTCTTGCTGGGCCTGTTCGCGTTCCAGCACTTCCTGTTTCAGTCGACGGTTCAGGCCTTCGAGGTCGCTGGTCCGCTCGGCTACCCGGCCTTCCAGTTCGCGACGGGCCTTGGCTTCGAAGGCGATTCGATCAAGGTAATGACGGCGGCGCTGCATCATCAGCCCCAGCAGCAACATCAACACCAACAACGTCGCGCCGCCGATGGCGACGACCGTGCGTACCGGGCGATCGATCAAAGTACGTGGGGCGAGGATGCTGACGTTCCAACCGGTTTCTGCGATGGACTGGGTTTGTGTCAGCCAGGCGTTGGGGTTGAGCCGCAAGGGTTTGGGATCGCGGGTCGGATAAGGTTGAATCGCAGTAATAGCCTTGCTTTCTTCTTCGCCCAACGGGCGGGTCGAGCGGAATCGCCACTCGGGCCGCGACGTGAGAATGACCACGCCGTTATGGTCGGTCAGCAATAGTTGTTCCGGGGTTTTGCCCCAGAGGCTTTCGGTGTGGTCCAGATCGACCTTGACCACCAGCACGCCGATGATCTTTTCGCCGTTACGCACGGCGGCGGCGAAGAAATAGCCGCGCTTGGCCGATGTTGTGCCCAAACCGAAAAAGCGCCCAAGCCGCCCGGCCATGGCTTCGCTGAAATACGGCCGGAAGGAAAAATTACGCCCGACGAAACTGTCGTGTTTGTCCCAGTTGGACGCGGCCAGGGTCTTGCCCGTGGTGTCCATCAGGTACATGACTTCGGCGCCGGTCTGGGCGCTGATGTTTTTTAACAAGCGATTGGCGTTGCCCTGGGTGACGCCATCGTCGGGCGCACCGAGGACGGCTCGCAGGGCCGGCAGATCGCCGAGGATCTGCGGCAACACTTCATAGCGGTGCAGGGTGCCCAGCAGGTTGGCGACGTAAAGGTCGAGGGTCTGACGGTTCTGCCCGGCCAGTTCGCTGCGGTAATAACGCTCGGCCAGATGCTCCAGCGGCCACAGCAACGGTGCCAGGCACAGCGCGAGCAGGGCCAGGCTGCGCCAACGGGGTCTGCGGGGGAGGGTCGGAGTCATGAGCATCGAGCGCCTGTGGGTACAGGCGCATTATGCCTAGGCTTGCGGGCGCAGTCTGCGCGCCGTGGGTCAGGCACGCTTGCGCGGTGATGATTCAGACGGTGTTTCAGGAAAAGACTTCAGCATCCTTGAAGAACGCCGCGGCCTGATCTTTGCCGGACAGTTGTGGCGCTTCGTCCAGTTGCCAATCAATGGCCAGGTCCGGGTCGTCCCAGCGAATGCTGCGCTCGGCGGACGGGGTGTAGTAGTCGGTGGTTTTGTAGAGGAATTCGGCGAACTCGCTCAGCACCACGAAACCGTGGGCGAAACCCTCCGGGACCCAGAGTTGGCGATGGTTCTCGGCGGACAGACGCACAGCCACCCATTTACCGAAATGGGGCGAGCTGCGGCGAATGTCCACGGCCACGTCGAGTACTTCACCGGCGGTGACCCGAACCAGTTTGCCTTGAGTGTTTTCCAGCTGGTAATGCAGGCCGCGCAGTACGCCTTTTTGTGAACGGGAATGGTTGTCCTGGACGAAATTCGTCTCCAGGCCAGTCGCTTCCTTGAAAGCCTTGGCATTGAAGCTTTCATAGAAGAAACCGCGCTCGTCACCAAATACCTTGGGTTCGATGATCAGAACACCGGGCAGGTCGGTGGTGACTACTTTCATGGCTTTCTCCAGCAATAGGCATTGATGGGCGACATTCTTGCGCAAAGTGGCGGCGGGCGCGAGTGGAGTGATTTTTTTCCTGATCCGTTCACTGATTTGTCGAGCCTCAGGAGGGGTTCTGGCAGGCGAAGGGGTTGCGTATCACCCAAAGCAGTGGCGATATAAGCGCCTAATAAAATTTCAGGGGTCGTTGTATGCCACTCGCCACGTTGATTCATCGCGCCAGTTTGCCCAGCCCGCAAGTGTCTGCGGAGCAAGCGCTTGAGCTGCTGAAGGGACATTACGGCCTGAGTGGAAGGTTGCAGGCCCTCGGCAGCCAGCAGGATCTTAACTATCGGGTCGACAGCGACCAGGGGCGTTTTGTCCTGAAAATCTGCCGTGGTGATTACTCGGCGCAGGAGCTGCACGCCCAGCACGCCGGACTCAAGCATTTGGGTGAACTCCCCGATGTGCATGTGCCGCGAGTCATTCCCGCAAAAAGCGGTGCAGACCTTCTCTCTCTGGAAGTCGGCGGCCAACCGGTGCATGTGCGCCTGCTCGATTACATCGAAGGCCAGTCGCTCACACACCTGGACCATCTGCCCGGTTCAGTGGTGGCCGGTTTTGGTCGACTCTGCGGTGAAATGGACCTGACGCTGGCCGGTTTCGACCATCCGGGCCTCGAGCGCACGCTTCAATGGGACGCCCGCCACGCCAACGCGTTGATCGCGCATTTGCTGCCGGTCATCACTGACGACCAGCAACGCCGGCTGATCGCTGATGCGGCTGAACAGGCCGAGCGTCATTTGCAGCCGCTTGTGGATAAGCTGCCGGTGCAGGCCATTCACATGGACATCACTGACGACAACGTGGTGTGGCAGCGAGATTCGCAACGTCAGTGGCAATTGCAGGGGGTGATCGATTTCGGCGACCTGGTTCGTACCTGGCGCATTACTGATCTGTCGGTGACCTGCGCGGCGCTGCTGCACCATGCTGATGGCGATCCGTTCTACATTTTGCCGGCGGTTCAGGCCTATCACGCGGTCAATCCGCTCACGCATGAAGAGCTACTGGCGCTCTGGCCGCTGATCGTCGCCCGTGCGGCGGTGTTGGTGCTCAGCGGCGAACAGCAGGTCAGCATCGATCCGGGCAACGAATACAGCCGCGACAACCTCACCCACGAGTGGGAGATTTTCCGCGTCGCTACATCGGTGCCGTTGGCGTTGATGGAAGCCGCGATCCTGACCGCGGTCGGCCAGAACCTGCCGGGCATCGGCAGCGAAGGTTTCGCGCCGCTGCTGCCGAGCCTGGTGGGGCGTGAGTTTGCGTTGATCGATTTGGGCGTGCTCAGCCCGCATTTTGAAGCCGGCAACTGGGAACAGGAGGGGATCGATCAACGTCTGTTGACCGAAGCTGCCGCGGCTCACGGTTTGGCGGCCAGTCGTTATGGGCAATATCGCTTGTCCCGCACCCGCCCGGACAGCGCCAGCGAACCCGACACCTGCCCACTGCACGTCGAATTGCGAGTGCCCCACGGCACGGCGGTCGAGTCACCGTTTGCCGGTGTGGTGCATCAGCCGGCGGCGGGTGTGCTGCAACTGGACGGCCCGCAACTGAGCGTGCGCCTGTGGGGTGTGACGCCGTCGCTGCACACGGGCGCAGCGCTGGTCAAAGGCCAGGTGCTGGGTTCCGTCAACGGGCCGTTGATCGTGCAGTTGTGCCGCGGCGCTTCGTTCACGGCGCCGTTGTTTTGCACGCCGTCTCGCGCGGCGGCCTGGCAAGCGTTGTGCCCGTCACCGGCGGTGCTGCTGGGACTGGCCTGTGACGCCGAAGAGGAGCTCGATTCGCAGACGTTGCTGGCGCGCCGTGATGCCAGTTTCGCCCGTACCCAGAAGCACTATTACGTCGACCCGCCGCGCATCGAACGCGGCTGGCGCAATCACTTGATCGACATGCAAGGCCGTTCCTACCTCGACATGCTCAACAACGTCGCGGTGCTTGGCCACGGTCATCCGCGCATGGCTGCTGTCGCCAGTCGTCAGTGGTCGCTGCTCAATACCAACTCGCGTTTTAACTACGCGGCGGTTGCCGAATTCTCCGAACGTTTGCTGAAACTGTCGCCGGACTCCATGGACCGGGTGTTCCTGGTCAACAGCGGCAGCGAAGCCAATGATTTGGCAATCCGCCTGGCATGGGCCTACAGCGGTGGTCGCGACATGCTCAGCGTGCTCGAGGCCTATCACGGCTGGACAGTGGGCGCGGACGCGGTCTCGACCTCGATTGCCGACAACCCGAAGGCTTTGAGCAGCCGTCCGGACTGGGTGCATCCGGTCACCGCGCCGAACACCTATCGTGGCGAATTCCGTGGCCCGGATAGCGCCCCGGACTACGTGCGTAGCGTCGAACACAACCTGGCGAAAATTGCCGAGCAGAAGCGTCAGCTGGCCGGTTTCATCTGCGAACCGGTGTACGGCAATGCCGGCGGTATCTCGCTGCCGCCGGGGTATTTGCAACAGGTTTATGCGCTGGTTCGTGCTCAGGGCGGTGTCTGCATCGCCGACGAAGTGCAGGTCGGTTACGGCCGCATGGGCAATTTTTTCTGGGGGTTTGAAGAGCAAGGCGTGGTGCCGGACATCATCACCATGGCCAAAGGCATGGGCAATGGCCAGCCGTTGGGCGCGGTAATCACCCGTCGGGAAATCGCCGAAGCGCTGGAGGCTGAGGGTTACTTCTTCTCGTCGGCCGGCGGCAGCCCGGTCAGTTGCCAGATCGGCATGGCCGTGCTGGATGTGATGGAGGAAGAAAAACTCTGGGAAAACGCTCAGGTCGTGGGCGGGTATTTCAAGGAACGGCTTGAAGCGCTGATCGATATTCATCCGCTGGTGGGCGCGGTGCATGGTTCCGGCTTCTATCTGGGCGTCGAGTTGATCCGCAATCGCGAAACCCTGGAACCGGCAACCGAAGAAACCTCGGCGCTGTGTGATCGGTTGCGCGAGCTGGGGATCTTCATGCAGCCGACGGGCGATTACCTGAACGTCCTCAAGATCAAACCGCCGATGGTGACCTCGCGCCGGAGCGTGGATTTCTTTGTGGACATGCTGTCGAAAGTTCTCGCAGAGGGTCTGTAAACAAACATCCCCTGTGGGAGCGGGCTTGCTCGCGAAAGGGCCGTGTCAGTCGACATCTACTTTGACTGACGCACCGCTTTCGCGAGCAAGCCCGCTCCCACAGGGATAGCGTAAAGTTCGATTATTATCTGGATTAATTGAGTTAATTTCGACAGGTGGATTATTTTAAGCTTTAAAAGCCGATTTTTATCGGCTATAAAGTCACCGCTGCCCCGGTGTGGCCTCACCACGCCCGGTGCTTCCCATTTCTGTCATTGGTCGATGCCACGCTCGACCCTCAAGCAATTGCCCCGGAGATGATTCATGAGCCGTATCGTTACCGTCGCCGCCACCCAGATGGCCTGTTCCTGGGACCTTGAAGCCAACATCGAGACCGCTGAGCGGCTGGTCCGTGAGGCCGCGGCGCAAGGCGCGCAGATCATCCTGATCCAGGAACTGTTCGAGGCTCCGTACTTTTGCCAGAAGCCGAACCCGGATTACCTGCAGCTGGCCACGACCGTTGAAGACAACGTCGCCATCAAGCACTTCCAGAAAGTCGCCAAGGAGCTGCAAGTGGTTCTGCCGATCAGCTTCTACGAACTGGCGGGCCGCGCGCGTTTCAACAGCATCGCGATCATCGATGCCGACGGCAGCAACCTCGGGATTTATCGTAAAAGCCATATCCCGGACGGCCCTGGCTACCATGAAAAGTACTACTTCAATCCGGGCGACACCGGCTTCAAAGTCTGGAACACCCGTTACGCGAAAATCGGCGTGGGCATCTGCTGGGACCAGTGGTTCCCGGAATGCGCCCGCAGCATGGCGTTGCTCGGCGCGGAAATTCTGTTCTACCCGACCGCGATCGGCAGCGAGCCACACGACAAGAGCATTTCGTCCCGCGATCACTGGCAGCGCGTGCAACAAGGCCATGCCGGCGCCAACCTGATGCCGCTGATCGCCAGCAACCGCATCGGCAACGAAGAGCAGGACGGCTACGACATTACGTTCTACGGCTCGTCGTTCATCGCCAACCAGTTCGGCGAGAAGGTTCAAGAGCTCAACGAAACCGAAGAAGGCGTACTGGTTCAGAGCTTCGATCTGGACGAACTGGAACACATCCGCAGCGCCTGGGGCTCTTTCCGTGATCGTCGCCCGAACCTGTATGGCACACTGAAAACCCTCGACGGTTCCCTGGAGTCCTGATTGTCATGACCACTTTGCACAGCACGCCTCGCGCCGACGGCTTTTACATGCCCGCCGAATGGGCGCCGCAAACCCAGACCTGGATGATCTGGCCCGAGCGCCCGGACAACTGGCGTCTGGGTGGCAAACCGGCGCAAGCCGCGCACGTCGCGGTAGCCAAAGCCATTGCGCGTTTCGAACCGGTGACCGTGGCGGTTTCCGCCGGCCAATACGAAAACGCCCGCGCCCGTCTGGACGTGCCGAATATTCGTGTGGTGGAAATGTCCAGCGACGACGCCTGGGTTCGCGACACGGGGCCGACGTTTGTCATCAATAACGGCGGCGAAGTCCGTGGTGTGAACTGGGACTTCAACGCGTGGGGCGGTTTCGACGGGGGGCTGTACTCGCCGTGGAATCGCGATTCCCAGGTCGGCGGCAAAATCCTCGAGATCGAGCGCAGCCAGCGCTACCGCACCGAGGGCTTTGTGCTTGAAGGCGGTTCGATCCACGTCGATGGCGAAGGCACACTGATCACCACCGAAGAATGCCTGCTCAACCGCAATCGCAATCCGCACATGAACCGTGCAGAGATCGAAGCGGTGCTCAGCGCGAATCTGGCTGTGGATAAAATCATCTGGCTGCCGGACGGTTTGTTCAACGACGAAACCGACGGCCATGTGGATAACTTCTGCTGCTACGTGCGTCCGGGCGAAGTGTTGCTGGCCTGGACCGATGACCCGCAGGACCCGAACTACCCGCGCTGCCAGGCGGCAATGAAAGTGCTGGAAAGCAGCACCGACGCCAAGGGTCGCCCATTCACGGTGCACAAGATGCCGATTCCGGGGCCGCTGTATGCGACCGAAGAAGAGTGCGCGGGGGTTGATCCGGTGGACGGGACTCAGGAACGTAATTCGACCGTGCGTCTGGCCGGTTCCTACGTGAACTTTCTGATCGTGAACGGCGGCATCATCGCGCCAAGCTTCGACGACCCATTGGATGGCCCGGCAAAAGAGATTTTGCAGGCACTGTTCCCGCAGCATGAAGTGGTAATGGTGCCCGGCCGCGAACTGTTACTGGGAGGCGGTAACATCCACTGCCTTACCCAACAACAGCCAGCCCCCCACAAAGAGTGAGTGCGGTTGTAACAGCTTGAGTTGATTGCAAAATAGTCCAGGCAAACGTTTTCGCTCACGGTTTAGCACAAAGCCCGCAGCCCTACAGGACTGCGGGCTTTTTTGTATCCGCTTGTCGACAGTTGCGAAACTTTGGCACAGCTCTTGTATCGCTCAGGGTGTAACAGGGAGGGGGAGAACTGCGATGTTCTGTCATAAACCTTGGATAAGTTAGCCGCTCACAATCCAGGAGAGAGCGCGGAAATGAACGCCGAAATGAATGTGGTGAGCGAGCGGGCGTTGCATCCCCTGGCAGTAAACAGCGAATCGCTCCAGGTCCTGGCGCACTGGTTGAAGTCCAATGGAACGCGTCAGATCAGAGAACCTGATCCGCGCCGGACGATGATCGAACGCTACCCCGCTGGTTTATTCAGCGAAGCGGAGCTGGAAGCGTTGTGGGATGTGATGGAAGGATAAGAAGAAAAAACAAAGGATTGGTAAAAGCGCTGCCGGGATGGCGGCGCTTTTTTATGGGCGGAGGTTTTTTCGTGATCACTGGAGATCAAAATGTGGGAGTGAGCCTGCTCGCGATGGCGGTGGATCAGTCGACATCGATGTTGACTGCCCGGCCGCTATCGCGAGCAGGCTCACTCCCACAGGGTTTTGCGGTGTTTAGAAGCTGTAGGTCCCGGTCACGACCACGCTGCGCGGTTCACCCGGCTGAATCTGCGCCGCACTGGTGGCCGACGAGTAATAGGTCTTGTCGCTGATGTTGTTCAGCGCCGCGCGCAGATCCCAATCCTTCTGCCGGAACCCGGCCAATGCATCCCAACGGCCATAACCTGGCAGCACGGTGGTGTTGAGGTTGTCGGCGTAACGCTGGCCCACCAGGGTCAGGCCGGTTTCAGCGTACCAGCCCATTTCCGGCTTCCAGGTCAGGAACAGGCTGCTGTTGTGCTTGGCTACGTTGCTGATGCGCTTGCCTTCAAAGCCGTTGTTGTCCTTTACGACCGTCGCGTCCTGCACACCCACGCCACCGCGCACGTACCAGTTGCCGGCGATTTTGCCGGTGCCAGTCAGCTCGATCCCGCGGGAACGTTGCAGGCCGGTCATTAAGGTGACGGTCGGATTGTCGGGATCGCTGGTACGGCGGTTGTAGAGTTCCAGTTCGTAGATCGCCAATGTGGTGCTCAGGCGATCATCGAGCCAGTCGCTCTTCACGCCGATTTCCTTTTGCTTGGTCAGCTCGGGGCTCAGGTCGTTGCTGTTGCCGGCGGCGCCTGGGGTGATACCGATCAAACCACCGCCGACCGGGGAAAAGGTCTTGGTCCATGAGGCGTAGAAGGAATGATTCTGCAGCGGCGTCCACACCAGTCCTGCACGCGGGCTGGTGCTATGGCTGTCACGATCTTCGGAAATGTCCCGCAGTTTGTTGGTCGACTCGATGTCGAAGGTGTCGTAACGCAAACCCGCCAGCAGTTGCCATTGATCGTTCAGGCGCAGTTGATCCTGCACATACACCGCACGGCTTTCGACTTCGGTGTGGGTGCTGCTGGACACTTGCATCCGCCCGGTATGGCGCAAATTGCGGTCGGGGTTGTACAGGTCCAGTGCCGGCACGAGCGAGCTGCCCGGCCCGGAAGTGGCCGCGTTGTACAACGTCGGATCGCGCCGTTGGCTGCCGATTTCGATACCGGTCAGCAAGCGATGTTCAAGGCCGAACGTGTCGAAACCGCCTTCCAGCTCGACGTTGTTGTAGACGTTGCGGGTGGTCAGGTCCTGTTGCCAGTGCTGGCGCGTGACCTTGTTGGTCGCCGGGGTGTAGCCCGTCAGGTAGGTGTTGTCGAAATCGCTGTTGAGCTTGAATACGCCGAGGGTGTGGCGCAGCTGCCAGTTGTCGCTGAGCTCATAACTGAGCTTCGAGCGTAGGGATTGCGACTTGTCGTCGATGAAATCGTGCTCGCTGCCGTAGGTCGTATCCCGTCCTACGTCCGCCGGGCGTCCGTTTACCCCGGGGATACCGCGATCCGGCGTACGGTTGTAGCGGCTGTATTCGTACTGCACCAGCCAGTTCAGGTCCGGCGTCAGTTGCCAGCTCATCGACGGAGCGAACAGTTGGCGATTGCCGCTCACGCCATCGCGGAAGCTGTTTTGATCCATGTTGCCCATGTTCAGGCGCAGGCTGATGTTCTCGCTCGGGTCGGTGCTGAGGTCGGCGTAGAGGCTGCGCAGATCATCGCTGCCGCCCTGGGCTTCGAGGGTCGAGCGGCGACCGAATTCAGGCAGTTTGCTGACCCGATTGACGATCCCGCCCTGACTGCCACGGCCATACAAAACAGCGGCCGGGCCTTTGAGCACTTCGATGCGTTCGATGTTGTGCAAATCGCGCACGTATTGGCTGTCGTCACGGATGCCGTCGAGGTAGAAGTCGTTGCTGGCGTCGAAACCGCGGATGCGCAGGCTGTCGAAGCGAGTGTCGGCGCCGCTGCTGACGTTGGGGATGCCGCTCAACGCGGTGCCCAGATCGTTGGTGCCGTAATCCACGACGTTCGCGGTTTTAATCGAGTCGATGGCTTGAGGAACGTAGCGCACTGGCGTGGCGGTACGGGTTGCGGTGCTGGTTTCCTTCACACGCGGGTCATCGGCTTCAACTTCGGCACTGATCGACGTCTCGGGTAAAACAGTGGCGGCGGCGCAGGCAAAACCGGCCGAGAGAAATGCAGAAAGCCCAAGGGTGACGGGCGTGAGGCGAAAGGGGGCAGGCATCTGAAGCGCATCCGAAAGGGTGGAGAAGTTCGAGGGTGCGAATGGTAATGGTTGTTATTTACCCGCGTTAATTATTCTTGAAAAGTTCCGCTGTTTGATTATTTCTAATTGTGTCGAGATGGCTGCAGTGGGGTCATGAGGCCATTCGACCGATTCATGAAACAGACTGAAAGCCATTCCAGCGTTTTTCAGAAACGGGCGGAGGACTAATCTGCCGGCATCTCGTTTTCCTACGCTTTTGCCGGAGTCTTCCCATGATCCTTCACTACATTTACGACCCGTTGTGCGGCTGGTGCTATGGCGCAAAACCGCTGGTGCAAGCCGCTCAGGCGGTGTTGCCCGTGATCGCCCATGGCGGCGGCATGATGACCGGCGCCAACCGCCAGACCGTTTCGCCAAAACTGCGCAACTACGTGATGCCCCACGACCGTCGCATTGCCGAGTACACCAGCCAGCCGTTCGGCGAGGCGTATTTCGAAGGATTGCTGCGCGATGAGACAGCGGTGTTCGATTCCGCACCGCCGATTGCCGCCGTGCTGGCAGCCGAGCAGATCACCGGCCGAGGACTGGAGTTGCTGGGGCGTTTGCAGAGTGCTCACTACGAGGAAGGTCGACGCATTGCCGATGAAGCGGTGTTGTCAGAACTCGCGAAAGACATCGGACTGGAACCTCAAGCGTTCCAGGCTGCTTTCAAGGAAGCTGAAACCGATCGCCACATCAAGGACAGTCGAGCGTTGCTGGCCGAAGTCGGCGGTCAGGGTTTCCCGACCTTCGCCCTGGAACGCAATGGCCAATTTACCCTGATCGATATCGGCCCGTGGCTCGGCAAGCCGCAAGCGTTCGCGGCATGGCTGAGTCAGTCGCTGCCCGCACAAGGGTCATCATCGGCGCTTCAAGCCTGTGGCCTCGACGGCTGCGCCCATTGACGTCGACCAGTGATTTCTTAGACGTTTTTCGCCTATTTACAGACGATTCATGAAATTGACACATCGTTAAGGGCGCGGCTAGGATTCGCCCCACGCCTGTGGCTAACCGCCACGACTCATAAAATAACAAAAAGGCCCGCCACGATTTCTTCGTGCGCGGGCCTTTTTGTTTGGGGTGAAAAAAGAGCGCGATAGCGCCGTTTCAGCCGTTCGACACAGTGCGTATCAACCGATCATAAGGAAAAGAACAAAATGTTGAACAAGCGAATCAGCCTGATCGCTCTGGGGATGTTGAGTGCTACACAGGTCATGGCTAACGACCAGGCCGAATCCAAGGGTTTTGTTGAAGACAGCAGCCTCAAAGTGCTGCTGCGCAATGCCTACATCAATCGCGACAAAAAAGACGGCAACGACGACCAGCGTGAATGGGGTCAGGCTGCCATCGGCACCTACACCTCGGGCTTCACCCAAGGTACCGTCGGCGTGGGCGTTGATGCCTTCGGTCTGTACGCCTTGCGTCTGGACCGTGGTAGCCACAGCGGCGGCCAAGGCATCGACTTTTTCAAGGAAGGCGACAGCGGTAACCCGGCCGGCGACCTGGCCAAAGCCGGAGGCGCGGTAAAATTCCGCGTATCCAGCACTGTCCTGACCTACGGCGACCAGATGCCAGTGCTGCCGGTGTTGAGCTATGACAACGGGCGTCTGCTGCCGGAAAGCTACACCGGCACGCTGATCACCTCCAAAGAGATCAAAGGCCTGGAGCTGAACGCCGGTCGCTTCACCGCCGAGTCGCGCAAAAGTGCTGAAGGCCATGACAGCGGTGGCCTGAAGTCGATCAACGTGTTGGGCGGCAGTTACCAGTTCACCGAACAGTTCAAGGCTGCGCTGTACGCTTCCGACGTCGAAGACGTGTTGAAGAAGCAATACGTGAACGCCAACTACGTGTTCCCGATCGACAAGGATCAGTCCCTGACCCTGGACTTCAACGGCTACCGCACCAAGCTGGACGATTCCTACGTTCGCGAAAGCGGTGCCACTGGCGACGACAACAAAATCTGGAGCCTGGCCGCCACCTTCGCCACCGGCGCGCACTCATTCACGCTCGCCCACCAGCGCAGCACCGGCGACAGCAACCTGGGCTATGCCTACGGCGGCTACCAGAAGGATCAAGGTCGCGTCGGCGACGGCGGCAACACCATCTACCTGGCGAACTCCTACTGGTCCGACTTCAACGCCGAAGACGAACGCAGCTGGCAGCTGGGCTACGGCCTGGACTTCAGCACCTTCGGTGTTCCAGGCCTGAGCTACAACTTCGCCTACGTGCGCGGCGACAACATCACCACCTCCACCAGCGAAGGCGGCACCGAGCGCGAAATCTTCAACCAGTTCAAATACGTCGTGCAAAGCGGCCCGGCCAAAGACCTGAGCGTGAAACTGCGCAGCTCGATCCTGCGTGTCTCGCAGAAATCGAGTGAGTACAACTCCAGCGGTAATGAAGTGCGTGTGTTCGTGGATTACCCGATCAACATTTTCTGATGATCGGTTGCGCTATCGAGGCCTGATGCAAGGCTGAGAAAGAAGAAGCCCCGACTGGTTCGGGGCTTTTTTTTGGATGAAGGGGGGGCGTTGCGGGTTTCATTGCGTGAGGGGCTCAGTGGGAAAGTCCGGGTTCGAAACGGTTTTGTGCAAAAAACCAGATTTATGATCGTTTTTGAGCAAGTAAAATCGTTTTTATGCGTTTGGGGTCAGTTCGACGGTGCCCAATTCAATAGCGGAGCTCAATTTTATGTGCTCTGAATGTTCGTTTTTATGCATTAGCACCTAAAAATAATCATTTTTATGCAGCGGGATCTGATTTTGATCGTTACTCTCCATTTGTAGTGGTTTGATTTGGCCAAGGTTTAAAAGGAGTGTGACGTGAGCGAGTTTCCCGTAGACCCCATCGGTGCTGCCTGGCTGTCAACGACATTTGACGTGCGGCCGATGGCACGGCTATCCGTGTTAAGTCAGGTCGGTAGTCGACGGTCAACTCGGGTCGAAGACGGGTTTCGTCTTGAGACCTATACGGAAAACATGCGCCCCGATCCGGACTTTTCATCCCATCTGCAATTTCACCTGCGGCATGAAGTCCCGAACCTTGAGTTCTTGACCAGACTGTTTACCAAGGTGGGTCCTGCACCGGTACAAGGCTGGTTGAATGACGAGCCCACCGGCCAATATGCCCGCAGGTCGGCGTTCTTGTTTGAGTGGCTCACTGGCGAGCGGTTGCAGGCGCCAGAACCTATAGGCGGTAAGTATGTCGACGCCATCAACGCCGATCTGATGGTGGCGGCTTCACCCGAAGAGGCGGTGAAAGTGCCGCGTTGGCGAGTGAATGACAACCTGCCGGGCTCGAACTACTTCTGCCCAATTGTCGTCAAGACTGCAGCAGTCAAGTCAGCAGCGGACCTTGATGTGCCTCACCTCTTTGGCCAACTGACCGCAGAGTTTGGCGAAGCGCTTCTGCTGCGCGCCGCCGCATGGATGACGCTCAGAGAAAGTAAAGCCAGCTTCGCCATTGAAGGGGAGGCAGATCGTTCAACACGTATCCAGCGTTTCGCAGATGTGTTGGCGCGACGAACAGGTCAGGGCGAACTGCCGCTCACCGATGCCGCACTAGCTGAGATGCAAGAAGAAATCCTCGGAGCAGTGACCACACTGACACGCCTGGGGATTCGGCAATCTCCGGTGTTTGTTGGCGAAACTATCCGCTATCAGGAGATTGTCCATTATGTCGCTCCCCCGGAAAGCGATCTGGAGCGGATGCTGGAAGGCATTCGCATCTTTCTGAATCGTACTCAAGGGCAATCCCCAGTCATGCGCAGTGCTGTAGCAGCGTTCGCTTTCGTGTATATCCATCCGCTGGCCGACGGCAACGGCCGGGTCCATCGCTTCTTGATCAATGACATTCTGCGGCGTGATGGGGCCATTCCAGACCCGGTGATTCTTCCGATTTCAGCTGTTATCACCGACGACTCTGCTGAGCGGCGTCTTTACGACAGCGTGCTGGATCAGGTTTCAAAACCGCTCATGCAAGGCGTACGAGACCAGGTAGCATTCGCCAACACTCGTACGCAATATCCTGACGGCGTGGTCTCGAATATTGAATTCACAGGCCAGGATCAGGCCCGCCCGGTGTGGCGCTATCCGAATCTGGGGCCACACGTTGTTTTCATGTCTAACGTCATTCGCCGCACCATCACCGAACAGATGCGTGAAGAGTCGCGGTATTTGCGCAGTCACATAAGGGCCAGGCAGGCAATCAAGGAGGTCGTTGAGATGCCTGATCAACAGGCTGATCGGCTCTTGCGATCCATAGAGCAGAACGAAGGGAAGCTGAGCAACGTATTGGCAAAGGAAATGCCTGTGCTGGCAAGGCCGGATATTTGGGCCGCCATTATCGAAGCTGTGGCTCAGTCGGTTCGGGGGGAGGAGCCGATAGACAGTAGCGTGAGTGATCGATATCACCCGAATCAGCCAGTGGGTCGATGACCGACTTACGCAAAAAGCCCCGATTGATTCGTAATGCTGTTCACTTAAGACATTCTTCAGTCGAGCTAGAACCTGTGGCGAGGGGATTTATCCCCGTTCGGCTGCGAAGCAGTCGTAATCCAGACAACTTAGTCTGTCTGAAAAGACGCTGGGGCCGCTTCGCAGCCCAACGGGGTGGTGCGGCATTCCGATAAATCCCCTCGCCACAAATGTGGACGCCGCGCCTAAGTGAACAGCATTCCGATTGATTCGGGCTTTTCTTGTTTGCGATTTGTTTATGGCGCGACGTTACTGGCTCGGTTGTTACCCGGTGCATCGAGCACCTTCGCTACGTCATCGATGATCGCCTTACTCATATCCTGCAAAAAATGCGACGCCCAGGCATGCCGGTCGGTGTCACGAACCATGGCGGCGTCAGATGCGAGAAGTTTGGCGATGTGGAGCAGATCGGAGGCGTGGGAGAGGGCTTGGATGATCGGGACACCGGCGTTGATGCGGAACAGCGGTTGGTTGCCGTGGAAGGAGAAAGGGGTGAGGCCGATGGTTTTCAGGTCTTGGGGGGTGGTCATTGGGCGCCTCCGGTTTTTGGGCGGTGGTGGGCGACAACCAGTGAAACGGGAACACAAATTTTGGACGGATCGATAGTGGGCATTAGCAAAAACTCCTGAATCAAAGTTAGAGCTACCACGTTCGTTCTCAGGCGAATGGGTGGCAGCTATGCGCGGGCTGAGAAACCGGAGATACAGGAACCCGGCAGACCCGAAGGTCTCCCACGCACAGCCGCCATTACACGGAAATGTTGGCAAAAAAAAACGCCAGCAATCGTGATTTGGGGCGCTTGTGCGCCTGTATCTTACTTGGGTTCTCAGGCCCGGTCGCTGAATTGGCAGCGACGGGTTGAAGGTAGCTTGAGGGAGGAGGATGCGCAATCGTGGCTAGGTGGTGGCGTGGGGGAACGTTTTATTGAAAATTATGGCTGGGCAATAATTATTGCCCAGCCATAATTTTCAATAATTCCGATGATCGAGTGCTGAAGACTCTGGAATGGGCTCTGCGGCCGAATTAAGGGTCATTCGATGATGAGGTGGTTGCGCGGAGTACCCAATCATCGGCCTCGGCCAGACAAACGTGCATTGCCCATCTATACGGCAAAGCCGTATAGTCGGGCCCATGTTCACGATTATCGAAACCGAAATTTTCAAGCGTTATGCTGAATCCATCTGGGACGATGGCGAACGTCATGAGTTCATCACCTGGCTGGCGGCTAACCCGTTGGCCGGCGATGTTGTTCCTGGTAGCGGCGGTCTGCGCAAGGTTCGTTGGTCCCGTAGCGGGATGGGTAAACGAGGTGGTACACGTGTCATTTACTACAACACGCTTTCAGAAGGCTCTATCTGGTTATTGATCGCCTACACCAAGGCGAAATTCGACAATTTACCCACAGCCTTTCTCAAGCAACTGAAGGAGGAAATCAGCGATGGTCAATGAACTGGAGCAATTCCAGCAGGACTTGCTGGATTCTGTGCGGCAAATGAAAGCCGGCAAAGCGGCTCGCGTGACAGAGGTGCCGCTGTCGGCGGCTGCTGAAGCACGCGCCAAAGTGGGTGTTTCTCAAAGTGCGTTTGCAAAGCTGATTGGGGTCAGTTTGCGGACGTTGCAGGATTGGGAACAAGGGCGTCGGCAACCGACGGGAGCGGCGCAAACGTTGTTGCGTGTTGCGAGTCAGCACCCTGAGGCATTGCGGGACCTGCAAGCAGTTTAGGATTAGTGGAAGCCAGATTTGTTGTATGCAACTAATCCGGCCTTTATTTTCATAAAAAATGCTGGTTTGATTTTAAGTAAAACAATGCTCCTGAATAAATAGTGATCTGTTTTAAAGGAGCATGGTCTTTTAAAGCTGCTTATGTTTCGTAGCTCTTAAGTGATCATGTATTCGAGTTCATCTTTGTAAGGAAGGACGGGTTCGTATAGCTGGTGATAGCCTTTTCCGACAGCTCCAAAAAACTGCAAAAGTGTTGGTGGGTTTTCACCGATTTCTAAAATATGATCTTTTGCAATTCCAGGGTATGGATCTATAAATACAATTTCCTTAATGCCCAACTGATACGCTTTTTTTGCACATAACTCGCAAGGACTAGCAGTTGTGTATAGTTTTCCACCAGAGATTCCAGGCCCGCCATATTTTGCTAGTTGTAAAAATGCATTTTCCTCTGCGTGAAGCGACCGAGTGTGTACCTGATTTCCACGTGACTTGTCGCTGCTCTCCAAATTATTTTTAATATCTTTGAAGCAGTAAGATAGATTTTTTCCATTTAGTTCGCTAATATTGCTCAACTTAATTAGCTTTTTATTTGCGCTGAATCTAAATTCGGAATTCTGTCGTTCGTACTTGCTGTAAGCAACATTGTCAAAATCTTGAATTAGGCCGTCAAGTGAGCGCAATGCGCAGGGAACCTGTCCTTTAGCAACATCATTCCAACCTACAGATTTGACTGAGTAATCTTCGTCAGTAACAACTGCCCCGACCTGTCTAGATATACAACCGGAATTACTTTTTGCTGTATATGCAATTTGCATCACCCTCTCCATCGAAGTGGGTGATATCAAGCCAGGATGTAGCATCAATGCTACATACCAAGCGAGCTGTGCTTTCAATATGTTATTGTTGTCAAGTTCGTTTCTTGGGTTGAATATATGAATGTCCGATATTTCAATGCATTGCTTCACATTTTGACTAATAAAGTCAGCGTGGCTTATGTTGGTTTTTCCTGATTCATTTTTTTCAATTTCAGATAATTTGTCTGCAGTGAATTTATGGACATTTTGGAGGTAGGCGTTTCTATCCTCATCTGGAGCATTTATAGATACTAGGTAGAAAGCAGAATACCTGTCCTTGAAAAATCGCGCCTCATAAGGGTTTCTTATAGCATCAAGAACAATTAGTGCTCTGTCTTTTAGTCCTCTTATTGCTTTAATTACGCGATTTATAGTTTCAGGTAAATGGAACACGCTGGAAGGAATAAAGCTGACTTCATTATAGTCTTGATCTATACATCCAATTTTTCGAATTGAATTGCCTGCTGCTTGATAGGTTGAAACGTAAAGAGTGCTATCAATCTTTTTCATCTCATCTTTGAAGTCGTTCGTAAATTTCCTGATGAGCTTCAAGAAAGAAATGAATTTTTCTTTTTCTTTTTCTGTTAGAAAGAATTTTGTTTCGTGGTCTAGCAGTTTATTTATTACGGTGGAAAAACGAGAAGTGATCTTGTTTTTGCTAAATGAACCAGTTTCAAGCATTTCCAATATTGAATTTGTATTAGCTTGGTCGCCTGCCGATTTAACGATGAATTTGAATACGTCTTCACTCGGAAGAGATAAAAGATATGCTGAAATTAAATCGCTAACTTTTATAGAGTAAAAAGCAGTCATGTGCTGTTCAGAAAATTTTCTTACGATCTCGTATCTTTTACCGTTCAGCCTGTCGTAAAAAGGTTTTCCTTTGTAGTTTATAGAGTCAAGTCGCGGGAACTGAGGTTTTAATGCTTCTAATATATTGGCGGCAGTAGTACAGCCAGAACCTGTTCTTCCTGTTAGACCGATAACTACAAATTTACTCCGCTCCATGAATAAGTTAGATATCATGTTTTTGTTAACTTCTGCCATAGATACTCCTTTCTACGCTATTATTCAGAGATTTGCGGGGTGTAAATTTTAGCGATTTTCAAAATAAATCGACCACATCATACATCTGCGAAATTAGGAATGCTAGCAATTGGCTATACTCGGGCCGGCCATTGTGTTTTGTGTCTCCCCAAACATTTTGTAATGCACTTAGGTGTTTTTAATACATAAATCTAAGCTCGGAGATAAGAGTGAATTCTAGAAGTCGAATGTGGATGTGTGGAAAGATTACTATTCCATGTTTTCTAGCGAAATTGCGCTTTAGTCATTACACCACGTAACTAATGATGTTCCCGCCCCCACCTTTATCCCCTCCAACCAACCTCATACATTGAGCTCCAACGCCTACCCATTCATTCCGAAGGGAAGGTCACTTGGAGATTCCTCATGCCTTTCGTAAGCGTACGCATCACCCGCGATGGCGTTACCTCTGAGCAGAAAGCTCAGGTGATCGCCGAAATCACTGAAACCCTGCAACGCGTCCTCAACAAGGATCCGCACCTGACCCACATCGTGATCGAAGAAGTCGACACCGATAACTGGGGCTATGCCGGCATCACCACCACCCAGTACCGCAAGCAGCTGGCTGAGGCGGAGGGGAAGTCATGACCGCGACTGTCTCCATCGATTTCATCTCCGACGTGGTGTGCCCGTGGTGCGCCTTGGGCGCAACGGCGCTGGAGCAGGCGATCGAGAACGTTGCTGGTGAAGTCGCGGTGGAGCTGACCTACAAGCCCTTCGAGTTGAACCCGGACATGCCGGCAGTCGGCGAAAAAGCGGTTGAGCATTTGATGCGCAAATATGGACGAACCGCCGAAGACGTCGCCGCCGGCAAAGCGATGCAGATCGAACGCGGCGCGGCCATTGGCTTCAAGTTCGATCTGGAGAAGCGCACGCACTTCTACAACACGTTCGATGCTCACCGGTTATTGATGTGGGCGTTGCAGGAAGGGCGGCAGGTCGCACTGAAGAAAATCCTGCTGCGCGCTTACTTCTCCGACGGCCGGAACCCGAGCGATCGCGAGACGCTGGTGGGTCTGGCTGCTGAAGCGGGACTGGATGCGGCGGCTGCTCAAGAGGTGTTGGCGTCCGGCGCGTTCGCCAAAGAAGTGCGTGAGCTTGAAGGGTTTTACCGCCAGCGCGGCATCAATTCGGTTCCGGCCATGGTGTTGAACGGCCGTCACTTGGTGTCCGGTTCGCAGTCGGTCGAGTACTACGAACAAATGTTGAGACAAATGGCGAAGGCCCCCGCCGAAGCCTGATTACTTACGTTTTCAAACCATCATTTATTAGTTGAGGTTCATCATGAGCAATTCGAAAAAAGTCATCGTAATTACTGGCGCCTCCCAAGGTCTCGGCGCAGGCATGGTCAAGGCGTTCCGTGATCTGGATTACAAGGTTGTCGCCACTTCGCGTTCGATCAAACCGTCCACCGACCCGGACATCCTCACCGTGGCCGGCGACATCGGCAACCCGGAAGTCGCCCAGCAAGTCATCCGTGAAGCCATCGCCCGTTTTGGCCGCATCGACACCCTGGTCAACAACGCCGGGATCTTTGTTGCCAAGCCGTTCACCGCTTATACCCAAGAAGACTACGCCGCGGTGCTGTCGGTGAACCTGAACGGCTTCTTTTACATTACCCAACTCGCGATCAACGAGATGGAAAAACAAGGCAAAGGCCACGTCGTCAACATCACTACCAGCCTGACAGACCACGCGATTGACGGTGTGCCGTCGGTACTGGCTTCGCTGACCAAAGGTGGTTTGAACGCGGCAACCAAATCCTTGGCCATTGAATACGCCAAGCGCGGGATTCGGGTGAATGCGGTCAGCCCCGGCATCATCAAGACGCCAATGCATGGCGAGGAAACCCATGAAGCGCTGGGGAATCTGCACCCGGTTGGGCATATGGGCGAGATCAGTGATATTGCGCAGGCTGTTGTGTATCTGGACAGCGCCAACTTTGTCACTGGCGAGATCCTGCATGTGGATGGTGGGCAGAGCGCGGGTCACTAAGACCTGATCTGTCCCCAGCGCCGTCGATCAATGTCGACGGCGTTTTCATTGGAGAGCACACCATGAATGCCCACGTTCACAAGGTTTTCCTGATCACCGGGGTCAGTTCAGGCTTCGGCCTGGCTTTTTCACAAGCAGCGCTGGGGGCGGGACACACGGTGGTGGGGACGGTGCGGCGCGAGTCCGAGCGGGCTGCGTTCGAAGCGCTGGATGCTCGTCGCGCCAAAGCGTTTGTGCTCGACGTCACCGATTTCCCGGCGATTGAGCCGCTGGTGGCCGATATTCTGCGCGAGGTGGGCCAGATCGATGTGTTGGTGAACAACGCCGGTTATGGTCATGAGGGCATCCTCGAAGAGTCACCTCTGACCGAGATGCAGCGCCAGTTCGACGTTAATGTGTTTGGCGCGGTGGCAATGATCAAGGCAGTTCTGCCCGGTATGCGTGAGCGGCGCAGCGGGCATATCGTCAACATCACCTCCATGGCCGGCTTCATCACGTTGCCGGGCATCGCCTACTACAGCGGCAGCAAATTCGCCCTCGAAGGCGTCAGTGAAGCGCTGGCCAAAGAAGTGGAAAGTCTGGGCATCCACGTGACCGCCCTGGCGCCGGGCTCGTTTCGGACCGAATGGGCGGGGCGTTCGATGATCCGTTCGAGTCGCACATTGAGTGAGTACGATGCGGTGTTCGATCCGGTCCGCAAGGCGCGTGAAGAAAAAAGTGGCAAGCAGGCCGGCGATCCGCACAAAGCGGCGCAGGCATTGTTGACCCTGGTGGCTGCGCAAAAGCCGCCGGTTCATCTGTTACTGGGGAAGGATGCTGTGAGGCTGGTGCGCGAAAAGATTGCGTATCTTCAGGCGGAGATTGACGCTTGGGAGCACCTTTCGGAATCGACGGAGTTCGACTGATCGAAACCCTCGGGGTATAGAAACTCAAACCCCGGGAACAACAAAGCCCTCGTATTTCTACGAGGGCTTTGTTTTGTAGGGTGCCGGCACGTATAAAAATGGGGTGTCTGCGCGCAGTGGTGCTAGCGTTGAACACAACATCTACTTGCTAATGCCTCGGTATCAAACCAGTACCCACCTCAAGGAAAACCCGTAATGGATCTACATCACGAGTTCGAGAACAGCAAATTCTTCAACCGCGCCCGAATCGATCGACGCGCCGCCGATGCCTTGGTCGGGTTGGCCGCTGGGATTACGGCTGACGGTGTTGTGAACATCACGGAAGCGGTTTTTCTAAAGCAATGGTTGGAAAACAATCTCGCGCATCTGAATGATCCGGTGATCAATCTGCTGTATTCGCGTTTGGCGTGCATGCTTCAGGACGATGCTCTAGACAAGGATGAGTCCCTGGAGCTGCTTAACATCCTGCGTGGTTTTTCTGGAGTGGGTATTGAGGGAGCGAAGGTCGACGGTGCTGTTGCCGTTGCTCCTACGGACCTTCCCTTCAATTTACCGGCCCCTGATTTGGTGTGGGATGGCCGGATGTTCGTATTTACGGGTGTCATGGCCTTTGGGCCGCGTAAGGATTGTCAGGCTCTGGTCGAAGAACGAGGTGGTTTGATTGGGGGCGGTGTGAGTAAAAAGGTGCATTACCTGGTGGTCGGTAGCGTGGGTAATGAGCAGTGGCGCCACAGTACTTATGGAACGAAGATCATGAAGGCAGTGGAGTTGCGGGAGGCAGGAGCTTCGATTGCCATTGTGGGTGAGGATCATTGGCAAAGGATGCTGTTTGGTTGAGGTTGCTTCGTTTTTGGTGCCTTGGAAAGGCAGCCCTTTGTCTTGGTCAGTAGATCGTCGTTGGTTTTGACGGACTCATCGCGAGCAGGCTCGCTCCCACAGATTCCAGTGTGTGGACAAAAAGTGGAAGTACCAGAAACAACAAAGCCCTCGTATTTCTACGAGGGCTTCGTTTTGTATGGTGCCGGCACCAGGAGTCGAACCCGGGACCTACTGATTACAAGTCAGTTGCTCTACCAACTGAGCTATACCGGCGTGTTGGGCGACGATTATAGCGATTGGGTTGGTTCTGTAAACCCCTGAATTCAGACTATTTTTGCGTAGGCGTCAGGCCCGCCCCGCGGACGCTTCTGCGGGGCCGGCCAATGCGATTGCTTTAAAGCGTTACACGCCGTTTTTAACCGCGTTGATCAGGTCCTGACTCAGCACCTGCGCGGGCGCCACTTGCACGCTTTGGGTGTAGAACGGCGGCAGGTTCTGGGCCAGTGTCGACAAGGCTTGCGGGGTGGTATTACCCGGCAGCAACACGTATTGCAGGTTGGACGGATAGCTTTGCGGCACGGGGCCTTCCATGGTCGAACCGTACGCGCCGAAGGTCATCACGGCCTGCGGGGTGGTGGGGTCGGGGGCGTAGAGGAAGACGAAGGTGCCGTACTTCGGATGGGTCAGGTATTGGCCGGCCTCGGCGCGCACGACGGGGTCGGGGTCGTTCATCAGGGTCCAGCGCATGACCGCGTAGTTGCGGGTGGTTTCCATGAACGCTGTACGAATCGGCGACTGGTTCTCGACGCCTCCCAGGCACACCAGCAGGTTGCCGAACGGGTCGATGAGTGCCACTGAGTTGAACACCGGGCTGTGCTGCGCGGTTTGTAACAGTGGTGGTGCGAGTTCTGCGCCGGGGTCACGCGGGTTCGTCGATTGCACGGTCAGCGCAAACGGGCTGAGCGCGGTCAGTGCCTGGCGGACTTTGCTGTTGGCCGGGAGGTTTGCCGGGTTTTGCAGTTGATCCGGTGGCAAACCGCTGTTGTTGCTGGCCTCGCGCACGGTGTTGACGCTGGCGGAGAAAATCGAGCTGGTGAGGAAGTAAGCCGCCGAGTCGATGGTCTCACCACCAAACACCGGACTGGTCGAGCCCTGATAGGGCCGGCTGACCGGCGCCGCAATCGCGTAATAACCCCAGGTGGCCTGTGCCTGTTGGCGGATCTGCGGCGGCAGCGACGGAAAGGTGAACTGGCTGTTGTAGTTGATGCCTGCGTAGTCATCGATCGCACTGACGGCGACGTTAAATCCTGCAGTCAGCAGCGAACCGGCGCACATGGCACACGGGTCTAGCGTGGTGACGACGGTCAACTGATTGGGCGGTGGCAGGTTCAATGGCGCGACGTTTTCGTAGTACCAGTCCACCAATTGCCGCTCGCCGTGGGCGGTCGGGTCATGAGGTAGAAAGTACGTGGTGCCACCGCCGGGGAAAGGCATCAACACGTTGTTGTGCAGCGCGGCGATGACCTCGCCTGTTGCGTTGTTGATGATGGCGCCGCCCACCGCGAAGGTTTGCTGCAGCGCAGCATCAATGGCTTGGTTGGCGACGGTATCGACGGCTTCCTGCGCACTGTTCAATGTGCTCATGATTTTCCCAGCTCCTTGCTGTTTGAACGCCAGGAAAATCTGGCGTTTGGCAAAGATAGTTGAGGTTTCGCCGGTCGTTATGCTGTTTTGCCTTAATGCTTATGCACAACGGGATCTGTACCGCACCTACTTAGAGGCAAATTTGTGGACCCGTTCTCATTTGCTCGCAAATACCTGTTTTGCCGCTTTTTTTATAGGTGTACGAAAATTGAACAGTTGTGTTTCTAGCCCGAAACGGCCGTATATATTGGATCCATGATAATTTCATCAACAGAGTTATCCACAGGTTGAGGCGTTTTAAGGGCGCTCAGCGAGGATCAGGAAATTACGCGGGGTGAGCGTGCTTTCGCAGAAGGTGCCGAGGCAAACCGCATACCCTTGCTCGGAGAGGAAAAGGGCTCGATCAAGTACCAGCCACAGCTCCAGCGGGCGTCGGAAAAGTCCGCGCACTAGCTCCAGATTGCGTACTTCAGCCAGTCGCTGCCAACCGGTAGCTTCGAGTGCTGCCCAATCTTGCGGTCCGGTTGTGGATAACTCCTTGAGCGCGGCCAAATGATGGCAGTAATCGGCAAAGGATTTATCCAGCCAGGCACTGGGGAGGGAAGGGGTGGGCAGGTACTCGTCAACGCCGCGCAGTTGCCGTTGTAGCAGGTCGAAGGCCAGGCGCCGGGCCATGGAGGTGTCACGCTGACGTCGGACGCGAGCGCCGGCAGTGACGGTTTCGTTCATCGGCAGCGAGAGATCTTCGAGCGACAGTTGTAGGTCGGATCGCATGCCCGCAGAGGAAAGCGTCTGATACTCGCTCACGCTGATCCGGTTGTAGCAGCAGGGGGCGATGGCCAGCTGCTTGCAACCGGTGGCGCTCGCGAGTTGCATTAGCCGCACATGAAGATCACCGCAGGCGTGCAGCGCTACTGGCGTGTGGTCAGCCTTCAATAAAGAGGCCGCCCCCGGCGCGAGCACGTCTTGCTCGACGTGAAGGGCATGCAAATGATGACGCTGACTGAGTGCCTGGCCACTGATGACCAATGCTTGGTCATATTCCAGGCAAGTGAGGTGCTGACCGGTTTGTAACAGGCGTCGCCCCAGATGTCCTTTGCCTGAACACCAATCCAGCCAATGTTTCGGCGACTCAGAAAATTCCAGTCGACTGGCAAACGCCTCGATCTGCTGCCACTTGCGCCCCGGCACATCGACATTCAGCCGATGGCCAGCGGCTTCGAGTGCATCAGGCGGCAATTCACCTACAGCGCTCAGCTCAAGGGAAAACGCCGCCAGTGAAGCGAATGGCTCCGGCGCCTCCAGAAGAGCGGGTTGGTTATGAGCATTTTCCGCATCGTCCAATGACCTGCCGCGTAGCCATACAGACAACTCGGGGTAGGACGCTTCCCACGGAAGCCGCAGATGAGTGAACGGACGAGGCTTCCATAACGCCTGATACTCGATCAGAAAAGCATCCAGCGCCGTGAAGCGGGCGAGTAGGGCCTCGCCCGTCAGCACGTGGGAATCAACGCCCTTGGCAGGCATCGACGCGCAGCCAGCGCTCCAATTGACGGAACGCCTGCACCAGTACAAACGACATCACCAGATAGAACACGCCAGCCGTGAAGAACATATCCACTGTCAGGTAGTTGCGGGCAATGATTGTACGGGCCATGCCGGTGAGCTCCAGCAGGGTGACGGTGCTCGCCAGAGAGCTGGCCTTGAGCATCAGGATCACTTCGTTGCTGTAAGCCGGGAGGCCGATCCGTGCTGCTCGCGGAAGGATGATGTAAAACAACGCCTTCGTCCGGGACATGCCCAAGGCGCGTGCGGCTTCTATCTCACCGGGCGGGATCGCCTGGATCGCGCCACGCAAAATCTCCGCGATGTAGGCGGCTGTGTGTAACGTCATGGTGGCCGTGGCGCACCAGAACGGATCTCGCAGGTACTTCCACATGAAGCTGTCGCGCACAGCGTCGAATTGCGCCAGACCGTAATAGACCAGGAACAGCTGCACCAACAGCGGTGTGCCACGAAAGAAAAAGATGTAGGCGTAGGGGAACGCACGGATATACCAAAGCTTGGAAGAGCGCGCGATGCCCAACGGAATGGCCAGCAGAAGGCCGAGTACGACGGCGATACCGACCAGTTCCAGCGTCAGGGTGGCACCCTGGATAAACTTTGGCAGCCACTTGTAGATGACTTCCCATTCCATTACGTCGTCCTCACAAAGCCACGGGCGGCGCGTTTTTCCATATAGTGCATGCCAGTCATGGCGAGCACTGTCAGGCCCAGATACATGAAGGCCGCAACCATAAAGAACGTGAACGGGTGTTTGGCGAAGGTCACGGCGTTCTGTGCGTGACGCATGATTTCTTCCAGGCCGATCACTGATACCAGGGCTGTGTCTTTCATCAGGATCATGAACAAATTACCCAAGCCTGGCAGGGCGATCCGCCACATCTGCGGCATGATCAGCCGAGTGAAGATGCGCCATTTCGACAGGCCCAATGCCATGCCGGCTTCACGGTGGCCCTTGGGGATCGCGAGGATTGCGCCGCGAAACACTTCCGTTGCATAGGCGCCGAAGCACAAGCCGAGCGCAACCACGCCAGCGACAAAGGGGCTCAGGGCCAAATCGGGGTGCCCGAAGAGATCGCCCAGTGCATTCATCATGTTGACGGTGCCCAGGTATATCAACAGCACCCACAGCAGTTCCGGGACACCGCGCACGATGGTCGAGTAGGTTTCGCCAAGCCATTGCAGCGGCTTGTACGGGGAAGTCTTGGCCAAAGCACCGAGCAGACCGAGCACCAGCCCCAGGCACAAGGCCGAGAGTGCCAGTTTCACAGTCATCAGCGCGCCAGCGGCGAGCGCCGGGCCGAATCCGTAGAGATCGATAGTCATGGATTTCTTTTCAAATCACGCAGGCAATACCAAGGACTGGCGCCGTCAAATAACGGCGCCGGCCCGGCAGGTCAGAATCAATAGATGCTGAACGGGAAGTACTTGTCGTTGATCTTTTTATAGGTGCCATCAGCGACGATTTCTTTCAGTGCGGCGTTCAGCTTCGTACGAATCTCATCGCCTTTACGTACAGCGATACCGATCTTGTCGCTTTCTTCCACCGGGTCGCCTTTGAACTCATAAGCACGGCCGGCGTCGCTTTTCAGCCACTCGTAGTTGACGTACTTGTCCGCCAGGATGCCGTCCAGACGACCGGAGGTCAGGTCGAGGTAGGCGTTTTCCTGGGTGTCGTAGAGTTTGATTTCAACGCCTTCCATGTTGTCTTCCAGCCAGGTGCCAGCGAGGGTCGCACGTTGTGCACCGATCACTTTGCCTTGCAGGGAATCCTTGTCGGTTTTGAAGTCGACGTTTTTCGGCGCGATGAATTGCAGCTTGTTGGAGTAGTACGGGTCGGTGAAGTCCACCGCTTGCTTGCGCTCGTCGGTGATCGACATCGAGGAAATCAGGAAGTCGAACTTCTTGGCGTTCAGGGCCGGAATAATACCGTCCCAGTCGGACGTAACCACGGTACATTCGACTTTCATTTTGGCGCACAGGGCGTCGCCGATTTCTTTGTCGAAGCCGACGACATTGCCACTGGCATCTTTGTTGTTGAACGGTGGGTAGGCCGCTTCGATGCCCATCTTCAAGGTCTCGGCGGCGGCACCGGCGCTGAAGGCCAGGGTGACGGCAGCAGCCAGGAAGATCTTTTTGTAGTTCTGCATGCGGGTAGCTCCGTTAGCGGTTGCTGGACATGAATTGTTTGCAGCGCGCCGAAAGCGGGTTTTCGAACACCTGCTGTGGCGATCCTTGCTCTTCTACCAGGCCCTGGTGGAGGAACACCACCTCGCTGGAAACCTGACGGGCGAAGCCCATTTCATGGGTGACCAGCAGCATGGTGCGGCCTTCTTCGGCCAATGCGCGGATGACATTAAGTACTTCCTGGACCATTTCCGGGTCAAGGGCGGAGGTGGGTTCGTCGAACAGGATCACCTTGGGCTGCATCGCCAACGTGCGGGCAATGGCGGCGCGTTGTTGCTGGCCACCGGAGAGTTGCGCCGGGTAGGCGTGGCGTTTGTCAGCGATGCCGACCTTGGCCAGCAAGGCTTCGGCGACTTCGATGGCTTCGGCCTTGCTCTGGCCGAGTACGCGGCGCGGCGCTTCGATGATGTTGTCGAGCACGCTCATGTGCGGCCAGAGATTAAAGTTTTGAAATACAAAACCGATCTCGCTGCGCAGGCGATTGATCTGCTTGCCATCGGCAGCAACCAATTCGCCGTTCTTGGCGGCTTTGAGCTTGAGTTCTTCGCCAGCCACCAGGATCTGGCCCTGATGCGGGTTTTCCAACAGGTTGATGCAACGAAGGAAGGTGGACTTGCCGGAACCGGAAGAACCCAGGATCGAGATCACGTCGCCGTCGCGGGCGGTCAGCGAGATGCCTTTGAGCACCTCAAGCTGTCCGTAGCGTTTGTGCAAGTTGCGGATTTCAAGCGCGGGCGTGGCCTCAGCCATGTGCGTTCCTCATAAGTATTTCGCTCCTGCTATTGGCGGCCTTCCTGGCGAGGCGGCCAAGCTAGCATAGCGTCTGAATGGCAGCCAACAGCGCTACGGGCGGTAAACGGGTGGTCTGTGGCAGGTTGTCGCATCGGTACAGCAGACTGTCGCGCTGCTATCAACCGAACAGCCGTTTGAACCCTGCCTGTCGATAAAAAGGCTGGGGCTGTTCCAAAAAAGGGCGCGATGTTGCCAGCTTTGCCGGGGGGTTGGAAGCGCTAACCGGCCAAACGTTCCTGAACCGCACTTTTATTGTGCGTCGCTATATTTTTGGGTGTGTTTCTGGTGCGCTGTTTTGTTCTTAAAGTGGGTCGCAGGGTAACGCTCTGGCGAATTGCCATTAATCTCAATGACTTGCGATAAATGTCCGGTCTGGCGGAGAGCCCCATGCTTGGGCGTTCTGTAACATTTTGGCGCAATTATTGCGTGCAGAATACGGAACGCCCCGTTGGTTTCTTTTTACGAGAAGGAACGCCACACCGGGTGAACGTCATCGCTTTTCCTTACAAAGGTAGTTTCAATGAGCAGTACCCCAAGCTCCAATGGCCTCGAACAGGGGCTCAAACCGCGTCATGTGACCATGCTGTCGATCGCCGGGGTTATCGGTGCCGGCCTGTTCGTCGGCTCCGGCCACGCCATCGCTGCTGCAGGCCCGGCCGTGCTGTTGGCCTACGCTGCCGCCGGTATGCTGGTGGTGCTGGTGATGCGCATGCTCGGCGAAATGGCCGTGGCCTCGCCGGACACAGGCTCCTTCTCGACGTACGCCGATCGTGCGATCGGTCACTGGGCCGGTTTCACCATCGGCTGGCTCTATTGGTGGTTCTGGGTGTTGGTGATTCCGCTGGAAGCCAACGCCGCCGCGACCATCCTGCACGCCTGGTTCCCGAATGTGGCGATCTGGGCCTTCACCTTGATCATCACCTTGCTGCTGACGGTGACGAACCTGTTCAGCGTGAAGAACTATGGTGAATTCGAATTCTGGTTCGCCCTGGTCAAAGTCGTGGCGATCATCGGTTTCATCGGCCTCGGCGTTATGGCGATCTTCGGCTTCCTGCCGACCAGCCAGGTCAGCGGCGTTTCGCACCTGTTTGACACCCAGGGCTTCCTGCCAAACGGCATGGGCGCCGTGTTGGGCGCGATCCTGACCACCATGTTTTCCTTCATGGGCACCGAGATCGTGACCATCGCGGCCGCGGAATCGAAGAACCCTGGCCAGCAAATTTCCAAGGCCACCAACTCGGTGATCTGGCGGATTGGCTTGTTCTACCTCGTGTCGATCTTCATCGTTGTGGCCCTGGTGCCATGGAACGACCCGGTACTGGCAGCCGTCGGCTCCTACCAGACTGTGCTTGAGCGCATGGGCATCCCGAATGCCAAGCTGATCGTCGACATCGTGGTGCTGGTTGCTGTGACCAGCTGCCTGAACTCGGCGCTGTACACCGCCTCGCGCATGATGTTCTCTCTGGGCAAGCGCGGTGATGCACCGGCCGTTTCCCAGCGCACCAACAAGAGCGGCACGCCGTACTGGGCCGTCATGTTGTCCACCGGTGCTGCGTTCATCGCGGTTTTCGCCAACTACGTGGCCCCAGCCGCCGTGTTCGAATTCCTGCTGGCCAGCTCCGGCGCTATCGCGCTGCTGGTGTACCTGGTGATCGCCATCTCGCAATTGCGTATGCGCAAGCAGCGCATGGCTCGCGGTGAAAAAATCGCCTTCAGAATGTGGCTGTTCCCGGCCCTGACCTACGCGGTGATCATCTTCATCGTTGCGGCCCTGACCATCATGCTGTTCCAGGAAGCGCATCGGGTGGAGATCCTCGCGACCGGTCTGCTGAGTTTGCTGGTGGTGGCTGCCGGTTTGTTTGTGGCTCGTCGTCGCAAGCTGCAGAAGATGGGTGCGGTGGTGCTGAACTGATTCGCACCGCATAACGCAAAACGGCCGCTGTCAGTGATGACAAGCGGCCGTTTTTGTTTCTGTCAGTTGTACTGAGCTCAATCGGGGTGAACCCAGTCTTCTACGCGTAGCCCTGGAACCCGTTCAAATTCTCGTAGGTTGTTGGTTATCACTATGAATCCGCGTGAACGTGCGTGGCCGGCAATCATTTGGTCGTAGGGTCCGATAGGTGTGCCAGCCTTGGCCAGCTCGGATCGAATCATTCCGGTATGCGAGGCTGCTTCATTGTCGAAAGGCAAGACCTCAAGGCGTGCCGCAAAACCCTCGATCACAGCGAGGTTTTTTTCGGGTGTTGCTGATTTTTCCGCACCGTAGATCAACTCCATCAGCGTGACGGCGCTGATGCATAACTGCCCGTCATGACGGTTGAAAGCTTCTCGTACGATTTGCGGTTTGTTCTTGATGGTGAAGATGCAGATGTTGGTATCGAGCATGTATTTGATCATCAGAACGACTCACGCTCCTGATCGGCGGGTTGTTCACGATCGGTCATGAAATCTGCACTCACGCCATCCCCGTCGAACCAGCTGTCCCATGTTTCATCTGCGGGAGTGATGATGCGAGCTCTGCCGATGGCAACTACGTTGACTCGTTTCACGTCGCTTGGCATCGCAACAGCTTTGGGGAGGCGGACAGCCTGGCTTCGATTGCTCATGAAAAGGGTGGTCTGTTCCATTTTGGCCTCCTGTATTTGCGGGGTTTGTGAGTCCAGAGAATAGATCTCCTGGGGGATATGTCAACGGGATATACATAGTTGTTGACGAGAGGTAATGATCAATTGTTCAGGTGGGTGGCTTCCACAAAAAACGGCCGCTGTCAGTGATGACAAGCGGCCGTTTTTGTTTCTGAGGCGAGTGTTTACTCAGCCTTTACTTCCTGAGCATCCAGCGACTCGCGATAGCTGTCGAGCGCCGTGCCGAAGTCAGTGATGAACTGCGGATCCGTCAGCCAGGCCTGGGCGGTGTCGCGGTCCATGCCGTCGGCCCACATGCGGTAATCGATCAGCATGTCGGCGGCCAGGTGAGTGGCGGCCATGGCTTCGTTGTCGGCGTTTTCCATGTCCAGCAGTTCTGGATGGTCGCTGATGATTCCGGCGAGGTTCGACAACAAGGTCAGCAGCATGTCGTTGCGGCTGGTGGCTTCTGCGTCGTGCATTTTGCTGAACATCGCCAGGGTGTATTCCGGGATCGGCTCGCCGATTTCGCCCAGGTCATCGTCCAGTGCGGCGGGTTTTCTGCCGTGGATATTGATTTGTTTGGCTTTGATCTTGGCGCGTTTGGCGCGTTTCTGTTGCTTGTTCAGGGAGGCCATTAAATTCCGTTCGCTTTCGGTTGTGTTTGGGCCGCGATGGCGTCGGACGCCGCCACGTAGTCAGCCTGGAAGGCCGGGGATTCGATCCATGCCAGTGCGCCGGCTTCGTCCACTTCGGTGGACCATTGGCGGTATTCGATCAGCGCGGCGACGATAAAGTCTGTCGCTGTTTCTTCACCTTCCTGCTCCAGCACCAGCGCGAGCAGCGGGTGTTCAAGGAAGACCTTGCACATGGCTTGCTGGCTGATCTTTTGTGCGTCGATCATTTCTTTGAACAGGTCGGTCAGGTCCACCGATTCGAAGTCGATGCGGTCGTCGTTCGGGTCCAGCTCGACCGGCGCGGCAGCCCGTTGGGTGCGGTTCTGCTTGGCCTTGGCTTTGGCGCGTGTGGCGCGTTTGTTCTGCTTGTTGGCGGATGCCATGGGCGTCGTTCCGTATTCCGTTGAGTGGGCGCATCAGTCAGTTGCGTGGCACGAGCCGCCCAGGTGTGTCGGGGGCCAGTTTGCCGGTCTGCAACCAGGACAATGCAATGGGCCATAGTGTGGCTTGGTATGGGCTACGAAAAAAGGCGAAATGTCCGACTTCTTGTTCGCCGATGTCTTCGGGGGCGATTCGCAAGTGGGCGTTCGTGCTGTTGGTGAAGTAACCCAGCAGCCGTTCGATGGCTGGAATCGTGCCGTAAGGATCGTCGCTGATGCTGATGGCCAGGGTGTGTGCGGTGACGGATGAGAAGGGCAGTCGCCCGGATTTTGCGTGAAGGACGCGACCGCTGGGGCGTTTCTCGTAGTGCGCGGTGGGCATGCTCCAGTCGCGAACCACGCCGGCGGGGGTGTCCTCTAGCCAGCCGAGACGTTTGCCGGGGAAGTAGCCGCAAAGCAATGTCATCAATGGCATCACCAGATGCCACTTGCCGAACATCCGCCAGCGATGGGCGGGCGCGTAATCGCGCCAGTAAGCGAATTGCGCACCGACGGTCAGCAGACGTCGAATCATATGGCCGGAAGCTCCCAGGCCCGCGGCACAGCCTCCAAAGCTGTGGCCGACAACATCGATGGGTTGCCCGGGGAATTCACGCTGAGCGCGCTTGAGCATTGCCTCAAAGTCCAGCGCGCCCCAATCTGACCATGAAGCCCGAAGCCCTTTCAGCGAGGCGGGTCGCGATTCGCCGATGCCACGGTAGTCGTAAGTGATCACGTCGAAGCCGTTGGCAAACAGGTAATCGGCGAAGCGCGAGTAATGGCGGCAGCGGACGGAGGTGGCGGCGTTGATGATGACGACCGGGCGGGTTGCGTCCTGACGGGGGTGTCTCCAGGCAAAACCGCCGAGGCTGTAGCCGTCTGCGGCGAGCTCCTTGAACGGTTCGCCTGCCGTAGATGTGCGCGGTGGCAACTCGGTTTGAGTGGGTGCCAGTGAGGGCATGTCCTGCAAATTCATCGGCGTCGGACCTTTGCGGGTAGCTGCCAACGATAGTCTTCGCGCAGCGTATGAACAATCCGCCCGTGCTTATCGGAGCCTCTGCTTGAGTAATCGCTCCTCAAGCACCGCCCATTCCCGATCCAGTTCTGTGCGAAGTTCCTCCTCGCTCGGCAGTACCAGTCTGTAGGTACTGGCGAACAGTTGTTCGTTGCCTTGCAGCACTGAATAACGCACCACCGATTCATCTTTTTGCGCGCAGAGAATGAGGCCGACGGTGGGACCATCCTCCGGTCCGCGCTTGAGGTCGTCGTACATGCGCACGTACATGTCCATCTGGCCGACATCCTGGTGGGTCAGTACGCCGCGCTTGAGGTCGAAGATGACGAAGCACTTGAGCAGGTAGTTGTAGAACACCAGATCGATGTAGAAGTCCTTGCTCTCGGTACTGATGCGTTGCTGGCGAGCGATGAAGGCGAAGCCTTTGCCCAGTTCGAGCAGGAAGCCCTGGAGTTGATTGATCAAGGCTTGTTCAAGTTCGCTTTCCTGGATCAAGCCCGCATTGGGCAGGCCGAGAAACTCCAGAAGCACTGGGTCGCGGATGAAATCCCGAGGGCTAGCGTTCATTTGCTCGATATGGGTGGCGGCTTCCTGTTTGACGGCCGGCCGGTCGCGACTTGCCATCAAGCGTTCGTAATAGAGGGTATTGATCTGGCGCTCGAGGGCGCGACTTGACCAGTTCTGCATCGCTGACTCGTTCATGTACCAATGGCGAGCGTGATCGTTCTCGACTCGTAGCAATCTGCGGTAGTGGGTCCAGCTCAATTCGTGACGCAGTGCGTCACGAATTGGGAATGCTTGATAGAACAGGCGCATGTAGCGAAGGTTGGAGATGTCAAAGCCTTTGCCAAACTCTGCTGTCAGACTCTTCGCCAGCGTCGCCAGTAACTGCTTCCCATATCCCGCCCGCCGAGCCCCCTCCTGCTCGAACTCCACAATATGCCGTCCGATCTGCCAACAGGTTTGCACCTGGACGGTATCGACCGCTCGCAGCACCTTCTGACGCGCTTCACGGATCAATTCGCCAAGATTGCCGAGCAGTGAAGTGATCTGTGAATCTTGAGTGTTACCGGGTTTGAGAGGGCTCATGACATTTTCCGCGGCTGAAGGAAACAGGCGGAAGAGGATGGCAAGAGAGTGATAGTCCGCGATGCCGGGCGTTGCTGGTAAATCGGAAGGAAAGGCGAGTTTGCTTTGCAGGACCGGGCCGACGACAGCACGTGCATGAGGAATACATCACGTAGTCCGATTCGCAGTTAGCTCAAGTGCTAATCGATCTAAAACTTGAACATTCTGTAACAAATCTAAGAAGAGTAACGATTGGGTTCTGAGCAACCCGGGAGTCACCATCATGAAGAACGTCCATTCATTCATGCTGCCCATCGCCGCCGTCGGCGTACTGATGTTTCCAGTCGTGCTTAACGCCGCCAGTCTTGAACCGATTGACAGCACAGGTGTGCAAGTCCAGCAGCAACAGCAAAACGGGATTACTTACCTGTCCGGAGGGATCGGAGAGGATGAGGCTAAAGCCATTCAACATACGAAGGGCTACAACCTGCACATGACCTTCTCCACCGGGCCGAAGGATGAGTATGTGCCAGATGTGAATCTGGTCATTCAGAAAACCCCGGGGTCGCCCGTGCTGACGCTGAGTGAGGCCGGCCCGTTGGTTTACGTGCAGCTGCCACCCGGCAAGTACACCGTCGTCGCGACACGTAATGGTGAGGAGCGGCGTGATACGGCGGAGGTAGGAAGCGGTGCTGCTCGCAATCTGGTCTTCCATTGGGGTAGTGAAAACTAGCCGAAGAGAGACGACTTGCGCGAGGTCTGATCAAATCGCGAGCATAAAAAAACCCTGAATCTTGCGATTCAGGGTTTTCGGTATTTGGTGCCCAGAGACGGAATCGAACCGCCGACACGGGGATTTTCAATCCCCTGCTCTACCGACTGAGCTATCTGGGCAACGGGGCGCATTAAACTGGTTTTTCAGGGGGTCGTCAAGAAAGTTTTCAAAAAAATTTTAATTATTACCGTCGCTTACGTTCCGACCCTCGAAAAAGCGGGATTATTCAGCCGGCGGAACGTAGCCGTCAGCCTTGGCGTATTCCTCGCCGGAAAAGAACTTGTCCATCTCGCCCTGAAGATATTTGCGGTCTTCGGCGTTCATCATGTTCAGGCGTTTTTCGTTGATCAGCAGGGTCTGGTGCTTTTGCCAGTCTGCCCAGGCTTTGGCCGAGACGTGGTCAAAAATGTCCTGACCTTTTGCGCCAGGAAATGGAGCACGCTCCAGGGCGGGCAATTCTTCTTTGTACTTGCGGCACATGATGGTGCGGGTCATGACGACTCTCCTGCGTTCAATACGGCGGCCGCGCGTTCGAGCAAGGTTTTGACCGGGGCGGCAAGGCCCAGGCGCGGCGGGGTGGCGAGGTTATACCAGAGCCAGTCGGCCTCGGCCACGTGATGGCCGGCCTCCTGGACCTGAACCAGCCAGGGTTCGATGGACAACTGAAAATGACTGAAGGTGTGGACCAGGCTCGGCAGCGCCTGTTGGCTGCCCAGCTCCAGCGAATGCTGCGAAGCCAGATGTTGCAGGTCGTCGAGGTCATCGAGTTCCGGCAGGCTCCATAGACCGCCCCACAAGCCCGTGGAAGGGCGACGGTAAAGCAGAATCGCGCCGTCACCGTTGGCGAGCATCGGCATCAGCGTACGCTTCTGTGGCACGGCTTTACGCGGTTTGGGGATCGGGTAGCGCGTTTCCAGGCCGAGCATGTGCGCTTCGCAGCCCTTTTCCAGCGGGCAGAGCAGGCAGCTTGGTTTGCTGCGGGTACAGAGCGTGGCGCCCAGATCCATCATCGCCTGGGTGTAGGCGTTGACCCGATCATGCGGCGTGAAGCGCTCAGCGTTGGCCCACAGCTGTTTGGCGACCTTGGGCTCGCCCGGATAGCCCTCTTGCGCGGTAAAGCGCGCCAGCACCCGTTTGACGTTGCCGTCGAGGATCGGCGCCCGCAGGCCCATGCTCAGGCTGGCGATAGCGCCTGCCGTAGACAGGCCGATACCCGGCAGATCAACCAGCTTTTCCACATTCCGCGGAAACTCGCCGCCGTGCTCGGCGACGATAATCTTCGCGGTCTTCTGCAAATTGCGCGCACGGGTGTAGTAACCGAGGCCGGTCCACAGGTGCAGGACTTCGTCTTCCGGCGCAGCGGCCAGGGCTTCGACCGTCGGCAACGAGGCCATGAAGCGGTCGAAGTAGTTCAGCACCGTGCTGACCTGAGTCTGCTGCAGCATGATTTCCGAGACCCACACCCGATACGGGGTGATGCCTTGTTGCCAAGGCAAGTCGTGGCGGCCGTGACGGTCGTACCAGTCCAGCACCGCCGATGAAAACTGCTCGGCTCTCATCGCTTGAACAGCCCCTTCAACGCGTTTTTCAGTTCCGGGCTGACTTTGTCGCCAAGCTTCTCGTCGATTTTTTCGCTGATTTTTTCGCCGGCCAGTTTGCTCGCGACCTGGCCCATGCGTTCGTTATCGAGGCGGCAAGCCTTGGCGCCCAGTTCCAGCGGGCCACGGCAGCGCAGCGGCCACTCGATGCCGACGAACTTCTCGCCGACCTGGCAGGCCGGGTCCGGCATGTCGCTCTTGTCGCCTTCGACGATAACGCCCACGCGGTAATCCATGCCAAGCACCCGCAGATCGACGTCGCCGTCGCCGTTGACGGTCATGCCCGGGATGCGCACTTTCAGGTCCGGGTTGCTGGCCACGCCGTTACGGAAGGTCAGGTTGCCCTTGAACTCCTGGAACGGTGTGTCCTTGCCCCGTGGCTCGCCGCTGAGGGTTTTACGGTTCAGGGTGGCGATGCCTTTGCACAGCTGTTGTTCGAGGTTGGCATTGAGCAACACGCCGTTGTTGATGATGAAACTGGCATTGCCGTTGAGGGTTTCGATCAGCGCTTTCTGGCTGTTGCCGCTGCCGGTCAGGTTGCTGTTGAATGTCACCAGGCCATTGACCGGCGGATTTTTACCCTGGCTTTCGAGGATTTTTTCCACGGGTACTTTGCTGATGCTCGTCTGTATGTTCAGCGCTGGCACCTGTTGGCGCACGTCGAGCGTACCTTTGGCGTCGAAGTTGCCGTCGTACAGGTCGCCGCGAAGGCTTTCCAGAGTCAGCAGACCGCCCTGGCCCGAGGCCTTGAGCGCAGCGTTCTGGATCGGCAATTTATCGAGGGTCAACTGACCGAAGGTGAGGTCGGCGTCTACGTCGAGTTTGCTCAGGCGTTCCACCGGCAGCAGGCGCTCGTTGCTCCACGCGTCTTTGGTCGGTGCTGGCGGCAGCGGGGTGTTGCCCGGGCCAGCCATGGCTTCGGCCTCGGTGTTGGCCACTTCGGCCTTACGCACCTGCGTCGCGCTGTTGGCTTCGGCGGATTTTGGTGGCAGATAACGGTCGACGTTGAAGGTGTCGGCCTTGAGGTTCGCCCGCAGCGATTGTTTGGCGAAGTCCTCGACGGCGATGCGGCCGCTGAAGGTGCTGTCGTCGACTTTGAGGTTGATGTCGTCCAGGATCACGCTGGTCGGCGTGCCGGCAAGGCGGCTGACCAGTTCGACTTTGCTCAGGCTGCCTTCAGCCATCGCCGGAAGCTGCTGACCAATGCTGTCGACGAATTTCGCCAGATCGAACTGGGCGATCGACAGGCCGCCACTGATTTGCGGGGTTTTGTCGAGGTCGTTGACCTTCAGTTCACCCAATGCGCGCAGTTGGTTGGCAGAGATCTTGATGCCGGTCCATTCGGCGACGTTCGCCGCTTTATCCAGCAGCAACTGCCCCTGGGCGGCGAAGGTCATGGTTTTGCCTTGCAGCGGATCGCCAGCCACTTCCCCAGAGAGTTTCATGTCTTCGAATTTGTAGCGTTGCAGTGCGCGCTCGAAACGCAGCTCGCCGTTGAGCTCGGTACGGACACGCAAGACCGGCTGGTTGGTGCCCAGGAACGCAGTGAGTTTGACCGGGATGTTCGTGGAGTCATGCACCGGGCCGGTACTCAGCTGGATGCTTTCGGCGCTGAATTGCTTGCCGGTTCTTTCGTCGCTGTATTCAACGCGGGCGTTGTTGATGGTCAGGCTGTCGATGTCCAGGCGAATCGGCTGGGCCGGTTTTTCCGCTTGGGCGGTGGTCTCGGTCGGGGGTTCGCCAGTAGTCGCGGGCGGTGTGGCCGGGGTAGCCGGCGCCGGTACCTTGCCGATGTCTTGCCAGTTGCCGTGGCCGTCCTTGTCGCGGGTCAGGCGCAGGTTCAGGCCTTCGACGCGCACATCGCTCATTTGCACTTCACGGCGCAGCAGCGGCAGCACACGGACCGACAAGCCGAGCATCTGCAAATCAGCGAACGGCTCGGTGGGCTTGGCCAGGGTCGCGACCGTGGCTTCGTGCAATTCCAGGCCCAGCCATGGGAACAGGCTCCAGCCGATATCGCCATTGAGCGTCAGCTCGATGTGGGCCTTGTCGCGGGCTATCTGGCGAATCTCGTCTTTATAGTCATTGGGATCAAAGAGGTGGGTCAGGGCAAAGCCCAGCGCCACAATGATCAGCAATAGCCCGAGAAGTACCAGACCCAGGATTTTGCCGAACGCTTTCATGGGCGAGTCCTTGTAGTTAGTCGAATTCGAAATTTAGCCGGGGAGTATAGCGCTCCGCAGCGGACGACCGGTCAGCGATCACCTCGGCAACACAACCAGCGGTATTTTCAGTTTGGCCGCCAGGGCTTGTGCTTCCAGATGCCCGGCAGGCGCCAGCAAACGCAATGTCGCGCCCGATTGCGACGCCATTTTCTGCGCTTCATTCACCAGTCGCTCGGCCACGCCACGACGACGGGTAATTTTTCGTACGCATAGTTGGGACAGGTGCCAGACATCCGAGTGCCGTTGCAGACGTGCCGCGCCCAAAAGTCGATCGTTGAAGCGGCCGGCGATCAGCGAACCGTCCAGCAGGCAGCCTTCGATCAACTGCAATTCCCCGGCAAACGGGGCAAGCAGCCAGTCCGGAGCATCGCGGTAGATCTTCTGCAGATCTTGCTGATCTTGATAAGTGGCTTCGTTTAGCGGCTCGACAATGATCGGCATGAGGGCTCCTTCAGTGGTACGAGAACTGATGACATACAAAAGGTGATATCACTTTGGTTTTTCTGTCACGTACAGATGGTAACCTTTGCTGGTTCGTCCGTCCTTCTGCGACGCGATGTCGCACCAAAATGGAGCTTCACCTCAAAAACAGTCATGCGTGCGCATAAAGGCTGGGGGTGAGGAGCGCTGACGAACCATTCTAATAATTGGGGGATACACCATGACCACGAGCATCACGGCGGACGGCCTCAACGCCGGCCAGCCTGCGTTCCTGTCCAAGGAACGCATCATCGCCAAGCCCGGTTTCAACCGTTGGCTGGTACCACCGGCCGCGTTGGCCATCCACCTTTGCATCGGCATGGCCTACGGCTTTTCGGTGTTCTGGTTGCCACTGTCCAAAGCCCTGGGCGTGACCAAGGCCGTGGCCTGCGCGCCGGACATGAGCTTCATCTCGCAAGTCTTCTCGTCGCAATGCGACTGGCCGATCTCGATGCTCGGCTGGATCTACACCCTGTTCTTCATCTTCCTCGGTTGCTCGGCCGCCATCTGGGGCGGCTGGCTGGAACACGCCGGGCCACGCAAGGCTGGCGTTGTATCGGCCCTGTGCTGGTGTGGCGGTCTGCTGATTTCAGCGCTGGGGGTTTATACCCACCAGATATGGCTGATGTGGATCGGCTCCGGGGTCATTGGCGGTATCGGCCTGGGCCTGGGTTACATCTCGCCCGTATCGACCCTGATCAAGTGGTTCCCGGACAAGCGCGGCATGGCGACCGGCATGGCGATCATGGGTTTCGGTGGTGGCGCGATGGTGGGTGCTCCGCTGGCCGCAGCCTTGATGGGCCACTTCGCTTCGTCAACCAGCGTCGGCGTATGGCAGAGCTTCCTGGTGATGGCCGCGATCTACTTCGTGTTCATGATCGGTGGCGCACTGTCTTACCGCGTTCCGCCAACCGGCTGGAAGCCTGAAGGCTGGACCGCTCCGGCGAAGAAAGCTTCCAACGCGATGATCACCCACCGTCACGTCCACGTGAATGTGGCGTGGAAAACCCCGCAATTCCGTCTGGTGTGGCTGGTGCTGTGCCTGAACGTTTCGGCGGGTATCGGCATTCTCGGCATGGCTTCTCCGCTGTTGCAGGAAGTGTTCGCTGGCACGTTGTTGGGTAACGGCCTGACATTCGGTCAACTGGACGCTTCGCAATTGGCCTCGATCGCGGCGATTGCTGCCGGTTTCACCGGTTTGCTGAGCCTGTTCAACATCGGTGGCCGCTTCTTCTGGGCCTCGTTCTCGGACTACCTGGGCCGCAAAAACACCTATTTCGTGTTCTTCGCCCTGGGTTTTGCCCTGTACGCGCTGATCCCGAACCTCGGTCACCTGGGCAACGTTGCGCTGTTCGTGGCGGCTTTCTGCATCATCCTGTCGATGTATGGCGGTGGTTTTGCGACGGTTCCTGCGTATCTCGCGGACCTGTTCGGCACGCAAATGGTCGGCGCGATCCACGGTCGTCTGCTGACGGCCTGGGCGGCGGCGGGCGTGTTGGGTCCGGTGTTGGTGAACTACCTGCGTGAATATCAGCTGAGCATCGGCGTTGAACGCGCCGCGGCTTACGACATCACCTTGTACATCCTCGCGGGCCTGCTGGTGCTGGGGTTCATCTGCAATTTGCTGGTGCGTCCGGTGGCTGACAAGTACTTCATGACCGACGCTGAACTGGCCGCCGAACAGGCGCTGGGCCACGACAAAGGGGCTGACAGCAGCACCGTACTGGAGTGGAAAGCGGATGCGGGCACCAAGCCTTTGGCAGTGGCTGCATGGCTAGTGGTGGGTATTCCGTTGGCGTGGGGTGTTTGGGTGACCTTGCAGAAAACGGCAGTACTGTTCCACTAACGCAAAACCCCTGTGGGAGCGGGCTTGCTCGCGAAGAGGGCGTGTCAGTCGACATCAATGTTGCCTGACACACCGCTTTCGCGAGCAAGTCGAATCGTCGGCCGCTCCCACATTTGATCTCCATGGACACAATTCTTGTGTTTGCCCAGTTGTATGGACATGTCTATCCCCGACAGCACCGGGTTCAGCCCGTCAGGGATATCACGTATCGTGTTTCTGTTTGGCGCCCGCGCCCCTATAATGATTGCCTTTTTCGCCCAATGATTTTGCGGAGCTGGTGATGGCCGAACGTAAGGCGTCAGTCGAGCGCGACACTCTGGAAACCCAGATCAAAGCCTCGATTAACCTGGATGGCACCGGAAAGGCCCGATTTGATATCGGTGTACCTTTTCTTGAGCACATGCTGGACCAGATCGCCCGTCACGGGCTGATCGACCTGGATATTGTCAGCAAGGGCGACCTGCATATCGACGACCACCACACGGTGGAAGACGTCGGTATCACTCTGGGGCAGGCTTTTGCCAAAGCCATCGGCGACAAGAAAGGCATCCGTCGCTACGGCCACGCCTACGTGCCGCTCGATGAAGCGCTGTCGCGCGTGGTGATCGACTTCTCCGGCCGCCCTGGCCTGCAGATGCACGTTCCCTACACCCGTGCCACCGTTGGCGGCTTCGACGTTGACCTGTTCCAGGAATTCTTCCAGGGCTTCGTCAACCACGCGCTCGTCAGCCTGCACATCGACAACCTGCGCGGCACCAACACTCACCACCAGATCGAAACCGTGTTCAAGGCTTTCGGCCGCGCCCTGCGCATGGCTGTAGAGCTGGATGACCGCATGGCCGGTCAGATGCCGTCGACCAAAGGCGTTCTGTAATGCAGACGGTCGCGGTTATCGATTACGGCATGGGCAACCTGCACTCGGTGGCCAAAGCCCTCGAGCACGTGGGTGCCGGCAAGGTCCTGATCACCAGCGATGCCGCTGTGATTCGCGAAGCCGACCGGGTGGTTTTCCCCGGCGTCGGCGCGATTCGCGACTGCATGGCGGAGATCCGTCGCCTGGGCTTCGATTCGCTGGTGCGTGAAGTCAGCCAGGATCGCCCGTTCCTCGGCATCTGCGTCGGCATGCAAGCCTTGCTCGACAGCAGTGAAGAGAACGACGGCGTCGACTGCATCGGCCTGTTTCCGGGCGCGGTGAAGTTCTTCGGCAAGGATTTGCACGAAGACGGCGAACACTTGAAAGTGCCGCACATGGGCTGGAACGAAGTGAAGCAGACGGTCACCCATCCGCTGTGGCACAACATTCCGGACCTGGCGCGTTTCTATTTCGTGCACAGCTACTACATCGCTGCCGGCAACCCGCGGCAAGTGGTGGGTGGCGGTCACTACGGTGTCGATTTCGCTGCAGCGCTGGCCGATGGCTCGCGGTTCGCGGTGCAGTTCCACCCGGAGAAGAGCCATACCCATGGCCTGCAATTGCTGCAGAACTTCGCCGCGTGGGATGGTCGCTGGTAAATGGCCGTCAAGAAGAAGCCGCCGATCCTGACCCTCACTCCTGAACAGGAGAACGAGGCCAATCACAAGATCAAACGCTTCATGGAAGACCGCTTCGAGCTGGACCTGGGTTCGTTCGAGGCGGCTGAAATCCTTGAGCTGTTTACCCGTGAAATTGCGCCGCACTATTACAACAGGGCGATTTTCGATGTGCAGACGCACCTCAAAGAGAGGTTCGAAAGCATCGAAAGCGACCTGTGGGCGCTCGAGAAAAACTGATTTTCGAGCGAAGCTGAACAATCGAATTTGAAGGTTTGCCAGATGCTGATTATTCCCGCTATCGATCTTAAAGACGGTGCCTGTGTTCGTCTGCGCCAGGGCCGCATGGAAGATTCCACGGTGTTCTCCGATGACCCGGTGAGCATGGCTGCCAAGTGGGTGGAAGGCGGTTGCCGCCGTCTGCATCTGGTCGACCTGAACGGCGCCTTCGAAGGCCAGCCGGTCAACGGCGAAGTGGTCACCGCCATCGCCAAGCGCTACCCGAACCTGCCGATCCAGATCGGCGGCGGTATCCGCTCCCTGGAAACCATCGAACACTACGTCAAAGCGGGTGTGAGCTACGTGATCATCGGCACCAAAGCCGTGAAAGATCCGGCTTTCGTTGCTGAGGCCTGCCGCGCGTTCCCGGGCAAGGTGATCGTCGGTCTGGATGCCAAAGACGGTTTTGTCGCCACTGACGGCTGGGCTGAAATCAGCACTATTCAGGTGATCGACCTGGCCAAGCAATTCGAAGCTGATGGCGTATCCGCGATCGTTTATACCGACATCGCCAAAGACGGCATGATGCAGGGCTGCAACGTTTCGTACACCGCCGCCCTGGCCGCTGCGACGAAGATTCCGGTGATCGCTTCCGGCGGTATCCACAATCTGGGTGACATCAAGTCGCTGCTCGACGCCAAGGCGCCAGGCATCATCGGCGCCATCACCGGCCGGGCGATTTACGAAGGCACCCTCGATGTCGCTGAAGCGCAAGCTTTCTGCGATTCGTACAAAGGCTGAGGACTGACCATGGCGCTGGCCAAACGCATCATCCCTTGCCTGGACGTGGATAACGGCCGGGTGGTCAAGGGCGTCAAGTTCGAGAATATTCGCGATGCCGGCGACCCGGTGGAAATCGCCCGTCGCTACGACGAGCAAGGTGCCGACGAGATTACCTTTCTCGACATCACCGCCAGCGTCGATGGCCGCGATACCACGCTGCACACCGTCGAACGCATGGCCAGCCAGGTGTTCATCCCGCTGACCGTGGGCGGCGGTGTGCGTACCGTGCAGGACATTCGCAACTTGTTGAATGCCGGCGCGGACAAGGTTTCGATCAACACCGCTGCGGTGTTCAACCCGGAATTCGTCGGCGAAGCGGCTCAGCATTTCGGCTCGCAGTGCATTGTCGTCGCCATCGACGCCAAGAAGGTTTCCGGTCCGGGCGAAATCCCGCGCTGGGAAATCTTCACCCACGGCGGTCGCAAGCCAACCGGTCTCGACGCCGTTGAGTGGGCGAAGAAGATGGAAGGTCTCGGTGCCGGTGAAATCCTGCTGACCAGCATGGACCAGGACGGCATGAAAAACGGCTTCGACCTGGGCGTCACCCGCGCCATCAGCGATGCGCTGGGGATTCCGGTCATCGCTTCCGGCGGTGTCGGCAACCTGCAGCACTTGGCCGACGGCATCCTCGAAGGCCACGCCAGCGCGGTGCTGGCGGCGAGTATTTTCCACTTCGGCGAATACACCGTTCAGGAAGCCAAGGCCTACATGGCTCATCGCGGCATCGTGATGCGTTAAACAAACGGTACAGGCCAGTGGACAGCATGGCGGGCTCAAGGCACTCTTGGGCACGCCATGGATCTCGGTAGCCAGACATGCTTAAACGCCTTCTTCTTGTCCTCGCCAGTGCTTCTCTGTTGTTCATCAACGGAGTTCACGCCGCAGAAAATCCCGGCACCGGTCTGGTGTTGCTGACGGAAAACTTCCCGCCGTACAACATGGCGAAGAACGGCAAGAACTTCGCTCAGGACGAGAACATCAACGGCATTGCCGTGGACATTGTCCGTGAGATGTTCAAACGTGCCGACATCCCTTACAGCCTGACGCTGCGTTTCCCTTGGGAGCGAATCTACAAACTCGCCCTGGAAAAACCCGGTTATGGCGTGTTCGTGATGGCGCGTTTGCCGGACCGCGAGAAACTCTTCAAGTGGGTCGGCCCGATTGGTCCGGACGACTGGATCATGCTGGCCAATGCGGACAGCAAGATCACGCTCGAGACGCTGGATCAGGCGCGCAAGTACAAGATCGGCGCCTACAAGGGCGATGCGATTGCCGAGACGCTGGCCAAGCAAGGATTGAAACCGATCGTTGTACTGCGCGATCAAGACAACGCCAAAAAACTGGTCAACGGCCAGATCGACCTGTGGGCCACGGGGGATCCGGCAGGCCGCTATCTGGCGCGCCAGGACGGCGTGAACGGGCTCAAGACTGTGCTGCGCTTCAACAGCGCCGAGTTGTACCTGGCGTTGAACAAGGACGTGCCGGATGAGGTGGTGGCAAAGCTTCAGGCTGCGCTGGATCAGTTACGCAAGGAAGGCGTGGTCGACGACATCATGGCGCGGTATTTGTAGTGGATGTTGTATTCAGCTCGATTGGAGGAAGGGTGATCACGTCAAAGCGTATCGCGGATAGGTGTGGTTCAGTATCTCGGCGGGCGTAGCTGCAGAGTTTGACAGGTGAGAATGAGTATAAAACTCCGCTGCCGGCTATGGTTTTGTAACGCGGATCATCATGATTGCCGCATTGTGTGGAGTCGGCCGGGCCTAAGTGAAAAAAGTGGGTGGTATATTCTGGATATGAATTTTCCCATGTGATGTTAATGTGCCGATTGGAGCTCAGAGTAATATTCGGTACAGGAGCCGGCTCTGCCAGATAGACAGCGTGCGTGAAAGTATTTCGTAGTAATCCACTGGAGAGCTTCTGCTCTTGTGACTCCACACCAATAATGCACAAGACGTGCATGCGAGTCTGAGGGCCAATAGCGCTGTTTATGTGAGGACTTGTCGAACTAATAGCGGCACTGTACCGGCTGGGGTCTTGGCAATTTATGGCGTCGCGTGTGGTTTTGTAGCGATAGTAAGGGCTGTTGATACTGAACTTGTAATCCCACGTAGGTAAAATTTCTTTCCCCGCTGAATTCCAATGAGAGTATGCATGTGTTGTGAAAAGACTCGGTAGTTCGACAGTAATATCAACTTCCCGTAATGTGCAGTTTTCTGAGTTGTTTGTGAAGACTCCATTAATAAAACAGTCGGAGATAAAATTTGCCGCGTAGCTATAGCCTTTTTCTGAGGTAATGCTGATGATCTCGTTTGTACGACGATCCAGCATCGGGCTTCCAGAGCTTCCTGGGTGTAAATCAGCGCACTGATTCGTTAAGCCCCCGGGGAATCTTGAGATGCTGTCGGACATGGTTCTGGAAACCTCTTGAGTACATGCGCTCAAGCGCAGCCCCTTCTCCACGAATTTTCCAGGTGCGCCCACATTGAGTACGTCATGCCTGTCCAGGGGCGGGAGGGGTGCAAGTTTGAGCGGGACAATTCCGTTTTCAATTAGCAGTGCAAGAGGTTTATCGACTTCAAGTAAAGCCATGTCCGTGCCGACCATGCTGGTCCAATTGGCTGTTCGAACTTTATATGTCTTATGATTGTCGGGCGTGTCATAGAAGTAATTGAAAGTTATGCTCGCATCAAATGTCTGGTTTAGCTTGGACGTTCCGATTTCGGCTGTTACGCAGTGACCGCTGGTGATTAAATAAGCAGGTCCAACAGCTTTGTGCTCAAAATTTCTGGTGTCGATAAGGGTCGCCATGCATGCACTGTCTTGGGTGGTCAGGTAGCCGATACCATTCCAGAGCGAATATTGTTGTTCGCTATTTTTCAGTGCTTTCGATATGGAATTATTTCTGAGTCCTTCACCAATATCTCTTGGGGCTGCCTGGACAGGGCTAAGGAAGCTGCTGAATAAACAGCCGATTAATACGGTGCGCGTGTAGTTCATGGCCATTCCTTGGCGATAAATTTAATTTGGTTAATTTCGGTGCTTAGTGGGTCGGTCGAGTTATATGGATAGTTGAAGCTGTCAGATCGTGTCAAGGCAGTGTCAGCAAGTCGGTGCGTACCGCAGAGGATCGGGAGTCCAGGCTGTTATTGTAGCTGCAGAGTGTTAGAGGAAGCTGCTCGGCAGTAAAAGTCACTGCGTTATTTCCATAAGCATAAGTATAATCTTCACGCTTTATGTCACCGCAGTTTGTTGTGTCTGTCGGGCCGGCGTAGTAGAAGCTATTAAAATACAAAGGTAACGAATGACGCCATGTGACATTGTAATTCCAGTCGGCTCCCAACGTAATTATGGGTTCTGCCATTCTGACGGGTTCTGCCTCTACGAGTTGTGCTGGAGAAATCCAGACGGTTCTCAGTAGCCCTGCTGTCGGAGTCTGCTCTGCTGATTCGACGCCCAGTACGCAGAGAAAATACATGCCTGCTTTGCGACCTGTAGGAGTATTGATCAAAGCACCGGTGGTGCTTATTACGTCGCTGTAGTAGTGAGGGGACAAACAGTCCCTGGCGTCGCGGACAGTTTTAAAGCGGTAGTAAGGCTTGTCCATCGAAAAGTCCAGACCCCATGTAGGCAGCGTCGGGTTTTCAGTAGATGGTACGGTGGCGTATCTCAATGGGGCGTAATCGTTCAGTTCTAAATTGAACGTTGGTTCCAGCGTGCAAGAGCTAGATGTGGTGCTGAAAATTCCTTTTACAAAACAACTTGGTAAGTAATCGGCCGTGTGGCTGTAATTGGTTTCAGGAGATAACTCGGTTTTTTCATTTTTCACTTCACAAGCGGTGTTGAAACATAATTCATCTAGCGTCGATACAAATGTAGAAGCAAATAACACGCCGACAATACTTCCTGTTTCACGATCAAGGACAGGGCTCCCGGAATCGCCATGACGAATACCCTTGCACCTGTTTTTCAGGGTGTTCGGAAAGACCCACCATTTCAACACAAGCGTTGCTTCTGTTGATTCCTGATAGCAAGCAGCTAGGCGCAGACCGGATTCTGGAAGATTATCTGGTGCGCCGACAATAAGTATATCGCTAGCTATCCTGGAGGTTCTGTATGCCAGCTTCAGTGGTGTCACCCCATCTTCAAGTAGCGTAGACAGAGGGGTGTCCAGCTCCAAAATAGCAATGTCAGTGGTGGACATGCTAGCCCAGTTTGCTTTATGAATTTTGTAGCTCTTGTATTTATCCGAGGTATCGATGAAGAAGTTAAATGTCACGCTTGCCTCAAAAGGTATATCGGTGACAGGGTGATCCAGACCTTGGGCTACACAGTGTCCTGCTGTGAGCAGATAAGCCGGGCCCCGTGCATTGTTGTCTTCGTCTCGGGTATCTAACAGGCTGGCCACACACTGTGGTTTGCTGTCTTTGAAAATTTTGCCAATGCCATTCCAATGATTGTATTTAGCATCATTGTTTTTCAAAAGTATCGAGTTTGATTGGTTGGTCAGTCCCTCGCCGAGATCACCTGCGTGCGAGGCTTGGGATAGCAAAAGTATCAAAAAAGTGCAGTATTTAATTATCGTAAGTTTATTTCTCATGACTGTTCCTTGGGAATTCAGATAAGCACTATCGTGGCATTAGGCTGAGTACCAAGAGACATATATAGTTATCGTGAGATCAGAAGTTCCGATCAATCAGCGGGCAGGAGGGATGCGGTAAAGCCCGTCCTTGCCGTGTGCAGCTGTTGCGCGATTGCCGCGCACGCTGATCATCTGCCTGATATCAATCCACTCGATTCCCTGCGCCCTGAGCCTGGGCAGTTCACGCTCCAGAACTGCCAGAGTCTGCGGATACGGGTGCCCGATCAGCACCGCAGAACCCTGCTTGTGCGCCAGGCTGATTGCCGTCTGCAGCTGAGTAAATATCGCGGCTTCAGTGGGCTCGTCATCCAGGAACACATCCCGCGAAACGCTCGCCAGACCAATCTTCTGTGCTTCGGCGGCCGCCACGGTTTGCGCACTGGTGCGGCTGTCGACGAAGAACTTGTGTCGACGCTGCAAGTCCGCCATCAACCAAGCCATGGCAGCCGGCTGAACGGTCATGCGGCTGCCCATGTGGTTGTTGATGCCTGCGGTGTAGGGCACGACCTTGAACGCTGCGTTCAGGCGTTTCTCAAGTTCGTCGATGGGCAAATCAGGGTGCCAGGCGAACGGGCCAGTGGCCGGGTCCATGGGCATGTGCAGGATGACAATCTTGCCAGCGCGATGGGCCTCGCGGGCGAATTCGGTGGCGTGGGGCGTGTCCGGCATGATCGCCGCGGTGACTGGGCCGGGCAGGGCCAGCACGCGGCGATCCCGGGGCAGGTTTTGCCCCAGGTCATCGATGATCAGGCTTAGATAAGCTTTTTGAGGTGTGGCCGCTGTTGTGGCAGGCGCCGCGTGAGCGACACCCGCCAGACAACACAGCAGACCGAGTAATAACCGCAGGCGCATCTCAGCGGCCGGAAGTGATGCTCAACCCTTTGAGCAGGCTCAGGGCCTGGGCCAATTGGTAGTCGTCATCCTGCGGCATTGCCTTGGCTTTGCCGCTGGAGCTGGTCGGTTTGTCGGCGCCGCCGTTGCCATTGCCCAAGTGACCTTGCAGATCGGCTTCCTTGAAGTACTCGCCGTCCTGCTCGTTGGTGATCTTGGCCTTGCGCACTTCGATGTCCGGGACGATGCCCTGAGCCTGGATCGAGCGGCCGTTCGGCGTGTAATACAGCGCCGTGGTGATCTTCAGTGCGCGGTCGTTGTTCAGCGGCAGCACGGTTTGTACCGAGCCTTTGCCGAAACTGGTGGTGCCCATGACCACCGCGCGTTTCTGATCCTGCAAGGCACCGGCGACAATTTCCGAGGCCGAGGCGCTGCCGCCATTGATCAGCGCGACCATTGGCACGGCTTCGCTTTCGTCCTTGCCGGTGGCGGAGAAGCGCAGTTCGGAGTTGGCGATACGGCCCTTGGTGTAAACGATCAGGCCCTTGGTGATGAAGTGGTCGACCACTTCCACCGCCGCTTGCAGCACGCCGCCGGGGTTGTTACGCAGATCGAGGATGATGCCTTTGAGCTTCTTGCCGTTGTCCTTGCGCAGCTTGGCCAGGGCCTTGGAGACTTCGTCGCCGGTCTTGACCTGGAACTGGGTGATGCGGATGTAGCCGTAGCCGGATTCCAGCAACTGACTCTTCACGCTCTTCACTTGAATGATGGCGCGGGCCAGGGTCACGTCGAACGGCGCACCGCCGTCGCGCACCAGGGTCAGGGTGATTTTCTGGCCGATCTTGCCGCGCATCTTGTCCACGGCTTCGGTCATGCTCTGGCCGCGGGTCGGCTGGCCGTTGATCTTGACGATGAAGTCGCCGGCCTGAATGCCAGCCTTGGAGGCCGGGGTGTCATCGATCGGCGAAACCACCTTGATGAAACCGTCTTCGGCACCGACTTCGATGCCCAGGCCGCCGAATTCGCCGCTGGTGCTTTCCTGCAATTCAGCGAAGTCTTCCGGGCCCAGGTAGGCGGAGTGTGGGTCGAGGTTGCTGAGCATGCCTTTGATGGCGTTTTCCAGCAGGGTCTTGTCGTCCACCGGCTCGACATAGGCTGCCTTGATCCGATCCATGACCTCGGCAAAGGTGCGCAACTCTTCCAGAGGCAACGGCGCCTTGGTGGTCGCAGCAGTGCCCGCAGGCGCGACCGCCGGAGCAGGTTGAGCGGCAAACGCCAGAGGCGCGCCGATCACCAGGGCGATCGTCAGGGCCAGCGAGGTAAGGCGGGACAAATGCAGCATGTCGAACGAACTCCTAATGTAGGTGACTCAACGCCTATCCTTGCGCGCGGCACCATTGCGCTGGATCACTCGGGTGACCCTGCTGACGAATAGCGAAATACAGCGCTGGCGTGTCCTGCCCGCCACTGCTACCCACAGTGGAGATGGACTCACCGGCTTTTACCACGTCACCCGCAGACTTGAGCAGTGTCTGGTTGTGACCATAAAGACTCAAAAAACCGTTGCCATGGTCGAGAATCACCAGCAGCCCGGCGCCTCGCAACCAGTCGGCGAACACCACGCGACCGCCATGCACGGCGTGCACCTGGCTGCCGGCGGAGGCGCTGATCATCACGCCGTCCCACTTGGTGCGGGCGTCGTCGCCACGGGTTTCGCCAAAGCGTGCCAGCAGTCGACCATCGACTGGCCAGGGAAGTTTTCCCCGGCTTGAAGCAAAGGGGCCGCCGAAGGTCTCACCTGAACTTGATACCAGGGCGCCGGGTGTCGATTTAACGGGTTTGCGTGGGGCATCAGTGGCCTCAGCATCTGCTGCAGCCTGGGCCTCACGTAAACGCTTTTTTTCGGCTTCCTGCTGGGCGATCAGCGCTTTTTGCCGCGCTTCTTCTGCCTCTCGGGCCTGACGGGCCAAGGTTTCTTCAATGGTTTTAAGGACTTTAGACAGGTCTGCCTGATCCTGCTCGCGGGCCGCCAGCTTCTGATCCCGGGCCTTCACGTCGTCGCTGAGTTTGGCCAGGACTTGCTGGCGCTCCTTGCGGACTTTGTCGAGTTCATCACGCTGGCTGTCGAGGCTGCTTTTCTGCACCAGCAATTGCGCCTGTTGCATGGCGATGTCTTTTTCGACATTGGCCAGTTGGCGCAGGGTTTCGTTGAAATTCTTCAGCTGCTCCAGGCGGGCCTGGCTCAGGTAGTCGTAATAGGTGAGGGTGCGGGCGAATTTTTCCGGGTTCTGCTGGTTGAGCAACAGCTTCAAGTACTCCTGACGACCGTTCTGATAGGCCGCGCGGGCCTGAATGGCGATCAGTCGCTGCTGTTCAATGCGCGCGCTCTGGAGTTTTTTTTTCTCGGCATCGAGTCGCTGCAGCTCGGATTCGCTTTTCTTCAGCTCTTTTTGCAGGGCTTCGACCTGCTTCTCGAGCTTGCCCATCTCGGTCTCGGTGCCTTTGAGGTCTTTCTGCACACCGGACTTTTCTTCCTGGAGCTTGCCCAGCAGCTTTTTCAGCTCGGCAATGTCCTGACGCGTGGCGTCCAACTGTTGTTGGGTTTGCGCGCGCTCGTCAGCAAAGGCCGGTTGGAGCAGGCATGTCAGAGCAAGGGCTATCAGGACGCGAAGCATAGAGGCGGGCGACACCAGGGAAAGGGACGGGCCTAGTATGCCCGCCAAGCGCTGCAAAAAAAACGCCCAATTGGGGTTGTGTGATAACCGGACAGAAAAACACCGAAAACCAATGTGGGAGCGGCGGTGCGACGATTCGACTTGTTCGCGAATGCGGTGTGTCAGGCAACGTTGATGTCGACTGATACACCGCATTCGCGAGCAAGCCCGCTCCCACAGGGTTTTGGTGGTGTTTGAAGGGGCGGGTTACACCAGAATCGACGTGCCAGTCATTTCCGCCGGTTTTTCCAGGCCCATCAACATCAGCATGGTCGGTGCCACGTCCGCCAGCACGCCGCCGTCGCGAACCTTGAAGTCACGCTTGCCGACATAGATGAACGGCACCGGCTCGGTGGTGTGGGCGGTATGTGCCTGGCCGGTGGTTTCATCGGACATCTGCTCGACGTTGCCGTGGTCGGCAGTAATCAGGGCTTCACCACCGACTTTTTCCAGCGCATCGACGATGCGGCCAACGCACAGGTCCAGGCATTCAACGGCTTTTACCGCTGCGTCGAACACGCCGCTGTGGCCGACCATGTCGCCGTTGGCGTAGTTGACCACGATCACGTCGTAACGCTGGTTTTCGATGGCATCAACGATGCGGTCGGTGACTTCCGGGGCGCTCATCTCGGGCTGCAAGTCATAAGTGGCGACTTTTGGCGACGGGATCAGGATGCGTTCTTCGCCCGGGAACGGTTCTTCACGGCCACCGGAGAAGAAGAAGGTTACGTGGGCATACTTTTCGGTTTCGGCAATGCGCAGTTGGGTCTTGCCGTTTTTCGCCAGGTAGTCGCCCAGCACGTTGTCCAGGCTGCCCGCGGCGAAGGCTGATGGGGCGGGAATGCTGGCGGCGTACTGGGTCAGCATGACGAAGCCGGCCAGTTTTGGCTGGCGGGCACGTTCGAATTCCTTGAAATCGTCTTCGACGAACACACGGGTCAGTTCGCGGGCGCGGTCAGCGCGGAAGTTCATGAACACCACGGCGTCGCCGTCTTCGACTTTCACCGGCTCACCGATGCTGGTGGCTTTGACGAATTCGTCACTCTCGCCGCGTTCGTACGCGGCTTGCAGGCCTTCCTGAGCGGTGGCGGCGTTGAATTCGCCGTTGCCATCGACAATCAGGTTGTATGCCTGGGACACGCGGTCCCAACGGTTGTCGCGGTCCATGGCGAAGTAACGGCCAATAATGCTGGCGATCCGGCCTTTGCCGAGGGCCTGGAAGGCTGCATCCAGCAGTTCGATGGACGACTGAGCGCTTTTCGGCGGCGTGTCGCGACCATCAAGGAAAGCGTGCAGATAGATTTTTTCGGCGCCGCGCTTGAAAGCCAGTTCGGCCATGGCAATCAGGTGATCCTGGTGGCTGTGAACGCCGCCATCGGACAGCAGGCCCATGAAATGCACGGCTTTGCCGGCAGCGACGGCTTTATCGACAGCGGCGCAGATGGTCGGGTTCTCGAAGAACTCACCGTCGCGGATCGATTTGGTCACGCGCGTGAAGTCCTGATACACCACGCGGCCGGCGCCGAGGTTCATGTGACCGACTTCGGAGTTGCCCATCTGGCCATCCGGCAGGCCGACGTCCATGCCGCTGCCCGAGATCAGGCCGTTCGGCACGGTGGCCCACAGACGGTCCAGTACGGGCTTCTTCGCCGCAAAGATGGCGTTGGATTCAGGGCTCTCACTGTGACCGAAGCCGTCGAGAATAATCAGGACCAAAGGTTTAGGCGTGGTAGTCATGGATTCCACTCGTGGCTGAGTTAAAAGAGGGCGATGGAAAAGGGAGTGGCAGTTTAAAGCGAAGTTCCGGCCACGTCACCGCCGGACGGGGTTTGGCCCACCATAGTGGCTGTGTATACTGGCCGACATTTTAACGCCCTGGAACTTCCTTCGATGGTTGAACATCTGATCCAATTCGCCACCAACCACTACATTCTCGTGGGTATCTTCGTCGTACTGGCGGCCTTGCTTTTGGCCTATCAGATGCAAGGCGGCGGCCGCAGCCTGAGCACCGGTGAACTGACCGGGCTGGTCAACAAGGACGCGGGCATTGTGATCGACATTCGTTCGACCAAGGACTTCGCTGCCGGTCACATTGTTGGCGCGGTGAACATTCCTCACGACAAACTGACCGCTCGCGTTGGCGAACTGGAAAAGCACAAGGCCAAGACCATCATCCTGGTCGACGCCATGGGCCAGACTGCTGGCACGCATGCCCGCGAACTGATGAAGTCCGGCTTCACCGCCGCCAAGCTTTCCGGCGGTATTTCCAGCTGGAAAGGCGACAACCTGCCGCTGGTGAAGTGATATGAGCAACGTCGTCGTCTATTCCAGCGATTACTGCCCTTACTGTTCGCGAGCCAAGTACCTGCTCGAGAACAAAGGCGTGGCCTTCGAAGAGATCAAGGTCGATGGCAAGCCGCAGGTGCGTGCCGCCATGGCTCAGAAGGCCGGACGTACGTCCGTGCCGCAGATCTGGATCGGCAGCACCCATGTGGGTGGTTGTGATGATTTGTTCGCCCTTGAGCGCGCCGGCAAGCTCGACGCCATGCTCAAGGCCTGAATGCCTTCCCTATAAGACCCCAAGATCAGAAAGGATCTGAGATGACTGACCAACAGAACACTGCAGCTAGCGAAGAAGAAACCGCACCGCAATTCTCCTTGCAGCGCATCTATGTACGTGACTTGTCCTTCGAAGCACCGAAAAGCCCGGCAATCTTCCGCCAGCAGTGGGAACCGAGCGTCGGTCTGGATCTGAACACTCGTCAAAAGGCTCTGGAAGGCGACTTCCACGAAGTCGTACTGACGTTGTCCGTTACCGTGAAAAACGGTGAAGAAGTGGCGTTCATTGCTGAAGTGCAACAGGCCGGGATCTTCCTGATCAAGAACCTCGACGACGCTTCGATGAGCCACACCCTCGGCGCGTTCTGCCCGAACATCCTGTTCCCGTATGCTCGCGAGACCCTGGACAGCCTGGTCACCCGCGGTTCGTTCCCGGCGCTGATGCTGGCCCCGGTGAACTTCGACGCGCTGTACGCGCAAGAGCTGCAACGCATGCAGGCGGCTGGCGAGACTCCAACCGTTCAGTAAGCGGTCCTGAGTCAAAGCTAGTCCAATGTGGGAGCGGGCTTGCTCGCGAAAGCGGTGTAACAGGCAACGATGATGTTGAATGTTATGACCCCTTCGCGAGCAAGCCCGCTCCCACATTTGTTATGTGTGTTATTTAAAACCGAGCTGGCGCCAGCCTTCGTACACGGCGACCGCCACGGTGTTCGACAGGTTCAGGCTGCGGCAGCCTTCACGCATCGGCAGGCGCAGGCGCTGTTCGCCGGGCAGGGCATCGAGTACTTCTGCCGGCAAACCACGGCTTTCCGGGCCGAACAGGAACGCATCGCCCTCGGCGAAGCTGGCATCGTGGAACGGCCGCGAGCCCTTGGTGGTAAAGGCGAACAGCCGAGGATGACCGAGGCTTTCCAGACAGCTGGCGAGGTCTGCGTGGCGCTGCAGGGTGGCATACTCGTGGTAATCGAGGCCGGCCCGGCGCAGACGCTTGTCGTCCATCTCGAAGCCCAGCGGTTCGATCAAATGCAGGTGGCAGCCACTGTTGGCGCACAGCCTGATAACGTTGCCGGTATTCGGCGGAATTTCTGGTTGGAAAAGGATGACGTGAAACATGCACGGCTCCGAAGGTAAAGATGAGCGGCATTCTACGCCTGAAGCTGACCCGCGTTCGAAGCTATTCCCGCGAGTGATGGCTTCGCTGGCGATTGTCGGGGTGATGGTGGGGTTGATGATCGGTCGCCTGACCACTCCCGACCCCAGCGAATTGCAGCAGGTCGAGGTCACGAACGATGGGCTGGTGGTGTGGTTCAACAACGAACCCAAGGCTCACGGCGAGTTCGTCGACGGTAGCCTCGCGTTGCTGTTCGAAGCTGAAGGAAAGGCACAGAAAGGTCAGCTCAAAATCAACGACAAGAGCGTGAACTGGCGCGTGCGTTTGAGTGATGGGGGGGTGTTGCTGACGGTGGTGGCGGCCCGGCCACTGCAGGGCGAGTGGGCCGGTAGCGAGGTCGATGACCGCTGGCGGCTGGAGATCCATCTCCGAGAGCAATAAAAGAGGGAATCCCCGGCCTGCCTGTACCAAGGTCCCCAAAACGGCAGGGCTCGCGCATTGCGCCGTGAGCCCGGTGTAAAGAAGGAACCCCTGACCTGCCTGTATCAAGGGCCCCAAAACTGCTTGGGCTCGTCGCTTGTGCGGTGTGAGCCCGGTGTAAAGAGGGGAATCCCCGGCCTGCCTGTACCAAGGTCCCCGAAACTGGGTAGTGAACTGAATCACTGAATGGACTATTGCAGGGGGCGTGCCAGGTTTTAACAAGTTGAAACAGAATGTCGCGCTGAAACGTCGAAAGCCCCGTATTCCGGGGCTTTTGTGTTTCTGCGATATGGGTTTTCTTGCAGATGAAGGCGGGGTTTTGGATAGGTTGTCGTGCGCGATTGCGGTTCACGGTGCATTGACGCGGTGCACGGAGCTCTAAATGTGGGAGCGGGCTTGCTCGCGAAGAGGCCGTGTCAGTCGACATTAATGTCGCCTGATACACCGCTTTCGCGAGCAAGCCCGCTCCCACATTGGTTCGATGTTGACCAAAAAATGATGCTCTTGCACAACATCTGTGTGCGAGCCTGCTCGCGATTGGTTCTGACAGTCAGCAGAAAACTAAAGGCTGCTAGCCTTCATCCCCCTCATCATCATCCCCACCATCAACCTTCATCCCCAACTCCTTGATCTTGCGCGTCAGGGTATTACGCCCCCAGCCCAGCAAAACGGCGGCATCACGGCGGCGGCCGGCGGTGTGTTTGAGGGCGGTTTCGATCATGATCCGCTCGAACGCCGGCACGGCGCTGTCGAGCAGGCTCGACTGGCCACGGGCCAACGCCTGGTCAGCCCACTGGCGCAGCGCTTGCTCCCAGTTGGTCACCGGCGCCGAATCCTGCGGCAGGTTCAGCAGCTCCGGCGGCAGGTCGCTGATGTGCACTTCGCGACCCGAAGCCATCACCGTGATCCAGCGGCAGGTGTTCTCCAGCTGACGCACGTTGCCGCCCCACGGCAGGTTCTTCAGGTATTCCTCGGTTTCGCTTTTCAGCAGCTTCGGCTCCACCGCCAGTTCTTGCGCGGCACGGCTGAGGAAGTGCTTGGCGAGGGTCGGGATGTCTTCGCGACGGTCCGACAACCGTGGAATGTGGATGCGAATCACGTTGAGGCGGTGGAACAAGTCCTCACGGAATTTCCCGGCATGCACCAGGGTTTCCAGATTCTGGTGAGTCGCGGCGATGATTCGCACATCGACCTTCACTGGCACATGACCGCCGACGCGGTAGAACTCGCCGTCCGCCAACACCCGCAGCAAACGAGTCTGGGTGTCTGCCGGCATGTCGCCGATTTCATCGAGGAACAGCGTGCCGCCGTCAGCCTGTTCAAAACGCCCGCGACGCAGGTTGGCCGCGCCGGTGAACGCGCCTTTCTCATGGCCGAACAGCTCGGATTCCATCAGGTCTTTGGGGATCGCCGCCATGTTCAGCGCAATGAACGGCGAAGCCGCACGCGGACTGTGACGGTGCAGCGCGTGTGCCACCAACTCTTTACCGGTACCGGATTCGCCGTTGATCAGCACAGTGATGTTGGAGTGGCTCAAGCGCCCGATGGCGCGAAACACTTCCTGCATTGCCGGCGCTTCACCGATGATTTCCGGCGTGCGGGTCAAGGCGACCGGGACTTCCAGGCCTTGCTGTTCCTGGGCGTGCTGGTTCGCGCGTTTGACCAGTGACACCGCTTCGTCAACGTCGAACGGTTTCGGCAGGTATTCAAACGCGCCGCCCTGATAGGACGCGACAGCGCTGTCCAGATCGGAGTGAGCGGTCATGATAATGACCGGCAGCCGTGGGTGTTGTTCGCGAATCCGCGCCAGAAGGTCCAGACCGCTGGCACCCGGCATGCGAATGTCGGAGATGATCACGTCTGGCTGCTGGCGCGCCAGGCGACTCATCACGCCATCGGCGCTGTCGAAGCTTTGCGTGGTCATGCCTTCTTGCTGCAAGGCTTTTTCCAGGACCCAACGGATAGAACGGTCGTCATCGACGATCCACACGGTTTCACTACGGCTCATGTCGATGTGGCTCCTTGTTCCAGTGGCAGAAAGATCGAGAAGGTGGTGTGGCCTGGATGGCTGTCACATTCGATCAGGCCCTGGTGCTGGCTGATGATGTTCTGGGTAATGGCCAGGCCCAGCCCGGTACCGTCCGGACGGCCGCTGACCATGGGAAAGAAGATGGTTTCCTGCAAGTCCGCGGGAATGCCCGGGCCGTTGTCGATGATTTCGATCTTGGTCACCAGGCGATGGCGCACGTGGCCGATGGTGAACTGGCGCATGGCGCGGGTGCGCAGGCTGATGCGGCCGAGGCGCAGCTCGTTCTGGCTGCTGATGGCCTGCATCGCATTGCGCACGATGTTCAGCACGGCCTGAATCATCTGTTCGCGGTCGATCAACACGTCTGGAATGCTTGGGTCGTAGTCGCGCACCAAAGTGATGCAGCCCTGGCTTTCGGCCTCCACCAGATGACAAACGCGTTCCAGCACTTCGTGGACGTTGCACATCGCCAGTGACGGCAGCTTATTGGAACCGAGCATGCGATCGACCAGATTGCGCAGGCGGTCGGCCTCTTCAATGATCACGTTGGTGTAGTCGCGCAGGCTTTCTTCCGGCAGTTCGCGGGCGAGCAATTGCGCCGCGCCGCGAATCCCGCCGAGAGGATTCTTGATCTCGTGAGCGAGGCCGCGCACCAGCATCTTGCTGGTTTCCTGTTTCGACAGCTGCGCCTCTTCCTTGGTGATTCGCAGCAAGCGGTCACGGGGGTGGACTTCCAGCAGCAGCATGGTGGCGCCGTTGGCCAGGATGGGCGTTACCGCGTAGTCGACGGTCAGTGTCTGGCCGGTGAGGGCGGTGAGCATCGCTTCGCGCTTGGTGAACGGATGTGCCTGCTCGACCGCCTGGCGCAGGGAGTTCAGCGCCTCGGTGGATTCGGTGAACAACTCACTGATGAACTGCCCATGGCTGCGCTGACCGCTGATGGCCAGGAGCATCTCCGCCGCCGGGTTCATGTACTCGAGGCGCAGTTCGGCATCGAGCAGAATGGTGGCGGTGGTCAGGTTGTCGAGTAGCAATCGATGCAGTGCGTCGCTAATGGTCATAGTAGGGCGTGCTCACCGTAAATGGCGAATCGCGTTGGCGCTGTGATCGCGCCAGGCAAGGCGTAGGACGCAGAGAATGGCTTTCCCTTTTCAAGTCCTACAACGCAGCATGGCGCGATCACAGCGCCAACCCGAAGGGCAAAGCCCCACGAGACGCAATCCGTCGTTATTCGTCGTTCATTTGGAGCAACCAAACTTCTCTCCTCATGCCTAGTCTTGCGTCTCGTGGGGCTTTGCGCGATCGCCATTTACGGTGAGCACGCCCTACTCCCTCTTTTGGAGCAGGGCGCGCGCATGAATAAAGCGCCGATACGAGGAAAATGCAAAAACCAAACCAAGGCTCCGAAAAGAAGCGTTTAAGGCCTGAAACGGGCGTTTGACGCTCGTTTGCGTGGCGTTCTGCCAGCTTTGACGGGTACTTTCGAACCAAAATGGGTTGGTATATGGGTACGGTGCAACCAATTGCACCAATATAGTGCGCAAACCTGAACGGCGTTAGAAGAAGCGCAGGAAAGGATTTTTTTCTTCTACTACGGGTTTGTCTTTGAGCGGGCATTCCGGCCGTTGGCCGTAATCGGTGAGGGCGCAGGGTTTGACCTGGCGCTTCTGCGCGAGGGAGATGCGCAGCATGTGAAACGGCTGGTTGGCGGTGCGTTCGACCGTGCGGCCCTGTTCGTCGAGGATTTCCACTGAGAGGTTATGGCTGCCGCGATCGATGTTGCTCAGGGCGAACACCGGACTCAGGCCGGGCGCTGCGGTGGGTTGGCCGTCGAGTAGCAGTTGGTAGCGATGGCCTCGCTGCAGGCCGGGTTCGCTGGTGACGCTGACGATAATCTCGCCAGCATTGCTGCGTACCGTGGCATCTGGCTCCGGCACCAGTACTCTCAACATGTCGTAGTGGAACAGTGGTTTTGTTTCGGCCTTCTTTCCAGTCGTCACCGGTACTGCGCCGCTGGGCTTGGCGGACATGCGATTGCTCGTTGCCATCGGCACACGCTTGGCATTGCCGGAACCTGGCTGGTCGGTGTAGACCCGATTGCCCTGGGCGTCGACGTAGGTGAACACCTCCGCTGTCACCGGCAGGGCGATCAGGCAGGTGATCAGCAGCCACAGCCTCACGGCTTGTGCACCCGTTGTACGGTGAACGTCACGGCGGGACTTTGTTGAACGATGTTTTCCCCGTCGATCACCTGCACCGCGAGGCTGTGGGTGCCGCGATCAATATTGACCAGTTGCAGGATCGGCACGTTGCTCGGCTGGCCGTAAGGTTGATCGTCCAGCAACAGCCTGAACAGATGAGGACCTTGCAGGCGCGGTTTGATCAGCACATTGACGGTGAAGGTGCCGTTGTTGGCACGCAGCGCTTCGGTGGTCGGCAAGTTGGTCAGTTCCAGCACCTCGTAAGCGCTAAGCGGTTGTTCACGGCTGGTGCCTTCGACAGGTGGCGCAGAAGCGGCTTGGGGCTCAACCCTGTTCAGCGGTGGCAACTCGACCGGCTGAGCCTTCACGCCATCGGGCGGTTGATTGCTGTAGGCGGTGTTGCCGTCGGCGTCGGTGTACTTGTAGATCTGCGCCATCACAGGGCAAGCGAAAAACAGCAGCAGAAATATCAAAAGTGACCGCATCCAGACTCCCTGTGGGTATCAAGGTTTACTCCGACAGTGGAATACCTTGGCTGCCAGCATAGAACACAATGAGTTCTACCGGCTTGTCGCCGGTTTTGCCGCGATGGGTGATGTTGACCATTTCGGCCACCGCATCGCCCTGCTTGAAGCGTCGGACCTGGCCGCTGTCCTTGCTCTCAACTGTCAGCTCGCCGGCAAGAATGTACGCTGCATTGGGGATTGGATGGGTGTGCCAGTCGAGCGCAGTGTTTGCAGGTATCTTGAGTTTCAGGAGCGACAGCTCAGGTGCCGTCTTCGGGTAGGCGATGTAAGGCGTGTCGTCCCAGGATGCGCTGCTTTGCAGTAAAACAATACGTTCGATTGCCGCCGTCGGTGCTGCTGGGTTGCAGCCCGACAGGGCGCCTGCGGCCAGGGTGCCAAGCAGGGTTGTGAGCATGTAGATCTTCATTGTTCCATCCGTTGAGTGCAGGTAAGTCGGTACAGGCTACGAGCAACTCAAATGGGTTGATGCCGGACGAAACTGTGAATGTCATGGGAGATGGATCGATTGCTTGTCAGAAATTGCGGAGCGGCTCATCTGGATGTTTCCATGCAAGGCCCGATAACCTTGCGCAACCCGCTGTCGTCTTCTGGCAATACAAACTCTGCAATCAGCGGGGTATCACTCTTGCGCGAAGGCAGTGTCAACGTTGCACGCTGACCATGGGCAGTCTTAGTGAGCCAGTAATGCAACTCGCGCTTGTCGATGCTCGTACCGAACTCGAATACCCAACCGTCTTCTTGCAGGCTCCTTACCGAGCCCGAACCGCTAACCAGATAGCTGATGGGCGTGCGCGCGCCGGTTGTCAGGCGCAATGGTCCGTTTGCCGGTGCGCCCGGGCCTTCATAATCATCGGCATTGAAGCCAAGACGCTGTGTCGGGATAGTCAGGGACATTCTCATCGGGTTATCAGGATGACAACTTATCGCCAATAGGGCTTCGCCGGTTTTGCCGTCATAGCGCGTATTTCCGCTGAGAAGGGCCGTTTGAAACCGGCTGTCATCGGAAGATTTTTCCACCCGCCAGTGTTTGCTCTCATCAGCGGAATGGGAGCTATCAGTCGCGGCCCAGGCAGGTGTTAGCGTCGCAAGAAACAACGCTAGCGAATAAAGAGGGGTCGATGCTGATTTCATCTGATGGTCCTTCCGAAAAGTCCCGGGACAGTAAATGAAAATTGCTTGGAAGTTTCACAGAACTATTTTCAAAAAAATGCAAAAGCGTTTTGCCTGAAAACTTACGCCCACAAAAAAGGCCTCCGAAGGAGGCCTCTTTTTTGTCACGCCGCTTGCGCAGGCGCTACCGGATCAGCAGCTGTAGTACAGCTCGTATTCCAGTGGGTGTACGAAGGTACGTACTTTGATTTCTTCTTCGCTTTTCAGAGCGATGTAAGCGTCGATGAAGTCGTCGCTGAAAACGCCGCCTTTGGTCAGGAACGCACGACCTTTGTCCAGCTCTTCCAGGGCTTCTTTCAGGCTGCCGCAAACTTGTGGGATCTCTTTCGCCTCTTCAGGCGGCAGGTCATACAGGTTTTTGTCAGCAGCATCGCCGGGGTGGATCTTGTTCTGGATACCGTCCAGGCCAGCCATCAACAGTGCAGCGAAGCCCAGGTACGGGTTGGCTGCTGGATCCGGGAAGCGGGCTTCGATACGGCGAGCGCGAGGGCTGGACACGTAAGGAATACGGATCGAAGCGGAACGGTTACGAGCCGAGTAGGCCAGCATTACCGGAGCTTCGAAACCTGGGACCAGACGCTTGTAGGAGTTGGTCGACGGGTTGGTGAAGCCGTTCAGCGCTTTACCGTGCTTGATGATGCCGCCGATGAAGAACAGGGCGGTGTCGGACAGGCCGGCATAGCCTTCGCCAGCGAAGGTGTTCTTGCCATCTTTGGCGATGGACAGGTGAACGTGCATACCCGAACCGTTGTCGCCGTACAGAGGCTTAGGCATGAAGGTCGCGGTGCGGCCGTATGCATCAGCAACGTTGTGTACGCAGTACTTCAGGGTCTGAACTTCGTCAGCCTTGGCCACCAGGGTGTTGAACTTCACACCGATTTCGTTCTGGCCGGCAGTCGCCACTTCGTGGTGGTGAACTTCGATGACCAGGCCCATTTCTTCCATGGCGTTGCACATGGAGGTACGGATTTCGTGGTCGTGGTCGAACGGAGGAACCGGGAAGTAGCCGCCTTTGACGCCTGGACGGTGGCCTTTGTTGCCGCCTTCCACGTCCTGGTCGGACATCCACGAACCTTGTTCGGAGTAGATCTTGAACATGGAACCGGAGATGTCGGACTTGAACTTCACTTCGTCGAAGATGAAGAATTCAGGCTCTGGACCCACAAATACGGTGTCGCCGATACCGGTCGACTTCAGGTATTCCTCGGCACGCTTGGCGATCGCACGTGGGTCACGGTCGTAGCCTTGCATGGTCGAAGGCTCGATCACGTCGCAAACCAGGATCAGGGTTGGCTCTTCGGTGAACGGGTCGAGAACGGCAGTGCTGTCGTCCGGCATCAGGATCATGTCGGAGGCTTCGATGCCTTTCCAGCCAGCGATGGAGGAACCGTCGAACATTTTGCCTTCTTCGAAGAAAGCTTCATCCAGCGCGTCGCGAGCCGGCATGGTCACGTGGTGCTGAGTGCCTTTGGTGTCCGTGAAGCGCAGATCAATCCACTTGACGTCATGATCTTTGATGAGTTGAACCGACTTCGACATAGTGTCCTCCGGGTGGCTTCGGGCTTAGTAGTGGATGCCCTTAGAATGTGGGTGATGCCGGCGCGAATACTCTGCCAAGGCAACCTGCCTCACAAGGGAGCAAATTGCATGCCAGTGCCCCACCATGGGTTTTTTGCCCCAATTTCACGCTTATAAAGGTGCAAAGCGCAGCAAAGCTGGAAATAGCGCCCCGTAATGTAGCGTCAAATTCAGCAAATGACCTGTTTTGGTGCGCGAAAAACCTTCTGCACATTAACTGGTTAAACCTTGAGCAATTTCCGCTATAATCCGCGCCCCCCTTTTTCGGCTGGCCCAGCGCGCGCTGTTTTCATGAAACTAATCGTAAAAGTCTTCCCCGAGATCACCATCAAGAGCCGCCCGGTACGGATGCGTTTCATCCGCCAGTTGGCCAAAAACATCCGTACCGTGCTCCGCGACCTGGACCCGGCCGTGGTGGTGAACGGTGTGTGGGACAATCTCGAGCTGGAAACCCGCGTCAGCGAGCCCAAAGCCCTGAAGGAGATGACCGAGCGCCTGAGCTGCATGCCGGGCATCGCGCATTTCCTGCAAGTCGACGAATACCCGCTGGGCGACTTCGACGACATCGTCGCCAAGTGCAAGCAGCACTTTGGTGATGCGTTGGCCGGGAAGATTTTTTCGGTGCGCTGCAAGCGTGCCGGCAAGCATGAATTCAGTTCGATGGACGTCGAGAAATACGTCGGCAGCCAACTGCGTCGTCAGTGCGGCGCCGCCGGAATCTCGCTGAAAGAGCCGGAAATCGAAGTTCGCCTCGAAATTCGCGACAAACGGTTGTTCGTGATCCACAACCAGCACAACAGCATCGGCGGTTATCCGCTGGGTGCCCTGGAACAGACACTTGTGCTGATGTCCGGCGGCTTCGATTCCACTGTTGCTGCTTACCAGATCATGCGCCGTGGCCTGATGAGCCATTTCTGCTTCTTCAATCTGGGCGGACGAGCCCATGAACTGGGCGTTATGGAAGTCGCGCACTTCATCTGGAAGAAGTACGGCAGCTCCCAACGCGTGTTATTTGTCAGTGTGCCGTTCGAGGAAGTACTGGGAGAAATTCTCGGGAAAGTCGATAACAGTCATATGGGCGTAGTTTTGAAGCGTATGATGTTGCGCGCTGCTTCCCGTATTGCCGATCGGCTGGAGATCGAAGCGCTGGTCACCGGCGAAGCGATTTCCCAGGTGTCGAGCCAGACGCTGCCGAACCTGTCCGTGATCGACTGCGTGACCGACAAGCTGGTCTTGCGTCCGCTGATCGCCAGTCACAAGCAGGACATCATCGACCTGGCCAACGAAATCGGGACTGCCGACTTCGCCAAGCACATGCCGGAATACTGTGGGGTCATCTCGGTGAACCCCAAGACCCACGCCAAGCGTCCACGCGTGGAGTACGAAGAACAACAGTTCGACATGGCAGTACTTGAGCGTGCGCTTGAGAACGCCAAACTGGTGCCGATCGATCGCGTGATCGACGAATTGGGCCAGGACTTGCAGATCGAAGAAGTCAGTGAAGCGCTGGCTGGTCAGATCGTCATCGACATCCGTCATCCGGATGCCGCTGAAGACGACCCGCTGAGCCTCGTTGGCATTGAGGTACAAACGATGCCGTTTTATGCATTGAACGCTCGTTTCAAGGAACTGGACCCTACTCGCCAGTACCTGCTGTATTGCGACAAAGGCGTGATGAGTCGCCTGCATGCCCACCATTTGCTCAGTGAGGGGCATGCCAATGTGCGCGTTTATCGACCGAGCTAAGAGCCCGGGGCTGTACGCCTGTGGCCTGCGTCACCGGCCCCCCGACTCTGCCGTCAAGCTGTAACGGCAAGGCCTGACTCTACTGTAAATCGCTGCCAAGACTTGTCAGCACACCGAATCCTCTGATCGAGATACACAAGTGATCGAAAATCTACGCAACATCGCCATCATTGCTCACGTTGACCATGGTAAGACCACCCTGGTAGACAAACTCTTGCGTCAATCCGGCACCCTGGAGCGCAACGAGCTCAACGACGAGCGCGTGATGGACTCCAACGACCAGGAGAAAGAGCGCGGTATTACCATTCTGGCGAAAAACACCGCCATCAACTGGAACGGCTACCACATCAACATCGTGGATACCCCGGGCCACGCCGACTTCGGCGGCGAAGTTGAACGCGTAATGTCGATGGTTGACTCCGTTCTGCTGCTGGTTGACGCTCAAGACGGCCCTATGCCGCAAACCCGTTTCGTGACCAAGAAGGCTTTCGAAGCCGGCCTGCGTCCAATCGTGGTGATCAACAAGGTTGACCGTCCAGGCGCGCGTCCGGACTGGGTTCTGGACCAGATCTTCGACCTGTTCGACAACCTGGGTGCTACCGAAGAACAGCTGGACTTCAAAGTCGTCTACGCCTCGGCCCTGAACGGCATTGCCGGTCTGGAACACACCGACATGGCTGAAGACATGACCCCGCTGTACCAGTCGATCGTCGACAACGTACCTGCGCCGAAAGTCGACCGTGAAGGTCCGTTCCAGATGCAAATCTCCGCTCTGGACTACAACAGCTTCCTGGGTGTTATCGGCGTTGGCCGTATCGCCCGTGGTCGCATCAAGCCGAACACTCCGGTTGTCGCTATCGACGCCGACGGCAAGAAGCGTACCGGTCGTATCCTGAAGCTGATGGGTCACCACGGTCTGCACCGTATCGACGTTGAAGAAGCAGCTGCCGGCGACATCGTCTGCATCAGCGGCTTCGACCAGCTGTTCATCTCCGACACTCTGTGCGACCCACTGAACGTCGAAGCGATGAAGCCGCTGACCGTTGACGAACCAACCGTTTCCATGACCTTCCAGGTAAACGACTCGCCTTTCTGCGGTAAAGAAGGCAAGTTCGTCACCAGCCGTAACATCAAGGAACGTCTGGACAAAGAACTGCTCTACAACGTTGCTCTGCGCGTTGAAGAAGGCGACACCGCCGACAAGTTCAAAGTCTCCGGCCGTGGTGAGCTGCACCTCTCGGTACTGATCGAAACCATGCGTCGCGAAGGCTTCGAAATGGGTGTTGGTCGTCCGGAAGTGATCATCCGCATGGTTGACGGCGTCAAGCACGAACCGTACGAAAACGTGACCATCGACCTGCCGGAAGAATCGCAAGGTTCGATCATGGAACAGATCGGTATCCGTAAAGGCGACCTGACCAACATGGTTCCGGATGGCAAGGGCCGTGTGCGCCTTGAGTACAACATCCCGGCTCGTGGCTTGATCGGTTTCCGTAACGAGTTCCTGACCCTGACCTCCGGTGCAGGCATCCTGACCTCGATCTTCGACCGTTACGACGTGATGAAGTCCGGCGACATGTCCGGCCGTCAGAACGGCGTGCTGGTTTCGGTTGCTACCGGTAAGGCGCTGACTTACTCGCTGGAAACCCTGCAAGCTCGCGGCAAACTGTTCCTGGGTCACGGTGAAGACGTGTACGAAGGTCAAATCGTCGGCATCAACAGCCGCGACAACGACCTGGGCGTTAACCCAACCAAAGGCAAGAAGCTCGACAACATGCGTGCCTCGGGTAAAGACGAAACCATCGCTCTGGTTCCGCCTATCCGTTTCACCCTGGAACAAGCGCTTGAGTTCGTGCAAGAAGACGAACTGTGCGAAGTCACTCCTAAGTCCATCCGTCTTCGTAAGAAGATCCTGGGCGAAAGCGAGCGTACCCGCGCTGCCAAGAAAGCCGGTAACTGAGTTTCGACTTAGTTAGCTGCTAAAAAAACGCCCCCGACCGCAAGGTCGGGGGCGTTTTTGTTTGTCTGGGGTTTGTGCGCTGTCAGTTCTGGCCTCATCGCGAGCAGGCTCCCACAGGGGAATGCATTTCAATGTGGGAGCGAGCCTGCTCGCGATGGGGCCGGCTCAGGCAGCGCGATTCCGGGTTAGAACTTTTCGAGGGTGCGGCGGCTCTCGCTGGTCTCGCGCGCCACTTCTTTGGGCTTATACGCGCAATACCCCGGCCGCGGCCCGATTTTCGGGTGGTTGCGGCAAGTATCCGGGCGCTTTTCATAAATAGTGCACAGACGGCTCTTACGATCCAGGTACAGGCAATCGTTGTTGCTCATGCGCTGAAGGGTGAAGATCTCGGACTTCTGGTTGTAACGCTCGACGATCCCTTCCTTCTGCAGACGCTTGGCGATGTTCTTCGGCGGCTCGCCGCGCTCGAATTCATCGACGATGCCGATACGGATCAGATCCTTGATCTTGACCTCGACCGGCAGGGTGCAGCAGCTGGAAACGCACGAACCACACATCGGGGCGGAGTACTTGGCCCAGGTGTCGAGGCGATCGATCTCCGCGGCGGCGATCAGGTTGGACTTCATCATCGGTTGTTACCAGCGTGCATCAGGGCGCGCGATCATACCGGGACTGGTGGATTTTTGAACAACCTTTCGCCAGATTTTTTCGTATTCCGCCCAATAACACCTGTAACCCGGCACGGCCCCTGCATTCTTTCCGGTGCGCGGCAAGGTAATGTCGATCTATCTCACACTAACGGGAAAAACTGCCGAACCAGAGTTCCAACGGCCTGTCAGACCGTCTAGGCTCAACTACTCCACGCTCGCTCGAGGTCCTATCAATGACTCAAGAACCACTTGTTCGCGAAGCAGAGGTGGCCGCATTTCGCGACGCCGTCTTGACCAAACTCACCTACGCGGTGGGCAAAGACCCGGATCACGCCTTCGACCACGACTGGTTCGAAGCCATTGCCCTGGCGGCGCGCGATCACATGGTCGAGCACTGGATGGATCACACCCGGCAGATCTACCGCAAAGGTCAAAAGCGGGTTTATTACCTCTCCCTCGAATTTCTGATCGGCCGTCTGCTCTACGACAGCCTGAGCAACCTTGGCCTGCTGGACGTCGCCCGCGAGGCCATGACTGAACTCGGCGTCGACCTCGAGCGCATCCGCCTGCTGGAGCCCGATGCCGCGCTGGGCAACGGTGGCCTCGGTCGTCTGGCCGCGTGCTTCATGGAAAGCATGTCGACCCTCGGCATTGCCGGCCACGGTTACGGCATTCGTTACGAACACGGCTTGTTCCGCCAGGCCATCGTCGACGGCTGGCAACAGGAGCAGACCGAGCACTGGCTGGATTTCGGTAACCCTTGGGAGTTCGAACGGCCAGAGGTCGTTTACCCGATCGGTTTCGGCGGCAGTGTCGAAACCGTCACCGACGACACCGGCAAGTCCAAGCAAGTCTGGGCGCCAGCGGAAACCGTTCGCGCCATTGCTTATGACACGCCGGTCGTCGGCTGGCGCGGGGCGAGCGTCAACACGCTGCGCCTGTGGCGCGCCCGGGCCATGGAAGATTTGCACCTGGAACGCTTCAACGCCGGCGACCACTTGGGCGCCGTGGCAGAAGTCGCCCGAGCCGAAAGTATTTCCCGGGTGCTCTACCCGGCGGACAGTACCGAAGCCGGCCAGGAACTGCGCCTGCGCCAGGAATATTTCTTCGTCGCCGCGTCCTTGCAGGACTTGCTGCGCCGCCATCGCAACATGCACACCTCGGTCCTGACCCTGGGCGATCATGCCGCGATCCAGCTCAACGACACGCACCCCTCGATTGCCGTGGCCGAACTGATGCGGCAACTGGTCGATGTCTATGACGTCGCGTGGGATGCCGCGTGGCAAGTCACCGTCGACACGCTGTCCTACACCAACCACACGCTGCTGCCGGAAGCGCTGGAAACCTGGCCGGTCGGTTTGATGGAGCGGATGCTGCCGCGGCACATGCAGATCATTTACCTGATCAACGCCCAGCACATCGATTCGCTGCGGGCCAAGGGTATCCATGACTTCGAGGTCCTGCGCGCGGTGTCGCTGATCGAAGAAGACAACGGCCGCCGCGTGCGCATGGGCAACCTGGCGTTCCTTGGTTCCCACAGCGTCAACGGCGTGTCCGGGCTGCACACGCAGCTGATGCGCAAAACCGTGTTCTCCGAACTGCACAAAATCTACCCGGACCGGATCAACAACAAGACCAACGGCATCACCTTCCGCCGCTGGCTCTACCAGGCCAACCCGGAGTTGACCTCGATGATGGTCGACGCCCTCGGCCCGGATCTGCTGGACAACGCCGAAGAGCGTTTGCTCGGCCTGGAGCCGTTCGCCGAGAAAGCTGCGTTCCGCAAGGCGTTCGCCGAGCAGCGACTGCACAGCAAAAAAGCCCTGGCGTACATCATTCACGAACGGCTGGGGGTCGCGGTCAACCCGGCCGCGATGTTCGACGTGCAGGTCAAACGGATCCACGAATACAAACGGCAGCTGCTCAACCTGCTGCACACCGTTGCGCTGTACCAGGCGATTCGCGCCGAGCCGGAAGTCGATTGGGTGCCGCGGGTGAAGATCTTCGCCGGCAAGGCGGCGGCCAGTTATCACCAGGCCAAGCTGATCATCAAACTGACCAACGACATCGCCCGGGTGGTGAACAACGACCCGACGGTGCGCGGTTTGCTCAAAGTGGTGTTCTTGCCCAACTACAACGTCAGTCTGGCGGAAAGCATCATCCCGGCAGCGGATTTGTCGGAGCAGATTTCCACCGCAGGCTTCGAGGCTTCGGGCACCAGCAACATGAAGTTCGGCCTCAACGGCGCGCTGACCATCGGCACCCTGGACGGGGCCAACGTCGAAATGTGCGAACGCATCGGCGTGGAACACATGTTTATCTTCGGCCTTAGCGCTCAGCAGGTTGAAGCGCGCAAGCAGAACCATGAGTTCAATGCGACGCCGGATATTGCGGCATCCCATCGGCTTAATGACGTCTTGCAAGCGATACGCGGCGGGGTGTTCTCGCCGGATGATCCTTCCCGTTACACAGGATTGATCGATTCGCTGATCGACTACGATCGCTTCCTGGTCTGCGCCGATTTCGACTCCTATTGGGAAGCGCAGATGCGGGTAGAAGCCCATTGGCACGATTCTCAAGCATGGTGGCGTTCGGCGGTGTTGAGCACCTCCAGGATGGGCTGGTTCTCGTCCGACCGGACCATTCGCGAGTACGCCACGGATATCTGGAAAGCTTTGGAGTAACTTTTAGCAATAATTGCGAGCAAGGCCCGTCGGTTGTTGGGCCTGGCCGATATACTAAGCGCCAACTTGACCCTTTGTGGGAGCGGGCTTGCTCGCGAAAGCGGTTGATCATTCAGCATTCATGTTGACTGACCAACCGCTTTCGCGAGCAAGCCCGCTCCCACATTGGATTTGTGGTGCAGATGCAATCTGCTCTCACACTGGATTCCGGGTGACTGGTCACTAGACTGAACCAGACGCTGTATCGCCCGGATTCGCCCCGCAGCGGGGCCGCTTAGGGATATCGACCATGCAATGGATGTTCATGCTGATAGGGATGGTGCTGGGCTGGGTACTCGACGAGTCGTTCAGCGATGCGCTGCTGGGCGCGCTGCTCGGGTTGGGTATTGGCCAGGCCATTCGCATTGGCCGCCTGGGTTCACAGGCCGCCGAGCAACGTAAGCTACTTGATCAGGCTCAGATCGCGCTGAATGCAGTGCAGCAACGACTGTCATTGCTGGAAGTGTCAGGCGTCAAGACGCCTGAATCCCACGAACCCGAGCCGTCTCCTGAGTTCACGCTCGACGAAACTCCTGTCGAAGCCCCGGAGCTGATCTGGGAACTCCCTCCCGAACTGGAACCGATTACCGCGGCGGCCGCCGAAGCGAGTCGTCCAGTGCCCGTCGATACCTGGAAACCCGAACCGGTCGCCCGCGAACCACAACAACCGGCCATCCCGCGTGGCCCGAACTTCATCGATCGCGCCATCAGTGGCGCCCGCAACTGGCTGTTCGGCGGCAACACGGTGCTGCGGGTCGGTGTGGTGCTGTTGTTTCTCGGCCTGGCCTTCCTGCTGCGTTACGCCACCGAAGGCATGGTGGTGCCGATCGAGTTGCGTTACGCCGGTGTTGCGGCGGCGGCATTGGGGCTTTTGGGGCTGGGTTGGTGGCTTAGAACACGCAACAGCCATTTCGCGTTGATGTTGCAGGGCACCGGAATCGCGGTGCTGTACCTGACCGTGTTTGCCGCGATGCGCCTGCATCCGCTGCTCGACCCTACGGCGGCGTTAGGCCTGCTGGTCGCGGTGACGGTGTTCTCGGCGATTCTTGCCATCACCCAGGATGCCTTGGGCCTGGCTGCCGCTGCGGCGTTGGGCGGTTTTGCCGCGCCGATCCTGACCTCCACCGGCGCCGGCAACCATGTCGCGTTGTTCAGCTATTTCGCTTTACTCAACGCCGGCATCCTCGCCATCGCCTGGTTCAAGGCCTGGCGGCTGCTCAACCTGATCGGCTTCGTCGGCACCTTCGGCATCAGTTTCGCCTGGGGCCTGCGTTCCTATACGCCGGAGTTGTTGTGGAGTACCGAGCCGTTCCTGATTGTGTTCTTCCTGATGTACCTGGCCATCGGTCTGCTGTTCGCCCGGCGCAAGTTGCTGGAAATGAGCGACGCCCCCGAGGATGGCAGCCGTGAAGCGCTGCTGCATTGGTCGGCGCGCAAGGGCGATTACGTCGACGGCACGATGCTGTTCGGTCCTCCGTTGGTGGGCTTCGGCTTGCAGTTCGCGTTGGTCCAGCACTTGGAATTCGCCGCAGCCTTCAGCGCGTTGGCGTTGGGCGTGATTTACATGGGCCTGGCGCGGCTGCTGATGGGCGGACGAGCGTTGCTGTTGGCGGAAACCTGTCTGGCGCTGGGGGTGATCTTCGCCAGCCTGGCGATTCCGTTGGGGCTCGATGCGCGCTGGACTGCCGCCGCTTGGGCCGTCGAAGGCGCCGGCATCTTCTGGCTGGGCCTGCGTCAGCAACGACCGCTGGCCCGAGCCTTTGCCTTGCTGCTGCAGCTGGGCTCGGCGCTGGCTTTTATCAGCGAACTGCGGATCGGTGAAAGCAGCCTGCTCGACGGTGCGCCGCTCGGCGCGTTGATGCTCGGCGTGGCGTTGTTGTTCAGCTTCTACCAGTTGCGCAAAGCCTTGCCCGAGCAGACGTCGGAATGGGAGCGCAAAGGGTTGCCGGTACTGGCCTGCCTCGGTCTGACCTTCCTCTATCTGCTGGCGCCGTTGTTCTTCTTCACTCACGGCACGGCGATCAGTTGGGCGCTGGCGGGGTTGGCGACCTTGTTCGTTGGCTTGCGTCTGCAGTCGCGCACCTTCCTGTTCACCGCATTCGCCGTGCAGTTGCTCGGCGGTGCGTTGTTCCTGCTGCGGCTGCAAGGTTCGAGCGGTGAGTCTGGCGCTGTGTTCAACGCGGGTTGGAGCGGATTGCTGAGCGCGTCGTTGATCGGCCTGGCGCTGATCGCTGGCATGTTGCTGGCGGCGCGCGATGAGATGGTCCGAAGCGACGTGCGATTGCTGCGCGGCTTGTCGGTGGTGCTGTTGGCCGGTCTGGTGTTGATCAATCTGGCGGTGCTGTTCGTCCTGCCTTGGCAAACAGCGAGTGCGGTATGGGCGGCCAGCGGTCTGTTCATCATCTGGCTGAGTCTGTACCTGAAGCAGCGCGTGAGTTTTGTCTTCGGTTTGCTGTTGCAGGTGATCGGTGGCGCGGCGTTCCTGATGGCCGGGCCGGATTTGCTCGGCCCGCTGGCGAGTGAAGGATTGAAGCCTCTGGCTCACAGCGGTTTCTGGACGCCGCTGGTGTTGGGTTTGGCTGCGATGGTCGGCGCCTGGCGCTTGCAGCTCGGCAATCATGCGTCGGCCTTCGATGGGCTGAGTTTGCAGCGTTTGTCTGAAGTGCTGCTGGTGTGGGGCGCGGGTTGGTGGGCGCTGGCGTGGCTCAGTGAGGTGCTGCGCTTCGCACCGTTGAATCTGCAAGCGACGTTGTTGCTGGCCGTTGCGGCGCTGAGCGTGGCGCTGTGGACGGTGTTGGCGTTGCGTTTGAAATGGTCGTCGCTGGGCTTGCTCTGCACCTTGCTGATGCCTGCGGCCGGTTTGGTGTTATTGGCTGCGTGGCACTCGCGTTATCACCCGGCGGCCAATTTTGGTTGGCTGGTATGGGCGGCCGTGTTCGTTGTGCACTTCATCTCCCTGCGGCGTCTGACGCCGATGTTACCGGCCCGCGCGCTTAGTACCGCGCACGTGCTCGGCTGCTGGCTGTTGATCGGTGTGCTGGCGCTGGAGCTGCGTTACGGTTTGCTGCTGTTGTCCGAGCAGTACAACGCTTGGCGCTGGTTGGGCTGGGCGATTCTGCCGAGCCTGTATCTGGTGCTCGCGGCCGCACCCCGTGCCTGGCCATGGCCGGTGTCGACTTATGCCCGCGAATACCGTGTCTATGCCGCCGCACCATTGGCATTGCTCATGCTCGGCTGGTTCTGGCTGGCGAACATCGTCAGCGACGGCACCGCCGAGCCGTTGCCTTACGTACCGCTGATCAACCCGCTGGAGCTGGGTCTGCTGTTTGCGCTGTTCGGCGTCTACGTATGGTCCCGCAGCGCCGTGACGCAACTGGCGATTCGCAAGGACTATGCTGAACACGCCACGCAACTGATCGCTGGCGCCTCGCTGTTTGTGTTCTTCACGGCGCTGGTGATGCGCACGGCCCACTGGGGCGGTGTGCCGTTCGAGCTGGATGCGTTGCTCGAATCCATGCTGGTGCAGGCCGGTCTGTCCATCGTCTGGACGTTGATGGCGCTGAGTCTGATGATCGGCGGTCATCTGCGTCATCGCCGTGAAGTCTGGCTGATCGGTGCGGCGCTGATTGGTGTGGTGGTGGCCAAACTGTTCTTTGTCGAATTGAGTAACCGTGGCGGACTCGCCCGGATCGTCTCGTTTATCGGCGTTGGCGTGTTGTTGTTGGTGGTGGGCTATTTCGCCCCGTTGCCGCCCAAGCGCTTTGATGCTGAGCCGGAGGCTGAAAAACCGGCCCCGCAAACCGAAGGAGTGTCGTCTTGAGTCAGAAGCTGAACCTGGTCTGGTTGGGCGCTGTTGCGCTGGGTGTGGCGCTGTCGGCCAGTGCCCAGGAAAAACTGGCGGACTTCGCCACGCAGGTGCCGTTGTCGGTCAGCGGCGAAGGTCCGTGGTATCGCCTCGAATTGCCATTGAGCGTGCAATTGAATGCACGGCAAACCGATCTCAGCGATGTGCGTGTGTTCAATGTCGCCGGAGAGGCGCAGGCGTATTCCTTGGCGCGCGCGCCGGCGCAGACCAGCGAAAACCGTACCCTGACCGACGTGAAATGGTTCCCGCTGTACAACTCGGCAGACTCCACCGAGCATGCACCGAGCGTGCGGGTGCAATCGAGCGCGAACGGCACGCTGGTCGAAGTACAACCGTCCAGTCAGCTGGAGGCGGGCGAAGAAATGCTGCGCGGCTGGTTGCTCGATGCCAGCAGCATCAAAGCTCCGTTGCAGCAGTTGATCCTCGACTGGACCAGCGAACGCGACGGCTTCCAGCGTTTCACCATCGAAGCCAGCGACGACTTGCAGCATTGGCAGTCTTGGGGTGAAGGTCAGGTGGCGCGTCTGACGTTTGCTGACGAACAGGTCGAGCAGCATGCAGTCGCCCTGCCGGGTCAGTCGGCCCGCTATCTGCGCTTGCTGTGGAGCACGCCGCAATCGGCACCGACGTTGACTTCGGCGCAGCTGCAAAGCGCAAAGACCCGCAATCTGCCGTTACCGCTTGTCTGGTCGCAACCGCTGGCCGGCAGCAGCGTAAAGGCCGGTGAATACACCTGGCAATTACCCATGGGACTGAATGTCGAGCGCTTGCAGGTCGAGTTGAGTCAGCCCAACAGTTTGGCGCCCGTGACCTTGTCCGGTCGTCGGGAAAGCAGCCTGCCGTGGCAGCCGATGAGCAGCGGTTTGCTCTATCGCTTGACCCAGAATGGCCAGGACGTGGTGCAGAACGAATTGCAGCTGTCGGGGCAAATCGTTCAGCAGTTGAAGCTGACGGTGGACGAGCGCGGCGGCGGTCTGGGGGCAGAGGCGCCGACAGTGCGATTCGCCGTGCGCTCCATTCAATTGGTGTTCCTGGCGCGCGGGGCGGGGCCTTATACGCTCGCGCTGGGAAGTGCCACGGTGAAGGCGGCGAGCCTGCCGCTGTCGACGTTGATTCCAGATTACAGCGCTGCGAAGTTAGCGACATTGGGCAAGGCTACGGTGGACGGCGGGGCGGTGGCCACACCCGCGTCGACCGTGACAACGGCTGCGACGATCGACACAAACTGGAAGAAAATCGGGCTGTGGGCGGTGTTGCTGCTCAGTGTTTTGTTCCTGGGCGCGATGGCGTTCAGTCTGTTGCGCAAGCCGCCGGTCAAGCCTTGAAGGCGGGTGCTGCGCACCCAATCGCGAGCAGGCTCGCTCCCACAGTGGAATGCGGACCCTGTGGGAGCGAGCCTGCTCGCGAAGGCGGTTTATCGGTCGGTAAAGAACCCGGATTCGAACTACGCTCAACCGGGCGCATGAACTCTATTGGATGTAACACGTCTGATAGGAGGAAATGCGCCCTGACTCGCGTTAAACTGCGCGGGTTTTTAGCCCCCCATTCCACCGGAGCCTTCCATGTCCCGCGTTACCCTGAGTCGCTATTTGATTGAGCAGACCCGTAGCAACAACACCCCTGCCGATCTGCGTTTCCTGATCGAAGTGGTGGCGCGTGCTTGCAAAGAGATCAACCACGCCGTGTCCAAAGGGGCCCTGGGTGGTGTTCTGGGCAGCATGGGCACCGAAAACGTCCAAGGCGAAGTGCAGAAGAAACTCGACGTGATCTCCAACGAGATCTTGCTCGAAGCCAACGAATGGGGCGGTCACCTGGCTGGCATGGCGTCCGAAGAAATGGACAACGCCTACCAGATCCCGGGCAAATACCCGAAAGGCGCGTACCTGCTGGTTTTCGACCCATTGGACGGCTCGTCGAACATCGATATCAACGCGCCGGTCGGTACTATCTTCTCGGTGCTGCGTTGCCCGAACGAATATCTGAGCCAAAACGAGCCCTTGAACGAAAAGGCTTTCCTGCAGCCAGGCACCGAGCAAGTGGCTGCCGGTTACGCGATCTACGGTCCACAGACCATGTTGATCCTGACCCTGGGCGACGGCGTAAAAGGCTTCACCCTGGACCGCGAAATGGGCAGCTTCGTCCTGACCCATGAAGACATCAAGATTCCGCAGTCCACTCAGGAATTCGCGATCAACGCCTCCAACCAGCGTCACTGGGAAGCGCCGGTACAACGCTACGTCAGCGAATTGCTGGCGGGCGAAGAAGGCCCGCTGAAAAAGAACTACAACATGCGCTGGGTCGCCGCGATGGTCGCCGACGTGCACCGCATCCTGACCCGTGGTGGCTTGTTCATGTACCCACGCGACAGCCGCGAGCCGTCCAAGCCGGGCAAGCTGCGTCTGATGTACGAAGCCAACCCGATGTCGTTCCTGGTTGAACAGGCTGGCGGCGCTTCCACCGATGGTCATCAGCGCATCCTCGACATCAAGCCTGACGGCTTGCACCAGCGTGTCGCGGTGTTCCTCGGTTCGAAAGAAGAAGTCGAGCGCGTCACGGCTTACCACAAGGAATAAACCATGACCGCGCCCTGGCAGCCGTTGCTCGAATGGTGGTTCGGAACATTCGAATCCCCCAGCGAAATAGCGGCTGACAAGGGCAAGTTATGGTTCGGCAAGCGCGACAGCCAGGACCTCGAAGCGCAGACGCGTTTCGGGGACTGGGTCGAGCAGGCACTGGCCGGCGGATTGACCGAGTGGGCGCACCGCCCCGAAGGTTGGCTGGCCCTGGTGCTGCTGCTCGATCAGCTCCCGCGAATGATCTTTCGCGACACTCCCAAATCCTTTTCAGGCGATCTCAGGGCTCAGGCACTGGTGGCGCAAGGCATTGCTGCGGATTTCGATCGGCAGTTGCAGCCGATCCAACGGGTATTCATCTACCTGGTGTTTGAGCATTGCGAGAATCTGGCGGTGCAGAACGAAGCGGTTTCGCGGTTTATCGAGCTGGTTGAACAGCAACCCGAGGCGGATCGTGCGGTGTTTGCGGACAACCTGGATTATGCCGAGCGGCATCAGAAGATCATTGCGCGGTTTGGACGGTTTCCACATCGCAATGCGGTGTTGGGACGCGAATCTACGGCTGAGGAAATTGAGTTTCTTTCAGCGCCTGGTTCAAGGTTCTAAATCTTCATCGCGGCTGATGCAGCCTTCGCGAGCAAGCCCGCTCCCACAGTGGACTTGTGATCGACGCAAATCCACTGTGGGAGCGGGCTTGCTCGCGAAGGGGCCCGCAAGAATGGCTTAAATCCTGAAGCTTCCGACCAATTGCTTCAACCGCGCCGCCTGCTGCTCAAGATCCGCACACGCACGCAACGTCGACTGCAAGTTCTCCACCCCTTCCTGATTCAGCGTGTTGATCTCGGTAATGTCGACATTGATCGACTCCACCACAGCCGTTTGCTCTTCCGTCGCAGTGGCCACCGACTGGTTCATCCCGTCGATCTCACCGATACGCTGGGTCACGCTGCCCAGACGTTCGCCCGCCTGGTTGGCGATGCCAACGCTGCTTTCGCTCTGACGCTGGCTGTCGGTCATGGTGATCACGGCTTCCCGGGCGCCGACTTGCAGCTCCTCGATCATCTTCTGCACTTGCTGCGCCGAATCCTGAGTCCGGTGCGCGAGGTTGCGCACCTCGTCCGCGACCACGGCAAAACCGCGACCGGCTTCACCGGCTCGGGCCGCTTCGATGGCGGCGTTGAGTGCCAGCAGGTTGGTCTGCTGGGAGATGCTGGTGATCACTTCCAGAATCTGCCCGATGTTCACGGTGTTGCTGTTGAGCGTTTCGATGTTGCCGCACGAATCGCTGATCTTCGCCGAGAGCTGCTGCATCGCCGCAATGGTTTTATCGACGACTTGCTGGCCGTCCTCGGCCAATGCACGAGCATCGCTCGAATGCTGAGAGGCGAGGGCGGCGTTCTGGGCGATTTCCTGGGCGGCGGCGCCCAGTTCGTTGATAGCGGCGGCGACGCTGCTGGTGCGCGAGGCTTGCTGGTCGGAGTTGAACATCGACGAGTTCGACGCCGCCACCACACGCAAGGCGACTTCGTTGACCTGGCCGGTGGCCGAGGACACTTCGCGAATCGACGTATGAATACGCTCCACAAAACGGTTGAACGAGGTGCCCAGTGCACCGAATTCGTCCTGGCCGTGAATCGTCAGGCGTTTGGTCAGGTCACCTTCGCCTTCGGCGATGTCATGCATGGCGCGGCCCATGGTCAGCAGCGGCTGCATCAGGAAGCTGATCAGCATGCCCAGCAGCGCGATGATGATCACCACGGCAATGACCATGGCGATGATCGCCGAGGTGCGGAACTCGCTGAGCATCGAGAATGCGGTGTCCTGATCCAGCACCAGCGCCACGTACCAGTCTGCCGAGGGCACACCGTTGACGTGGGTAAAGGAGATGAACTGACGTTTGCCGTCGATCTCGACTTCTTTCATGCCCGGGCTGACTTTCGGCGCGCCGTTCGGGTAGGCGTCGGTCAGGCTCTTGAGCACCAGTTTGCTGTCCGGGTGAATCAGGATCTTGCCGTCGGCGCTGACGATAAACGCGTGGCCGTGGCCGCCGAAGTTCAGCGAGTTGATGATCGCGCTGACGCTGGACAGGTCGATGTCTGCGCCAGCGACGCCGATCATTTGATTCTGATATTTCACCGGGGTGGCAACGGTGATCACCAGTTTGCCCGACGACGCGGCGATGTAAGGTTCGGTGACGATGGTCTGTTGCGCACCGTTGGCCGCCTTGTACCAGCCACGGGCGCGGGGGTCGTAATCCGCTGCACGATTGCCGGCCGGGACCGAGAACATCACGCCGTCGGTGCCACCAAAGTAGCTCAACTGAAAATTACTGGTGTAGGCCGGCAGATCGATGGCGCGCTTGAGGTTGGCCTGGGCGCTGCCGTCCACGGCGATCTGCTGGGACAGCGATTGCAGCAACTGCATGCGGCTTTCCAGCCAGGTCTGGATGTTGCTGGTGGTCAGGCTGCCGAGTTCCTGCATCGAGGATTCGGTACTGCTGCGCAGGGTTTGCCGCTGGCGGTAGTCGTTGAAGAGGATGAAACAAGCGAATGCAACGGCCACCACGAGGGCGGCAGCCAACAAGATCTTGTGGCTGAACTTCATGTTTCTGGTCATTAAATGAGCTACCGCGGAGGGGCTGGTCAACAAAGGGGCGTCAATTTGCCACAGTCGTGGGCGTTGCGCTGCTTTTATGTCGACTGGCCGACGCCAAAGATTAGGCGGTTTTTGCGAAAACCGACGAAATACCCAATAGCGAAAGTAAAGTTGCAGATTTTCCAAATAAGGCAGACGAGCGGCCTGATAAATAGCCGGCCGCCCAGGGAACCAGATAGGGGTTTTCTCTTCTAAGCTTCAGCTTGGCAGCCATGCCATTCCCCTTCGCCCCAGGAGCTACACCATGTCGCTGCGTTCTATCGCCCTGCTTTCGTTCTGCGTGTTGTTGGCCGCTTGCAGCAAGATCAATCAGGAAAACTACTCGAAGCTGTCGTCAGGCATGCCCAAGGCCGAAGTAGAAGCCTTGCTGGGCAAACCCGCCGATTGTTCGGGCGCGCTTGGCATGTCCAGCTGTACCTGGGGCGACAAGAACAGCTTTATCAGCGTGCAGTACGCCGGTGACAAAGTGCTGATGTTTTCCGGCCAAGGCCTGAAGTAAACCGGGGTTATACGCCCACGGGAGAAAAACAATGAAGCGGTTACTGATAGTCCTTTTAGCCGGCCTGGTTTTGGCCGGCTGCGCCACCTCTGGCGTAGATCCGTTGGCACCGAAAACTGCCAATAGCGTCAATCTCAAGAAGTACCAAGGGACCTGGTACGAGTTGGCTCGTCTGCCGATGTATTTCCAGCGCAACTGCGCGCAATCCGAAGCCCATTACACGCTCAAGCCTGACGGCACGGTGTTGGTGCACAATCGCTGCCTGACGGCGGACTGGCAATGGGAAGAGGCCAAAGGCGTGGCCTGGCCACAGGAACCGGGCAAAACCGACAAGCTGTGGGTCGAGTTCGATACCTGGTTTTCGCGGCTGATTCCGGGTGCGGCGAAGGGAGAGTACTGGGTGTTGTACGTCAGTGATGACTACAAGACCGCCATTGTTGGCGATCCGAGCCGCAAGTATCTGTGGCTGCTGTCCCGGACCCCGACGGTCAATGGCGTCGTGCGTGAGGAACTGCTGAGCAAGGCGCGTCAGCAAGGTTACGACACCACGCGGCTGATCTGGCGCGCGACAGATACGCAGATGGCCAAGACCTCGAACTAATGGCTCGCGAATAACAAATGTGGGAGCGGGCTTGCTCGCGAAGAGGCCATCACATTCAACATATTCGTTGACTGTTAAGCCGCCTTCGCGAGCAAGCCCGCTCCCACATTTTTTTTTGTGTCAGCCCAAGAGATCGCGCAGGACTTGGGTGAAGGCGCGGTTACTTTCTTCTTCGTCCGCATGGCGCCCGTCGCGCACAACCCACTGGCCATTGACCAGCACATCGCGCACCTGGCGATCGCCACCGGCAAACAACCAACGATTGAGAATCCCGTCGCCACTGGCTGTCGCCAGGTACGGATCGTTGCCATCCAGCACCAGCCAATCCGCACGTTTGCCAACTTCCAGCGCGCCAATCGACTGACCCAGCGCTTGAGCGCCGCCATCCAGCGCCGCGTCGTACAACGTGCGGCCGACCATCGGCTGATCCGCGCCATACAAACGGTTACGGCGCTGATCACGCAGACGCTGGCCGTATTCCAGCCAGCGCAATTCTTCCACCACGCTCAATGACACATGGCTGTCGGAACCGATGCCCATGCGCCCGCCCTGAGCGAGGAAATCCACCGCCGGGAAAATCCCGTCGCCCAGGTTGGCTTCGGTGGTCAGGCACAAGCCGGCGATGGCGCGACTCTTGGCCATCAGCGTGACTTCTTCCGGGTTGGCGTGGGTGGCGTGAACCAGGCACCAGCGCTGATCGACTTCGGTGTTCTCGTACAGCCATTGCAGCGGACGACGGCCGCTCCAGCTCAGGCAGTCATCGACTTCTTTCTGCTGCTCGGCGATGTGGATGTGCACCGGGCACTGCTTGTCGCTGGCCGCCAATACTTCGCTGATCTGCTGCGGTGTTACCGCGCGCAACGAGTGGAAACACAAACCCAGCGACTGCGCCGGTTGCTGCGCCAGGATCGGCTGCAAGCGCGACTGAAGCTTGAGGTAGTTTTCGGTGCTGTTGATAAAGCGGCGCTGGCCGTCGTTCGGGGCTTGGCCGCCGAAACCGGAATGGCTGTAGAGCACCGGCAGCAGGGTCAGGCCGATCCCGGCGGAACTGGCGGCCTGGCTGATGCGCAGGGCCAGTTCGGCCGGGTCCGCGTAAGGCTGGCCGTTGGTGTCGTGGTGTACATAATGAAATTCCGCGACCGAGGTGTAACCGGCCTTGAGCATTTCGATGTACAGCTGACGGGCGATGACGCCGAGTTGATCCGGGCTGATTTTTCCGACGAGGCGATACATCAAATCGCGCCAGGTCCAGAAACTGTCATTCGGATTACCCGCCACTTCCGCCAGTCCGGCCATGGCGCGCTGGAAGGCGTGGGAGTGTAAATTCGGCATACCTGGCAGCAGCGGACCGCTAAGCCGTTCTGCGCCATTTGCGTTGGAATCGGCCTGGATATGGGTCAACACGCCATCGGCGCTGACCTCAAGACGTACATTGTTGGCCCATCCACTAGGCAGCAGCGCGCGTTCGGCAAAGAAGGCGGACATGGTTCAGCACCCCATCGTGTGTTATTTGTATATACATATACAGACGTTTGCCTGCTCGGTAAACTCCGGCAAGCTAGCAATCTCTAACAAATGAACAAGGATTAACCGTGCCAACTCCGTCTGCCACATTGCCGCCGAATGCCAATCTGAGCGCCAATCTGGGCGACAGTCCGGCGCCCTTGTACGCCCGCGTCAAACAGATGATCACCCAGCAAATCGACAGTGGAAACTGGCCACCGCACTACCGCGTTCCGTCGGAAAGCGAACTGGTCAACCAGCTGGGCTTCAGTCGTATGACCATCAACCGCGCCCTGCGCGAGATGACCGCCGACGGTCTGCTGGTGCGCATGCAGGGTGTCGGCACGTTCGTCGCCGAGCCGAAAAGTCAGTCCGCGCTGTTTGAAGTCCACAACATCGCCGACGAAATCGCCTCCCGTGGCCATCGCCACACCTGCAAGGTCATCACCCTCGAAGAAGAGGCTGCCGGTTCCGAGCGGGCACTGGCCCTGGACATGCGTGAAGGCCAGAAAGTCTTTCACTCGTTGATCGTGCATTTTGAAAATGATATCCCGGTGCAAATCGAAGACCGTTTCGTCAACGCATTGGTAGCACCGGACTACCTCAAGCAGGACTTCACCCTGCAAACGCCATACGCTTATCTGAACCAGGTCGCGCCGCTGACGGAAGGCGAGCACGTGGTCGAAGCGATTCTGGCCGAGGCCAGCGAGTGCAAGTTGCTGCAGATTGAAAAGGGCGAGCCGTGCCTGCTGATTCGCCGCCGCACCTGGTCCGGCCGTCAGCCAGTGACCGCCGCCCGTTTGATCCACCCCGGTTCCCGTCATCGTCTGGAAGGTCGGTTTCATAAATGAATCAAGTAAAGGTTCTACGCGCAAAAGATTACCCGCGCATGCCGTGGAAAAACGGCGGCGGCAGCACTGAAGAAATCACCCGTGATGGAGGTGCCGGCCTTGAGGGTTTCGGCTGGCGTCTGTCGATTGCCGACATCGGCGAGTCGGGCGGCTTCTCGACATTCGCCGGCTATGAGCGAGTGATCACTGTGCTGCAAGGCGACGGCATGACCTTGCGGGTTGATGGTCAGGACACTCGGCCATTGTTACCGCTGGAGCCATTTGCTTTCAGTGGCGAGAGCCAGGTTTCCTGCACCTTGCTCGGTGGGCCGATCCGCGACTTCAACCTGATTTATGCACCGCAGCGTTATAGCGCGCGGTTGCAGTGGCTGGATGGCGAGCAGCGGTTTTTCAGCTCGGCAGGCACCGTGCTCGTATTCAGTGTCACCGACGAACTTGAAGTGAAGGTCGGTAACAGTGCCTCACAACTCGGTCGCCATGATTGCCTGCAACTCGACGGTAACGCCGGCCTGCTGGAAGTCTCCAGCAATGGCCCATGCTGCGTGATCGAACTGACTGCACGCTGATTAACTGCTGAAGCAATCTAATGTGGTGAGGGGATAAATCCCCTCACCACAAAGCAGCCTTCTACCCCTGTTTCCCATCGCGCACCATTTTGTTACCGAACGCCCCAGCGTGGCGCAAAACCCCGCTCAAGTAACAGCTGTCATCACCTCACAAAATCCCCCTGAAAAATTTCATCTTTGCCAGAACCCTTGATCCAGGCGCTTTCCAGCCCTTTCAGAACTTTTCTTGAGCACGCATTCAGCAAGTTGGCCGCTTGATTGCATATGCTTGTATGTACAAGTAAAGACGTATGCGTATGAGTCGATCGAGACTCCTCGCAACGTCCACTGATTCGCTTGTGTCGCGTTGACGCGCACAGGCTGGCTTACCCACCGCCAGGGTTGGTTTGGATTGATCGCTGAGGAGTCTTTTTCGTGACTGACAATACCCAGAAACCTACTAAATACCGCAATGTAGAAATCCGCGCTGCCCGCGGTAACAAGCTGACCGCCAAGAGCTGGCTGACTGAAGCGCCGCTGCGCATGCTGATGAACAACCTCGACCCGGAAGTCGCCGAGAACCCTAAAGAACTGGTGGTTTACGGTGGTATCGGTCGTGCGGCACGTAACTGGGAATGCTACGACAAGATCGTCGAAAGCCTGACCAACCTGAACGACGACGAGACCCTGCTGGTGCAATCCGGCAAGCCGGTCGGCGTGTTCAAGACCCACAGCAACGCCCCGCGCGTACTGATCGCCAACTCCAACCTGGTGCCACACTGGGCGAGCTGGGAACACTTCAACGAACTCGACGCCAAAGGCCTGGCCATGTACGGCCAGATGACTGCCGGCAGCTGGATCTACATCGGCAGCCAGGGCATCGTTCAAGGTACGTACGAAACCTTCGTCGAAGCCGGTCGCCAACACTACAACGATGAGCTGAAAGGTCGTTGGGTCCTGACCGCAGGCCTCGGCGGCATGGGCGGCGCTCAACCTCTGGCCGCGACCCTGGCCGGCGCCTGCTCGCTGAACATCGAATGCCAACAGGTCAGCATCGACTTCCGTCTGAACAGCCGTTATGTCGACGAGCAAGCCACCGACCTCGACGACGCGCTGGCCCGTATCGCCAAATACACCAAGGAAGGCAAAGCGATTTCCATCGCCCTGCTGGGTAACGCGGCTGAAATCCTGCCGGAACTGGTCAAGCGTGGCGTGCGCCCGGACATGGTCACCGACCAGACCAGCGCCCACGACCCGCTCAACGGTTACCTGCCAGCCGGCTGGACCTGGGAAGAGTACCGCGCTCGCGCCAAGACCGAGCCTGCTGCCGTGGTCAAGGCCGCCAAGCAATCGATGGCTGTACACGTTAAAGCGATGCTCGAATTCCAGAAAATGGGTATTCCGACCTTCGACTACGGCAACAACATCCGTCAGATGGCTCAGGAAGAAGGCGTCGAGAACGCATTCGACTTCCCGGGTTTCGTACCGGCTTACATCCGTCCGCTGTTCTGCCGCGGTATCGGTCCGTTCCGCTGGGCTGCACTGTCGGGCAACGCCGAAGACATCTACAAAACCGACGCCAAGGTCAAAGAACTGATCCCGGACGACGCGCACCTGCACAACTGGCTGGACATGGCGCGCGAGCGCATCAGCTTCCAGGGTCTGCCGGCACGTATCTGCTGGGTTGGCCTGGGTCTGCGCGCCAAGCTTGGTCTGGCGTTCAACGAAATGGTTCGCAGCGGTGAATTGTCCGCGCCAATCGTGATCGGTCGCGACCACCTGGACTCCGGCTCGGTAGCCAGCCCGAACCGCGAAACCGAATCCATGCAAGACGGTTCCGATGCCGTGTCCGATTGGCCACTGCTCAACGCTCTGCTCAACACCGCGAGCGGCGCGACCTGGGTTTCCCTGCACCACGGCGGCGGCGTCGGCATGGGCTTCTCCCAGCACTCGGGCATGGTGATTGTCTGCGACGGTACTGACGAAGCGGCCGAGCGTATCGCTCGCGTGCTGCACAACGACCCGGCTACCGGTGTCATGCGTCACGCCGATGCGGGTTACCAGATCGCGATCGACTGCGCCAAGGAACAGGGGCTGAACCTGCCGATGATTACCGGCAAATAACGCAATACCTGTGGGAGCGGGCTTGCTCGCGAAAGCGGTAGACCAGTCGGCATTGATGTTGGATGTGCCGGCCTCTTCGCGAGCAAGCCCGCTCCCACAAAGAGCCGCTTCACAGTGAATTCCAATAACAATCCACAGAGGTTGAATCATGGCTGTTAATAGCGATCGTGCAGGCAGCAAACCGTTGATCGAGAAACGTTCGATCGACTACATCCCGGAAGCGGAAAGACACGGTCGTCTGTTGAGCCAGTTCACCCTGTGGATGGGTGCCAACCTGCAAATCACCGCGATTGTCACCGGGGCCCTGGCCGTGGTGCTGGGCGGTGACGTTTTCTGGTCGTTGATCGGTCTGTTGATCGGTCAACTGCTCGGCGGTGGCGTAATGGCACTGCATGCGGCGCAAGGGCCCAAGCTTGGCCTGCCGCAGATGATCTCCAGCCGGGTGCAGTTCGGCGTGTATGGCGCGGCCATTCCGATCGTGCTGGTCTGCCTGATGTACCTCGGCTTCACCGCAACGGGCACCGTGCTGTCCGGTCAAGCGCTGGGCCAGTTGTTTGATGTCAGCGACAGCGTCGGCATCCTGATCTTCGCCAGTGTCATCGTGCTGGTCACGGTGCTTGGTTATCGGGTGATCCATTGGATCGGCCGTGTTGCCAGTGTCATTGGCGTGATTGCTTTTGTTTATCTGTTCAGCCGTCTGATGAGCCAGGTTGATGTTGGCGCACTGTTGCAAATCCGCCACTTCAGCTGGAGCAGTTTCCTGCTCGCGGTATCGCTCGCGGCGTCCTGGCAGATCGCCTTCGGTCCTTACGTGGCTGACTACTCTCGCTACCTGCCGAGCAAGATTTCCTCGGTGAAAACTTTTTTTGCCGCAGGCGCAGGTTCGGTCATTGGTGCGCAGGTAGCGATGGTCCTCGGCGTGTTCGCTGCCGCATCGGCCAACGGCCAATTTGCCGGTCACGAAGTCGCCTACATCGTCGGTCTGGGCGGTACCGGTGCCACCGCTGCGCTGCTGTATTTCAGCATCGCGTTCGGCAAGGTCACCATCTCCACGCTGAACTCCTACGGCAGCTTCATGTGCATTGCGACCATCATCAGTGGTTTCCGTGGTGACCTGAAGGTATCGCGCTTGCAGCGTCTGGTCTTCGTGCTGGTCATCGTCGGTGCCGCGACCCTGATGGCGCTGCTCGGTCAGCACTCGTTCCTCGGTGCATTCAAGTCCTTCATCCTGTTCCTGCTGGCGTTCTTCACGCCATGGAGCGCGATCAACCTGGTGGACTACTACTGCATCACTCGCGAGCGCTATGACGTGCCGGCACTGGCCGATCCGAATGGTCGCTACGGCCGTTGGAACGCCCTCGGTATCAGCGTCTATGTCTTCGGTTTGCTGGTGCAGCTGCCGTTTATCTCCACCAAGTTCTATACCGGTCCGCTGGTGGCGGCCCTGGGTGATGTGGATATTTCCTGGATCATCGGTCTGGTGATTCCTGCAGCCCTGTATTACGTGTGTGCGAAAAAATGGCACAGCGCAGTTCCCGATCACCTGATCCTGCCGCTCGAGCAGGACAGCGATGCAGCACCTATAACAAGCGGGGCCGGTCGCGCTGCGGCGCAGGCCTGATTGGACGTGGACAGGGCTGGATGCCTCTTGACTGCCGTAAGCCAACTCATGATTAGGAGCGTCACTACAATGAAATCGAACAAGACCCTGCTGACCACATTGCTTTCCATGGGCCTGCTGGCCAGCGCCGGCGCCACTCAGGCGGCGGGTTGGTGCGAGTCGGGCAAACCGGTGAAATTTGCCGGCCTGAACTGGGAAAGCGCCATGCTGCTGACCGACGTGCTGCAAGTCGTGTTGGAGAAAGGCTACGACTGCAAGACCGACAGCCTGCCGGGCAACTCCATCACCATGGAAAACGCCCTGAGCAGCAACGATATTCAAATCTTCGCCGAAGAGTGGGTCGGCCGTAGCGAAGTCTGGAACAAGGCTGAGAAGGCCGGCAAAGTTGTCGGTGTCGGCGCGCCTGTCGTGGGTGCTGTCGAAGGCTGGTACGTGCCGCGTTACGTGATCGAAGGCGACGCCAAGCGCAAGCTGGAGCCTAAAGCCCCGGACCTGAAAGCGATCGCCGATCTGGGTAAATACGCTGCAGTGTTCAAGGACGCCGAAGAACCCTCCAAGGGCCGTTTCTACAACTGCCCGGCTGGCTGGACCTGTGAGCTGGACAACAGTGAAATGCTGAAAAGCTACGGCCTGGAAAGCACCTATACCAACTTCCGTCCGGGCACCGGCCCGGCGCTGGATGCCGCGGTGCTGTCGAGCTACAAGCGTGGCGAGCCGATCCTGTTCTACTACTGGTCGCCAACCCCGCTGATGGGCCAGGTGGATCTGGTCAAACTCGATGAGAAACCAGGCGTGAACAAGCAAGTGACCATCAAGGTCGGCCTGTCCAAGACCTTCCACGAGCAAGCCCCGGAACTGGTGGCTGTGCTGGAAAAGGTCAACCTGCCAATCGACCTGCTTAACCAGAACCTCGGGCGCATGGCCAAAGAGCGGATCGAGTCACCAAAACTGGCCAAGATCTTCTTGAAGGAACATCCTGAAGTCTGGCACGCATGGGTGAGCGACGACGCAGCCAAAAAGATCGACGCGGCCTTGTAGGTTGAGCCTCTCCGACTGCCCTGAGCGGCAGTCGGATGCTTGATCGCAACCCCTTGATTGAGAGTCTCTTATGTTTCCCGAAAGCTTTACCTTTTCCATCGCCGACTGGGTCAACAGTTGGGTCGATTCGCTGGTCACCAACTACGGCGACGTGTTCCGGCACATCTCCGACACCCTGTTGTGGGCCATCGTCAATCTTGAAGGGCTGCTGCGTGCGGCGCCCTGGTGGCTGATGCTGGCGATCGTGGCGGGCGTTGCCTGGCACGCGACCCGCAAAGTCGTGACCACCGCCGTGATCGTAGGCTTGTTGTTCCTGGTGGGCGCCGTCGGCCTCTGGGACAAGCTGATGCAGACCCTGGCGCTGATGATGGTGGCGACCATCATTTCGGTGATGATCGGCATTCCGCTGGGCATTCTTTCGGCGCGCAGCAATCGCCTGCGTTCGATCTTGATGCCGCTGCTGGACATCATGCAGACCATGCCAAGTTTCGTGTACCTGATCCCGGTGCTGATGCTGTTCGGCCTGGGCAAGGTCCCGGCGATTTTCGCCACCGTGATCTACGCCGCACCACCGCTGATCCGCCTGACTGATCTGGGTATTCGCCAGGTCGACGGCGAAGTGATGGAAGCGATCAACGCCTTCGGTGCCAACCGCTGGCAGCAACTGTTTGGAGTGCAACTTCCGCTGGCCCTGCCGAGCATCATGGCCGGGATTAACCAGACCACCATGATGGCCCTGTCGATGGTAGTGATTGCCTCGATGATCGGTGCCCGTGGCTTGGGTGAGGACGTGTTGGTGGGGATTCAGACCCTCAACGTTGGACGTGGTCTTGAGGCCGGTCTGGCGATCGTGATTTTGGCTGTGGTCATCGACCGTATTACTCAGGCGTATGGTCGGGCACGGCATGAGGTGAGCAAATGAACAACGAAGCCATCAGCAAGATCGAAGTCAAAAACGTCTTCAAGATTTTCGGCAACCGTTCCAAGGATGCGCTGGCCATGATCGGCCAGGGCAAAACCAAAGACCAGGTATTGGCCGAAACCGGCTGCGTAGTCGGCGTGAACGACCTGTCGCTGAGCATCGGCACCGGCGAGATCTTCGTGATCATGGGCCTGTCGGGTTCCGGCAAGTCGACCCTGGTGCGCCACTTCAATCGCCTGATCGACCCGACCAGCGGCGCGATCCTGGTGGACGGCGTGGACATCCTGCAATACGACATGGAAGCCCTGCGCGAATTTCGCCGGCACAAGATCAGCATGGTGTTCCAGAGCTTTGGCCTGCTGCCGCACAAGACCGTGGTGGATAACGTTGCCTACGGCCTGAAAGTGCGTGGCGAGACCAAGCAAATGTGCTCCGAGCGTGCGTTGCACTGGATCAACACCGTGGGCCTCAAGGGCTACGAAAACAAATACCCGCATCAGCTCTCGGGCGGCATGCGTCAGCGTGTGGGCCTGGCTCGCGCCTTGGCGGCGGACACCGACATCATCCTGATGGACGAGGCGTTCAGCGCCCTCGACCCGCTGATTCGCGCGGAAATGCAGGACCAGTTGCTGGAGCTGCAAAAGACCCTGCACAAGACCATCGTCTTTATCACCCACGACCTCGACGAGGCCGTGCGCATCGGCAACCGCATTGCGATTCTCAAGGATGGCCGCCTGATTCAGGTGGGTACCCCAAGAGAGATCCTGCATTCGCCGGCGGATGAGTATGTGGACCGGTTCGTACAACGTCGGGCTGCGGTGGTCTGAGGTTGTGGCGAGGGGATTTATCCCCGTTGGGCTGCGAAGCGGCCCCAAAACCTACCACCACAGTTTCTCAGGCATAACGCGTGTAATGGTTTTACGACTGCTACGCAGCCGAACGGGGATAAATCCCCTCGCCACAAGGTTCCAGTAGTCAACAGAATTTGTATGAGGCTCCAGATGTCCCAGGCTGAAAAAATCGTTATCGCCGACGCCCCGTTGCGTTGGCAGGATGTGGTTGCCGTCGCCCGCCATGGCGCACAGCTTGAGCTGTCACCACAGGTCTGGGCGCGGATCGACAATGCCCAGGCCATCGTCCAGCGCATCGTCGTCAGCGGCGAGCGCGCCTATGGCGTCAACACCGGCCTCGGCGCGCTGTGCAATGTCTCGCTCAAAGACGAGCAACTCAGCCAATTGTCACGCAACACCCTGCTCAGTCACGCCTGTGGCGTCGGCGCCCCCTTGGCCGACGAACAGACCCGCGCAATCATCTGCGCTGCGATTCGCAACTACAGCCACGGTAAATCCGGCATTCATCGCCGGGTGGTCGAAGCCCTGTTGGCGTTGCTCAATCGCGGCATCACCCCGCAAGTGCCGTCCCAGGGTTCGGTGGGTTACCTGACCCACATGGCCCACATCAGCATTGCGCTGCTGGGTGTCGGCAATGTCAGCTATCGCGGGCAGATCGTTTCCGCGCAGCAGGCGCTGGCCGAAGAAGGACTGCAACCGGTTCAACTGGGCGCCAAAGATGGCTTGTGCCTGGTCAACGGCACGCCGTGCATGTCCGGCCTCAGCTGCCTGGCGCTGGCGGATGCGACACGTCTGCTGCAATGGGCCGACGTGATCGGTGCCATGAGCTTCGAAGCCCAGCGCGGTCAGATTGCCGCGTTCGATGCCGAGATCATCGCGCTCAAACCGCATCCAGGCATGCAGCAAGTCGGCATCAACCTGCGTGCGTTGCTTGATGGCAGCGAAGTGATCGCCAGCAGCAAAGGCATTCGTACTCAGGATGCGCTGAGCATTCGCTCGATTCCGCAAGTTCACGGCGCCGCTCGCGATCAGCTCGAACACGCGAAAAAGCAAATCGAAACCGAACTCAACTCGGTCACCGACAACCCGATGCTGCTGGGTACGCCGGACGACTTCCGCGTGATGTCCCAGGCTAACCCGCACGGTCAATCCGTGGCCTTGGCGGCGGATTTGCTGGCCATCGCCATGGCTGAAATCGGCTCCATCGCCGAACGTCGTCTGGACCGCTTGATCAACCCGCATGTCAGCGGTTTGCCGGCATTCCTGGTGGCCAACCCGGGGGTTAACTCCGGGATGATGATCGTCCAGTACGTCGCCGCTTCGCTGTGTGCGGAAAACCGCCAGTTAGCGCAACCGGCGGTACTCGACAACTACGTCACCTCTGGCCTGCAGGAAGACCACTTGAGCATGGGCACCAACGCCGCGCTGAAGCTTCATCGCGCGCTGGAAAACTGCACGCAGATCCTTGCCATCGAGTACTTGCTGGCGGCTCAGGCGTTTGAGTTCTTGAAAGAGCAACGCTTCGGGGCCGGCACCGATGCTGCCTGGCGCCTGCTGCGCGAGCGAGTCCCGGCCTACGATCAGGACCGCTGGCTGGCACCGGACATCGCCAGTGCTGCCGCCGTTTTGAAAGACCCGATTTTGCTGCACAAAGTGTTACCGAACCTGAACTGATTTCCACCACACCAGCGTGCCAAGGCGCGGCTCCCCAGAAGGCGAGACGCGACGGACAACGGACATCTCCGGAGCGTCTGGTGAGTTAATAAAAACTCTCAAAAGGAGCACGAAATGACTGCGTTAAACCTTATTCCCGGCCAACTGAGCCTTGCCCAACTGCGTGATGTTTATCAGCAACCGGTCAAAATCACCCTCGACAACAGTGCCTCGGCCCAGATCGAAGCCAGCGTTGCCTGCGTGGAACAGATCCTCGCCGAGAACCGCACCGCTTATGGCATCAACACCGGTTTCGGCCTGCTGGCTTCGACCCGTATCGCCAGCGAAGACCTGGAAAACCTCCAGCGCTCGCTCGTTTTGTCCCACGCTGCCGGTGTTGGCGAGCCGATCAGCGACGCGCTGGTTCGTCTGGTCATGGTGCTCAAGGTCAATAGCCTGAGCCGTGGTTTCTCCGGCATTCGTCGCGTCGTGATCGACGCGCTGATCGCCCTGATCAATGCCGAGGTTTACCCGCACATTCCATTGAAGGGTTCGGTGGGTGCCTCCGGTGACCTGGCGCCTTTGGCCCACATGTCGCTGGTGCTGCTGGGCGAAGGCAAGGCCCGCTACAAAGGCGAGTGGATGGAAGCCACCGAAGCACTGAAAGTGGCCGGTCTGACCCCGCTGACCCTGGCTGCCAAAGAAGGTCTGGCGCTGCTCAACGGTACTCAGGTGTCCACCGCTTACGCGCTGCGTGGTCTGTTCGAAGGCGAAGACCTGTTCGCCGGCGCCCTGGCCATTGGTGGCATGACGGTTGAAGCGGTATTGGGCTCGCGCTCGCCGTTCGACGCCCGCATCCACGCCGCTCGTGGCCAGAAAGGCCAGATCGATGCCGCTGCCGCTTACCGCGATCTGCTGGGCGAGCGTAGCGAAGTATCCGACTCGCACCAGAACTGCGAAAAGGTCCAGGACCCGTACTCCCTGCGTTGCCAACCACAAGTCATGGGCGCCTGCCTGACTCAGTTCCGTCAGGCCGCCGAAGTGCTCGCCATCGAAGCCAACGCCGTTTCGGACAACCCGCTGGTATTCGCCGCTGAAGGCGACGTGATCTCCGGCGGTAACTTCCACGCCGAGCCGGTCGCCATGGCTGCCGACAACATGGCCTTGGCCATCGCTGAAATCGGTTCCCTGAGCGAACGTCGTATCTCGCTGATGATGGACAAGCACATGTCGCAACTGCCGCCGTTCCTGGTGGCCAATGGCGGTGTGAACTCTGGCTTCATGATCGCCCAGGTGACTGCTGCGGCACTGGCCAGCGAGAACAAGGCGCTGTCCCATCCGCACTCGGTGGACAGCCTGCCGACTTCCGCGAACCAGGAAGACCACGTTTCCATGGCGCCGGCTGCCGGCAAACGTCTGTGGGAAATGGCCGAAAACACTCGCGGCGTCCTCGCGGTGGAATGGTTGGCGGCGGCTCAGGGCCTCGACCTGCGTGAAGGTCTGAAGACCTCTGCGAAGCTGGAAAAGGCTCGTGCCATCCTGCGTGCCGAAGTGCCGTTCTATGAGAAAGACCGTTTCTTCGCACCGGACATCAACGCGGCGAGCGAGTTGTTGGCGACGCGTTGCCTGAATGAGCTGGTTACGGCGAAGTTGCTGCCTAGTCTGTAATGTCCCCATCGCGAGCAGGCTCGCTCCCACATTGGAATGCATACCCCCTGTGGGAGCGAGCCTGCTCGCGATTCGATTTAGCGTCGAATAAGAATAAATAAGGACGAGCAATGCAACAGCCAGCAAAAGGTTTGAAACGCGGGCTCTCTGCCCGACATATTCGCTTCATGGCGCTGGGGTCGGCGATCGGCACCGGGCTGTTTTACGGTTCTGCCTCGGCCATTCAAATGGCCGGTCCTGCGGTCCTGCTCGCTTACCTGATCGGTGGCGCGGCGGTGTTCATGGTCATGCGCGCCCTCGGCGAGATGGCGGTGCACAACCCGGTGGCCGGCTCTTTCGGCCACTACGCCAGCACGTATCTTGGCCCGATGGCGGGCTTCATCCTCGGTTGGACCTACGCGTTTGAAATGGTCATCGTCGGCATGGCCGACGTCACCGCATTCGGTATTTACATGGGCTTCTGGTTTCCGGAAGTCGCCCGCTGGATCTGGGTACTGGGCATCGTTTCGGTGGTCGGCGGCTTGAACCTGTGCAACGTCAAAGTCTTCGGTGAAATGGAGTTCTGGCTGTCGCTGCTCAAGGTCGCGGCCATCGTCGCGATGATCCTCGGTGGCTTCGGCATCATGTTGTTCGGTATCAGCACGGCGCCGGGCGCCCAGGCGACCGACATCAGCAACCTCTGGAGCCATGGCGGCTTCATGCCCAATGGCGTGGGCGGCCTGATCGCTTCGTTTGCGGTAGTGATGTTTGCATTTGGCGGGATTGAAATCATCGGCGTAACGGCCGGTGAAGCCAAAGACCCGCAGCGCGTGCTGCCCAGGGCGATCAATGCCGTACCGTTGCGTATCCTGCTGTTCTACGTGCTGACGATGTTCGTACTGATGTCGATCTTTCCATGGCAGCAGATTGGCAGCCAAGGCAGCCCGTTCGTGCAGATTTTCGACAACCTGGGGATCAGCTCGGCGGCGACCATTCTCAATATCGTGGTGATCTCGGCGGCAGTGTCGGCGATCAACAGTGACATCTTCGGTGCGGGCCGCATGATGTACGGTCTGGCCCAGCAAGGGCATGCGCCCAAGGGCTTTGCCCGCTTGTCGCGCAATGGCGTGCCATGGATGACGGTAGTGGTGATGAGTGTCGCGTTGCTGCTGGGCGTGCTGCTGAATTACCTGATTCCGGAAAACGTATTTCTGTTGATCGCCTCCATCGCCACCTTTGCGACGGTGTGGGTCTGGTTGATGATTCTGTTCACCCAAGTGGCCATGCGTCGCTCCATGAGTGCCGAGCAGGTCGCCCAACTGAAATTCCCGGTGCCGTTCTGGCCCTATGCGCCGATGGCGGCGATTGCCTTCATGCTGTTCATCTTTGGCGTGCTGGGCTATTTCCCGGACACCCAGGCGGCTCTGATCGTCGGCGTGGTCTGGATTGTATTGCTGGTGCTGGCCTACCTGACGTGGGTGAAACCGGCGGCAGGCAAGGCAGTACCGGTGGAGCGGGAACCTTCTTTTTCTCATCGATAACCTAACGGAGGCCACGGATGAAAACTCTCTGGCAACACTGCCACGTCGCAACCATGGCGCAAGGCGCCTACTCGATCATCGAGGATGCGGCCATCGTGACGTCAGGAGCGCACATTGAGTGGATCGGCCCACGCGCTGAACTGCCGGCGGGCGAGTACCCGGCAGTCAATGATCTTAAAGGGGCCTGGGTGACGCCGGGCCTGATCGACTGCCACACCCACACAGTGTTCGGCGGTAACCGCAGCGGTGAATTCGAACAGCGTCTGCAAGGCGTCAGCTATGCAGAAATCGCAGCGGCCGGTGGTGGCATCGCCAGCACCGTGCGCGCCACTCGCGCGGCCACTGAAGATGAACTGTTCGCCAGCGCCGCCAAGCGTCTGAAGAGCCTGATGCGCGACGGCGTGACCACCGTCGAAATGAAATCCGGCTACGGCCTGGACCTGGCCAGCGAACGCAAAATCCTGCGGGTCATCCGCCGTCTCGGCGCCGAACTGCCGGTCAGCGTGCGCAGCACGTGCCTGGCCGCTCACGCTTTGCCGCCGGAATACGCGGACCGTGCCGACGACTACATCGATCACATCTGCGCCGAGATGCTCCCGGCCCTGGCCGCCGAAGGGCTGGTGGATGCGGTGGACGCGTTCTGCGAATACCTGGCGTTTTCGCCGGCGCAGGTCGAGCGGGTGTTCATCACCGCGCAGCAGCTCGGTTTGCCGGTGAAGCTGCACGCCGAACAGTTGTCGTCGTTGCAGGGTTCGAGTCTGGCCGCGCGTTACCACGCACTGTCGGCCGACCACCTGGAATTCATGACCGAAGACGACGCCATCGCCATGGCCAAGTCCGGCACCGTCGCGGTGTTGCTGCCCGGCGCCTTTTACTTCCTGCGGGAAACCCAATTGCCGCCGATGGAGGCGCTGCGCAAACACGGCGTGAAAATCGCCATCGCCAGCGACCTCAACCCAGGCACCTCGCCGGCACTGTCGTTGCGTTTGATGCTGAACATGGCGTGCACCTGTTTCCGTATGACCCCGGAAGAAGCCTTGGCGGGTGCAACGATTCATGCCGCTACCGCGCTGGGCATGGCTGAAACCCACGGTTCGCTGGAAGTCGGCAAGTGTGCAGATTTCGTCGCCTGGCAAATCGATCGTCCGGCCGACCTGTCGTACTGGCTGGGCGGTGACCTGGAAAAACGCGTCGTGCGTCACGGCGTTGAAGTGAGCATTTAGGAGAACAGTTGTGGATAAGGTTCTGAACTTCAAACAAGGTCGCGTACCGCTGCTGATCAGCATGCCCCACGCCGGCCTGCGCCTGACTCCGGCGGTCGAAGCCGGGTTGATCCCCGACGCGAAAAGCCTGCCGGACACCGACTGGCATATCCCGCAGCTTTACGAATTTGCTGCCGAGCTGGGCGCCAGCACCTTGGCCGCCGAGTACTCGCGTTTTGTCATCGACCTGAATCGACCATCCGACGACAAGCCGTTGTATGCCGGCGCGACCACCGGCCTGTACCCGGCGACGCTGTTCGACGGTATTCCGTTGTTCCGCGAAGGGCATGAGCCATCGGCCGCAGAGCGCGCGACTTACCTGGAGCAGATCTGGACGCCGTACCACACGACCTTGCAGCAGGAACTGGCGAGACTGAAAGCCGAATTCGGCTACGCATTGCTGTTTGATGCGCACTCGATCCGCTCGATCATCCCGCACCTGTTCGACGGCAAGCTGCCGGACTTCAACCTCGGCACCTTCAACGGCGCCAGTTGCGATCCACAGTTGGCCTCTCAGCTGGAAGCCATCTGTGCACGCCACGACGATTACAGCCATGTGCTGAACGGTCGCTTCAAGGGCGGCCACATCACCCGGCATTACGGCAATCCGGCCGAAAACATCCATGCGGTGCAACTGGAGTTGGGCCAGTGCACGTACATGGAAGAATTCGAGCCATTCCGTTATCGCCCGGACCTGGCGGCGCCGACGCAGGTGGTGCTCAAGGAATTGCTGCAAGGGCTGCTGGCCTGGGGCGAGAAGCACTACAAACGTTAAAGCCTGACGCATATCACTGTGGGAGCGGGCTTGCTCGCGAAGAGGGCGTGTCAGGCAACAACAATGTTGACTGACCCACCGCTTTCGCGAGCAAGCCCGCTCCCACAGGTAAAGCACTTTGTTACCAAGTCGCCACCGTGCAAAACACGGTCGCTACAGTTCGCTTTTACCCTCTCGACGCTGCGTAATGTTCCGGGCACGGTGCACAAAGACACCGGCCCCACAATAATCCGCTGCCGCACGAGAACCTCCCCAATGAAAAGACTGTTTACCCGCTGTCTCTCAATCCTCTGCGGCACTGCTCTGCTGAGCACCAGCGTCCTGGCCAGTGATGACGCTTCCTGCAAGGCCGTGCGCATGGGCGTGGTCAACTGGACCGACGTGATCGCCACCAGCGGCATGGCTGACGTACTGCTCAATGGCCTCGGCTACGAAAGCAAGCAAACCAGCGCCGTGCAGCAAATCATCTTCGCCGGCATCCGCGACAAGCGTCTGGACATCTACCTCGGTTACTGGAAACCGGCGATGGACAAAAACATCGCGCCGTTCCTGGCTGCCAATCAAGTGAAAGTCATGGAAAAACCGAGCCTGGCCGACGCCCAGGCAACGCTCGCCGTACCTGAGTACGTCGCCCAAGCGGGGCTGAAAACCTTCGCCGATATCGCCAGATTCAAGGACCAACTCGGCGGCAAGATCTACGGCATCGAGCCGGGCAGTGGCGCCAACACCACCATCAAAACCATGATCGAGACCAACCAATTTGGTTTGAAGGACTTCAAACTGATCGAGTCAGGCGAGGCCGGCATGCTTGCCGCCGTTCAGCGAGCGGTGAATCGCAAGGAATTCGTGGTGTTCGTCGGCTGGACCCCGCACCCGATGAACATCAACATGAAGATCGCCTACCTGACCGGCAGCGAAGACGTTTACGGCCCGAACGAGGGCGCCGCCACCGTCTCCACTGTGACCGCCCCGGACTACGCCCAGCGCTGCCCTAACGTCAATCGCTTGCTGGAAAACCTGACCTTCACCGCCGCCCAGGAAAGCCAGTTGATGGTGCCGATCATGGAGCGCAAGACGCCGCAGGATGTTGCCAAACAGTGGTTGCGCGACCATCCAGAAGATTTGCAACGCTGGCTTGCCGGTGTCAGCAGTCTCGATGGCAAGGATGGCGTGGCTACCGTTCAGGCCAGTTTGAAAAACTGACCACAACCGCAAAACCCTGTGGGAGCGGCGGTGCGACGATTCGACTTGCTCGCGAAGGCGGCGTGTCCGGCGACATCAATTTGAATGACACGCCCTCTTCGCGAGCAAGCCCGCTCCCACAGGGGGGGGACCGACCTATTTCCTTGAACGGGCACCGGCTCATGGCTCCTTACCCGCTTTCTGCACAGATGACGGCTTTCGTCGAGAAAACCGTCAGCTTCAACAGCACCGACAGCAGCCTCGCCGGTTTGCGTCAGGCCTACAGCGACATGTGCCGGGCGTTCACCCCTTCACGTCCCGCCGGGCTTTATGTAGTGGATTTCGAATTGGCCGGCGTGCCGGTGCGGTTTTATCAACCGCCGTTTTCACCACCGACCAGCGGTTGCCCGTGCATCGTGTATCTGCACGGCGGCGGTTGGGTGGTGGGGGACCTGGATTCCCATGACTTCATCTGCGCCGAACTGGCGTCGACGCTCGGCGTGCTGGTGATCGCCGTGGATTATCGGTTGGCGCCGGAACATCCGTTTCCGGCGGCGTTCGAGGATTGTCTGGGTGTCTGGCGCGCGCTACGGACCGGGCCATTCCGGCTCGATCCCGAGCGAACGCTGGTGGCCGGGGACAGCGCCGGTGGCAACCTTGCGGCGGCGTTGTGTCTGGCGTTACGCGATGCGGGCGAGCCATTGCCGGCGGCGCAGGTGCTTATTTATCCGGGGCTGGGCGGCGATCACCGTTTGCCGTCGCGCATTGAATGCACCGATGCTCCCTTACTCAGCAGCAGCGATCTGGACTGTTATCACGCCCTGTACTTGCGCGGCACTGGACAGCCAAGTGCCTATGCGATGCCGTTGCTCGCCGAGGATTTCAGTGGGTTGCCGCCGGCCTTGATCGCCGTGGCGCAATTCGACCCGCTGCGCGATGACGGCATGCTCTACGCCGAGCGACTGAACGCAGCAGGCGTGGCCGCGACGCTTTACTACGGCGAGGGGTTGGTCCATGGCTGTTTGCGGGCTCGGGGGCAGGTCGCCGAGGTCGACGCTCTCTATGAAACGCTGCTCGGCTATTTGTCTGAAAAAACGCGCTGAAAAACTCTGACTCTGCAAGGCATGCTCATTGGCGTAATTCGGGTTTATGATGCCGGACGGCAGAATAATAGAAGTCCCCCCAGGGATGACCTAGACCCCTTACGGAGCGCGCAATGCAGACTTTGTACCCGCAGATCAAACCCCACGCCCGGCACGATCTGGCCGTCGATGAAACCCACACGCTGTATGTCGACGAAAGCGGTTCGCCGGAAGGTTTGCCCGTTGTGTTCATCCACGGCGGCCCCGGCGCCGGGTGTGATGCCCAGAGCCGTCGGTATTTCGATCCGAACCTGTATCGCATTGTGACCTTCGACCAGCGCGGTTGCGGTCGTTCAACGCCCCACGCCAGCCTGGAAAACAACACCACCTGGGATCTGGTCGCCGACCTTGAGCGAATTCGCCAGCACCTTGGCATCGATAAGTGGGTGTTGTTCGGCGGCTCATGGGGCTCGACCCTGGCACTGGCCTACGCGCAAACCCACCCGGAGCGCGTGCACGGTCTGATTCTGCGCGGGATTTTTCTCTGCCGTCCGCAGGAAATCGAGTGGTTCTACCAGTGTGGCGCCAGTCGTCTGTTTCCCGATTACTGGCAGGACTACATCGCACCGATCCCGCTGGACGAGCGCGAAGACTTGCTCTCGGCTTTCCACAAGCGCCTGATCGGCAACGATCAGATTGCCCAGATGCACGCGGCCAAGGCCTGGTCTACCTGGGAAGGCCGGACCGCCACCCTGCGCCCGAACCCGATGGTGGTCGATCGTTTCTCCGAGCCACAGCGCGCGCTGTCTATCGCCCGCATCGAATGTCACTACTTCACCAATAATGCGTTCCTTGAGCCCAACCAGCTGATCCGCGACATGGGCAAGATCGCCCATTTGCCTGGCGTGATCGTCCACGGTCGCTACGACGTGATCTGCCCGCTGGACAATGCCTGGGAACTGCATCAGAACTGGCCGAACAGTGAATTGCAGGTGATCCGTGACGCCGGCCATGCCGCCTCCGAACCTGGCATTACTGACGCACTGGTTCGTGCCGCCGATCAGATGGCCCATCGTCTGCTCGACCTGGCCCCTGAAGAAGCATGAAGGGCCTGCTGCAACGCGTGCGTGGCGCGCGAGTCGAGGTAGCGGGGGAGGTGGTTGGCGCCGTCGATCAGGGATTGCTGGTCCTGGTGGCGGTTGAGCCCGAGGATACTCGGGCCAGCGCCGACAAACTTCTGCAGAAACTGCTTAACTATCGTGTGTTCAGTGACGCCGAGGGCAAGATGAATCTGTCCCTGGCGGATGTAGGCGGTGGGTTGCTGCTGGTCTCGCAGTTCACCCTGGCCGCCGATACCAAGAGCGGGTTGCGTCCGAGTTTTTCGACCGCTGCCCCTCCAGCCTTGGGCGAGGAGCTTTTCGACTATCTATTAGGTAAGGCGAAACAGGTGCATGGCACTGTGGCATCAGGTAGATTCGGCGCGGATATGCAGGTGCACCTGGTCAATGACGGCCCGGTCACCTTCCTGTTACAGACCTGAAAGCGTTTGAAACATGTTTTTAAGGGCTTTTCGACTGAAAACAGGCGTTTTTCGCGATAAATACTTTGTTACCCCTGATGCGTTGTAACGCGGCCTACTAGATAATCGCGCGCTACGGGGATCAGCGTTCGTTGGTCCATTTTGACTTAGGTAGAGACTTGTCCTGGACCTCTTGGGGAATCATTTAGCCCCATAGGAGTCGGAACAATGCTCGCCAACTTGGCAAGAGTGGTCTGTAGGGTCGGTTTTTTCATGCCGTAAACCTCACAGGCACTTTAACTGGCCGTTGGTTTTTTGATCTGTTTTCGGCGAGGGTTGCTCGTGATTGTTAGTCCCTGTAATGCAAAATTGTCTGCCAAACGGTTACGAAGCGCTCTGGTAGCGGGCTCTGCACTGCTCTGCCTGCTCAGCGCCGGTCAGCTTTGGGCATTCAATCTGGATGATGTATCGGTCAAGGCAAAAGAGCTGGCCGGGCAGAAATACGAAGCTCCGCGCAGTAACCTGCCGAACGAGTTCCGCGAGATGAAATTCGCGGACTATCAAAAAATTCGCTTCCTGACCGAAAAAGCCGAGTGGGCCGGTCAGAAAACCCCGTTCAAGCTGTCGTTCTATCACCAGGGTATGCATTTCGATACGCCGGTGAAAATCAACGAAATCACAGCTAACACCGTCGAAGAGATCAAATACGACCCAAGTCGTTTCGATTTCGGCGACGTGAAGTTCGATCCTAAAGCCACCGAACAACTGGGTTATGCCGGTTTCCGTGTGCTGTACCCGATCAACAAGGCTGACAAGCAAGACGAAATCATGACCATGCTCGGCGCGAGTTACTTCCGCGTTGTCGGCAAGGGTCACACCTATGGCTTGTCCGCTCGCGGCATGGCCATCGATACCGCTTTGCCGTCCGGCGAAGAATTCCCGCGTTTCACCGAGTTCTGGATTCAACAGCCACAACCGGGTGACAAACATCTGGTGATCTTTGCGCTGCTGGATTCGCCACGCGCGACCGGTGCCTATCGCTTGACCCTGCGTCCGGGCAGCGACACCGTTGTCGACGTCAAGGCCAAGATGTTCCTGCGTGACAAGGTCGCCAAGCTTGGCGTTGCGCCACTGACCAGCATGTTCCTGTTCGGCGCCAATCAGCCGTCGAAAGTGCTGAACTACCGTCGCGAACTGCATGACTCCAGCGGTCTGTCGATCCATGCCGGCAACGGCGAGTGGATCTGGCGCCCTCTGAACAATCCGAAACACTTGTCGGTGAGCAACTTCTCGATCGAGAACCCGCGCGGTTTCGGCCTGCTGCAACGTGGCCGCGACTTCAGCCACTACGAAGACCTCGACGACCGTTACGACAAGCGCCCAAGTGCCTGGATCGAACCAAAAGGCGATTGGGGCAAGGGCTCCGTCGATCTGGTAGAGATTCCGACTGCCGACGAAACCAACGACAATATCGTTGCGTTCTGGAGTCCGGAAAAACTGCCTGAGCCTGGCCAGCCGCTGGACGTCGCTTATCGCATGCACTGGACCATCGACGAAGCCGCGCTTCACGCACCGGACAGCGCCTGGGTCCAGCAGACCCTGCGTTCCACGGGTGACGTGAAACAGTCCAACCTGATTCGTCAGCCGGACGGTAGCGTTGCCTATCTGGTGGACTTCGAAGGCCCGTCCCTGTCGGCATTGCCGGAAGATACGGAGATTCGTAGCCAGGTCAGCGTTGGCGAGAATGCCGAGCTGGTCGAGAACAGCGTACGTTACAACCCTGAAACCAAGGGCTGGCGCCTGACGCTGCGGATGAAAATCAAGGATCCGGGCAAGCCTACCGAGATGCGTGCAGCACTGGTCAAGAACGCCGTGACTGCCGACCTGGCCAAAACATCGTTGCCGGCATCCAATTCTTCCGTCGCCAAGGCTGACAAGATTGCGGCTCGGCAGCAGGAGAAGCTGGACAAGGAAGCCAAGGACGCGAAGGAAACCAAGCAAACTGAGGCCAAGCAGGTTGAAGCCAAACCGGCCGCAGCCAAGCCAGCCGCAGATTCCAAGGACAAGGACAACAAAGACGCCAAGCAGCCAGTCGCTGCCGAAGCGGTCCCAGCCACACCGGAATCGGTACCGACTGAAGAAGTCTTGACCGAGACCTGGAGCTATCAGTTGCCTGCCGATGAGTAATTCTCAAGTACAGCCAGAGACTCTTGCCGAGTATCTGGCGCATCTGCCAATGACAGACGAGCAGCGCGCGGAACTCGCGGGCTGCCAGTCTTTCAGCGAATTGCATGAGCGCCTTTCGTCCTCGACGTTCGACGCGCCGACCGAGGCTGCTCAAGCCTCAGTCGGTCGTCGTTTGACGCTGAACACCGCCGAAGAACTGGCCGACGCCGAAATGCTGGTGCTCGACGCCAGCGGCCGGGTTTGCCTGCGGGCAACGCCGCCGATTCGTCGGACCAAAGTCGTGCCGGAGCCGTGGCGCACCAACATTCTGGTGCGTGGCTGGCGTCGTCTGACCGGGCGCACCAATCCGCCGGCCCCGCCGAAGGATGAGCGTGTGCTGCCGGCCGCTCGCTGGCGTACCGTCGGTTCGATCCGCCGCTACATCCTGCTGGTGCTGATGCTCGGCCAGACCATCGTCGCCGGCTGGTACATGAAGGGCATCATGCCGTACCAGGGCTGGTCGTTCGTCGACCTGAACGAAGTGCTGCATCAACCGCTGTCGCAAACGGCTACGCAAGTGCTGCCGTATGCGCTGCAAACCAGCATCCTGATCTTGTTCGGGATTCTGTTCTGCTGGGTGTCGGCCGGTTTCTGGACCGCATTGATGGGCTTCCTCGAGTTGCTCACCGGTCACGACAAATACCGCATTTCCGGTAAAAGCGCCGGTAACGAGCCGATCCCCAAGGACGCTCGCACCGCACTGGTGATGCCGATCTGCAACGAAGACGTGCCACGGGTGTTTGCCGGTTTGCGGGCGACCTTCGAGTCGGTTGCGGCCACGGGTAGCCTGGATCGCTTCGACTTCTTTGTCCTCAGCGACAGTAACGACGCCGATATCTGCGTCGCCGAGCAACAAGCCTGGCTGGACGTCTGCCGTGAAGCCAAGGGCTTCGGCAAGATCTTCTATCGTCGCCGTCGCCGTCGCGTCAAACGTAAAAGCGGCAACCTCGACGACTTCTGCCGTCGTTGGGGCGGTGATTACAAGTATATGGTCGTGCTCGACGCGGACTCCGTGATGAGCGGCGATTGCCTGACCAGTCTGGTGCGCTTGATGGAAGCCACGCCGGACGCCGGGATCATCCAGACTGCGCCGCGCGCGTCTGGCATGGACACGCTGTATGCACGCATGCAGCAGTTCGCCACCCGCGTGTACGGTCCGCTGTTTACCGCCGGTCTGCACTTCTGGCAGTTGGGCGAATCCCACTACTGGGGCCACAACGCGATCATCCGCATGAAGCCGTTCATCGAGCACTGCGCCCTGGCGCCGTTGCCCGGTAAAGGCGCGTTTGCCGGTGCGATTCTGTCCCACGACTTCGTTGAAGCGGCGCTGATGCGCCGTGCCGGCTGGGGCGTGTGGATTGCCTACGACTTGCCGGGCAGCTACGAAGAATTGCCGCCGAACCTGCTGGACGAACTCAAGCGTGACCGTCGCTGGTGTCACGGCAACCTGATGAACTTCCGCCTGTTCCTGGTAAAAGGCATGCACCCGGTGCACCGTGCGGTGTTCCTGACGGGCGTGATGTCTTACTTGTCGGCGCCGTTGTGGTTCTTCTTCCTCGTGCTGTCGACGGCGCTGCTGGCGGTCAACACGTTGATGGAGCCGCAGTACTTCCTTGAGCCTCGTCAGCTCTATCCGTTGTGGCCGCAATGGCACCCGGACAAGGCGATCGCGCTGTTCTCGACCACCGTCGTGCTGCTGTTCCTGCCTAAATTGTTGAGCGTCATCCTGATCTGGGCCAAGGGCGCGAAAGAGTTCGGTGGCAAGTTCAAGGTGACCCTGTCGATGCTGCTGGAGATGCTGTTCTCCATGCTGCTGGCGCCGGTGCGGATGATTTTCCACACCCGCTTCGTGCTCGCCGCGTTCCTCGGCTGGGCCGCGACCTGGAACTCGCCGCAACGTGACGACGACTCCACGCCATGGAGCGAAGCGGTAAAACGCCACGGTCCGCAAACCTTGCTGGGCTTCTTCTGGGCCCTGCTGGTGATCTGGCTGAACCCGAGCTTCCTGTGGTGGCTGGTGCCGATCGTCGGTTCGTTGATGCTGTCGATTCCGGTGTCGGTGATCTCCAGTCGAGTTGGCCTGGGCCTCAAGTCCCGTGACGAAAGCCTGTTCCTGATCCCTGAGGAATACAATCCGCCACAGGCGTTGCTGGCGACCGACCAGTACACCCACGAAAACCGTTGGCATGCGCTGAACGACGGCTTTGTCCGGGCAGTGGTCGATCCACAGCAGAACGCCTTGGCGTGCTCGCTGGCGACTTCACGCCACCGTGAGGCCGAGCCGATCGAATGGTTGCGGGTCGAACGGGTGCGTCATGCGCTGAAAGTCGGGCCTGAGGGTCTGAACAACAATGAGCGCGTGCAACTGCTCAGTGACCCGGTAGCACTGGGTCGTCTGCATGAGCAAATCTGGAGTGAAGGTCACCCCGAGTGGCTGGAAGCGTGGCGTAAATCGGTGAACGCCGACCCCCATGCGCCGCTGTTGCCGCTCAAGCCGCTGAGTGAGCAGCCTCAGTTGGCCTGACAAGAAACCCCGCGAAAGCGGGGTTTTTTTTGCGCTGCTGATCGGCGTCGAGTAACAAATCCTGTGTAAGCCCTTGTGCAAACGAACGAGTGCGTTAGCATCCGTCCCCGAATTGGTGCGCCCGGACAACTTTCTGTTCGTATCTGCCGGTTTTCCAAGGGAAATCAGCGGTTTGCGCGCCTCACAACGCGATGGTTTTGGGGACTTGAAGATGAAGAAGTATCTCTCGATGCTGCTGGTCGGCGTCACGGCATTGGTTGCAGTCAGCGCGGCGCACGCCGGTGCCATCGATGACGCGGTCAAGCGCGGCACGCTGAAAGTCGGCATGGACCCGACCTACATGCCGTTCGAAATGACCAACAAGCGCGGTGAGATCATCGGCTTCGAAGTCGACATCCTCAAAGCCATGACCAAGGCCATGGGCGTCAAGCTGGAGATGGTTTCCACCGGCTACGACGGCATCATCCCGGCCTTGCTCACCGACAAGTTCGACATGATCGGCAGCGGCATGACCCTGACCCAGGAACGCAACCTGCGCCTGAACTTCAGCGAACCGTTCATCGTGGTGGGCCAGACCCTGCTGATCCGCAAGGAACTGGAAGGCACCATCCAGTCCTATAAAGACCTGAACACCGCCGACTACCGCATCACTTCCAAGCTCGGCACCACCGGTGAGATGGTCGCCAGAAAGCTGATCTCCAAGGCCAAGTACCACGGCTACGACAACGAGCAGGAAGCCGTGCTTGATGTGGTCAACGGCAAGGCCGACGCCTTCGTCTACGACGCGCCTTACAACGTTGTGGCGGTTAACAAGGTCGGCAACGGCAAACTGGTGTTCCTCGACAAGCCGTTCACCTACGAGCCGCTGGCCTTCGGCCTGAAGAAGGGTGACTACGACAGCATCAACTTCATCAACAACTTCCTGCGCCAGATCCACGAAGACGGCACCTACGATCGCATCCATGACAAGTGGTTCAAAGACACCGCTTGGCTCAAGGACATGGAATAAGGCCCGGTCAGCTAGACCGCGTCGCTCCATTCGCGAGCAAGCCCGCTCCCACATTTAACCGCGTACTTATCCAGCGACTCGGTCAACTGTGGGAGCGGGCTTGCTCGCGAAGACGGCCTCCTTGGCAACACAGAATTCGGAATTTTAAGAGCTGATGAAACAGAAAAAAGCCCAATGGCCGTGGCACGTTTTAACCTTGCTGCTGCTGATCGGCCTGGCCGGCGCGTTGTATTACGCCACCTCGCTGATGTCCTACGAATGGCGCTGGAACCGTGTGCCGCAATACTTCGCCTACCACGCCGAAGAATCCCAGCGCGCCGCCGACATCTCCACCGTCAGCGAACTGGTGCGCAAGGGCGACAAGGCTGAAGTCACCCTGCGCAATGATGCCGGCGTCGAGCAGCACCTGACCGTCGACGACAGCAGTCTGCAAGTCGCCCAAGGTGATGACGTGGCCGAAGGCGACGTGATCGGTGTGACCCGCCATTGGGCCGCCGGACCGCTGATGTGGGGGCTCTGGACCACCTTGTGGTTGTCCGTGGTTTCAGGTGTGCTCGGTCTGCTGATCGGCCTGGCCACGGGTCTGTGCCGACTGTCGAGCAACCCGACCCTGCGCGATCTCTCGACGATCTACGTCGAACTGGTGCGCGGTACGCCGCTGCTGGTGCAGATCTTCATCTTCTACTTCTTCATCGGCACGGTGATGAACCTCTCCCGGGAGTTCGCCGGGATCGCCGCGTTGTCGCTGTTCACCGGTGCTTATGTGGCGGAAATCATCCGTTCCGGCGTGCAATCCATCGCCCGTGGCCAGAACGAAGCCGCGCGCTCCCTGGGCCTGAGCGCTGGTCAGTCGATGCGCCACGTGGTGCTGCCGCAAGCGTTGAAACGGGTGCTGCCACCGCTGGCCGGTCAGTTCATCAGTCTGGTCAAGGACACCTCGCTGGTGTCGGTGATCGCCATTACCGAGCTGCTCAAAAGCGGTCGCGAAGTCATCACCACCTCGTTCTCGCCGTTCGAAATCCTGTTCTGCGTGGCCGGTCTGTACCTGTTGATCAACCTGCCGCTGTCGAAAATCGCCAGCCGGCTTGAGCGGAGGCTCGCGCAAAGTGATTGAAGTCCGCGATCTGGTAAAAGTTTTCGACACCCGCGGCCACGTGGTTCGCGCGGTGGATAACGTCACCACGCAGGTGGCCAAGGGCGAAGTGCTGGTGGTGATCGGCCCTTCCGGTTCCGGCAAGTCGACCTTCCTGCGTTGCCTCAACGGGCTGGAGGGGTTCGACTCGGGCTCGGTGAGCATCGACGGCCTGCAACTGGCCGACCCGAAAACCGATGTGAATGCCTATCGCCGCGAAGTCGGCATGGTGTTCCAGCATTTCAACCTGTTCCCGCACATGACCGTGCTGGAAAACCTCTGCCTGGCCCAGAAAGTCGTGCGCAAGCGTGGCAAGAAGGAGCGCGAGGCCAAGGCCCTGGCGTTGCTGGAAAAAGTTGGTATTGCGCAGAAGGCCAACGAGTTTCCGTCGCGCCTGTCCGGCGGTCAGCAGCAGCGCGTGGCCATCGCCCGGGCACTGGCGATGGAACCGAAGGTCATGCTGTTCGATGAGCCAACTTCGGCGCTCGATCCGGAAATGGTCGGCGAAGTGCTGGATGTAATGAAAACCCTGGCGGTGGAGGGCATGACCATGGTGTGCGTCACCCATGAAATGGGCTTTGCCCGGGAAGTGGCGGATCGGGTGCTGTTTTTCGATCACGGCAAATTGCTGGAAGACGCTTCACCGGCCGAATTCTTCGATGCACCGAAGGATCCGCGGGCTCAGGCCTTCTTGAGCCAGGTTCTTTAACTTCAGCGCCTGTTTGATCGCTTTCGCGAGCAAGCCCGCTCCCACATTGGTTTTGTGATCGTCACATATCCCCTGTGGGAGCGGGCTTGCTCGCGAAGGTCTCACCTCGGTCCTGTGCGAACCGAGGCATTCACATCACCTCAAACCTTGAACCTGCCCACCAGCATCTGCAGATGCGTCCCCAACCGTGCCAGCTCAACGCTGGACGCCGCGGTCTCTTCACTGGCTGCCGAGGTCTGCTCGGATACGTCGCGCACGTTCAGCACGCTACGGTTGATCTCTTCGGCCACGGCGCTCTGCTGCTCGGCCGCCGCTGCGATCTGCTGGTTCATCGACTGAATCGCCGAGACGGTGCGGGTAATGCTTTCCAGCGAGCCACCGGCGCGGCGGGTCAGTTCGACGCTGCTGTCGGTCAGGCTGCGGCTGTTGTCCATGATGGTCGCCACTTGCTGAGTACCGGTTTGCAGGCCGACGATCAGCTCTTCAATCTCTTCGGTAGATTTTTGGGTGCGCTGGGCCAGGCTGCGGACTTCATCGGCAACTACCGCAAAACCACGTCCGGCCTCACCGGCGCGGGCGGCCTCAATCGCCGCGTTGAGCGCCAACAGGTTGGTTTGCTGGGCCACGGATTTGATCACGTCGAGCACGCTGCCGATCTTGTCGCTTTCGCGTTTGAGATGACCCATGGCCTCGGTGGAGTTGCCGACTTCCTTGGCCAGGCGCTCGATCTGGGCGATGGCTTCGCCGACCACTTTGTCACCTTCGCGGGCCTGCTGGTCAGCGGCGACGGCGGCTTCGGACGCTTCTTCGGCGTTACGCGCGACTTCCTGCACGGTGGCGGTCATTTCGTTCATGGCGGTGGCCACTTGGTCGGTCTCGACCTTCTGGCTGTTGACCCCGGCGCTGGTCTGTTCGGTGACTGCCGACAACTCTTCGGCGGCACTGGCGATTTGCGTGACGCCGTCACTGATGCCGCCGATCAACTCGCGCAGGCCCAGGGTCATGCTCTGCATGGCGCGCTGTAGCTGGCCGAGTTCATCCTGACGCTCAGAGATCAGGTTTTGGGTCAGGTCGCCGGCAGCAACACGCTCCGCCACCTTGAGGGTCTGGCTCAGGGGAATCACGATCTGGCGAGTGATGGCCCACGCGGCAAGCATGCCGAAAGCCAGCGCCAGGGCGGTGGCCAGCAGCAGCAGGTTTTTGGCGTGCGCGGCGTCGGTGTCTCGGACGATGGTTTGCGACACGGTGAGTTTTTTGCTGACGTCGAACAGGATGTCGCCTTGCGCGGCCATGCGTTTGAGCGCGGCAGCGCTGGTAACCTGAGAGTCTCGGAACTGGCTGACGGCGGCGCGATAGGCCTTGAGCGAGTCAGTGGCCTGCTGCAGGTTGGCGATGTGCTGTTCCGGCAGTTTGGAGGGCAGGCTTTCGAGGTTTTTCAGCGCGTTGTCGATGGCGTCCAGCGCCGGTTGCTCGGCCTCGGTTTTGCCGCTGTAGGTGTAACCGCGCACCTGGAAGCGCGCTTGCTGGATCAGTTTGCTCAGGTCGATCACGCTGTTGAAATCGGCGACGCTGTCACCTTGCAGCATGGATTTTTCGACTTCGGCGACACGAGCCACGGCATTGTCGGCGGTGGCGCCGAGTTTGCTGCGGGCGTCTTCGCGGTGGGCGCCGGCCTGGGTCATGGCGGTGAAGGCTTGTTTGTACTCACTGACGGCGGCCAGTTGCTGGTCGATCATGGCCACGTCGGCCGGTTGTTCAATCAGCGTGCGCGCGGTTTTCAGACCGGTTTCGAGTTGGCCGAGCAGGTCGTTGACCGCACCGGGACCTTGTTCGCCGCGACGCATTTCGTATTCCAGGCGGGCCACACGCAGGTCTTTGGTCAGGTCATTGAGGCTGGCAATGAACCCCAGCTTATCGCCGCGACTCATCACGCCGCTCAGGCCGGTCCAACCGGTGAAGGTGATCAACAAGGTAAGCAGCAGCACCAGACCGAAGCCGACACTCAGTTTGCGATTGACGCTGACGTTCCCCAGTTTCTCGGCTAGCCATCGGTACATGCTGCTACTCCCTCGAACCATTCGTTGGTTTTATGGGGACTGTATCGGCTGGCAGCCGGGAATCTGTAGGTGCAGCACGATGGGCGGGGGAGTAAATCCCCTCACCACAGGGGAGCGTGTTTGACCTTAGAACAGGCGAGCGAGCAGCGCGGTGACGGCGGTTTCGACCCGCAGGATGCGGTCGCCGAGTTGCACCGGTTGCAGGCCGGCCTTGCCCAGCAGGTCGATTTCGTAAGGAATCCAGCCACCTTCGGGGCCGATGGCCAGGGTCACCGGTTCGTCCAGGCCACGAGGGCAGGGCGGGTAATTGCCGGGGTGGCCGACGAGGCCGAGGGTGCCTTCGGTAATGGCTGGCAGACGGTCTTCGACGAACGGCTTGAAGCGCTTCTCGATGACGATTTCCGGCAGCACGCTGTCCCGGGCCTGTTCAAGGCCGAGGATCAACTGCTCGCGAATCGCCTCGGGCTCCAGGAACGGCGTTTGCCAGAAGCTCTTCTCGACGCGATAGCTGTTCACCAGAATGATTCGTGGCACACCCATGGCCGCTACGGTCTGGAACACCCTGCGCAGCATTTTCGGCCGTGGCAGGGCCAGCACCAGGGTCAGCGGCAGCTTGGCCGGTGGTGGCTGGTCGAGGGTGACGCGTAACTCGGCTTCATCGGCGTCCAGGCGCAGCAGTTCGGCTGAGCCCATCAGTCCGCCGATACGCCCGACCCGCAGGCTGTCGCCGACAACCGAGCGGTGGACTTCCTGCATGTGCGTCAACCGGCGATCACGCAGGATCGCCCGGTCGGCCGCAATGAAGTCGGCCTCTTCGAGCAGCAGCAGGTTCACGGTTGAGTCGCTGGCGGCTGGTCGTTGTGATCGTCGGCCGGTTGGTCGTCAGGGTGCTCGCCACGCTTGCTGACCAGGCTGCCGAACAGGATGCCGATTTCAAACAGCAGCCACATCGGTACGGCCAAGAGTGTCTGCGAGAAGATGTCCGGTGGCGTCAGGATCATGCCGACCACGAAGCAGCCGATGACCACGTACGGGCGGATTTTCTTCAGGTAAGCGACGTTGACCACGCCGATCCACACCAGCAGCACCACGGCCACCGGAATCTCGAACGCTACGCCGAAGGCGAAGAACAGCGTCATGACGAAATCGAGGTAGCTGCTGATGTCGGTCATCATTTCCACGCCGGCCGGGGTGGCGGAGGCGAAGAATTTGAAGATCAGCGGGAACACCAGGTAATAGGCGAACGCCATGCCGGTATAGAACAGCAGGATGCTGGACACCAGCAGCGGCACCGCAATGCGTTTCTCATGCTTGTACAGGCCTGGCGCGATAAAGCCCCAGATCTGATGCAGGATCACCGGGATCGCCAGGAACAGCGAGACCATCATCGTCAGCTTCAGCGGCGTCAGGAACGGCGACGACACGTCGGTGGCGATCATCGTCGCGCCCACGGGCAGGTACTGACGCAGCGGCGTGGAGACGAAGGTGTAGATCTGCTGGGTGAAGGCAAACAACCCGGCGAAGATGATGAAGATCGCCGCTACACAGCGCAGCAGGCGGGTACGCAACTCGGTGAGGTGCGAAACCAGCGGCATGTGCTGGTCGTTTTCGGGGAGATCGCTCATGGGGCTCGCGGCGGCAGTGTTGGGTCATGAGGGGCCGACGCAACAGGCGCAGCCGCAGGCGTAACAGGTTCAACCGGTGTTGCTGCAACAACGGGCGCAGGCTCAACGGCTGCTACAACAGGTGCAGGTTCGGCAGCGACTGGAGCATGAATCGTCTGCTCCGCCACAGGCTCAACCGGTTGAACCGGCGTGGCCTCCTGCTGAGTCGGCGTGAAAATCTTCCGCGCCTCCTGCTCAAGCGACAGAATGTGCTCGTTGTGCAGTTGCCGACGAATCTCGTCGGCCCCGATTTCACGTTCAACTTCCTGTTTGATCGCGTTGAAGCTGCGCTTCAACCGCCCGACCCACAGGCCGGCGGTGCGCGCAGCACCCGGCAGACGCTCGGGACCCAGCACCAGCAGGGCCACGAGGCCGACGAGCAGCAGTTCAGAGAAGCTGATACCAAACATTAGTCAGTGCTCACACGTCTTTGCGGATCGGCTCTTCGACTTTTTGCGCCTGCACGTCGATAGTGTGCGGCTGATTCACCGAGGCCTGCGGCTGAACCGGCGGTACCGGTTGGGACGGCGTTGCGGTCGGATCAGCTGGCTTGTCTTCATCGCTCATGGCTTTTTTGAAGCCCTTGATCGACTCGCCCACGTCAGTACCGAGGTTTTTCAGTTTCTTGGTGCCGAACACCAGCACGACAACAACCAGGATGACGATCCAGTGTTTCCAGTCAAAAATGCCCATGTCGCTGCTCCTCTCTAATAGTTGTTCAGGCGGACGGACGCGAGGCTTTCTCGGCGTGTCCGGACAGACCGAAACGACGGTCCAGTTCATCGAGTACAGCCTGTGGATGCTGCCCCAGTTGGGCGAGCATGACCATGCTGTGGAACCACAAATCGGCGGTTTCGTAGATCACATCGCTGCAGTCGCCGCTGATGGCGGCATCCTTGGCGGCAATGATGGTTTCGACCGACTCTTCGCCGACCTTTTCCAGAATCTTGTTCAAGCCCTTGTGGTACAGGCTGGCGACATACGAGCTGTCGGCGGCGGCGCCTTTGCGCTCTTCCAGCACTTGGGCCAGACGGGTCAGAGTGTCACTCATGGCTGTGTCCTGCGGAATAGATGGCGTGCGGGTCTTTCAGAACCGGGTCGACGGTTGTCCAGTCGCCGTTTTCGAAAACGCGGTAGAAGCAGCTTTGACGGCCGGTATGGCAAGCGATGTCGCCGATCTGCTCGACCATCAGGATGATCACGTCGGCGTCACAGTCCAGGCGCATCTCATGCAGGATTTGCACGTGGCCGGATTCTTCGCCCTTGCGCCACAGCTTGCCACGGGAACGTGACCAGTAAATGGCGCGGTTCTCGGCAGCGGTCAGTTCCAGCGCTTCACGGTTCATCCAGGCCATCATCAGGACGCGCCCGGTCTTGTGATCCTGGGCAATCGCCGGCACAAGGCCATCGGCGTCCCACTTGATCTCGTCCAGCCAGTTTTTCATCTTCGACTCCGATGCAGGCCCACACTTCATGAATAGAAGCCTACGTGAAATTCAGCATTGAAACAGTGTGCCAGCGTGCGGGGACGCTGGCTATCGGCGAACGACCAGATACAAACCAACCGCCACCATGATGCCGGCCGGCCAATGACCCAGTTCGTTCAGCGGCCCACCGGCAGCGAGTATCGTGCCGCCGGCCAGGTGCGCACAGCCGAGCAGTCGCAGCAGCCAATCGTCCTTGCGGCGGTGCCACGGTGGCGGCGGGTCGTAGGCGTGGGGCTGGGACATGCGTTCGAGCAGGTCGCGGGCCATGTTGGCCAGGTGCGGCAGCTGTTCGAACTGGCTCTGCACGTTGCCGATCAAGGCTTTGGGGCTGACGCGCTCACGCATCCAGCGTTCGAGGAACGGCTGGGCGGTGTTCCACAAATCGAGGTCCGGGTACAACTGACGGCCCAGGCCTTCAATGTTCAGCAGGGTTTTTTGCAGCAAAACGAGCTGCGGCTGCACTTCCATGTTGAAGCGCCGGGCGGTCTGGAACAGGCGCATCAGCACCTGGCCGAAAGAAATATCCTTTAACGGTTTTTCGAAGATCGGCTCGCACACGGTGCGGATCGCCGCCTCGAATTCGTTGAGTTTGGTTTCCGCCGGCACCCACCCCGAATCGATGTGCAATTGCGCCACACGACGGTAATCACGCTTGAAGAACGCGAACAGGTTGCGCGCCAGATAGTCCTGGTCTTCCGGCGTCAGGCTACCGACGATGCCGCAGTCGATCGCGATGTACTGCGGGCTCCACGGGTTCACGGTGCTGACGAAGATGTTGCCGGGGTGCATGTCGGCATGGAAGAAGCTGTCGCGGAACACCTGGGTGAAGAAGATCTCGACGCCGCGCTCAGCGAGCATTTTCATGTCGGTTCGCTGGTCGGCGAGGGTCGCGAGGTCAGTGACCTGGATCCCGTAGATGCGCTCCATCACCAGCACTTTTGGCCGGCACCAGTCCCAATAGACTTGTGGCACGTAGAGCAGGTCCGAGCCGTCGAAGTTACGTCGCAACTGGCTGGCGTTGGCCGCCTCACGCAGCAGGTCGAGTTCGTCGTAGATGGTTTTTTCGTAGTCCTGGACCACGTCCACCGGGTGCAGCAGGCGCGCGTCGGCCGAGAGCTTTTCGGCGGCGCGGGCGAGGATGAACAGCCACGCCAGATCCTGCGCGATGATCGGTTTGAGCCCCGGGCGGATGACCTTGACCACCACTTCTTCGCCGGTTTTCAGCTGCGCGGCATGCACCTGCGCCACCGAAGCCGAGGCCAGCGGTTCGACGTCGAAGCGGCTGAAGACTTCGCTGATCTTTTTGCCGAGCTGTTCTTCGATCAGATTGACCGACACTTGCGAGTCGAACGGCGGCACGCGGTCCTGCAGCTTCATCAGCTCATCGGCGATGTCTTCGGGCAGCAAATCGCGGCGGGTGGACAGGATTTGCCCGAACTTGATGAAAATCGGTCCCAGGTCCTGCAACGCCAGACGCAATCGCGCGCCGCGGCTCAGGTCCAGTGTCTTGCGCGGGAACCAGCGCCACGGCAAGGCGTAGCGCAGCGCCAGCAGAAACCACGGCAGTGGCAGGGCGAACAACAGGTCATCGAGGCGGTAGCGAATCACAACGCGCTGGATGCGCAACAAACGGCGGACGGCAAGCAGCTTCATGCGTTATCGCTTGGGTCGAGGGATCGGGAGAGGCGCTCGAAACGCGCCTCGAGACGTTCCAGATCGAGTTTGATCTGGTCCAGTTCACTAAAACGGGCTTCGGCTTCGCGCTGACCGACGAGGGTGCGCGATTCTTCGGCCAGGTACTCGCCAAGGTTCTGGTTCAGGCTGGCGAACCCTTGCTGATACCAGCGTGCGCGACTGCGCAGGTGACCGCCGAGCAGTTGCGTGGCGACCGGTCCCAGCCAGCGCGAGAGTTCGTACTCCCAGTCCAGCTCAAGGTCCTGAAGGATCGCCGCCAGCTCCAGCAGCACGCCGCTGTCTCCGTCGAGTTCGACTTCAGGCGCATGCAGGACCGACGTCTTGTCCTTGCTCATGGCCAGTTTCAACAGGCTGGAGGCCGGTGCGCGCAAGGTGCAGTCGGCGCCGGTTTCCCAGTGGGAAGCCAGCATCAGGCCTTCGTCGCTGGGCAGGATGAACACTTGCAGCGCCGGGCTACGGCAGTCGACGGCAATCACCTTGCCACTCAAATGCCCCAGCCGCGGCAACGCCGTGCTGTCGAGACGCAGCACCCGGTTCAGACCGAGTTCAACGCTGGCGAGCAGGCCGGCCAGCAACATCAGGGCTTGATGCCACGGTGCAGGGCGACGATGCCTGCGGTCATGTTGTGGTAGGTCACGCGGTCGAAACCGGCCTCGACCATCATCGACTTCAGGGTTTCCTGATTCGGGTGCATGCGGATCGATTCGGCCAGGTAGCGATAGCTTTCCGAGTCGTTGGTGATCAGCTTGCCCATCAGCGGCATGAAGGCGAACGAGTAGGCGTCGTAGGCTTTGGACATCAGCGCGTTGGTCGGCTTGGAGAACTCCAGCACCAGCAAACGGCCGCCCGGTTTCAGTACGCGCAGCATCGAGCGCAGGGCGTCTTCTTTATGGGTAACGTTGCGCAGGCCGAAAGCGATGGTCACGCAGTCGAAATGGTTGTCCGGGAACGGCAGCTTTTCAGCGTCGGCCTGAACGAATTCGACGTTACCGGCCACACCCAGATCCAACAGGCGGTCACGACCGACCTTGAGCATGGATTCGTTGATGTCGGCCAACACGACCTGGCCGGTCGGGCCAACGAGGTGGGAGAACTTCTTGGTCAGGTCGCCCGTGCCGCCGGCGATATCCAGCACGCGGTTACCGGTGCGAACACCCGACAGCTCGATCGCGAAACGCTTCCACAGACGGTGCATGCCGCCCGACAGGAGGTCGTTCATCAAGTCGTACTTGGCGGCTACCGAGTGGAATACCTCAGCGACTTTTTCCGCTTTTTGGCTTTCCGGAACGTTTTTGAAACCGAAGTGAGTGGTGGGTTCGGCATCACTGCCTTTGCGCTGATCAGTCATATCGCTGTCACCAGAAGAGAATGCGGGACATTCTAATCCCGGTGGCCTGCTTTGTCTTGGCAAGGCTGCAGGTAAGATAGGTAACCACCGGGACGTTTTGCCGCAGTAGCGGTCAAGATCTTCAGGGAAGTATTCATAAAGCAGGAGTCATTCGATGGCCCGTATTAGTGTTGAACGTGCCCATGGCCTGGGTAAGGAAGCGGCCCGCGAGAAGGCTGATCTGTTGGCGCAGAAGCTGTCCGATCAATATGGCCTGGAGCCGCAATGGTCCGGCGACACCCTGAACCTCAAACGTTCCGGTGTGAAAGGCGCGGTGTATGTGGGCGAGGATTCGATCCGCGTCGATGTGGAGTTGGGCCTGATGATGTCGGCCATGAGCGGCATGATCAAATCGGAAATCGAAAAGGCCCTCGATAAAGCGTTGGTCTGATCCGATTCTTTCTGTGAAATGCGATCAATGTGGGAGCGGGCTTGCTCGCGAATGCAGCCTGTCAGTTGCCTGAGATGTTGACTGATACACCGCATTCGCGAGCAAGCCCGCTCCCACATTTGTTTTGTGGTGTGACCAAGGGTTTGTGTCAGTTGTTAGGGTGCCGTTTCTAATTATTCTCACTACTTTGTGCCTGAGCCCGACGCTTTCGCGGGCAGTTCCTCAAACCTTCTGCGCGTGAGGTGCACCATGGCCAAAGTTATTTTGAAGAAAAAAATCGACGCTTCGACGACTGCTCTGAGCGACGTTAAATCTTATGCCCGCAAGATCTGGCTGGCAGGCCTGGGTGCCTACACCAAGGTCGGCCAAGAGGGCAGCGAGTACTTTCAAGAGTTGGTAAAGGCTGGTCAAACTGTTGAAAAGAAAGGCAAAAAAGTAGTTGCCGAGAAACTTGAAGCGGCCAATGCCGAGATCGATGAAGCCAAGAGTGAAGTAAGCACTTTCAAAGGCAAGGTCGAACTTCAACTCGACAAGGTCGAGAAGGCTTTTGACTCGCGTGTCGCAAGTACCTTGAATCGTATCGGCATTCCGTCTAAACATGACGTTGAGACACTCTCTGCCAAGCTCGATGAGCTGACGGCATTGCTCGAACGCGTCGCGCGTAAATCTTAAGGAGAACGGGATGGCTGGTAAAAAGAACACCGAAAAAGAAGGCAGCTCGTGGATCGGGAAAGTCGAAGACTACTCCCGCAAAATCTGGCTGGCTGGTTTAGGCGTGTACTCGAAGATCGACACTGACGGCAGCAAGCTCTTCGATACATTGGTTAAAGACGGCGAGAAAGCCGAGAAGCTCACCAAGAGCGCTGTCGGCAAAAAAGTCGATGCTGCCAAGGACTCCGCTTCGTCGGCCAAGTCGCGCATCAGCGGCGTGAAAGATCGCGCACTGGGCAAGTGGGATGAGCTGGAAGGGGCTTTCGACAAGCGTCTAAACAGCGCCATTTCGCGCCTGGGTGTACCGAGCCGCAATGAAGTCAAAGCACTGCACAGCAAGGTCGATACCCTGACCAAGCAAATCGAGAAACTCACTGGTGCCAAGGTGGCGCCTGTTGCGGCGAAAACCGCGGCGGCCAAACCTGCAGCGAAGTCCGCTGCCAAACCACTGGCTAAAGCTGCCGCTAAACCGGCTGCCAAACCAGCGGCCAAAACTGCCGCGGCGAAACCTGCAGCAGCCAAGCCAGCGGCCAAGGCAGCAGCAAAACCAGCCGCTAAACCGGCTGCCAAAACTGCAGCGGCCAAACCCGCTACCAAGCCAGCGGCCAAACCTGTCGCGGCGAAGAAGCCAGCGGTGAAAAAGCCGGCAGCGCCGAAAGCAGCTGCACCAAAACCAGCAGTAGCTGCCGCCAAACCGGCAACCCCAGCTCCGGTCAGTGCATCGAACTCCGCGACTGCGCCGACCCCTGCTGTAACCCCGACTGTCGCGCCAGCTCCTTCGACGCCAACCAGTCAGTCCTGATTTTCAGGGCTCAAGAAACCGCCCGGCCTGCGAAGGTCGGGCGTTTTTTTATGCGCGGATTAATGAACACCACAGATCCACTGTGGGAGCGAGCCTGCTCGCGAAAGCGGTGGGTCAGTCGACATCATTTTTGAATGATAAACCGCTTTCGCGAGCAAGCTCAGCTCCTACAGGGGTTACTCGTGTTCTTCGAGGTATTGAAGGGCCATCTGCTCCGTCGCGACCTTGATCGGCGGCAACAAATGCGGCGCCACCAGCATCATGATCTGGTACACCACCAATCTCACCTCTCCCTCGCGATCAAGAATCCGCTGATAGTCCAGCGAGAACAGCAGCGTCATGGTGATCTGTTCCACCAGTTGCCCCAACGCCTGGGTATCGCTGACCAATTGCCCCTGAGCCTTCAATCGTGCGAGCAACGAAGCCAGTGTGCGCTTCAGCGCATTGAGCAGGTTGCGTATGCCCTTGGCCAGTTTCGGCAAGCGCCCGGCGAGGTTCGACAGGTCCTGGAACAGAAACCGGTAATGGGCCAGGCGCTCGACGATCAGGTGCAGGAACAGCCAATAATCTTCCGGTGCCAGCTCCACATCGGCCGGTGGATCGAGCAGGGGCGCCAGTTCGGCCTGGAAGCGCTCGAACAGTCCGAGAATCAACGGCTCCTTGCCGTGGAAGTGGTAGTAGAGGTTGCCCGGGCTGATGCCCATTTCGTTGGCCACTTCCATGGTGGAGACGTTCGGCTCGCCCTTGTGATTGAACAACTGCAAAGCACATTCGAGAATCCGGTCGCGGGTTTTCATCCAGTCTTCTTAATGGTCGAGTCATGCCACGGCCGGCGCCGGCCGTGGTTCGTTGTCAGTCAGCGCACGCGCACATAAGTGCCGGGTGCCGCTTCCATCGGTGGATAGTTCTGGTTGCCGAGCGCCATATGGGTTTCTTTCAGCGCGCCTGAACGTTCTTGAATCCAGCCCAGCCACTGAGTCCACCAACTGCCGCTGACTGGCTTGGCGTCGTAGTACCAGGCCCGTGGGTCAGTGCTCAGCTTCGTGCTCTCGACGAAGTTGGCTTTCGGGTTTGAGGGTGGGTTGAGAATGCTCTGCACATGACCGCTGTTGGACAGCACGAAGCGCCGCTCGCCACCCAGCAGCAGGGTCGAGCGGTACACCGCATCCCACGGGGTGATGTGGTCGTTGATGCCCGCGACGCTGAAGCTGTCGACGGTGACTTTCTGCAAGTCGATCGGTGTGCCGCACACTTCCAGACCCCCCGGATGACTCATCGGGTTGTGTTTGAAGAAGTCCAGCAAGTCGCCATGCAAGGCTGCCGGCAACCGTGTGTTGTCGTTGTTCCAGTAGAGGATGTCGAACGCTGGCGGCTCCTTGCCCAACAAGTAGTTGTTAACGAAATAGCTCCAGATCAAATCGTTGGGGCGCATCCAGGCGAAGACCTTGGCCATGTCGCGGCCGTCCAGCACGCCTTTCTGATAGGAGCGACGCTTGGCCGCTTCAAGCGTCTGTTCGTCGGCGAACAGGGTAGCCGGCGAGTCCATCTGACTGTCGAGCAGGCTCACGAGGTAGGTCGCGCTGGACACTCGCCGCAGTTGCCGCTTGGCCTGCAAATGGCCTTGCAGGGCGGCAATGGTCAGTCCGCCCGCGCAGGCGCCCATCAGGTTGACCTCGCGAGCACCGGTGATCGCCCGGCACACATTCATCGCTTCCTCCGCGGCTTCGACGTACGTCGACAGCCCCCATTCGCGATGACGCACATCTGGATTGCGCCAGCTGATCATGAAGGTTTGCAGGCCGTTCTTCAGGGCGAACTGGACGAAGCTGTTGTGCGGGCTCAAGTCGAAAATGTAGTACTTGTTGATCTGTGGCGGCACCACCAGCAGCGGTTTGGAATACTGCTTTTCGCTCATGGGTTTGTACTGGATCAACTCCAGGAGCTCATTGCGAAACACCACGGAGCCCGTAGTGGTGGCGACCGTTTTGCCGACCTCGAAAGCTTGTTTGGTGACTTGTCTGGGCAGACCGTCGTTGTGCAGGAAGTCGTCGACCAGGTGGCTGATGCCTCGCACCAGGCTGTTGCCGCCGGAGTTGAAGATCTCCTTGATCGCCAGCGGATTAAGCAGGCTGTTGGACGGTGCCATGGCGTCGTTGAGCAAGGCGAACGCGAAGTGCGCGCGGGCGCGATCGTCCGGGGTCATGTTGCTCTCGTCGATCCAGTGTTTGACCTGCTTCTGCCAGCTCAGGTAAGCCTGCAAACTGCGGCGATAAAAAGGATTGAGGCTCCACGCCGGGTCGGCAAAGCGATTGTCCTGCGGGTTGGTCGGGTGCAGGGTTTCGCCCAGCAGTACGCGGCCCAGTTGACCGCCCAGCTTCAAGGCGTGTCGGGCTGTGTGCACCGGGTTGCGCAATCCATGGGCGGCAACGCTGCGCAGGGTGGAAAACAGATCCCGCCCACGCAAACCGGAAATCGCACTCTGCGCATTAATGAACGCGGCGGGAGTGGGCAAAAATTCCCTCGCTGGTTTTTCGCGCATGAATCAACACTCCTTCGTCTTCAGGCCAAATACAGTTACACCGAACCAGAACACCATAGACGCTGTTGCGGATTGTTGCGCGGCACTGCGTCTTCCCGACCCCTTTTTGTAACAAAAGCCAGGGCCGATTAGCCGCCCAATGGCGCCGGATGCGGATGCATCACGGCACGCTGACGTTCTTCCTGGAGAAACTTCATGATGATCGGTGCCACTGCTTCGGCCCGGGTAATCAAGAACAGATGCCCGTCATCGATGATGTGCAATTGGGCGTTGGGAATCCGCCAGGCCAGTAACCGCATGTTGACCAACGGAATCAGTGGATCGTCGTCACCGGCCAGTACCAGGGTTGGCTGGTGGATCTTGTGCAACCAGTGAATGCTGGTCCAGCCGAGGCCGGCGAACAGCTGCCAGTAGTAACCGAGTTTGCCTGCCGAGCGGACCTTGGCGGCATGGCTGGCGGCCAGGGTCGGATCGCGACGGAATGCACCGCCATAGATCATCGGCGCAATGCGAATCACGTGAGACGGCTGGATGTAGCGTCGTGGGCTGGCCATCATCCACAGGACTTTCGGCTTGCCCGGCACCATCACCGTGCCAGCCGCCGTGGCCGCCAGAACGAGTTTCTTGCAGCGCTCGGGATAGTCGTAAGCGAACTGCTGGGCGAGGGCGCCACCCCACGACACGCCGATTACGTTGACTTGCCCGTAGTCGAGATAGTCGAGCATCCGCGCCGTGAGTTTCGCCAGGCCCGGAAAGCGATACGGTCGCTTTGGCGTCGACGAACCGCCGACACCAGGGACGTCGAAGGCGATGACTTCCAGGTCCGGGTCCAGCGCCGCGACGAACGGAAACACCAGCTCCAGGTTGGCGCCGATGCCGTTGAAAATCAGCAAGGGCGTCAAGTGAGGCTTGCCGGGGCGTACTGCCGTGCGGAGGGTCTGGCCATCCAGGTCGACGGTACGGAATATGAACGGTTGCGGCATGCTTCAGGCCCTGTGGGTCACTGTCTCAATTTCACCCTCGATCCCCTGTGGGAGCGGGCTTGCTCGCGAATGCGTCAGGTCAGTCGACATCACTGTTGAATGATCAATCGCTTTCGCGAGCAAGCCCGCTCCCACAGGAGGGCGAGGTGTGTCAGTTATCGCTCATGCACATAAGTGCCGGGTGCAGCTTCACCTGCTGGATAAGCCTTGTTGCCCAAACTGCTTGGAGACTTCTTCAGCTTGCCGGAACGCTCGGCTTGCCATGCCTGCCAGTGCAGCCACCAGGAATCGGTGTGCTTGGTGGAGTTTTCGTGCCAGTCCTCGGCCTTGACCGGCATCTCGGTGCTGGTCATGTAGCGCGATTTCGGATTGCCCGGCGGGTTCAGAATGCTCTGGATATGCCCGCTGCTGGACAGCACGAATTCAACCTTGCCGCCGAACAGTTGTGCCGACTTGTAGCAGGACTTCCACGGGGTGATGTGGTCGTTGGTTCCGGCCAGGGAGTAGATGTCGGCAGTGACCTGCTTCAGATTGATCGGTGTGCCGCACACTTCCAGTGCGTCGGGGCGGATCAATGGGTTGGTCTTGAACATCTCGATCAGGTCGCCGTGGAACGCTGCGGGCAACCGTGTGGTGTCGTTGTTCCAGAACAGGATGTCGAACACCGGCGGCTCGTTGCCCAGCAGGTAGTTGTTGACCCAGTAGTTCCAGATCAGGTCGTTGGGGCGCATCCAGGCGAAAACTTTCGCCATGTCGCGGCCTTCCAGTACGCCGGCCTGATAAGAGTGGCGTTTGGCGGATTCGAGGGTCTGTTCGTCGACGAACAGTGCCACGTCGCTGTCCAGGGTGGTATCCAGCACGCTGACCAGCAGCGTCAGGGCGTTGACCTTGTTCTCGCCGAGCGCGGCGTAGTGGCCCAGCAGGGCAGTGCAGGTGATGCCGCCGGAGCAGGCGCCGAGCATGTTGATGTCTTTGCTGCCGGTGATCGCGGTGACCACGTCGACCGCTTCCTTGAGCGCTTCGATGTAGGTCGACAGACCCCACTCACGCTGCTCCTTGGTCGGGTTGCGCCAGCTGACGATGAACGTCTGCATGTTGTTGCGCAGGCAGAAACGCGCCAGGCTCTTGTCCGGGCTCAGGTCGAAAACATAGAACTTGTTGATCTGCGGTGGCACCACCAACAGTGGGCGCTCGTGCACCTGCTCGGTGGTCGGACGATACTGGATCAGCTCCAGCACATCGTTGCGAAACACCACCGCGCCTTCGGTGACGCCCAGGCTCGTGCCGACCTCGAACGCGCCCATGTTGACCTGGCTCGGCATGCCGCCGTTGTGCACCAGATCCTTGGCCAGATGGGAGAGGCCGTCGAGCAGGCTTTTGCCGCCGGTCTCGAAGAAGCGCTTGACCGCCGCCGGGTTGGCCGCACTGTTGGTCGGGGCCATGGCTTCGGTCATGAGGTTGATCACGAAATGCCCGCGTGCGACGTCCTTGGGCGAGAGGTTGCTTTCGCCGATCCAGTCGTGGAGCTCCTTGCGCCACGCCAGGTAAGTTTGCAAATAACGTTTGTAGAGCGGGTTCTGACTCCAGGCCGGATCGGAGAAGCGACGGTCATCGCTTGTCGGTTGCAGCGCGGATTTGCCGAACAGCACGTTCTTCAGTTCGATACCGAAATGAGCGACATGCTTTGCACTGTGAATCGGTTGTTTGATGGCCTGGGTCAGCACCATTCGGGCAGAGCCCAACAGATCTTTTCTACGCAGTCCAACGACCGGATTCAGCCCCAAGGTATTTTCCGAGGCCTGAACTTTCAGGTCATCGTTATTCTTGTTACTCATCTACGACGCTCCATTGTCCTGAGACGAATACCTGGGTCCAGCTGTGCAGTCCACAGCAAATGCCAGGTACTACTGCTCGGGTGACCGTTAATTCTGCATCGCTGCTTTTTAGTTCAGAGAGCACTGCAGGTACCTTGCCAGCTCCATTGGTTACCCGAGTTTAATTTTTTTCGCAAGCGGGCCAATCGTTGACCCGAAAGCGGAGCATTCAAACAGATGGAATTAGAAAATGCCTTCTAATGAGCGAAAGGCCTGAGCTAGAGCATCAGCTTGACGACGGATTCATTCGGATCGCGGGTCTTTCCGGCGGCTTTGAGTTCGGCAAGATAATCGTTCCAGAGATCCTCTTGGCGCACGCCCAGCTGGTACAGATATTCCCAGGTGAACAGGCCGCTGTCGTGGCCGTCGTCGAAGGTCAATTTCAGTGCGTACTGACCGGCCGGTTCGACCTTGGTCAGGCCTACGCCGATCTTGCCAAATTGCAGGATAGGTTTGCCGTGGCCCTGGACCTCGGCGGAAGGAGAGTGCACGCGCAGGAACTCGGCGGGCAGGTGATGCTCCTCGCCGGACGCATATTTCAGCGACAGGGTTTTCGAGGCTTTGTGCAGTTTGATGTCGGTGGGGAGTTGGGTCATGACCTGGAGTCCGTCTGTAGGCGCGTGGTCTGACTCCTGTAGGAGCACAGCTTGCTGGCGATGGCGATCTCAAGTGCGCTATCGCCAGCAAGCTGTGCTCCTACAGAGGGTCGCTTGGCTTACAGGATATAACGGGACAGGTCTTCGTTCTGCGCCAATTCGCCCAAGTGGCTGTTGACGTATTCGGCATCGATCAGGATCGGCTTTTCGTCGTGGGCGCTGGCCAGATCGCCGGCGCTGAACGACACCTCTTCAAGCAGGCGCTCGAGCAGCGTGTGCAGGCGACGGGCACCGATGTTCTCGGTCTTCTCGTTGACCTGCCAGGCGATCTCGGCAATGCGCTTGATACCGTCCGGCTGGAACTCGATCACCAGGCCTTCGGTTTTCAGCAGGGCGCAATATTGCTCGGTGAGCGAGGCGTGCGGCTCGCTGAGAATGCGTTCGAAATCTTCAGGCGTCAGCGCCTTGAGTTCGACACGAATCGGCAGACGACCTTGCAGCTCAGGCACCAGATCGCTCGGCTTGCTCAGGTGGAACGCACCGGATGCGATGAACAGGATGTGGTCGGTCTTGACCATGCCCAGTTTGGTGTTGACGGTGCAGCCTTCGATCAGTGGCAGCAAGTCGCGCTGTACACCTTCACGGGAGACGTCGATGCCACCGGAGTTGCCGCGCTTGGCGACCTTGTCGATTTCGTCGATGAACACGATGCCGTGCTGCTCGACCGCTTCCAGCGCCTTGGCCTTCAACTCTTCTTCGTTGACCAGGCGTCCGGCTTCTTCGTCACGCACCAGTTTCAGTGCTTCCTTGACCTTGATCTTGCGGCTCTTGCGTTTGCCCTTGCCCATGTTGGCGAACAGGCTCTGCAATTGGTTGGTCATCTCTTCCATGCCCGGCGGCGCGGAGATATCGACACCGGTCACTTCGGCGACTTCGATTTCGATCTCTTTGTCATCCAGCTGGCCTTCGCGCAGGCGCTTGCGGAACAGCTGGCGGGTGTTGGAATCGGCCGACGGTGCGGCGTCGTCGTTACTGAAGCCCATGCGTGCCGGTGGCAGCAGGGCGTCGAGGATGCGTTCTTCGGCGGCGTCTTCGGCGCGGTGGCGAACCTTGGTCATTTCCTGTTCGCGCAGCAGCTTGATCGCCGCGTCGGCCAGGTCACGAATGATCGATTCAACGTCGCGGCCGACATAGCCGACTTCGGTGAATTTGGTTGCTTCGACCTTGATGAACGGCGCGTTGGCCAGTTTCGCCAGGCGACGGGCAATCTCGGTTTTACCGACACCGGTCGGGCCGATCATCAGAATGTTTTTTGGCGTGACTTCAACGCGCAGCTCTTCAGGCAGCTGCATCCGGCGCCAGCGGTTACGCAGCGCGATGGCGACGGCGCGCTTGGCATCGTCCTGGCCGATGATATGGCGATTGAGTTCGTGGACGATTTCACGGGGAGTCATGGACATAGTAATTGGCGGTCCTCAGATAAAAGTGAGCCGTGGCGTGGTGGCCAAAACAGGCTTACTCAGCGAGGTCCTGCTCCTCAATGGTGAAGGTGTGGTTGGTGAATACACAGATGTCGCCGGCGATGCCGAGGGCGGTTTCGACGATTTCCCGGGCCGACAGATCGGTTTTCTTCAGCAGCGCGCTGGCGGCGGCCTGGGCGTAACCGCCACCGGAACCCATGGCGATCAGACCTTCTTCGGGTTCGACCACGTCGCCGTTGCCGGTGATGATCAGAGAGGCGTCTTTGTTCGCGACCGCGAGCATGGCCTCGAGGCGGCTGAGGGAGCGGTCAGTGCGCCATTCTTTGGCGAGTTCGACAGCGGCGCGAACCAGGTGGCCCTGATGTTTCTCAAGCTGGCCTTCGAAACGCTCGAAGAGGGTGAAGGCGTCAGCGGTGGCCCCGGCAAAACCGGCGATCACCTGACCGTGGTACAGGCGGCGAACTTTCTTCGCATTGCCTTTCATCACGGTATTGCCGAGCGAAACCTGGCCGTCGCCGCCCATGACGACTTTGCCGTGGCGGCGAACTGAAACGATGGTGGTCAAAGGGAGAGTCTCCACGCAGCGGGGCGAAAATGCCTTATGCCAACTCATATGGGGGTGGTGGAGAGGATTTCAACGGTGGGGGACGAATGGCATGCGATAACTGTGGCGAGGATTTAGCGAAACGTCGCACCGCCCCGTTCGGCTGCAGAGCAGTCGCGAAACCAGTGCCCACGGTATGTCTGATACTCCGCAGGTGGAGGTTTGAGGGCCGCTGCGCGACCCAACGGGGATAAATCCCCTCACCACAGGTTTGTGGGCGACCTCAGATTAAGGTGCCCACAAAAAAAGGGTCAGCGGCTTTGGCGTTGTTGTAACAACAGGTTGCTGAACCCGCTGCCGGCCAGTTGTTTCTGGGCCGTGGTCAGTTGCTCACGGTTGCTGAACGGGCCGACCAATACCCGGTACCAGGTTTCGTCCTTCACGGTGCCGGATTCAACCGCCACCGCCTGGCCGAGCAGGATGATCTGGGCCCGAACCTTGTCCGCATCAGCCTCCTTGCGGAACGAGCCGGCCTGCAGGAAGAACTTGGTCACTGGCGCCGCTTTGGACACCGGCGGCGCTGGCGGCGGGGTAATCCCGGCCAGTGCGGCCTGAGCCCGCGCGGTATCGATCTTCGCCGCTTGCTCTGGCGTAACCGGCGTCGTCGGAATGGCCGGCACTTGTGGCGTCGGCAGGGTTTTCTCCGGCACGGCATCCGGCGGCACGATGACTTCCGATTCCGGCAGCAACGTGTAGAAGTCGTACTTCGGCTTCACCGGTTGCGTCGGGCTCGGCGGGGTCTTGTTGGCCTCGGCGATCTTGGTGGCTTTCTGCTGCTCGATCTTCTCGCGCTTGACGCTCTCGCTGCCCTTGCCTGGTTCCAGTTTCATCAGGAACACAACAAACGCGCCGACCGTCAGGCCGATGGCCATCCACAGCCACCCCGGGATCGGTTGCTTTGCAGGAGCTTGGTAACGGCTGGCGCCACGCTTGGGTGCAGGTTTTTTCTTGGCAGCCAACTTACATACGCTCCAGAGTTTCCAGACCCAAGAGTTCCAGGCCTTGCTTGAGAGTGCGGCCGGTCAGCGCGGCGAGGCGCAGACGACTTTGCATTTGCGCCGGGGTGTCGGCGTTGAGGATCGGGCAGTTCTCGTAGAAGCTGGAGAACAGGCCGGCGACATCGTACAGGTAGGTGCACAGGATGTGCGGCGTGCCTTTGTCAGAAACGTTGTTCAGCACTTCGCCGAACTGCGCGAGCTTCGCCGCCAGCTCGTGCTCGTGGGGTGCTTCGAGGACGATCTGGCCTTCGACTTCGCTGAAGTCCTTGCCGAGTTTGCGGAACACGCCGGCCACGCGGGTGTAAGCGTACAGCAGGTACGGCGCAGTGTTGCCTTCGAAGTTCAGCATCAGGTCGAAGTTGAAGCTGTAGTCGCTGGTGCGGTGCTTGGACAGGTCGGCGTATTTCACCGCGCCAATGCCCACAACCTTGGCGATGTTGCGCAGTTCGTCTTCGGCAAGTGCAGGGTTCTTTTCTTTCACCAGCGTGTAGGCGCGTTCCTGGGCTTCGGTCAGCAGGTCGATCAGCTTCACGGTGCCGCCGTCACGGGTCTTGAACGGACGGCCATCGGCGCCGTTCATGGTGCCGAAGCCCATGTGCTCCATTTCCATCGGGTGCGTCACGAAGCCGGCCAGGCGCGCGACCTGGAATACTTGCTGGAAGTGCAAGGCCTGACGCTGGTCGACGAAGTACAGCGCGCGATCAGCCTTCAACTTGCCGCTGCGGTAACGCACGGCCGCCAGGTCGGTGGTGGCGTAGAGGTAACCGCCGTCAGCCTTGACGATGATCACCGGCAGTGGGTCGCCGTCGGCGTTCTTGAACTCGTCGAGGAACACGCACTGGGCGCCGTTGCTCTCGACCAGCAGGCCAGCGGCCTTGAGGTCGTTGACTACGTTGATCAGGTCATCGTTGTAGGCACTTTCGCCCATCACGTCGGCCATGGTCAGTTTGACGTTCAGCAGTTCGTAGATTTTCTGGCAGTGCGACAGCGAGATGTCTTTGAACTTGGTCCACAGCGCCAGGCAGTCCGGGTCGCCGGCTTGCAGCTTGACCACGAGGCCGCGGGCGCGATCGGCGAACTCTGCGGATTCGTCGAAGCGTTGCTTGGCGGCGCGATAGAAGTTTTCCAGGTCCGACAGCTCGTCGCTGGTGATCGGGTTTTCCTGCAGATACGCCATCAGCATGCCGAACTGGGTGCCCCAGTCGCCGACGTGGTTCTGACGGATCACTTCGTCGCCGAGGAATTCCAGCACGCGCGCCACGCCGTCGCCGATGATGGTCGAGCGCAAGTGGCCGACGTGCATTTCTTTGGCCAGGTTCGGTGCCGACAGGTCGACGACAGTGCGCTGCACCGGACCCGCCTTGCGCACGCCGATATGGGCATCGGCCAGGGCGGCGTCCAGGCGAGTGGCCAGGGCCTGGGTGTTCTGGAAAAAGTTCAGGAAGCCGGGACCGGCGATTTCGGTCTTGGTGACGTTTTCGTCAGCCGGCAGCGCGGCGATGATTTTCTCGGCCAGGTCGCGCGGCTTCATACCGGCCGGTTTGGCCAGCATCATGGCGATGTTGCTGGCGAAATCGCCGTGAGTCTTGTCACGGGAGTTTTCCACCTGGATCGCCGGCGACAGGCCTTCAGGCAACACACCTTCGTTGACGAGTTGGGTGATGGCTTGTTGGATCAGCTGGCGAATGGTGTCTTTCATGGTGTTCTCTTTCGACCGCAAGCGCGGCGGCGCCTGGATGCGCTAGTGGAAAAACTGGGCATTATCCGTTGCGAAGACGGGCTTGCCAACTATAGCGGGCAGGTTATGGATATGTGGTGACAAATCGGCCGCCTTCGCGAGCAAACCCGCTCCCACATTGACCGGGTGAGCGCCGCAAATCCACTGTGGGAGCGAGCCTGCTCGCGATGGCGATATCAAAATCAATACAAATCCACAGGATCGACATCCAGCGACCAGCGCACCGCCCGCCCGCTCGGCATCTGTTCCAACACCAGCAGCCAGCTGCTTAACAGTCGATGCAACGGCGCCCGGGCCGTCGCTTGCAGCAACAACTGCGCACGATAACGCCCGGCCCGGCGTTCCATCGGTGCCGGCACCGGCCCTAGCAGTTCAATCCCGGTCAGGTGCTGTTCGGCCAGCAAACGCTCGGCCTCGCTGCACGCCTCATCAAGAAAACCTTCAGCTTGCCCCGGTTTGTGCGCTTCGGCCCGCAGCAGCGCCAAGTGCGCAAACGGCGGGAGACCCGCCGAGCGACGTTCGCTCAACGCCTGTTCGGCAAAGGCGAAATAGCCCTGTTCAGTCAATTGCACCAGCAGCGGATGGTCGGCCAGGTGCGTCTGGATGATCACTTTGCCCGGCTCTTCAGCCCGGCCCGCGCGCCCGGCCACCTGGACGATCAACTGCGCCATGCGCTCGCTGGCGCGGAAGTCGCCGGAAAACAGCCCGCCGTCGGCATCGAGAATCGACACCAGCGTCACCCGTGGAAAGTGGTGCCCTTTGGCAAGCATTTGCGTGCCGACCAGAATGCAGGGCTGGCCCTTCTGAATGGTCGCGAACAGTTGATTCATGGCGTCTTTACGCGAAGTGCTATCGCGGTCGACCCGCAGCACCGGGACGTCGGGAAACAAAATCCCCAATCGTTCTTCGGCGCGCTCGGTGCCAGCGCCGACTGGCCTTAAATCGACCTTGCCGCATTTCGGGCAATGCCGAGGGACGCGCTCGACGTAGCCGCAATGGTGGCAGCGCAGTTCGCCGGAGCGCTGGTGCACGGTCATGCGTGCATCGCAGCGCTGACATTCGGACATCCAGCCACAGTCATGGCAGAGCAGCGTGGGCGCAAAACCGCGACGGTTGAGGAACACCAACACTTGTTGCCCAGCGGCCAGCGTCTGGCCGATGGCCTGCTGCATCGGTCCGGAAATGCCGCTGTCCAGTGGGCGGCTTTTTACGTCCAGGCGCAGGAATCGCGGTTGCTTGGCGCCGCCGGCGCGCTCATTCAGGCGTAAGAGCCCGTATCGGCCGGTGTAGGCGTTGTGCAGGCTTTCCAGCGAAGGCGTGGCGGAGCCGAGGACAATCGGGATGTTTTCCTGGCGTGCGCGCACCAATGCCAGGTCGCGGGCGTGATAGCGCAGGCCTTCCTGCTGTTTATAGGAACCGTCGTGCTCTTCATCGATGATGATCAGGCCGGGGTTCTTCATTGGCGTGAACAGTGCCGAGCGGGTGCCGATAATGATGTCGGCGTCACCGTCCCGGGCAGCGAGCCAGGCTTCAAGGCGCTCGCGGTCATTGACCGCCGAGTGGATCAGCGCGATGCGTGCATTGAAGCGCTGCTCGAAGCGCGCCAGGGTTTGTGGGCCGAGGTTGATCTCCGGGATCAGCACCAGCGCTTGTTTGCCTGCCTCGAGGGTTTCGCGGATCAGCTGCAAATAGACTTCGGTCTTGCCGCTGCCAGTGACGCCGGCCAGCAGGAATGCGTGATAACTGTCGAACCCGGCGCGAATCGCCTCATAGGCCGCACGTTGCTCCGGGTTGAGCGGCAGTTCCGGCTGCGCCAGCCAGTGTTCGTGGCGGGCGTCGGGGGCGTGTTTGCGGATTTCGACGTGTACCAGATCCTTGGCCAGCAGCAAATCCAGGCTGTCCTTGCTCAGCATCAGTTTGCTCAACAACTGATGGGCGACGCCGTGGGGATGTTGGGCCAGGGTCGCCAGGGCCTCCCGTTGACGCGGGGCGCGAGCGATGCGCGGGTCATCAAGGCTGGCGCCGGGCGCGGCGGACCAGAAGCGTTCCTGCCGCGCTTCAGCCAGTTCGCCTTGTCGCAACAGTACCGGCAGCGCCCAGCTCAAGGTGTCGCCGAGGCTGTGCTGGTAATACTGAGACGTCCACAGGCACAGTTTGAACAGCGCTGGCGGCAGAGGCGGCGTAGCATCGAGCAGGGCCAGGGCCGGCTTGAGCTTTTCTACCGGCACTTCACTGGTGTCGGTCACCTCCACCAGAATCCCGATCATCTCCCGTCGGCCGAACGGCACCCGCAGGCGCATGCCTGGCTGCAACTGGGCACGCAGGATCCCGGCCGGGGCACGGTAATCGAACAGGCGGCGCAGGGGCGAAGGCAGGGCGAGGCGCAAAATGGCGTCGGGCACGCGGGGGATCTCGATAAGCAGGAAATAAACAGCGGGGCTGCCACCTGTGGGAGCTAACTGTGGTGAGGGGATTCAGCGAAACGTCGCACCGCCCCGTTCGGCTGCGAAGCAGTCGCAAACCAGGTGAATACGGTTTTTCTGAAACACCGTGATCACAGGTTCAGGGCCGCTTCGCGACCCAACGGGGATGAATCCCCTCGCCACAGTTCGCTCCAACAGGGACGGCGCTTTGGGTCGGGAGCCTAGCAGACGACTGGTGTAAGGGACAGCTTGCGTGATCGCAAAGGTCTGGTAGAATCCGCGGCCTAATTATGTGCGGTATTCAACAATAGTGTTGAGTGGCGGCACACTAGCCTGAGGAATACACCATGAAAGCCGATATCCATCCAGCGTACGAAACCATCGAAGTAACTTGCAGCTGCGGCAACAAGTTCGAAACTCGTTCGAACCTGTGCAAGCCACTGGGTACTGACGTATGCAACGAGTGCCACCCGTTCTACACCGGTAAGCAGAAGACTCTGGATACTGGCGGCCGTGTACAGCGCTTCGCAGACCGTTTCGGTGCTTTCGGCAAGAAAGCTCCTGCTGCTGCAGAGTAAGGTTGCAAAGCCCCATGGGCTTTACCTTGCTGATGAAAAAGGCGTCCCTCGCGGGCGCCTTTTTTGTGTCTGCGATTTGGCTTTCCGGTGCCCAGGCCTTCTGCCCGGCGCCGAGCGGGCTGACATCCGTTGTGGTGCAGCGGGTGGTGGATGGTGACACGCTGCGCCTGAGCGATGGCCGCAGCGTGCGCATGATCGGGTTGAATACGCCGGAGCTGGGCAAGAAAGGCCGCTCCGACGAGCCGTTCGCAGTGGCGGCACGCCAACGCCTGGAAGCACTGGTGGCTGCCAGCGACGGGCGGGTCGGCTTACTGCCCGGTAAAGAAAGCAAAGACCATTACGGCCGCACCTTGGCCCATGTCTACAGCGCCGATGGCGCCAACCTTGAAGCGCAGATGCTCGCTGAAGGGCTCGGTTTCCAGGTGGCGGTCGCGCCGAATGTCGATCTGGTCGACTGCCAGCAAGCGGCGGAACACAGCGCCCGTCAGGTCGGACTCGGGTTGTGGCGTCAATCCCCTGTGCTGAAAGCGGAGCAAATCAACACGTCCGGTTTCGCTGTGCTCAGCGGTCGTGTGAGCAAGGTTCAGCGCAATCGCGGTGGGGTTTGGATCGAGTTACAGGATTCAGTTGTACTGCGTGTTGCACCCAATTTGCTGGGGCAGTTCGATGTGGCGAATCTCGAGCGGCTGAAGGGCAGGCAGATCGAGGCCCGTGGCTGGGTGCTGGACCGTTCACGGCGTGGCGGACTGAAAGAAGGGCAGGCGCGCTGGCTTTTGCCGTTGACCGACCCGGCAATGCTTCAGATGGAACAGTGATAAAAAATTGTAGACATTTATTCTGTCGATTGTGAACAGTCAATCCCTTGTGTTCCGCGGCTCTTGGTCCAAAGTCGTAGGACCGGGCGCTTGACAGGGGTGACCGGTCAGTCTTGTAGGGACTTTGCGACACGAGTATCCTCGGCGGTCCGTCTGTCCCACAGTAAAAAGCGGAATGCCCCTATGTCTGATTTGAAAACTGCCGCTCTCGAATATCATGCCCATCCTCGTCCAGGGAAGCTGAGCGTCGAGCTCACCAAAGCCACCGCTACCGCCCGCGACCTGTCGCTGGCTTACAGCCCCGGTGTAGCCGAACCAGTCCGCGAAATCGCCCGCGACCCTGAACTCGCCTACAAGTACACCGGCAAGGGCAATCTGGTTGCAGTCATTTCCGATGGCACCGCAATTCTCGGCCTGGGTAACCTCGGCCCATTGGCTTCCAAGCCAGTAATGGAAGGTAAAGGCGTGCTGTTCAAGCGCTTCGCCGGCATCGACGTATTCGACATCGAAGTCGACTCCGAAAGCCCGCAAGCCTTCATCGACACCGTCAAGCGCATCTCCATCACCTTCGGTGGCATCAACCTGGAAGACATCAAGGCACCTGAGTGCTTTGAGATCGAACGCGCTCTGATCGAGCAGTGCGACATTCCGGTATTCCACGATGACCAGCACGGCACCGCGATCGTGACTGCGGCCGGCATGATCAACGCCCTGGAAATCGCTGGCAAAACCCTGGCTGACGCCAAGATCGTCTGCCTGGGCGCCGGTGCTGCTGCCATCTCCTGCATGAAATTGCTGGTGAGCATGGGTGCCAACATCGAAAACATCTTCATGGTTGACCGTACCGGCGTGATCCACTCCGGCCGTGACGACCTGAACCAGTACAAGGCTGTTTTCGCTCACTCGACTGAAAAACGCACGCTGGCCGACGCCCTGAAAGGCGCGGACGTGTTCGTTGGCCTGTCCGGCCCGAACCTGCTGAGCGCTGAAGGCCTGAAATCCATGGCGGCCAACCCGATCGTGTTCGCGTGCTCGAACCCTGATCCGGAAATCGCCCCGGAACTGGCTCACGCCACCCGCGACGACGTGATCATGGCGACCGGCCGTTCGGACTACCCGAACCAGGTCAACAACGTGCTGGGCTTCCCGTTCATCTTCCGTGGTGCCCTGGACGTTCGCGCCAAGCGCATCAACGAAGAAATGAAAGTGGCTGCGGCCAACGCCCTGCGCGAACTGGCCAAGCTGCCGGTTCCTCAGGAAGTGTGCGACGCCTACGGCGGCATCAAACTGGAATTCGGTCGTGAGTACATCATTCCGAAACCAATGGATGCTCGTCTGATCACCGTGATCTCCGATGCCGTGGCCAAGGCTGCGATCGAGACCGGCGTAGCGACCCTGCCGTATCCGAAGAACTACCCGCTCAAAAGCGTGGATGACGTGTTCAACGGCTAAGTCGTTGTAGCGCTTCAACACAAAGCCCCGGCTCTTATTGAGTCGGGGCTTTTTTTCGTCTGCGGGTTTTGCAGCGGTAGTGATGGCCTCTTCGCGAGCAGGCTCGCTCCCACAGTGAATTTGGGTGTACTCGGGATTCATGTACACATCGGTCAAATGTGGGAGCGAGCCTGCTCGCGAAGAGGCCATCACAGGCGGTGTAGAAATTACAGATACAAAAAAACCCCGCTCTTCTTTCGAAGGCGGGGCTTTTTGCAGCGTCAGGCGATCAGAACAAATCGATCGGTGCCGCTTCATCCGCAGGCAGTGGGCTGCCCGGCGCAGTGCCGTTGCCCAGTTCGTTCGCTGACGGTGGCGTGTCTTCGGCCTTGAACAGCTCGAAGTAGGCGCCTGGCGTGCCTGGGGTGGCTGCACGGCCGCTGATCGGGTCGACTCGCAGGCTGAGAATGCCTTCCGGCTCTGGCTGCGTATGGGGCGGCAGGCCTTTGAGTGCGGCGCCCATGTAGTTCATCCAGATCGGCAGGGCGACGGTACCGCCGAACTCCTTGCGACCCAGGCTTTCAGGCTGGTCGAAACCGGTCCAGACAGTGGTCACATAATCGGCGTTGTACCCGGAGAACCAGGCGTCCTTGGACTCGTTGGTGGTACCGGTCTTGCCCGCAATGTCGCTGCGGCCCAAGGCCAGGGCGCGGCGACCGGTGCCGAGTTTGATGACGTCCTCGAGCATGCTGTTGAGGATGAAAGTGGTGCGACCATCGATGATGCGCTCGGCCACGGCCGGCGTTTGTGGCGCTGGCTGGGCAGTCAGGGCTTCGCCCGGGGTTGCGTTGACGGTGAAGGCGCTGGCCGCGACAGGAGCGGCGATGCCGTCAGTGGCGACGTTGCCTTTCGGGACGCTCGACGGGTTGGCGACGAACAGCGTGTCGCCATTGCGGCTTTCGATTTTCTCGATGATGTAGGGGGTGATCTTGTAGCCGCCGTTGGCGAAAGTACTCCAGCCGGTGGCGATTTCCATTGGCGTCAGCGTCGCGGTGCCCAGGGCCAGCGACAGGTTGCGCGGCAGGTCCTGCTTGTTGAAGCCGAACTTGCTGATGTAGTCGATGGTGCGATCAACGCCCAGCGCCTGCACCAGACGGATCGACACCAGGTTGCGCGACTTGTACAGCCCTTCGCGCAGACGGATCGGACCGAGGAAGGTGTTGGTGTCGTTCTTCGGCCGCCAGACCTTGTCCAGGTATTCGTCGACGAACACGATCGGTGCGTCGTTCACCAGGCTGGCGGCGGTGTAGCCGTTATCCAATGCGGCGCTGTAGACGAACGGTTTGAAGCTCGAGCCCGGCTGACGCTTGGCCTGCAGGGCGCGGTTGTAATTGCTCTGCTCGAAGGCGAAGCCACCGACCAGGGAGCGAATGGCACCGTTCTGCGGATCGAGGGAAACCAGCGCGCCCTGAGCCTGCGGGATCTGGCTGAATTTCAGCGAGTTGTCCGGCTGGCGCTGCACACGAATCAGGTCGCCGACCTGCGCAACGTCCGAAGGCTGCTTCGGATTGGCGCCCATGCTGTTGGTGTTCAGGAACGGACGCGCCCATTTCATGCTGTCCCAGCCGACGTGTTCGTCACCGGTACGGGTCATCACTTGCAGGCCGGTCTTGTCGACCTGGGTGACGATGGCAGGTTCAAGGCTGCTGATGGTGCGCTGCTTGGTCAGCTCGATTGTCCAGGCCTCGCGAGTCTTGCCCGGCAGGCGCGACTCCGGTCCGCGATAACCATGACGCTGGTCGTAGGTCATCAACCCTTCGTGGACTGCGGTGTTGGCCATTTCCTGCAGGTTGCTCGGTACCGTGGTGGTGACGCGGAAACCCTCGGTATAGGCGTCGCTGCCATAACGGCCGACCATTTCGGCGCGGGCCATTTCAGCGATGTACGGTGCGTTCACTTCCGGGGTCGGCACGTGATAACTGGCGTTCAGCGGCTCGTTGATCGCGGTGGTGTAGTCGGCCTCGGTGATTTTGCCGAGCTTGTACATGCGCCCAAGGATCCAGTCGCGACGTTCCTTGCTGCGGGCCGGATTGGCCAGCGGGTTGAAGCGCGAAGGGGCTTTCGGCAGGCCGGCGATCATCGCCATCTGCGCCAGGCTGACATCACGAATCGACTTGCCGTAGTAAACCTGCGCGGCGGCCTCGATGCCGTAGGCGCGGTTGCCCAGGTAGATCTTGTTGACGTACAACTCAAGAATCTCGTCCTTGGTCAGCTGCCGTTCAATCTGCAGGGCCAGGAGAATTTCGGTGGTTTTGCGCGAGAAGCTGCGTTCGCTGGTCAGGAAGAAGTTCTTCGCCACCTGCATCGTGATGGTGCTGCCGCCGGACTGAATGTGTCCGCTTTTTACCAACTGGGTGGCCGCGCGCATCAGGCTGCTGGGGTCGACACCGTAGTGATTGGCGAAGTTGTCATCTTCAGCACTTAGTAACGCATTAATGAAATTGGGGGGAATGTCGGCGAACCGGATCGGTGTGCGGCGCATTTCGCCAAATTCTGCGATCAGCTTGTTGTCGCTGCTGTAGACCCGCAAAGGAATCTGCAACTGGATGCTTCTCAGAGCCTCCACGGATGGTAAACCCGGACTAAGGTAGAGAAAGGCGCCGCTAAGACCGAGGAGCAGTCCGCAGAAAACGGCGACGATGGACCATCCGAAAAATTTCAGCAGACGAATCAAGGCTTTTGGACATCCAGGGCAAAGAATGAATTAGGCATCAGGGTTCAGATAAACAGGGAACGACCCGCGCTTGAAGTAAAAACCGGAAAAAAAACGCTGGGCATTATAAGCATTTTTCCGCCGAGGGCGTCATTTGCGCTGCTGTCAAGACGGGTGGTTTGAACGCAACTGATATTACAGAGTCCGTAAGACACGGATAGTCATAGGGAATTGGTAGTGCTAGGACTCTTTAATAAAAAGGCCAATACGCTTCTGGGGATCGACATCAGCTCCACATCGGTCAAGCTTCTGGAGCTAAGCCGCCAAGGCGACCGTTATCGGGTCGAGGCCTATGCGGTGGAACCTTTACCCACTAACGCTGTGGTCGAGAAAAATATCGCCGAGCTCGAAGGCGTAGGGCAGGCACTCGCGCGCGTGCTGCTCAAGGCCAGGACCAACCTCAAGAACGTCGCCGTGGCCGTGGCCGGTTCGGCGGTGATTACCAAGACCATCGAGATGGACGCCGGTCTTTCCGACGATGAAATGGAAAACCAGCTGAAGATCGAGGCCGATCAATACATCCCTTATCCATTGGACGAAGTGGCCATCGACTTTGAGGTTCAGGGCGTTTCTGCGCGCAATCCCGAGCGAGTCAATGTGCTGCTGGCGGCCTGTCGCAAGGAAAACGTCGAAGTCCGGGAAGCGGCCCTGGCCCTGGCCGGTCTGACAGCCCGCGTGGTCGACGTCGAGGCTTATGCGCTGGAGCGTTCCTACGGATTGCTGGCGAGCCAGCTGGCTGCCTCTCAAGAGCGTCTGACGGTAGCGGTAGTCGATATCGGCGCCACCATGACCACTCTGAGCGTGCTGCATCAGGGGCGGATCATCTACACCCGGGAGCAATTGTTCGGTGGTCGTCAATTGACGGAGGAAATCCAGCGACGTTATGGCCTGACCATTGAGCAGGCGGGGCTGGCGAAGAAGCAGGGTGGTTTGCCGGACGATTACGTCAGTGAGGTGCTGCAGCCGTTTCGCGACGCGCTGGTGCAGCAGGTGTCGCGCTCGTTGCAGTTTTTCTTCGCCTCCGGTCAGTACAACTCGGTTGATCACATTCTGTTGGCCGGCGGTACCGCATCGGTCCCAGGGCTGGACCGGTTGATCGAGCAACGATTGGGAACGCCGACGCAAGTGGCCAATCCCTTCTCCGACATGACCCTGAGCAGCAAGGTCAACGCCGGTGCCCTGGCCAGCGATGCGCCGGCACTGATGATCGCCTGCGGGCTGGCCCTCAGGAGTTTCGACTGATGGCGCGGATCAATCTTTTACCCTGGCGTGAAGAACTGCGTGAAGCGCGCCGCAAACGCTTTTTGCTGACACTGGTCGGTGTGATGGTGGGGGCCGTGGGCGCGGTGTTGATCGCGAACCAGGCCATCAGTGGCGCTATCGATCGGCAAGTGGCTCGTAACGATTACATCGGCAAACAGATTGCCGTGGTCGACGAGCGGATTAAACAGATCAGCGATTTGAAGGCCCGTCGCCAGCAATTGGTCGAGCGCATGCGCATCATCCAGGACCTGCAAGGCAACCGGCCGATCAGCGGGCGTATTTTCGATCAACTGGCGCGGACGCTGCCTGACGGCGTGTATTTCACTGAGGTGAAAATGGCCGGCAAGTCCTTGTCCATCACGGGGGCGGCGGAGTCCAACAATCGTGTGTCAGACCTGATGCGCAATCTGGATGCGTCCGATTGGTTTGATGCGCCCAGCCTCACGGAAGTCAAAGCGACGACCGCCGGTCAGCTGGATCAGGCCAACGTCTTTCAGCTGACCGTTCGCCAGGCTCAGCCCGCCGCTACGGAGGGCGGCAAATGAGGCTGTCTGACTGGTTCGAAGGCCTGCGCAAGATCGACATCAATGACCTGGACACCAATAACATGGGTTCCTGGCCGCCAGCCATCAAGGCACTGGCGGGTATCCTGCTCATGATTCTGGTGTTTTCACTGGGCTACAGTTTTTCCATCAGCGACCTTCAGAGCCAGCTCGAACTCAAGCGCGAGGAAGAGTCGACCCTCAAGGAGCAATTCGCCGACAAAGCCCATATGGCGGCGAATCTGGAGCTGTATACGCAGCAGATGAAGGAAATGGAGAACTCCTTTGGCGTGCTGCTGCGGCAATTGCCCAGTGACACCGAAGTGCCCGGCCTGCTGGAGGACATCACGCGCACCGGCCTGGGCAGTGGCCTGGAGTTCGAAGAGATCAAACTGCTGCCGGAGAACACGCAGCAGTTCTACATCGAACTGCCGATCCAAATCACCGTCACCGGTGCCTATCATGACCTGGCCACCTTCGTCAGCGGAGTCGCCGGGCTGCCACGGATTGTCACCCTGCATGACTTCGACCTTGCGCCGGCCAGCCCGGAAGGTGGTCCGAAGTTGCGCATGAGCATCCTCGCCAAGACTTACCGCTACAACGACAAGGGGCTGCAAAAATGAGCCCGACTCGTTGTTTTTCGATGGTTGTGTTGGTCGCCAGCCTGGCCGGTTGCGGCAGCGACAATGACTTCAGCGACCTGGACGCGTACATGAACGAAATGCGTTTGCGTGCGCCCGGCAAGATTGAACCAACGCCGACATTTCGGTCTTACCCAACATTCACCTACAGCGCCGCCAACCTGCGAAGCCCGTTTTCCCGGCAGATCAGAGTCGATCTGGCCGGCCAGAAACACGGCTCGCGCAACGTCAAACCTGACCCGAACCGGGTCAAACAGTACCTCGAAGGTTTCAACATCGAGCAGTTTGAAATGGTCGGAACGATCGCCAATGCGACCGGCTCCTTTGCGCTGCTGCGCGGGGCGGGCGGGGTACATCGGTTGAAAGTCGGCGATTACCTGGGGCGTAACGATGGGCGGATCGTCGCCATCAGTAGCTCGCAGGTCGATGTGGTCGAAATCGTTCCCGACGGCGAAGGCGCCTGGCTGGAGCGGCCGCGGACCATCCCTTTGAAAGAGCACTCATAGTGGAACTCGAAAAATGAACAGGATTTTCTCAACCTTCGGTATTTCGCTATGGATAGCGTTGCTGTCGCCGATGGTGCTAGCGGCCAACCTCAAAGCGCTGGATGTTGCGGCGCTGCCGGGGGGCCGCGTCGAGTTGAAGTTGTCGTTCGATGAGCCGCCACCGTCGCCTCACGGTTACACCACGGAATCGCCTGCACGGATTGCGCTGGATCTGCCTGGCGTTGTCAGTCAGCTAAAAAGCAAAAGTCGTGAGCTGGGTGGCGGAAATGCCCGCAGCGCTACGGTGGTGCAAGCCAAGGATCGTACGCGGCTGATCATCAATCTGACCCAGTTGACGCCGTACAACGCACGGGTCGAAGGCAACACGCTGTTCGTGGTGGTCGGGCAAGGCGCCAACAAAACGGCCTCCAGCCCGGCGCCAAAAACCCCGCGCACAGCGACTGCAACGCCAGCCCCGGCGAAAGCCTATGCGCCCGTAGGCAAGGCCATCCGGGGTGTGGATTTCCAGCGCGGCACCCAGGGCGAAGGCAATGTGGTCATCGATCTGTCGGATCCTTCCATCGCCCCGGACATTCAGGAGCGCGACGGCAAGATCATCCTCGGTTTCCCCAAGACTCAATTGCCTGAACCGTTGCGTGTGCGTCTGGACGTCAAGGATTTCGCCACCCCGGTGCAGTTCGTCAACGCCAGCGCCACGGGTGATCGGGCCACGATCAGCATTGAACCCAGCGGCGCCTTCGATTATTCGACTTACCAGACCGACAACAAGCTGACTGTCAGCATCCGGCCGATGACCGTCGATGACCTGCAGAAACGCAACACCGAACGCTTCGCCTACACCGGTGAAAAGCTCTCGCTGAATTTCCAGGACATTGATGTGCGTTCGGTGCTGCAACTGATCGCCGATTTCACCAACCTCAATCTGGTGGCCAGCGACACGGTGCAGGGCGGCATCACGCTGCGTTTGCAGAACGTGCCGTGGGATCAGGCGCTGGATCTGGTGTTGAAAACCAAGGGCCTGGATAAGCGCAAGATCGGTAATGTTTTGTTGGTGGCGCCGGCCGATGAAATCTCCGCCCGCGAGCGTCAGGAGCTGGAGTCACAGAAGCAAATCGCCGACCTGGCCCCCCTGCGTCGCGAGCTGTTGCAGGTCAACTACGCCAAAGCTGCCGATATCGCCAAGCTGTTCCAGTCGGTGACCAGTGCCGAGGCAAAAGCCGACGAGCGGGGCTCGATCACGGTGGATGAGCGGACCAACAACATCATTGCCTACCAGACCCAGGATCGCCTCGACGAACTGCGCCGTATCGTCGCGCAACTGGATATTCCGGTGCGTCAGGTGATGATCGAGGCGCGCATCGTTGAAGCCAACGTCGACTATGACAAAAGCCTCGGCGTGCGCTGGGGTGGATCGATGCAGAACAAGGGCAACTGGAACACCTCAGGCGTCAGCAATAATGGGGCGAATGCTTCATCGACCATCGGTACGCCTGGCAGCACCAGCACCAACTCGCCGTTCGTCGACCTGGGCGCCGCCGGCAACACCTCGGGGCTCGGCATCGCTTTCATCACTGACAATGTGCTGCTGGATCTTGAGCTGACGGCCATGGAAAAAACCGGCAACGGCGAAATCGTCTCGCAGCCCAAGGTGGTCACCTCGGACAAGGAAACCGCGAAAATCCTCAAGGGCACAGAGATTCCCTATCAGGAAGCCAGCTCCAGCGGCGCTACCTCGGTGTCGTTCAAGGAGGCCTCGCTGTCTCTGGAAGTGACGCCGCAGATCACTCCGGACAACCGGATCATCATGGAGGTCAAGGTCACCAAGGACGAACCGGACTACCTGAACAAGGTGCAGGATGTGCCGCCGATCAAGAAAAACGAGGTCAATGCCAAGGTCCTGGTCAACGACGGCGAGACCATCGTGATTGGCGGGGTTTTCTCAAATACTCAGAGCAAGGTTGTAGATAAGGTGCCATTTCTCGGTGATGTGCCGTATCTTGGCCGCCTTTTCCGGCGTGACGTGGTTTCGGAGAAAAAATCCGAGCTGCTGGTATTTCTCACTCCGCGTATCATGAATAACCAGGCGATTGCTGTGAGTCATTGATTCTGTGCGAAATTTGATTCTTGTTGGACCGATGGGGGCTGGAAAAAGCACCATCGGCCGGTTGCTGGCCAAAGAGCTGCGCCTGCCGTTCAAAGATTCCGATAAGGAAATTGAATTGCGCACGGGCGCCAATATCCCGTGGATTTTCGATAAGGAAGGCGAGCCGGGCTTTCGTGACCGCGAGCAGGCGATGATCGCCGAACTGTGCGGGTGCGACGGCGTGGTGCTGGCGACCGGTGGCGGCGCGGTGATGCGCGAGGCCAATCGCCGGGCGCTGCACGCCGGCGGGCGGGTGGTTTATCTGCATGCGTCTGTCGAGCAGCAGGTGGGCCGCACGTCCCGCGATCGCAATCGACCCCTGTTGCGTACCGCCGATCCGGCCAAGACCCTTCGGGATCTGCTGGCGATCCGCGATCCGCTTTATCGGGAAATCGCCGATCTGGTGGTGGAAACCGATGAGCGGCCGCCGCGAATGGTGGTGCTCGATATTCTCGAACGCTTGCAGCAGCTACCTCCCCGTTAAAGCGCAGCGCGAAATGCGCTATCCTCGGCGTCCTGTCATGGCCGCTCAAGGTTGTGGCAGATGGCTACCGAGCGGCGTCATACCAGCAGACGCCGTGGACATTCGTTAACTCAAGGCAGGACGCCTGATTCCATCTTCACTGTGGGGACACATGCAGACACTCAAGGTCGATCTAGGCGAGCGCAGCTACCCGATTCATATTGGCGAAGGTTTGTTGGATCAGCCTGAGCTGCTGGCCCCGCACATCCGCGGACGGCAAGTGGCGATCATCTCCAACGAGACCGTTGCGCCGCTCTATCTCGAGCGTCTGACCCGCAGCCTCGCACAGTTCTCGGTAGTTTCCGTGGTGCTGCCGGACGGCGAAGCGTTCAAGACCTGGGAAACCCTGCAACTGATTTTCGATGGTCTGCTGACCGCGCGGCACGACCGCCGTACCACGGTCATCGCCCTCGGTGGCGGCGTGATTGGTGACATGGCCGGTTTTGCTGCCGCCTGTTACCAGCGTGGTGTCGATTTCATCCAGATTCCGACCACGCTGCTGTCGCAAGTCGACTCTTCGGTGGGCGGCAAGACCGGGATCAACCATCCGCTGGGCAAGAACATGGTTGGCGCTTTCTATCAGCCGAACGTGGTGCTGATTGATACCGCGACCCTCAATACCCTGCCGGCCCGCGAACTCTCCGCCGGGCTTGCTGAAGTCATCAAATACGGGCTGATCTGCGACGAGCCGTTTCTGACCTGGCTCGAAGAAAACGTTGATCGCCTGCGTGCTCTGGATCAAGTAGCTCTGACTTACGCCATCGAGCGCTCTTGCGCGGCCAAGGCTGCGGTGGTCGGTGCCGACGAACGGGAGACCGGTGTTCGCGCCACGCTTAACCTGGGTCATACCTTCGGCCACGCCATCGAAACCCACATGGGCTATGGTGTCTGGCTACATGGTGAGGCGGTCGCTGCTGGCACCGTAATGGCCTTGGAAATGTCCGCGCGCCTGGGCTGGATCAGCGAGCAAGAGCGCGATCGCGGCATTCGTCTGTTCCAGCGTGCCGGCCTCCCGGTTATCCCGCCTGAAGAGATGACTGAAGCCGATTTTCTCGAACACATGGCAATTGACAAGAAAGTGATCGACGGTCGTTTGCGCCTGGTGCTGCTGCGCCACATTGGCGAAGCGGTGGTGACCGACGATTATCCGAAAGAGGTTTTACAGGCCACGCTGGGAGCGGATTACCGCGCTCTGGCTCAGCTTAAAGGTTAATAAGATCCCGATGACTAGTTTGCACGCCGACGAGGCTTTCCTCGGCCATTACCAGTTGAGTCATGACCCTTTTTCTCCACGGGTGCCTGGCTTCAAATTCTTCCCGGCCCAGCGCAAACCGGTGCTGGGGCAACTGCATCACCTGGCACGCTACAGTCAGTTGTTGCTGGTCGTCACCGGCCCGCAAGGCAGTGGCAAGACGCTGTTGCGTCAGGCCCTGGTGGCCAGCACCAACAAACAGTCGGTGCAGAGCGTGGTTGTTTCCGCCCGTGGCGCCGGTGACGCGGCCGGCGTGCTGCGTCAGGTGGCTCAGGCGCTGAACGTCGCCCAGGCCGAGATCGGCGCGATTCTGGCTCAAGTGGTGCAACTTGCACTGACGGGGCAGGAAGTCTATCTGCTGGTGGATGACGCCGAGCAACTCGACGAGTCCGCGCTGGAAGCCTTGCTGGCCCTGGCCGCCGGTGCACCGGAAGGTCGCCCGCATGTGTTCCTGTTCGGCGAGTCGTCGTTGATTGCTCAACTGGATGCGCTGAGCCTCGAGGAAGAGCGTTTCCACGTCATCGAATTGCAGCCTTACACCGAAGAAGAAACCCGCGAATATCTGGACCAGCGACTCGAAGGCGCCGGCCGGGGTATCGAACTTTTCACCGCAGATCAGATCTCTGATATTCACGAAAGCTCCGACGGTTGGCCTGGCACCATCAACCAGGTTGCCCGCGATGCGATGATCGAAGCCATGATTGCCAGCCGCTCAGCGGTGAAGCGTCCAAGTATGGGGTTCAACATGCCGAAGAAACACGTATTGGCGATTTCCGCTGTTGTCGTGGTTGCGGTAGCCGCCGCCTGGTTGATGCCGGGTCGCAGCAAAGCACCGACCACTGGCGCACCTGCCAACGAACAGGCGCAACTGCCGCTCGGTCAGGGCACGCCACAACCTAACAGCGGCGGCGCGCCTGCCGTCGAATTCGCCGGTAACTCGCAACCGATGCCATTGCCGCTGGTCGGCAACTCGCAGCCGGTCATGCGCGGTCCGCTGGCCGAAGCCGCCGGTGGCATCACCGAAGGCGATGACGGTGTGCCGGTCGAAGGCTCGAGCGCTACGCCGCCGACCGTGACTACCACAGCGCCGCCTGCGGGCGTCCAGCCTGGCCCGGCACCGACACCTGCCGCCAAGCCTGTGCCTGCGCCGACTCAGGTCGCGACGGCCAAGCCAGTCCCGGTTGCGCCTGCCGTGAAGCCGGCTCCAGTGCCAGCCAAACCAGCCGTCGCCGCTGCCGCCAAGCCTGCCGAGAAACCAGCCACCGTGGCCAAGGCCGCTGGCGGCACCTGGTACTCAGCGCAAGCGCCGGGTAACTATGTGGTGCAGATCCTCGGCACCAGCTCCGAAGCGGCCGCGCAATCCTTCGTCAAGGAGCAGGGCGGCGAGTACCGTTATTTCAAGAAAGTCCTCAACGGCAAGCCGCTTTACGTCATCACTTACGGTAGCTTCGCCAACCGCGATGCAGCCGTTACCGCCATCAAGGCCTTGCCAGCGAAGGTTCAGGCTGGTAAACCTTGGCCTCGCACTGTCGCCAGCGTCCAACAGGAACTGGCAACAACTCGCTGAAGATTCGGCGGCCTTACCCAGGCCGCCTCTCCAAGCACCTCAAAATTTCTGCAAGTGCGCGCCGCCTCTACAGGCCGCGTGCCTTGTGGTGTCTGCGTCACAGTAGTCTTTGAGTCGTTGCGGTCAAAATTAAAAAAGTTTTGACTAGCACAGCATATCGCTTTAAACCTTTCACAAATGCGACATAGATTTGCGACAGTTCGTCGTCAAATTTGTGAGCCTCCGTGTCGGTGTGTACAATGACCTCCCTTTTGCCCCCGCAAAGCTGGCGTACGTTCGGCGCGGATGGTAAGTGGTTGAATTGAAAAGAAATTTGCCTCGACAAGAGGCAGCCTGGTGAGAAAGTGTCTATGAAAGCAGGTCTGTACCAACCAGATGAATTCAAGGATAACTGCGGTTTCGGCCTGATAGCCCATATGCAGGGCGAGCCCAGTCATACCCTTTTGCAAACGGCCATCGAGGCCCTGACCTGCATGACCCACCGCGGTGGGATCAACGCCGACGGCAAGACCGGTGACGGTTGCGGTCTGCTGATTCAAAAGCCGGATGTGTTCCTGCGAGCCATCGCCCAGGAAACCTTCGGCGTCGAACTGCCCAAGCAATATGCAGTGGGCATGGTCTTCTTCAACCAGGACCCGGTCAAAGCCGAAGCCGCTCGCGAGAACATGAACCGCGAGATCCTCGCTGCTGGCCTGACCCTCGTCGGCTGGCGCAAAGTGCCGATCGACACCAGCGTCCTCGGTCGCCTGGCCCTTGAGCGCCTGCCGCAGATCGAACAAGTGTTCATCGCCGGTGATGGCCTGAGCGATCAGGACATGGCCGTCAAGCTGTTCACCTCCCGTCGTCGCTCGTCCGTGGCCAACGCCGCCGACGCCGATCACTACGTCTGCAGCTTTTCGCACAAGACCATCATTTATAAAGGCCTGATGATGCCGGCGGATTTGACCGCCTTCTATCCAGACCTCAGCGACCAGCGCCTGCAGACCTCGATTTGCGTGTTCCACCAGCGCTTCTCGACCAACACCCTGCCGAAATGGCCGCTGGCTCAGCCGTTCCGCTTCCTCGCCCACAACGGCGAAATCAACACCATCACCGGTAACCGCAACTGGGCCGTGGCCCGTCGCACCAAGTTCACCAATGACCTGATGGACCTGGAAGAACTCGGCCCGCTGGTCAACCGTGTCGGTTCCGACTCCTCCAGCATGGACAACATGCTCGAGCTGATGGTCACCGGTGGCATCGACCTGTTCCGTGGCGTGCGGATGATCATTCCGCCTGCGTGGCAGAACGTCGAAACCATGGACCCGGACCTGCGTGCATTCTACGAATACAACTCCATGCACATGGAGCCGTGGGACGGCCCGGCCGGCGTGGTAATGACCGACGGTCGTTACGCGGTGTGCCTGCTCGACCGTAACGGTCTGCGTCCGGCGCGTTGGGTCACCACCAAAAACGGCTTTATTACCCTGGCCTCGGAAATCGGTGTCTGGAACTACCAGCCTGAAGACGTGATCGCCAAGGGCCGCGTTGGCCCGGGTCAGATCTTCGCCGTGGACACCGAAACCGGCCAGATCCTCGACACCGACGCCATCGACAACCGCTTGAAGTCGCGTCATCCGTACAAGCAATGGCTGCGCAAGAATGCCCTGCGCATCCAGGCGACCATGGAAGACAACGACCACGGTTCGGCGTTCTACGACGTCGACCAGCTCAAGCAGTACATGAAGATGTACCAGGTCACTTTCGAAGAACGTGATCAGGTGCTGCGTCCGCTCGGCGAGCAAGGCTACGAAGCCGTCGGCTCGATGGGCGACGATACGCCGATGGCCGTGCTGTCCCAGCGCGTGCGCACGCCGTACGACTATTTCCGCCAGCAGTTCGCGCAGGTCACCAACCCGCCGATCGACCCGCTGCGTGAAGCCATCGTCATGTCGCTGGAGATCTGCCTCGGTGCCGAGCGCAACATCTTCCAGGAGTCGCCGGAACACGCCTCGCGTGTGATCCTCAGCTCGCCGGTCATTTCTCCGGCCAAGTGGCGCTCGCTGATGAACCTCGATCGTCCGGGCTTCGAGCGCGCGATCATCGACCTCAACTACGACGAAAGCGTCGGCCTCGAAGCGGCGATCCGCAACGTTGCCGATCAGGCTGAAGAAGCCGTGCGCTCCGGTCGCACCCAGGTCGTGCTGAGTGACCGTCACATTGCCCCGGGCAAATTGCCGATCCACGCTTCCCTGGCCACCGGCGCGGTGCACCACCGCTTGACCGAAAAAGGCCTGCGTTGCGACTCCAACATCCTCGTGGAAACCGCGACGGCTCGCGATCCGCATCACTTCGCCGTGTTGATCGGTTTTGGTGCCTCGGCGGTCTATCCGTTCCTGGCCTACGAAGTGCTGGGCGACCTGATCCGTACCGGTGAAGTGCTGGGCGACCTCTATGAGGTGTTCAAGAACTACCGCAAAGGCATCACCAAAGGTCTGCTGAAGATCCTGTCGAAGATGGGCATCTCGACCATCACGTCGTACCGCGGTGCGCAGCTGTTTGAAGCCATCGGCCTGTCCGAAGAAGTCTGCGAGCTGAGCTTCCGTGGCGTTCCGAGCCGCATCAAAGGTGCGCGTTTCGTCGACATCGAAGCCGAGCAGAAAGCCCTGGCTGCCGAAGCCTGGAGCCCGCGCAAGCCAATCCAGCAGGGCGGTTTGCTGAAGTTCGTCCACGGTGGCGAATATCACGCGTACAACCCGGACGTGGTAAACACCCTGCAAGCCGCTGTGCAGCAGGGCGACTACAGCAAGTTCAAGGAATACACGGCGCTGGTGGACAACCGTCCGGTGTCGATGATTCGCGATTTGTTCAAGGTCAAAACCCTGGACACGCCGCTGGACATCAGCGAGATCGAACCGCTGGAATCGGTGCTCAAGCGCTTTGACTCCGCGGGCATCTCCCTCGGCGCCTTGTCGCCGGAAGCTCACGAAGCCCTCGCCGAAGCGATGAACCGCCTCGGTGCGCGTTCCAACTCCGGCGAAGGCGGCGAAGACCCGGCGCGTTACGGCACCATCAAGAGCTCGAAAATCAAGCAGGTCGCGACTGGCCGTTTCGGTGTGACCCCGGAGTACCTGGTCAACGCTGAAGTGCTGCAGATCAAAGTCGCTCAGGGCGCCAAGCCCGGCGAAGGTGGTCAGCTGCCAGGCGGCAAGGTCAACGGTCTGATCGCCAAGCTGCGTTACGCAGTGCCGGGCGTGACCCTGATCTCGCCTCCACCGCACCACGACATTTATTCGATCGAAGATTTGTCGCAGCTGATTTTCGACCTGAAACAGGTCAACCCGAAGGCCCTGGTCTCGGTGAAGCTGGTTGCAGAAGCGGGCGTCGGCACTATCGCTGCCGGTGTGGCCAAGGCCTACGCGGACTTGATCACCATTTCCGGCTACGACGGCGGCACCGGTGCGTCGCCGCTGACCTCGATCAAATACGCGGGCGCTCCGTGGGAACTCGGCCTGGCCGAAACTCACCAGACCCTGCGCGGCAACGACCTGCGCGGCAAAGTGCGGGTACAAACCGACGGCGGCTTGAAAACCGGCCTCGACGTGATCAAGGCAGCGATCCTCGGCGCTGAAAGCTTCGGCTTCGGCACCGCGCCAATGATCGCGCTGGGCTGCAAATACCTGCGTATCTGCCACCTGAACAACTGCGCCACCGGCGTCGCGACTCAGAACGAGAAGCTGCGCAAGGATCACTACATCGGGACCGTCGACATGGTGGTGAATTTCTTCACCTACGTCGCCGAGGAAACCCGTGAGTGGCTGGCCAAACTGGGCGTGCGCTCCCTCGAAGAGCTGATCGGTCGTACCGATCTGCTGGACATCCTCGAAGGCCAGACCGCCAAGCAGCAACACCTGGACCTGACCCCGTTGCTGGGCAGCGATCACATCCCGACAGACAAGCCTCAGTTCTGCCAGGTCGACCGCAACCCACCGTTCGACAAAGGCCTGCTGGCCGAGAAAATGGTCGACATGGCCACCTCGGCCATCAACGACATGAGCGGCGCCGATTTCGCCCTGGATATCTGCAACTGCGACCGTTCGATCGGCGCGCGGATCTCCGGTGAAATCGCTCGCAAGCATGGCAACCAAGGCATGGCGAATGCACCGATCACCTTCCGCTTCAAAGGGACGGCTGGTCAGAGCTTCGGTGTGTGGAACGCCGGCGGCCTGAACATGTACCTGGAAGGCGACGCCAACGACTACGTCGGCAAAGGCATGACCGGCGGCAAACTGGTCATCGTTCCGCCGAAGGGTAGCGTCTACAAGACTCAGGACAGTGCCATCATCGGCAACACCTGCCTGTACGGCGCCACTGGCGGCAAGCTGTTCGCCGCCGGTACCGCGGGCGAGCGTTTCGCCGTGCGTAACTCCGGTGCTCACACCGTGGTGGAAGGCACGGGCGATCACTGCTGCGAGTACATGACCGGCGGTTTCGTCTGCGTATTGGGCAAGACCGGTTACAACTTCGGCTCAGGCATGACCGGCGGTTTCGCCTACGTGCTCGACCAGGACAACTCCTTCGTTGACCGGGTCAACCACGAACTGGTGGAAATTCAGCGGATCAGCGGTGAGGCGATGGAAGCCTATCGCAGCCACCTGCAACGCGTGCTGAACGAATACGTCGAGGAAACCGACAGCGAGTGGGGTCGTAACCTCGCTGAAAACCTCGATGATTATCTGCGTCGTTTCTGGCTGGTCAAGCCCAAGGCTGCCAACCTGAAATCGTTGCTTTCCAGCACCCGTGCCAACCCGCAGTGATATGCGCCTGAAGAGTTTGATGAGGTTTTAACAATGGCTGAACGTCTGAATAACGACTTCCAGTTCATCGATGTCGGGCGCAAGGATCCGAAGAAGAAACTGTTGCGTCAACGCAAGAAAGAGTTCGTGGAGATCTACGAACCCTTCAAACCCCAGCACTCGGCCGATCAGGCCCACCGTTGCCTGGGTTGCGGTAACCCGTATTGCGAATGGAAGTGCCCGGTGCACAACTTCATTCCGAACTGGCTGAAGCTGGTGGCCGAGGGCAACATCCTCCAGGCCGCCGAGCTGTCGCACCAGACCAACACCCTGCCGGAAGTGTGCGGCCGGGTGTGCCCGCAGGATCGTCTGTGCGAGGGTGCCTGCACCCTCAACGACGGTTTCGGCGCGGTGACCATCGGTTCGGTCGAGAAGTACATCACCGATACCGCGTTCGCCATGGGCTGGCGCCCGGACATGTCCAAGGTCATACCGACCGGCAAGCGTGTTGCGGTGATCGGCGCAGGCCCGGCAGGCCTGGGCTGTGCCGACGTGCTGGTCCGCGGCGGCGTGACCCCGGTGGTGTTCGACAAGAACCCGGAAATCGGCGGTCTGCTGACCTTCGGCATCCCCGAGTTCAAGCTGGAAAAGACCGTGCTGAGCAATCGTCGCGAAGTCTTCACCGGCATGGGCATCGAGTTCCGTCTGAACACCGAAGTGGGCAAGGACGTGACCGTCGAGCAACTGCTCGAAGAGTACGATGCCGTGTTCATGGGCATGGGCACCTACACCTATATGAAGGGCGGCTTTGCCGGTGAGGATTTGCCGGGCGTGCATGACGCGCTGGACTTCCTGATCGCCAACGTCAATCGCAACCTGGGCTTTGAAAAGTCGCCGGAAGATTTCGTCGACATGAAAGGCAAGAAGGTGGTGGTGCTGGGTGGCGGCGACACGGCGATGGACTGCAACCGTACGTCGATTCGCCAGGGCGCCAAATCGGTGACTTGTGCTTATCGTCGAGACGAAGCGAACATGCCGGGCTCGCGCAAAGAGGTGAAGAACGCCAAGGAAGAAGGCGTGAAATTCCTCTACAACCGCCAGCCAATCGCGATCGTCGGTGAAGACCGCGTCGAAGGCGTGAAGGTGGTCGAGACCCGTCTCGGCGAACCGGACGCCCGTGGCCGTCGCAGCCCCGAGCCGATCCCGGGTTCCGAAGAGATCATCCCGGCCGACGCCGTGGTCATCGCGTTCGGTTTCCGTCCGAGCCCGGCGTCGTGGTTTGAACAGCACAGCATCCAGACCGACAGCCAGGGCCGCGTCGTGGCCCCGGAACAAGGTCAGTACAAGCACCAGACCAGCAACCCGAAAATCTTCGCCGGTGGCGACATGGTTCGCGGTTCTGACCTGGTGGTGACGGCGATCTTCGAAGGCCGCAATGCCGCCGAAGGGATCCTGGATTACCTGGGCGTCTAAATCCGATTTCGATTTGAAATGGGATCAAATGTGGGAGCGGGCTTGCTCGCGAAGGCGGTCTGTCAGTCAACATCTCTGTTGAATGTGACGGCCTCTTCGCGAGCAAGCCCGCTCCCACATTGGTTTCAGGGTGTTGCTAAATAGCGCATTCCACCGCGACAAATTGACCCGATAGACAAAAGGCTGACCTGCAACCGTGCCTTTTGCGTCGCGCTCTGAGAAAATGCCCGCACTTTTTTTCCGGATGCCGACATGACTGCCCTGAAGAACGACCGTTTCCTTCGCGCCCTGCTCAAGCAACCCGTAGACGTCACGCCTGTCTGGATGATGCGTCAGGCCGGTCGCTACCTGCCGGAATACCGCGCCAGCCGTGCCAAGGCCGGCGACTTTATGAGCCTGTGCATGAACCCGGAGTTCGCTTGCGAAGTCACGATGCAGCCGCTCGACCGCTACCCACAACTGGACGCGGCGATCCTGTTCTCCGACATCCTGACCATCCCCGATGCCATGGGCCAGGGCCTGTACTTCGAAACCGGTGAAGGTCCGCGCTTCAAGAAAGTCATCAGCACGATGGCTGACATCGAAGCACTGCCGATTCCTGATCCGCACAAAGACCTCGGCTACGTCATGGACGCGGTCAGCACCATCCGCCGCGAACTGAACGGCCGCGTGCCGCTGATCGGCTTCGCCGGCAGCCCATGGACCCTGGCCACCTACATGGTCGAAGGCGGCTCGTCGAAAGACTACCGCAAGACCAAAACCATGCTCTACGACAACCCGCAAGCCTTGCACCTGCTGCTGGACAAGCTCGCGCAGACGGTCACCAGCTACCTCAACGGCCAGATCATGGCCGGGGCGCAAGCGGTGCAGATCTTCGACAGTTGGGGCGGCAGCCTTTCGGCGGCGGCGTACCAGGAGTTCTCCCTGGCCTACATGCGCAAAATCGTCAGCGGCCTGATCCGCGAACATGAAGGCCGTAAAGTGCCGGTCATCCTGTTCACCAAAAATGGCGGCCTGTGGCTCGAAAGCATTGCTGATGCTGGCGCTGACGCGCTAGGCCTGGACTGGACCTGCGACATCGGCAGTGCCCGTGATCGCGTCGGCAGCAAAGTCGCCCTGCAAGGCAACATGGACCCGACCGTGCTCTATGCCAAGCCAGAAGCCATTCGCACCGAAGTCGGTCGCATCCTTGCCAGCTACGGCAAGGGCAGCGGCCACGTGTTCAACCTCGGTCATGGCATCACCCCTGAAGTCGACCCGGAACACGCCGGCGCCTTCCTGCGCGCGGTGCATGAACTGTCGGCGCAGTATCACGAGTGATCGTCGTCCAATAAAAAACGCCCGGCTTTTGCCGGGCGTTTTTGTATGAGATATCGGATCGTACGCGGTCAAAATGTGGGAGCGGGCTTGCTCGCGAAAGCGGTTGAACATTAAACATCGATGTCGACTGACCCACCGCTTTCGCGAGCAAGTCGAATCGTCGCACCGCCGCTCCCACAGGGTTCCGCGTCAGGCTTTTACTCCACCCAGCGGCGGCAACTTCGCCAGTTTCAACGCCACCAACAGCGCAATCACCAGCAACCCGCCAATGAACAACCCGATTCCGTTCCACCCGCCCAAGTGCCAGAACACCCCGCCCACCGTACCCGCAATGCTCGAACCGGCGTAATAGCTGAACAGATAAAGCGACGATGCTTGCCCTTTGGCCTTGATAGCTCTGCGGCCAATCCAGCTACTCGCCACCGAATGGGCGCCGAAGAAGCCGAAGGTGAAGATCAGCATGCCGATGATCACCACCGGCAGCGGCGTCAACATGGTCAGTGCAAGGCCGGCGATCATCAGCACGATGGTCGCCCATAGCACTTTGCGGCGGCCGAGCTGGTCGGCCAACGAGCCGATTTTCGCTGAGCTGTAGATACCCGACAGATACACCACCGAGAGCAGCCCGACGAAGGCCTGATCCATGTGGTACGGCTCGGCCAGCAGGCGATAGCCGATGTAGTTGAAGAGGGTGACGAACGCGCCCATCAGCACGAAGGCTTCAAGGAACAGCAGCGGCAGGCCGGCGTCACGAAAGTGCAGGGTGAAGCCGTCAATCAGGCTGCGCGGGTGCAAAGAGCGGGCGCGGAAGTTGCGCGACTCGGGAAGGATTTTCCAGAACACCGCCGCTGCGATCAGGGCCAGGCCGCCGATCACCAGCATCGCTGTGTGCCAGCTGACGAAGTCGATCAGCACGCCAGTGATCAAGCGTCCGCACATCCCGCCAATCGCGTTGCCGCCGATGTACAAACCCATGGCCAGACCGATGTGTTGCGGGTGGATCTCTTCACTCAAGTACGTCATGGCAACCGCTGCCAGGCCACTCAATGACAACCCTATCAGCGCCCGCATCACCAGCACGCCGTGCCAGCTCGGCATCATGGAACTGGCGATTGTGCAGAGCGCGGCAGCGAACAGCGCGGCGACCATCACCGGTTTGCGCCCGATGCGATCAGAGATCGGGCCGGTGATCAGCAGACCAATGGCGAGCATGCCGGTGGCGACCGACAGGATCAGGCTGCTCTGGGCGGCGTTGATGGCGTACTCATGAGACAGCAGCGGCATCATCGGCTGCACGCAGTAAAGCAGGGCGAAGGTCGCGAAGCCGCCGCAGAACAGCGCCAGCACCGTGCGCATGAACATCGGCGTGCCTTTTTCGATGTAGATCTCCTTTAATTCGGCGACAACATCGTCCACCGCTGCGGGCGGAACTTCATGGGCAAGGGGAGCAACAGCAGTTTTCACTTCGGACCTCGGAGGGCGCAGCCGGTCAGGCAATGAAAAAAGCATATAGCTGCCTAATGATTCAATCCAATATATTGTTCGACCTGTTTGATAGGTTTAACGACCTAATGGAGTTTTCATGGAATTGCGTCACCTGCGCTACTTCATCGCCGTCGCCGAAGAGCTGCACTTTGGCCGCGCCGCCCAGGTGCTGGGCATCTCGCAACCGCCCCTGAGCCAGCAGATTCAGGCGCTGGAGCAAGAGGTGGGCGCGCGGTTGTTCGAGCGGACCAATCGTCGGGTCGAGCTCAGTGAAGCCGGCCGGCTGTTTCTGGAAGAGGCGCGGCTGGTGCTGGCACAGGTCGACAAGGCGGCGGATGTTGCACGGCGGGCGCAGCTGGGTGAGCTGGGCGAACTGAAGATTGGCTTCACCTCGTCGGCGCCATTCAACTCGACCATCCCTCAGGCGATTTTTTCGTTTCGTCAGCGATTCCCGGCGGTGCACCTGAACCTGCGGGAGATGAGCAGCACTCAGGTAGCGGATGCGCTGGTGGATGAGTCGATTGAAGTCGGGATCATGCGGCCGCTTGGGTTGCCGGACTCGCTCAGCGTGGTGGAGCTGATGCGTGAGCCACTGGTGGCGGTGCTCAGCTCCAAGCATCCATTGGTGACCGATAGTGAAGAAGGCTTGTTTCTGTCGGCCCTGGCCCTCGAGCCTTTCGTATTTTTCCCACGCAGTTATGGCAGTGGTCTGTACGCACAATTGCTCAGCCTGGCCCGGGATGCCGGTTTCAGTCCGCACTTTGCCCAAGAGGCGGGCGAGGCGATGACGATCATTGGTCTGGTGGCGGCGGGGTTGGGTGTCTCGGTGCTGCCGGCGTCTTATCAGCGGATGCGCATCGATGGGGTGGTCTATCGGCCGCTGCTCGATCCTGAGGCCGTGTCGGCGGTGTGGCTGGTGCAGCGCAAGGATCAGAAGTCGCCGATGGCCAAGGCGTTTGTGGAGTTGTTGACGCGAAAGGTTGAGCCGCTGAAGGCGTGACTGCTTCGCAGTCATTCGCGAGCAAGCCCGCTCCCACAGTGGATGGGGGGTGGAACAAAAATCACTTCACACCGCAAATCCCTGTGGGAGCGGGCTTGCTCGCGAAAGCGTTCGCAAGTCCACCAAAAAGGGTGCAGTTGCCTATGCCAAAGCGGACGCTTCGCTGAAGGGTGTAAGACATTTCCGAACTACCTTGAACAGGCCACAGCGCCTTGCGGCATTGCCTACAACTACTCCAGAATCCGCCGGCTTGTGCGCTTTGGGGGCCATCGGTAACTTCGTTCGCATCACTGATCTCCAGTGATCGGGTTTAGTAGCCCGTGTTTACCCGTGGCGTATAGCGCATCAGATTGTCAGGTATCCCCATCCCTGTACTTTATGGTGGCTGTGCGTAGGGCGCTCTCGAGCGCGCCGGTCTCACGGGTCCCCGGTCTACTAACCTGCGCACAGCTACCACCTCATCTTATTAGTAGGGATGTGGTGGTAGCTCTAATCTCCAGGACCCGAATGATGCGTGAATATAAATCGAACTCACCGGACACCGATCCGGATGCTCCACGCCAACCAAGCAAAATCTTCCTCATCGCCCCCGATATCGACAATCACACCCTGCTGGCATACGCCTGTGAATCGCTGGCATCAGCCAACGTCATGGCGAGCGATTTCGCGAGATATCTGGAAGGATCGCAAAGCAACACACTGCTGGGTATTCAACAGTCGATCATGCTGGGGGAGCTGGCGGTGAATCGGGTGCTGGATAACCTCGATCCATCCTAGTGCGTCAGGGCGCTAACACTGCCTGCTTTCCCGAGAGGGACTTGTGAGACTCTGAGGATCCTGGGTAACCAGCCATCGCAGAGCCAGACAGGGCCGGGGCTATGTCGAACCGACCTGTTTGAGACGGCGCTATTGTGGCGAGGGAGCTTGCTCCCGCTGGGTCGCGAAGCGGCCCCAAAAGAAAGGACTGCTACGCAGTCCAGCGGGAGCAAGCTCCCTCGCCACAGGTTATTCATTGCTCGCAGCGTTTCTTTATCTGCCGGGCATCGCCTCGTTACGACCAACGCCGAAAGATCAGCGAAGTATTAACCCCACCAAACGCAAAGTTGTTGTTCATCACGTACTGGTTGCTCATCGGCCGGAACTCGCCGCGCAGGTAATCGAGTTTGCCGCAGTGCGGGTCGACGTCGTCGAGGTTGAGGGTGTGGATGTACAGGTCGCGGTTCATCATTTCGATGCTGAACCAGGATTCCAGTGCACCGCAGGCTCCGAGGGTGTGACCGAGGAAACTCTTTTGCGAGCTGATCGGCATGTGCTCGCCGAACAACGCACTCGTTGCCAGTGTTTCGGCGATGTCGCCCTGTTCAGTGGCTGTGCCGTGACCATTCACGTAGCCGATGTCAGAAGGCTGCAGCCCGGCGTCTTCCAGGGCCAGTTCCATGGCTCGGCGCATGGTGACCTGCTCTGGGCGGGTGGCGTGCTGGCCGTCGGCGTTGCTGCCGAAACCGACGAGTTCGGCGTGGATGTGCGCACCGCGAGCCAAGGCGTGTTCGAGTTCTTCGAGTACCAGCATGCCGCTGCCTTCACCAATCACCAGGCCATCGCGGCCGCTGTCGTAGGGCCGTGGGGATGTCTGCGGTGCATCGTTTTTCAGGCTGGTGGCGTAGAGCGCATCGAAGACCATGGCTTCGGTGGGGCACAGTTCTTCGGCACCGCCGGCGAGCATCAATGGCAGGCGACCGAACTTGACCGACTCGTAGGCATAACCGATGCCCTGGCTGCCGCTGGTGCAAGCGCTGGAGGTCGGGATCAGCCGGCCGGTGAGGCCGAAAAAGATGCTGATGTTCGCCGCCGTGGTGTGCGGCATCATGCGCACGTAGGAGTTGGCGTTCAGGCCCTCGGCCACCGAGTTGAGCAGCATGTTGCCGAATGCCTTGATCTCGTCGGTGCTGCCGGTGGATGAGCCGCAGGAAACGCCCATGCGCCCGTCCTTGATCGATTCGTCACCCAACAGCCCGGCATCGGCCAAGGCCTGTTCTGCCGCGCCGACCGCCAGGCGCGAGACCCGGCCCATGCTGCGCAATTGCTTGCGGGTCCAGTGGCTCGGCACTTTGAAGTCGTCGATCGGCCCCGCCAGGCGCGTGTTGAGTTCGGTGAAACGATCCCACTCGTCCATCCGACGGATACCGCTGCGGTTGGCCGCGAAGTTGGCGGCGATGGTGTCCCAATCGCTACCGAGTGAGGTGATGCCGGCCATGCCGGTGACGACGACGCGCTTCATCAGCACAGGCCTCCGTTGACGGCCAGAACCTGCCGGGTGATGTACGACGCTTCCGCCGACATCAGGAAATTCACCGCGCTGGCCACCTCTTCCGGGGTGCCCATGCGTTGTGCGGGGATCATTTTCATCATGTCTTCCACCGGCACGTTTTCATCGAGCATCGCGGTGTCGATCAAGCCGGGTGCGACACAGTTAACAGTAATTTTGCGCTTGCCCAATTCAATCGCCAACGCCTTCGCCGCGCCGATCAAACCGGCCTTGGAAGCGCTGTAGTTGACCTGGCCACGATTGCCGATCAACCCGGACACCGAGGTGATGCAAACAATCCGCCCGGCGGCGCGACGACGAATCATCGGCATCATCACCGGGTGCAGCACGTTGTAGAAACCGTCGAGGTTGGTGCGCATCACCACGTCCCAATCCTCTTCGCTCAAGGCCGGAAAAGCACCGTCGCGCGTCAGGCCGGCGTTCAGCACCACGCCGTAATAAGCGCCGTGGGTTTCCACGTCGGCTTCGAGAATGGCTTTGCAGTTGGCGCGATCGGACACGTCGAATTGCACAATGCGCACGTTGCGCCCCAAGGCTTCGATTTCGGCCTTCACGGCTTCTGCGTCCGCCAGGCCACTGCGGCAATGCAGCACGATGTCATGCCCGGCCTGGGCCAGACGCAAAGCGATAGCACGGCCGATGCCACGGCTGGAACCGGTGATCAGTACGGATTCAGTCATGGCTGGGTTCCTTGGGTTTCATGAAGGTATTGGGCAGCCTGAGGCGGACGGAACACGTTCAGACGAGCGGTGGCGTGAATGCCGGGGGCTGTGATGTGGCATTCGAACACGCCCATGCCGTTGTCGTCCTCCAGCGAGCGGATGCCGTGGATGGTCAGCTCGGTGCCGGCAGGGAAGTGCTCGACGTTGCATTCGTATTTGCGGGTGCCGAGCAGAAACCCCAGCTCCACCGCATCGCCTCGCTGGCGCGCATGGCAACCGGCGTAGGCGGCGACGCTCTGGGCCATCAGTTCGATGCCGACCCAGGCCGGCAGGCTGCCGTCCGGGCGGTTGAACAGGCCATCGGGTTTGACCGTGAGGCGGGTATAAATCTGCTCGTCATCGAACGACAGGATCTGCTCGATGAAGATCATGTCGCCAGCGTGCGGCAGCAGCTCGGCGATCGGCCAGTCAATCATGGGGCGTCTCCGATAATCAGGCTGACGTTGTTACCACCGAAGGCAAAGGAATTGCTCATCAGATAGCGAGGTGCAATGGACGTCAGGCGATCGGCCGGGGTCACCCATTTCAGGGCTGGCAATTGGGGATCCGGTTGGCCGTCCCAGACGTGGGGCGCCAGGGCGTGCTTGTGATTGCCTGCACTCAGGCTCAACCAGCAGAACGCCGCTTCCAGGGCGCCGGCCGCACCGAGGGTGTGACCGGTCATGGGTTTGGTCGACGAACACGGCACACCCGCCGGGAACAACGTCGCCACCGCCAGGCTTTCCATGGCGTCGTTGTGTTGGGTGGCGGTGCCGTGCAGGTTCAGGTAATCGATCTGCTGCGGCTGCAGATTTGCTCGGCTCAAGGCTTTGCGCATCGCTTGCAGGGCGCCGCGGCCGGTCGGTTCCGGTGCGGAAATGTGATGTGCATCGGAGCTGGCGCCACTGCCGAGCAGGGCAATCGGCTGGCTGTCGCCGACATTCTTGCTCATCAAAAACAGCACCGCCGCTTCGCCAATGTTGATGCCGTTACGGTTCACCGAAAACGGGTTGCAGCGTTGCCCGGACACTGCTTCCAGCGCCGAAAACCCATTGAGGGTCAACTTGCACAGGCTGTCGACACCGCCGCACAACACCGCGTCGCACACGCCCAGGTCCAGCAGTCGCTGAGCACTCATCAGCGCTCGGGCGCTGGAAGTGCAGGCCGTGGAAATCACATAGGCCGGGCCGCTCAGTTGCAGCCAGTCGGCGAGGAAGTTCGCCGGGGCGCCGAGTTCCTGTTGCTGATAGTCGTAATCGGCCGGGAACTGATGCTCGCGGATGTAATGGGCCAGGCTGCGACTGGCTTCGTCGATCCCCGAGGTGCTGGTGCCCAGAACGATACCGATGCGGTCTCGGCCGTAGGTCTGGATCGCCTGGTCGATGTCTTCGCGAATTTGCAGCGCGGCTTCCAGCAGCAATTGATTATTACGGGTGTCTTGCGGCGCAAGCTCAGCCGGGATCGGCGCCAGCTCGCCTTGGACCGCGGCCACGGGCAGCGACCGTTCCGCCACCCAGCCAGCCTCATTGCGCATGCCCGAACAGTCCCCGGCAAACAGGTTGCGGGCGACTTCGGACTTGTCACGGCCCAGGGCGCAGATCACCCCGAGGGCATTCAGGTAGGCCGTCATGGCGCGTCCTCGCTGAGCGGAGTGACTTGATATTTCGGTCCTTTGGGCAGGTTCAATTCAAAGCTCATGGGTTGTGAGTAGCGGACTTCCCAGTGCGCTGGCAAGGACCGTTGCGAGCCATGCTGCCACGCAGCGGGATAGTTGCCCGACAATTCATCTTTGGGAGTCAGCGCAAACAGCAGCGCGGCGAACAGCTCTCGCGCTTCCGGATTGGGTGGCAGCAGACCGTCAGCCTGCCACTCGCCATCGACCAGTTTCTGGCGTGCCTGGGGAATGCCCAGCAAGTCCATCATCGACCAGCGAATGCCGGGGCCTTCACGCTGGATCACCAGCACCCAGTCCTGCCGTTGGTCGGCTACCAGGCGCTGGATGTGCAATTGCAGCGGCAGCGACAGGTTCGGGGTTTGCTCGGGCAGCGGCGCCCGGCTGGCACAGGCGCTCAGCAACAGGACGCAACCCAACAGCAGAAAGCGGATCAGCACAGCAGCCCCTGTGGGAGCGGGCTTGCTCGCGAATGCGTCGGCACATCCAACACTATTGTTGACTGACACACCGCTTCCGCGAGCAAGCCCGCTCCCACAGGTTTGAGTTGCACTGAACATCACACAACACCTTCAAGGGGTTTGCGCGCGACCACATTGACCAGGGTTTCTTCCCGTTGGCCGAAGGGCTTTGGCCGGCGCAGACCCAAGCGTTCAAACAGGCCGAAATCCTTGGCGCGGCTCCACCACAAGTATGGATAAGACACGTTTTGCGGGCCGAGTTCGAAACCCTGCTGGCGAATCATCTCCAGGTACCCGGCGGCGCTCTTTTGCACGTGCATCGGATGGCGGAACAACCAGCGGATTACCCAGGTATCAATGTAAGCCTCGGTGGATTCGGCGAACAGCAGATAGCCTCCGGGCTTGAGTACACGGTAGAACTCGGCCAGTGCCTGTTCCTGCTGCACCAGATGGTGGAAGGTCTGGTGACAGAACAGCAAGTCGACGCTGGCGTCCGGGACGTTGATGCTCGCACAGTCACTGCCGGTCAACTCCACCGCCATGCCCTGACGGGCGGCTTCTTCGCCGGCCAGGTTCAGGCTGTGCGGGTCGGCGTCCAGACCGATCAGGCGCTGGGGCGCGAAGGTCTGGCGCAGGTACTGAAACGACTTGCCCTGACCGCAACCGGCATCCAGCAGCACCGGGTTGCTTGGCGGTGTTTCGCTGAACAGGCTGCGCAAATCGGTGATTGCCACTCGCAGAACATGGTGCTGCCAGGTGTGGCTGCGCAGGAACCAGAAACCAAAGCGGGTTTCTTCGACGTAGGTGTCGCTCAAGTAGCTCATGTGGCGTCCTTTGCACAGAGCTCCGAGAGCATCCGCAGCCGGCGCTTGGGCTCGGCGACGAACGGATTACGCTCGTCCCAGGCATAACCGGCGAGGATCGAGCTGATCATGCGGCGAATATCCGGCGAGCCGCCGTCAAAATAAATCACATCCTGGAACGTCCCGGCGTACCAGCCTTCGACGTAGCAACGGAACGTGTCGACGCCGCGCTTGAGCGGGATGGCGAACTCAGTCTGCCAGTCGACACTTTCGCCTTGCAGTTGGCGATGCAGCACCGCGGCGGCCATGCTCGCCGAACGCATGGCGATAGTCACGCCGGAGGAGAACACCGGGTCGAGGAATTCTGACGCGTTGCCGAGCAGGGCAAAGCCTGGCCCGTGGAGGGTTTTGACGTTGGCCGAGTAGCCGCCGATGGTTCGGGCCGGCGTGTCCCACACGGCGTTGTTCAGCACGCCGGCCAGGCTTGGGGTTTCAGCGATGAACCCTCGCAGGCACTCGTCCAGATTCTCCATACGGCCTTCGAAGTGCTCGGCTGCCGCGACCACGCCCACCGAACAACGGCCGTTGCTGAACGGGATGGTCCAGAACCAGATATCGCGGTGGATCGGATGGGTGGTGATGAGGATTTTTTCCCGCTCGAAGGCCGGGTTGTCGATGTGGTCTTCGACGTGGGTGAACACGGCCTGGCGCACCGGGAAATCCGACGGTGCTTCAAGGTCGAGCAAGCGCGGCAGCACACGGCCGTAGCCGCTGGCATCCAGCACGAAATCGGCTTCGACGCGGTACTGGCTGCCGTCTTCGCGAAGCACGTCGAGCTGCGGTTTCGGCAGGGCGAAATCGACGCTGACGATGGCTTCGCCGTAACGAACGTCCACGCCTTGCAGCGCGGCCTGATCGGCCAGCAGCTTGTCGAAATCGGCACGCAGGACCTGGAAGGTGGTCGGCTTGCCGTTGCTGAACGTCTCGCCGAAATCAAAGGCGCTGTATTGCTCGCCCCAAGCGAATGCCGCACCGTTTTTCAACTGGAATCCGGCGGCGTTCACCGCCTCGAGCATGCCGGCTTCTTCGACGAAATCCAGGCAGTGGGACAGCAGGCTTTCACCGATGGAAAACCTTGGAAAATGCTGGCGTTCGATCATCAACACGTCATGACCTTTGCGCTTGAGCAGCGCGGCGGCGATGGCGCCCGATGGACCTGCACCGATCACCACGACCTGGCGATGTTCCATTTCAACTGTTGGCACGGGGGCTCCTTGCCGGGACGGCGATGTTCAGAGGGGTTCGGTGCATACCGGCGAGTGCCGGCAGCAGTGTCGCGATCAGGCCCATCACCATCAGCGCGAAGTACAGTGCCGGGCTGATGAGTTGTTGTTGCAGCAGCAGGTTGAGAAAGACGATCTCGCTCAAGCCACGAATATTCAGCAAGACACTTTCCCGCCAGCGACTGGCGCCTTCAAACGAGGCGCCGGCCCAGCCGAGGCCCAGCCAGTTGCCCAGCAGTTTACTGGCTATCGGGAACAGCAACAGTGCCGCCAGTTGCACCCAGCCGAGGCTGGCCATGGCCGCGTGGACGTTGATTTGCACGATACCGAACGTGAGGATCAGCGGGATCGCGACATACGTCTGCAAGTGACTCATCCAGATCACCGGCAACGGCAGCACCAGCGGCACTTTGAGCGCGGCCATCCACAGCAGGTAACCGATACCGAAAATCAGCGCATTGAGCTTGAAGTGTTCCGCCACGACCAGCAGTGCGAAGAAGCAACCGCTGTGCAGCAACGGTTGGCGCAAGCGCAGCAGACGCAGCAGCAACGGCAGGCAGGCGCCGGCCAGCGGCAGCAAGAGGCTGCTCAGGTGCAGGCTGCCCTGGGCGATGGCGAACAGGGTCCAACAGGTGAGGTCGATCAGGATCGCGGTCTGCACCAGTCGCCGGGTAGCGGCAGGCGGGTACTTGATGTGCCGCAGGTACAGATACAACACCGGAATCGCCGTGATGGCGAACAGCAGACCAACCGCCAGCGAACTGATCCAGGGTTGCGGCGGTAACAGCCACACCGCTGTCGCGAGACCGCAGGCAAATGGAATGCAGAAACTCGGCAGGGCGATTTTCAGGCTCTGACGGTCGAGCCGCAGGTCAATAACGTCACTGAGAATGTGCCCCAGCAACAAGGCAAAGCCCAGGCTGTAGACGTTTTTCAGCCAGGCCGGCGCGACCAGTGCGGCGCCGCTCAATTGCCATTGGGGCTCGATCCAGAAGTACATCAACAGCGGCAGGCCGAAGGTGGCCAGCAGCAACTGGCTGACAATCGGGATCACGCCGAAGTGACGACCGACACGGGTGGCCACGGCGAACAGCGCCAGGGCCATGACCCAGAACACGGCGACCATCATGTTGCCGACTCCGTGACCGGAGCGACGTGAACCTGGCGTCCGGCCCACGGCGCAAGGATGAAGCTGTACGCCAGGCCGAGGCTCACCGACAGACCGAAGTTGCTCACCGCCGGCGTGCTGGACACCGCCAGCAAACCGAACGACAGCCAGGTGGTCAGCGCCGCCAGCAAGGTGCCCAGCAGGCTCACGGCAGCGCCGCCGACCTGTTCACGCATGAGGATCGCGTAATCGACGCTGATGGCCGTCACCAGCAGCAGGCCGAACAGGCTGAACAGCGTCAGCGGTTGCCCCAGCCAGCCGAGACTGGCCAGGCTGCACAGCGCGGCCAACAGCGGCAGCGAGACGATTCTCAGCGCGCCGCCGAAACCGAACGGCAGGATCAGCACCAGCACGATCAGCACACAGGAAGCGAGCTTCAACTCTGCGGCACTGATCTGGGTGTCGGCGAACACCTTGTTCAACTCACCAAGGCGATCCACCAGTTCCACCCCCGGCAAATCCAGCGCCTGGGCGCGCAGCAGGGCAGGGTTGTTCAGCCCTTGCAGACTGACCATCGCCGCTACGCCGTCATCGGTCGGTCCCAGCCACAGCGTGCGATAGGGTTCAGCCAACGGACCGACCAGCGCTGCGTCGATGTCTTCGGTGGGCAGTGCCTGCAACTTCGTGAGCTCTGTTTGCAGCGCCTCGGCCGGCACGCCGACATCGAGCAGCGGTTGCCAGAACGGCGGCAACTTGTTCAGCGCTTCACGCACTTTGCGCTGTTCGGTGGGTGGGCTGACCAATTGATTGAGCGACAGATAACCCTGGAGTTTTTCCAGGCTGACCAGCTGATCCAGCCGCTCGCTCAGCGCGGTTTGGCGTTCCAGCAGTTGCTGCTGATTGGCCGCGCGCACCAGGAAGAACTGGCTGGTGGGTTGATAGCCGGTGATGCGTGCAATGGTTTGTGCTTCGTCAGTCAGTTGCTGCGGTGCAGCGACCCATTGGCGAATGTCGTTTTTGGTGTCGAGCTGCAACAGGCCGCCCACACAAAAGGCAATCAGCAGCGCCAACAGCACCGGCGTACTTGCGAGTTTGAGCAGCGTTTCACGGCACCTCAGCAAATACTCGGACACCCGCAGCGGCCACTGCGCTGGACGCAAATCCGTGCCCTTGAGCAGTGCCGGCAGCAGGCACACCGCGGACAAATAAGCACCGAGCAGACCGGCGGCAGAGAACACGGCAATCTGGGTCAGCGCCGGGAACGGTGTCCAGGCCAGGGCCAGGTAACCGATGCAACTGGTGATCAGGCTCAGCGTCAGGCCCGGCAACGTCAGGCGCAGGGCCGGCCAACTGTGCCAGGGCTTCAGGCTCCAGCTCTTGGACAGATAGTGCAGCGGGTAATCGACCGCTACGCCGATCAGGCTCGAACCGAGCACCAGCGTCATCACATGCATATGGCCGAACAGCGCCACACAGGCCACCGCGCCGAAAAGCATGCCGACCAGCACCGGGACGAAGGCCAGCAACACCCGCCAGCGCCGGAAGGCCAGCAGCAACAGCAACAGAATGCCCGCCGTGGCGCCGCCTCCGACCCAGGTCATTTCCCGGGTGGCTTGCTTTTGCCCGCTGGCCGCATAGAGCAAACCGCTGGCGGCAAGCAATTGAACGTTGGCCTGGGCGGCTTCTTCACGGCTGTGCTGGAGCAGGTCGGCCACTTGCAGCGGCAGGTTCATGTCGAAGGCATTGCCGGTGGTGCGCGAGCGCAGCAGCACCCAACTCTTGCCGTCGGCATCGGCGACCAACGCACCGCTACCGATGTCCAGTTGCACTGAACCGTGCTGCGGCTGGCTGTTCTGGATGCGTCCGGTCAGGCCGAGCCAGTCATCCTGGCTCGGCACCAGACTGAAACCGGTGAAGGGGTCGAACAGCGCTTGGACTCGCTGCTGGATAAAGGCATCGGGATGCTCGATCAGCTGCTGTCGGTCAGCCGTTGACAACATCGCAAGTCGACCATTGAGCAATTGCGTGCGCAGCGCCGGCAAGTCGGCTTGCAGGTTCCACTGGACCTTCTCGAACAAGCCGCTCGCCTGCCATTGCTCGCCCAGTTTCTGCGCCATCGCGACCGCTTGCTGGCGATCGGTGTGGCCGACCAGCACCAGCATTTCGCGGTTCAGTGGTTCTTGCATGCGTTGTTCGGCGCGCAGTTCCAGCGCGTCCGGCGCCGTACCCGGCACCAGTTCCATGAGGTTGGCCGACAGCGGTGCGCCGTCACGCCATTGCCAACCGGCGAGCGCGAGCACCGCCAGCAGCAGGATCAGAAACAGCCGTGGAAGCCTCCGTTCACTCGGCAAAGTCATGTTGCTCCGCGTCGCTCAACGGTTGGGCGCTGGTGCTGTCCTGCATGCGCAAAAGCGTGCTGTCGCCCTGGGTTTCGAGCAGCTCGATGCTGTGCACCAGTTCGCCGCCGTCAATGTTGATCTGAGTGAAGACCTGCTTGAGCAGCATGGAGCGCGGGGTCAGCGTCAGCTTCCAGTTCTGTGCGTCGCCGCTCAGTGAAAGCTCGAAATCCCGTTGCAGCCCGCTGCTGTCACCTTGCAGGACGGCGAGGAACAAACGGTTCTGCTCGGCGCCGGCACTCTTGCTCGGCAGCATTTGCCAACCGTTGGCGTCACGCCGGGCAATGCCTTTGGCGCTGATGCGGTAATCCTGTTGCAGCGGGGTTTTCAGCAGCCACAGCAGACCGTGGTTTTTAGCGAGGACGAAAGTGCCCTTGCTGGTCAGCGGCTGGGGCAGGGCGCGCAGGTGTTTTTCCTGGATGAAATTGCCGTGGATGACGTCAGGTTTGGCCAATTGATCGCTGAGCTGTTGCAGATCGAATGCATGAGCGATCGATGACAACCCAAGCAGCGCCAATGCGCCGAGGCATTTGAAGAACGGGTTCATGCGAGCATCCTTTCAACAGCGTTGGTGAAGACCTTGGGTGAGGCCAACTGCATTTCGCGGCTGCTCATGTCCACGGCGACCTGCACGGAACTGGCGCGGGTCAAGCGTTCGCCGGTTTCCAGATCGCTGATCAGGTAGCTGATCTTCAGACGGTTCTCCCATTCCACCAGATTGGCGCGCACGTTGAGCTTTTGGCCAAACACGGCGCCGCGCACATAACGCAATTGCAGATCGATCACCGGCCAGGCGTAACCCGACTCGACCATGGCCGAATAGTTGTGGCCGATCTTGTCCAGCAGCGCGCAGCGGGCGACTTCCAGGTATTTGATGTAATGGCCGTGCCAGACGACGTTCATGGTGTCGACATCAAAGAACGGCACGAGGATTTCCGTATCGGTGTGAAGCACTCCCTTGCTACGCATGCAGCCTCCAGTGTTGCTCGGCGATACGTTGCAGACACAGGCGCAATTCACCTTCCAGCGCGCGGTCTTCGATGACCGGCGGGAAGTCCTTGGCTAACTCTTCGTGCATGGCGGCCAGGGCTGGCGGCAATGGACGTGCATCCTCGGCCTTGCTGCGCAGCCAGACGCCTTGGTTGGCGGCCAGCAGGGTGGCGGCGGCGACCTGTTCGGTCAGTTCCAGCACGCGAATCGCATCGCGGGCGGCGATGGTGCCCATGCTCACTTTGTCCTGGTTGTGGCACTCGGTGGAGCGCGAGAAGACGCTGGCCGGCATGGTGTTTTTCAGCGCTTCGGCGGTCCAGGCACTGGTGCCGATCTGCACGGCTTTGAAGCCGTGATTGAGCATCGCCCGGTCAGCGGTGGCGCCGGACAGGTTGCTCGGTAAACCGTGGTTGTAACGCTCGTCCACCAGCAAGGCGAGTTGACGGTCGAGCAGGTCGGCGACGTTGGCCACCAGGTTTTTCAGGCTGTCCATGGCGAACGCAATGTGGCCGCCGTAGAAGTGCCCGCCGTGCAGCACGCGTTCGGCTTCGGCGTCGATAATCGGGTTGTCGTTGGCGCTGTTGAGCTCGATCTCGATGAACGAGCGCAGCCAGTTCAGGCTGTCGGCCAATACGCCGAGGACATGGGGCGCGCAACGCAGGGAATAACGGTCTTGCAGGCGATGCAGCGGCGCGGTCGGCGCGTCGATCGCCAGATCCTTGCGCAGCCACGCGGCGACTTGCATTTGCCCAGGATGCGGTTTGGTGGCGAACAGGCGCTCGTCGAAGTGCTCGGGGTTGCCTTGCAGGGCGACCACGTTCAACGCGGTGATGCGCGTGGCCAGTTGCAGCAGGTAATCGGCGCGGGCATAGGCCAGGCACGCGAGACCGGTCATGACGGCGGTGCCGTTCATCAGCGCCAGGGCTTCTTTGGGGCGCAGTACCAGCGGCTCCCAACCCAGTTCGCGGTGCACGTCGGCAGCTAGTCGGCGTTCGCCCCGGAACATCACTTCACGCTCGCCGGACAAGGTCGCGGCGACATAGGACAGCGGCGTCAGATCACCGCTGGCGCCCACCGAGCCCTCTTCCGGGATCAGCGGCAGAATGTCGTGTTCGAGGAAGGCTTGCAGGCGTTCCAGCAGTTCCACGCGCACCCCGGACACGCCGTGGCACAGCGACTGCAAACGCGCCGCCAGCACCGCGCGAGTGGCCTGCGCATCCAGCAGTTTGCCCAGACCGCAGCCGTGGAACGTGTACAGATGACGAGGCAACGCCTCGACGTGATGCAGCGGCACCGCGACCACGCAGGAATCGCCGTAACCGGTGGTCACGCCGTAGATCACGCCTTCCTTGTCCAGCAGGGAGTCGAGGAATCGCGCACCCTTGGCGATACGCTCGCGGTACGCAGGGTCGCTTTGCAACTGCGTCGGCACCTGACGGTTGGCCAGGGCCAGCACGTCCTCAATGCGCAAAGGGAGTTCGCCGAAGGTTACCGGCTCAAGCGTTGGCGTCGTCATCGGTCTTCCAGAAAGGGTAAAAGTTGAACCATTGTTGGGGCGCTTCAAGGCAATAGTGACCCAAGCGTTCGGCATAGCGGGAGGCCCACTGATGAATGACCTGCTCACGGTCGCTGCGTTTCCACACCACGGCCTCGGCGAATGGTTCGAGGGTCAGTCGATAGTCGCCCGTCGGCTTCTTCAGGCACAGCATCAGGTTGATCGGGCATTTCAGCAGACCGGCCAGCAACCAGGGCCCCTGAGGGAACGCGGCTTGATGGCCGAGGAAATCCACCGTCACGCTGCGCCCGCCATGCAGCGGCACGCGATCGCCGGCAATCGCCAGCCATTCGCCGCGCTCCAGGCGTTCATGGAGTTGCAGCATGATCAGCGGGTCCAGTTCGCTGACCTGAATCAGCCGCAAATTAGTCGCGCCAGCTTCACCGAGCAAGCGGTTGAATTGTTCGGCGTGCTTGGTGTGCACCAGCACGTTCATCGTGACTTTTTCGCCGATCTCGGCCAGCGCACGGCAGACCTCGAGATTGCCCAAATGCGCGCCTACCAGCATCTGCCCGCGGGTGCCGCGCAGTTGATTGCGCAGCAAGGCCGGGTCGATGATTTCAATCTGCTCGATGCTCAATTTGCCGTTCCAGACGTCGAGCTTGTCGAGCATGGAGTCGGCGAAGGCCATGAACTGGCCAAACACTCGCCAATGGGTCGGGCGCAATTCGTTGCGACCACTCCAGTCGGCGAGCCGCTGCTGGTATTGCCAGGCGCTGCGACGGGCGCCGCGACCGAACAGGAAAAAGTACAGAACGATGCCGTACAGCAGCGGGCTCAGCAGCCGACGGCCCAGCACTTTGGCGCAGAGTGCGGTGAATTTCATCAACCAGAAACTGCCGCGCTCTTCGCGATCAGCCCAGTGCTTTTTATCCGCGTCAGTGCTCATGTTCGCCACCGTCGCCAGAGAATCACTGGCGCGCGCAGCAACATGCCGAAGAACAACCGGGTGTGCATGCTCGTAATCAGCACGTTGTCGTGGAACAGGCGGAAATGCGAGACGCCATCCAGTGGGTAATGAACGTTGGTTTGCAGCCATTGCATGGGGATATTGCGCCAGGCCAGTCGTACCAGAATGTCGGAGTCGAAGTCCATGCGCTTGCCGATCTTCGCCGAATCGATCAGCGCCAGGGTCGGTGGTAACGGATAGACGCGGAACCCGCACATGGAATCGCGAATCTGCAACGACAGGGTGTTGATCCAGACCATGACGTGAGTCAGGTAACGGGCGTACAAGCGACCTTTCGGCACGCTGGCGTCGTATCGTGGATAGCCGCAGATCACCGCCTCGGGATGGGCGCGTGACAGTTCAATGAAGGTCTGGACGTCTTGCAGATCATGCTGACCGTCGGCGTCCACCTGCAAGGCATGGCTGAAGCCCAGGCGCGAGGCTTCGCGAAAACCGGTCATGACCGCGCCACCCTTGCCCTGGTTGGCACCAAGCCGGATCAGGAATACGTTGTCGCGCAAGGCCAGTTGATCGAGCACCTTTGCGCAGGCCAGGCTGCTGGCATCGTCCACCAGAATGCATGGCAGGCTGCTGGCGAGCAGCGCATCAACCACCGTGGTGATGGCGGTTTCATGGTTGTAGACCGGGACAATTGCGCAGGGGTTATGCATGTTGGCTCACACCTGAAAGACCGAGGTGCCTGCTTCGCGAGCAAGCCCGCTCCCACATTGGATCTCTTGCAAACACGAATCCCCTGTGGGAGCGGGCTTGCTCGCGAATGAGTGCGCAGCACTCACCATAGTTATGCATCGCTTGAGGCCTCCAGCAAGATCCGTCCACTGGAGCAGGTCGCGGTCTCGTTGCGATAGGTGAAATACAACTTGCTGCGCGTCGGATCGAAGCGCAGGTGCAGTTGGACTTCATCGCCGGGGCGCACCAGTTGCTGGAATTTCAGCACTTCCATGCCGGCGAATTTTGCCGGCAGGTCCATCAATTGCTGGCCCAGCGTTAACGCCCATTCCACTTGCACCACGCCGGGCAATACCGGCGCCCGGGGGAAGTGGCCGCTGAAGTAGGCGAGGTCGGGTGGTACCGCCAGTTGCAGGCTCCACTCGCCATCGACTTCGACCTGCTCCAGCACTTGCGGCGCCTTTGGGCGCGGCGCCAGCAGCAGGGCTTCAACGGTGGCCTGGGGCAGTTTGCCCTGAGCGTTCAGCGGCAGTTGCCGCAGCAGGCGCCAGCGTCGTGGCAGGGCCAGGGCTTCGCAATGCTGGCTCAGATGCTGACGCAGTTCTTGCGTGAGGGTGCGTCGACCCTGATTGCGCAAGGCATGCAGGCCTGACTCGGTCAGCACCAGCAGCGCACCTAATGAGGCGCGGTTCTCCTGAACCACGCCAAGACGCGCTTCGGCGACCCAGTCGTGGGCCATCAGTGCCTGTTCCAGCATCGGTAGCGAGATACGTTTTTCTTCCAGTTTGACGATTCGGTCCAGCCGTCCGAGCAGTTCGAATCGGCCGTCGGCAGCGATTCGCGCGGCATCCGCGGTGTGTTCGATATGGCCGGGCGGCAAGTACGGCGAAGCAATGAGCAGGGCGCCGTCGCTGTCCTGGCTCAACTCGATGTCAGCAAAGGGCTGCCAGAGCGCGTGGCCCTGACGCCAGGCGATACCGCCGGTCTCCGAGCTGCCGAGGATCTCCGTCGGCCATTGCTGCAGGCGTTGCTGAAGACTTTGTGCGGCCTCGGCCGGCAATGCACCGCCGGAGGAAAATACTCGGCGAACCGCACTTAATGCGGGCCAGTCGAGGTTGTCACCCATGCGCTTGAGCAGCGCCGGGCTGGCGACCCAGGCAAACGCCGGGTGTTCACGGCTGGCGCGCTGCAGGTCTTCAGGGAATGCCAGCTGCTTGCGCACAAACGAGCGCCCGGCGCACAGCGGCCATAGCACCCGAAACAATAATCCGTAGATATGTTGAGTGGCGACGCTGCCGATGATGCAAGCGGCGCCAAGATCGGCGCCCCAGAGCCGTTCCAGCGCTTCGACTTCATTGGCCAGTTGGCGCAGGGTTTTGTCGATACGCTTGGGCTCGCCGCTGGAGCCGGACGTGCACAGGCTCAGCGAACAGCGATCCAGATCCAGATCCAGTGCGGCCGCCATCAACGGCGGATCCCGGTAATCGCTCAGGTGTGCGTCATCGGCCTGATCGGTCAGCCACAGATCGACTTCGGTCGACCAGCGCTGGCGAGTCTGGGCTTGCAGGTCTGCGGGCAGCAGCACGCTGACCCCGGCGCGCCAGGCACCGAGCAGGGCAATCGCCAGGTCAGCGGCGTCCTCAAGGTGCACGGCAATACGCCGCACATCCTGGGCTTGCAGGCCCGCGGCGAGGCTTAACGCCTGTTCGCACAGCTGAGCGTGATTCAGGGTCGGTTCGGCCGTCACGGCACGTTCCGGTTGTGCCTTGAGCAACAATTGCTCAAGTTTTATCCAATTCATGGGTGGCCTCGTACCCGTTGTCGTATAAGCCATTCAATGGCAAACAGCAGGCCCATCAATCCGTATGAAATCAGGCTGGTGTACAACATCCACCAACTTAGCGGCGCCCAGAGGGTCAGGGCGGCAGCGAGCAAACCGTTACAGAAGAAAAACACGCACCAGACGATCGTCACCTGGCGGGTATAAACAATCGCCTTGGCCGGCAGTTGCGGTTCACGCAAACGCGCCAGGCGTTCGATGATCGGCGGGCCAACGATCAAGCTCAGGCCAAACAGCCCGAGCATGAAGGCGCTGATCAGCACCGGATACCAGCGCAGCAACAGTGGGCTGTCGAACAACGCCAGCAACAGGCAAAAAGCAATCGCGGTGATCGCCATCCACAGATTGCCAGGCCGGCGCGCACCCAGTAGCGCCCGGGCCAGCCACAGGCTGCCCAGCAGCAGTCCGAACTGCCACGGCGCGAAATGTTCCATGCCGAAATACACCGCAAAGGGGTACAGCAGGCCCGCCAGCAGCAGGCCGAGGCCGATCAGTCGGCTCATGCGGCTGGCTGAACCAGGCGGTAGACCGCCTCGACCACGTCGCTGACGGTACGCACCGATTTGAACTCTTCGGCCGCGATTTTCTTGCCGGTCTGGCGTTTGATGTGATCGATCAGGTCGACCGCGTCAATGCTGTCGATTTCCAGGTCCTGATACAGGTTGGATTCGAGGCTTACGCGCTTGGGGTCCAGCTCGAAGAGTTCGACCAAAGCATCGCGCAGGGTGTTGAAGATGTCGTCACGAGTTTGCATGGTCCGGTCTCAAGCTGCCTGTTTTGCAGTGACGAACGCCGCAAGGCTCGCCACGTTGCTGAAGTGATTGCGGGTGTCTTTGGCGTCGGCGTCGATTTTGATGCCGTACTTTTTCTGGATGGCCAGGCCGAGTTCCAGGGCGTCTACCGAATCCAGGCCCAAGCCTTCGCCGAACAGCGTCTGCTCGTCGCCGATGTCTTGTGCGCTGATGTCTTCAAGGCCCAGGGCGTCGATGATCAGTTCTTTGATTTCACGGTGTAGATCGCTCATCTTCGGCGAGCTCCTTAATGTAGTAATGATGCAAATAGTCATTGAGCTTGCGCGAGGCCTGAGGAGCAGGGCCCAGCGAGGCGAAGGCTTGTGGGTCTATATCGGCCCCGACACGAAAACTGAAGTGCACACGGCGTTTGGGGATCCGATACCAGGGGTCGGCCTTGGTCAATGTGGTCGGGTTGACCTTGATGATCACCGGGGTGAGGATTTTCGCACCGCGCAGGGCGATTGCCGCAGCACCCCGATGGAAGGCTGGCGTCTGACCGGGCTGAGTGCGGGTGCCTTCAGGAAAGATGATCAGGGTCTGGCCGCTTTTCAGCGCGTCGGCAGCGGCATCGAGCATGTCCATGCTGCCGTCGTTGCTGATGTATTCGATGCAGCGTAGCGGGCCGCGGGTAAAAGGGTTCTCCCAGAGGCTTTTCTTGACCACGCAGTTGGCGTGGCGCACCAGGCCGATCAGGAACACCACATCAATCAGCGACGGGTGATTGGCGACGATCATTTGCCCCGGTCGACCGAGTTTTTCGGCGCCCTGGATGTCGTAAGTCAGCACGCCGGTACGCGCCATGAATCGCACAAAAAACCAGAACAGGCGGGCGACGGTGTGCCGCGCTCGCCGCCGGTGTGTCCGGGCATCGCCGGGCAGGCAGTTCAGCAGCGGGAAAACCACCAGCCGCAGGCACAGCCCGCCCAACCCGAACAGGGTGAAGCTTGCGGCGGTAGCCAGCAGGCGCCAGTAATAGGCGTCGCGGTTTTTTTCGGTTACAGGTTGCGTTGCCAGGTCCATACACGATTTTTCCAGGCATGTTGGCAGGTTGTTTGCTGGCCGAGCAGGGTACGCAAAAGGTTCAGGGCATGGGGCCATTGGGCTTTGGACAACTCATCCGAGGCGCTGTTCAGGGACAGCTGCCAGTCATTTCCGGGAGTGATCAGCAGGCCGACCGCGTAAGGGAACGGCACGTCGTCGATCCAGGTCGAGTAGGCCTTTGGCGGTTGCTCTTCGGTGACGATCAGCAGTACCGCGGGAGCGCCCTCGGAAAGCAAAGCCGCGGCCTCTAGCATGCCGTGTTCAAGGCCATCGCCGGCTGCAGCGAGGGCCGTCATTTCGCTGGTTTCGCCGCGCATGATCGACCACAGGCCAATGATCGCGTTGTGCACGGACAGGCTGAATTGAGTCGGCGACAGCGGCTGTTCGGTAGCCAGATCGCTGAGAATATCGAAAGTGCGCGGGGTTTCGCCGTGGCGAGAAATAAAGACCAACGGTAGGTCCTGACGGCCTTCGGCCAAGGGCCAGCCGACACTGAACGCCATCCGCGCCAGACGACTGAGTCGCCGGCGTTGCATGGCCGGCAGAAACGAGACGTCGGGTGCGGCATCGCTGCTCGCAAGCACGACCGGTTGTCGGCTCCAGGCTTGCCAATCGTCCACGCTTTCGAGCCCAGGAGCCCACGCGCGCCATTGGGCGATGTTGAAATTGATCACTGACATTCATCCCGCCCCTGCGGGCTTCCTTGACGCGGTGAGTCGCAAAACAGGCGAACGTACCTTACGTAGCGCTGAGCGCTGAGTGGTGCGCATTATCCCGTTGCGGCGGGCGTGTAGCAAATGATGGTTACATTTTGCTCAATGAAATGTACCGGTTGGTTCGTGCATGGCTGTCGTTTGGCCATTATCCGCATTTCGGCCGGCGGATCTGCCGGCTCTGTCAGCAAGCGGTGCATGAGTTCACGGATTTTTCCGCGCGAGATTGCACCTGACTGTGTAGTCCCGATGCTGGCGAGGTAGCTAAGCAGCGCCGTGGACTACTACACTCGGTCATTCTTTGATACACGGAGGTTTTGACATGCGGCGCGTGGTGTTCAATCAGAAAGGTGGCGTAGGCAAATCCAGCATTGCCTGCAATCTGGCGGCGGTCAGTGCCAGCGAGGGTTATCGCACTTTATTGGTGGATCTCGATGCCCAGGCGAACTCCACTCAGTACCTGACGGGGCTCACCGGTAATGACATTCCCATGGGTATCGCCGATTTTTTCAAGCAGACCTTGTCTTCCGGGCCTTTCGCCAAGAAAAACCAGGTCGATATCTACGAAACCCCATTCGACAACCTCCACGTCATCACGGCCACTGCCGAGCTGGCTGACTTGCAGCCCAAGCTTGAGGCCAAACACAAGATCAACAAGCTGCGCAAATTGCTCGAGGAACTGGACGGCGATTACGACCGGATCTACCTCGATACGCCGCCAGCGCTGAATTTCTACGCGGTATCTGCATTGATTGCCGCTGATCGTGTGCTGATTCCCTTCGACTGCGACAGCTTCTCGCGTCAGGCGCTGTACGGCCTGTTGGCGGAAATCGAAGAATTGAAGGATGACCATAACGAAGGGCTGGAAGTCGAAGGTATCGTCGTCAACCAGTTCCAGGCTCGCGCCAGTCTGCCCCAGCAAATCCTCGACGAACTGATCGCCGAAGGCCTGCCGGTATTACCGGTGTACCTGTGCAGCTCGGTGCGCATGCGTGAATCCCACCAGGCCAACACACCGCTGATTCACCTCGACCCGCGTCACAAGCTGACGCAGCAATTCGTCGATCTGCACAACCTCCTCGAAAACGCCTGATTCCTACAGGTGACACAGAACCCATGTGGGAGCGGGCTTGCTCGCGAATGCGTCAGGTCAGTCGACATCAATGTTGAATGATCAATCGCCTTCGCGAGCAAGCCCGCTCCCACAGTTGATTTGGGGTGGCTTTAGATCCCTTGGCTACGCAACCAGCTCATCAACTGCGGTAACGGAAAGGCCCCGCTCTGACGCGCCACTTCCCGGCCGTTCTTGAACAGGATCAGACTCGGGATCGAACGGATCCCCAGCTGCGCCGACAACTGCTGGTTTGCCTCGCTGTCCAGCTTGGCCAGCCGGCACTTGCCGGCCAATTGCGCCGCCGCCTGCTCGAACACCGGCGCAAACGACTTGCACGGTCCACACCAATCCGCCCAAACGTCCACCAGCAACGGCAGATCGCCTTTGATCTGGCTGGCGTAATCGCTTTGCTTCAACTCAAAGGGTTTATTCAGCAGGACTTCGGCTTTGCAGCGACCGCATTTTGGATGGTCGTTGAGGCGCTCCGCGGGGATGCGGTTGAGGCCGTTGCAGTGGGGGCAGGGGATGAGGAGTGGGTCGGACATAGTCGTACTCTGAAATGAGTGGGCAATCTTGAACTGATCTGGTGTTGCAAACTGCTTTTATCAAGCCGTGAAAGGCCGGCAGGAGCTACGCGTTTGTCGCAAATCCTCACATTTTCCAAGCGTTCGGTTTGGGATCGGTGGCTACGCTGGAAGCAACGCCACGATCTTCAAGTCTCTTAGTGAGGAGTTCGCTTTGCCTTTAACTTCGTGCTACTTTTGTTGCACTTATCGAGAGATCGATGCCTTTCATTTATCGGATAGGAGTTATCCCATGTCCGTGACTTCCAAAATCCGCCGTCAAGGTGGGGCTGCGGTTATTACCCTCCCGCCAACTTTACTGAAGCTCCTGCACCTGGAAGTAGGGGCACAGTTGGAACTGAATGTGGTCGATGGCGAGTTGATTGCCCGCCCGGTTGTACAGCCTCCTCGCAAGCGCTACAGCCTTGCCGAATTGCTTGAAGGTTCCGAAGAAGTCGCTGAGCTGAATGCTCAGACGGCGTTTGCACGTGAAGGCGATTCAGTCGGCCGGGAGCTAGGTTGATGGTTAGGCGGCAAGCCCCCCAGCGGGGCGATGTCTACTGGATTGACCCGAACCCGGTTGCGGGACGAGAGATGATGAACCGGCATCGGTTTGTGGTGATTACGCCAAGGGAAATCAACTCGTTGGGTGTCAGCATGACAGTGCCCGTGACCAGTGGTGGGAACTTCAGTCGAAACTCCGGATTGGCGGTCATCATCTCCGGCCACGAAACGAACGGTGTAGCGGTTTGCAATCAGGTGCGCAGTTTTGATATTGAGCAGCGAGTTCGGGACGGCTCAGCCAAGTTCATTGAGCGACTTGATGACATCACGATGGCAGACATCATTGCTCGAGTCGTCAGTGCCATCGATCCCATGGATTGATCAATCATCAAGACGAACAACTGATCTCCAGATGCTTGCCCCACTCCGGCGGACGCTCCGCGTAGCTCTCCATCCCCGGCTGCTCCTCGAACGGATTACTCAGCACCGCATGCAGGCGGCGAACTTCTGCATAGTCGCCGCTTTCCGCCGCATCGATGGCTTTCTGCGCCAGATAATTACGCAGAATGTAGAGCGGATTCACCGCATGCATCCGTTTGCGGCGTTGTTCCTGATCGACCTCGCCTTCACGTGTCACCCGGGCGATGTAGAGCTCGCCCCAGGCATCGAAGCCTTTGATGTCGACGAAGTCATCACGCAACCGGGCGACGGCCAGTTCCGGTGATTCTTCTCCCAAGCGGCGGAAGAACAGGCTGTAGTCGACGCCACTGTTCTGCATCAGTTGCAGCAGGTGCTCCAGCAGTTTCTGGTCATCGTCTTCGGCCGTGGTGAAACCGAGGCGGCGGCGCATCAGGTCCAGGTAATGGGCCTGGTACAGCGGGAAGTACAGGCCGAGGGTTTCACGCAGGGCTTCGACGCTGATGAACGGCGTCAGGGCCTGGGCCAGGGCGCTGAGGTTCCACTGGCCGATCGGCACCTGGTTGCTGTAGGAGTAACGACCCTGATCATCGGAGTGGTTGCAGATGAAGTGGGCGTCGAAGTCGTCGAGGAAGGCGAACGGGCCGTAGTCGAAGGTAATGCCCAGGATCGACATGTTGTCGGTATTCATCACGCCGTGGCAGAAGCCATAAGCCTGCCATTTGGCGATCAGTTCGGCGTTGCGCTCGACGATTTCGCGAAACATCGCCAGGTACGGTTCCGGCTGTTCCAGGCATCGCGGGAAATGCATGGCCAGCACGTGGTCGCCGAGTTCTTTCTGCTTCTCGGGACGTTTGGTGTAGTAGAAATACTCGAAATGCCCGAAACGCACATGGCTCGGCGCCATGCGCAGGACCATGGCCGCGCGTTCCTGCTTCTCGCGCCACACCGGCGTGTCGGAGCCGATCACGCACAGGGCGCGGGTGGTCGGGATGTTCAGGGCATACAGCGCTTCGGAGGCAAGAAATTCGCGGATCGAGGACCGCAGCACCGCCCGTCCATCACCCATGCGCGAAAAGGGCGTCTGGCCAGCACCCTTGAGGTGCAGGTCCCAATGCTCGCCGGCCTCGTTGTAGACCTCGCCCAGCAACAGACCGCGACCATCACCCAACTGCGGGTTGTAGGAACCGAACTGATGACCTGAATAGACCATCGCCCTCGGGATCGCGTCGGCCCAGAGCTTATGGCCGCTGAACAGTTCGACAAACTCAGGGGTTTCGGCCTCGGCAGGGTCGAGATCGAGCAGCGCCATGGCGGCAGGGCTGGCCACCACCAGGCGCGGATTGTCGATCGGCTCGGGCAGCACATGGGTGGAAAACGTATCGCCCAGGCGGGCGAAACGATTATCGAAGGTCAGTTCGTCGAGGGCTTTCAAGGGCCATCTCCAGCAGAATGTCCGAGCATTCTGCTAGGGATAAGCCGCTTAGTCGAGCTTGGCGGCCGGCGGCTCTTGCACAGGTTTGCCATCGGCCATGGGAACGATGGTCTTGGTTTCCGGCTCGATGGGCACCATTTTGTATTCCTGGCCCTGAAGATTCTTGAGGTAAACCTCCATCTGCCGGAACGAGATGTTGATGTGCTGTTTCTTGAACTCGCGATTGATGAAGCGGTTGACCTCATCGAGCACCGGGTTACGGTCACCGAGGTCACGTACATGCATGCGCAACTCGTGGTCGAGGGTGCTTTCGCCGAAGTTCAGGAAGTACACGTGGGGTTCCGGGTCTTTCAGCACTCGCGGGTTATCGCGTGCGGCCTTGAGCAGCAATTCCTTGACCAGGTCCAGGTCCGAGCCGTAATCGACACCGAGCTTGAGGGTTACTCGGGTGATGGTGTCGGTCAGGGACCAGTTGATCAGTTGCCCGGTAATGAACGTCTTGTTCGGGACAATGATGTCCTTGCGGTCGAAGTCAGTGATCGTCGTGGCGCGGATGCGGATCTTGCTCACCGTACCGGACAGGTTGCCGATGGTGATGGTGTCGCCAATCCGCACCGGACGTTCGAACAGGATCATGATCCCGGAGATGAAGTTGGCGAAGATTTCCTGCATCCCGAAGCCGAGACCTACCGACAGCGCCGCCACCAGCCATTGCAACTTGTCCCAACTCACGCCGAGTGTCGACAAGGTGGAGACGAAACCGATGCCAGCGATCACGTAAGACAGCAAGGTGGTGGTGGCGTACGCACTGCCCTGAGCCAGGTTCAGCTTCGACAGCACCAACACTTCCAGCAACCCCGGCAAGTTGCGCGCGAGGGCGAAGGTGATGCCGATGATGATCAGCGCGCCGAGCATGTCGCCAATGCTGATCGGCACCATGCTCATGTTGGCGCCGGTGCCGCTGGTGTATTCGTAGAGGGTGACGTTATCCAGGTACGAGAACACAGAGATCAGATCGGACCAGACCCAGTACAACGCCGCGATGAAACCGCCCAGCAGTGCCAGGCGGATAAGGCGCAGGGACTGCTCGTTAACCTTCTCGATATCCAGCGTTGGCTCTTCGATCACCGCTTCGCCGTCGCCGGCCTCTTTCGCGGCCTGGCGTTTGGCCAGGGCGCGCTGGTAGGCCAGGCGGCGTGCCGCAACGCTGAGGCCGCGCACGAAGGTGGCCTCGATCACCAGCCAGAACATCAGCAGGTAAAGGGTGTTGATCAATCGGTCACTGAGCTTCAGCGCGGTGTAGTAATAGCCGAAGCACACCGCCACGAACAACGCGACAGGCAGGACGGTGAACAGGATCCCCACGGCCTTGCGGAACAGCGAAGCGTTCTGGTGAGTCGGGCTGCTGATCAGCAGACGGCTGAGCAGCCAGGCCATCAGCGCATAGCAAGTCAGCACCACCGGCATGCCGAGTACGTCATCGGCCAGGGTCGCGGGTTGCAGCTCGGCGACTGCCACCACCGCGACCAACGCCATGACCACCAGCCCGAGTCGACGGACCCAGCCCTGCAGGAATTCGACCTGGGGTTTTTCCCAGCGGAAATGCAATTCGGCCACGCCGCCCGGCGCAAGGATCCGGTAAGCGGTGTAGAACACTAGCCAGGCCTGGGCCATTTGCAGCAGCGCCGCGCCCATGTTCGCGTTCTGTCCGCGGGCGTCGATTTGCAAGGCCAGGCCACACAAGGCCAGGCCCAGGGACACCGGCATCGCCAGCAGAATGTTGATCAGGATGGCCTGCGGCGTGTGCCACTGGCTGTCGCGTTTGAAGTGGCCGATGTCCTGGTGAACCTTGCTCAGTCGGGCATACAGGCTTTTGCGTCGCCACAGCAGGGCGCCGATCAACAGCGCCAGGGGCAGGAACAGCAGCGGCCGTTGGGTCAGGCCGTCACTTAATTCGCTCAGGCTGGAAGCCCACGGCAGCGTGGTGACCTGACGTTCCAGGCGCTCCGGTACGGCGCGCATCCATTCCAGGTCCAGTGGCTTGTTGCTGGGAATCCAGAACATCTGCTCATCGAGGGTCGCCCGCAGGCTTTGCGCGGTGCTGAGCAGTTGCTTCTGATTGAGTTGCAACGTGATCGATTCGTTGAGCACCGCGCTGAGTTCGCGGTTCAGCCGCTCTAGCAGGTCGGCGCGGGTTGTGGCCAGCTCCAGCAGGCTTTTGCGCAGTTGCGGGGTGACTTGCTCGGGAGGCTGAGTCGACAGCAGGTTGTCGACATAGGTCGCCGGGTTGCTGAGCAGTTCCCGTTGCTGGCTGACTTCGAATTGATAGAGGCGAATGTCGGCGATCTGGTCGGCCAGGTCACGGTCGAGCCTGAGGCGTGGCAGGGACTGTTTCTGTTTATAGAGAATCTTGGACAGCAGCAGGCTGCCCTTGAGCACGTTGATTTGCTCGTCCAGCGCCGAGTCGCTCTGGGTCACGTTGTCCAGTTGCTGCTTGGTCTGCAGATTCTGCTGGGTGACTTCGTTGAGGCGGTCAGTACTTTTGAGCAGGTAGTCAGAAAGCTTGAGGTTGGCTGCGCTTTCGGTCGCCAGCAGGGTGCTGCCGCCGGATTTCTGCGCTTCGATGGATTGCTGCGTCACCGTCTCTTGGGATTGGGCCAGGCGCTTCTGGTTGATCAGGGTTTGCAGTTCCTGGATTTCCTGATCCAGGCGATCGGATTTTTCCGAGAGCAAGTCATGCTGGCTGTTGCCCAAGTCCTGCAGTTGATTGTTGCCGGCCAGTTCCTGGCGGCGCAACGGGATCAGGGCATTCAGCGCCGCGAGCTCTGCGTTGAGCAGGTCGCGTTGCTCAGGGGTCAAGATCTTGCCGCCGTCCTTGCCGATCTTGAGGATGTTGTTGATCTGCTGGATGCGCGTCTGGCTGGCAGAAATTTCGGCCTGGGCGCGCTCGGGGCGGGTCTGGGCAGTAATCACCAGACTGTTGGCGTCGGCCAGGGCTTTTTGCAGATCGCTTTGCTGGGTGGAGCGCTCGGTGAGCATTTGCTCCAGTTGCTGAATAGGCTCTTTGGCATAGCGCTGCGGTACTGGCAGCAATTTGGTGGCTTTGAGCTTGGCCAGTTCTCGCTGGTTCTCGATGTTCTGCTTTGGGGCGTTGGCCAGTTGCTGCTTGAGATCGGCCAGCTTCTGCTCGTAATCACGCTTGTTGTTGAGCTGTGTCAGCGTGCTTTGCAGGATGCTCTGGAGAGCTTTCTGATCGGCTTCCGGCAATTTGCGCTCGGCGATCTTGTCCAGGTTCGCCTGCACGGCTTCGCTGGACGGCGGTTCGGCCGCTTGCAATGTACCGACAGAAAGACTCAAGCCCAGCAGGGCCGTAATGATAAACGTGCGCAGGGTTGACATAGAGACCGATCGAAAGCGAGACGAAGTGTGGAGTTTAGAGGAAGAGTCCCGGACCGGGGCGACTTCCTTCGGGGAATCTGACGCCCACTTTACCGATCTTGTTCCCTTCCATGACCGCGACGGTCCAAATGGTGTTGTTCCACTCCACCTGGTCACCGACGACGGGGGCACCGCCCACTTTCTGGGCAATGAAGTGGCCGAGCGACATGTCTGGATCGATGCCTTCCACTTTCAACCCGTACAGCGCCGCAACCGCAGCCAGTTGGGCGTCTCCTTCGAGTACGAAGTCGCCGAAGAAGCGCAAATCGAGGCCTCGTTGCGGTGCCTGGCTGAAGAGTTTTCCGAGGGCCGGAAGGTTGTGTTCATGGCCGATGACGCACAGCAAATCGTCGACTTCGAGCACTGTACTACCCGACGGATGGAGCAGTTGCTGGCCACGAAACAGGGCTGCAATGCGGGTGCCTTCGGGCATTTTCAGTTCGCGAAGGGGCGAGCCGATGCACCATTTCTCGGCACCGAGGCGATAAACGAACAGCTCCCACTCACTGGTGACGTGGACTTCCAGGGCGGCGCGGGAGATCGGTGCCGGCTCCGGCGGAACGGTCACTTTCAAAAGCTTCGCCACCCACGGCAGGCTCGTGCCCTGCACCAGTAGCGACACCAACACGATAAAGAAGGCGAGGTTGAAATAGAGCTGGGCGTTGGGCAGGCCGGCCATCAGCGGGAACACCGCCAGAATGATCGGAACCGCGCCGCGTAACCCGACCCAGGAAATGAACGCCTTCTCGCGCCCATGGAACGCCTTGAAGGGCAGCAGGCCGACGATTACCGACAACGGCCGCGCAAACAGAATCATCCACAGCGCCAGGCCCAGAGCGGGCAGGGCAATCGGCAACAGGTCATGGGGCGTTACCAGCAGCCCGAGGACCAGGAACATACCGATTTGCGCCAGCCAGGCCATGCCATCGAGCATGTGCAAAATGCCGTGGCGGCTGCGCACCGGGCGGTTGCCGATGACCAGGCCGCACAGGTAAACCGCCAAAAAGCCGCTGCCGTGCAAGGCGTTGGTCAGGGCAAACACGACCAGTCCGCCAGCAATGACCAGGATCGGATAAAGGCCGGTGGCCAAGTGGATACGGTTGACCAGTTGCAGCATGACCCAGCCGCCGCCCAGGCCGATGACAGCACCGATACCGAACTCACGCATCAAGTGCCCGAGCAGGCTCCAATGCAGACCGGTCTGGCCGCTGGCGAGCATGTCGATCAGGGTCACGGTGAGGAACACCGCCATCGGGTCGTTGCTGCCGGATTCGATCTCGAGGCTGGCGGTCACCCGTTCGTTCAGGCCTTTGCCGCCGAGCAGCGAGAACACCGCCGCGGCGTCGGTGGAACCGACGATAGCGCCGATCAGCAGGCCCTGAATCAGGTTCAGGTTGAACAGCCACGCGGCGGCCATGCCGGTCAGCCCGGTGGTGATCAACACCCCGACCGTCGCCAGCGACAGCGCCGGCCATAACGCCACGCGGAAGCTGGAAACCCGGGTGCGCAAGCCGCCGTCGAGCAGGATGACGGCCAGCGCGAGGTTGCCGACCAGATAAGCCGTTGGGTAGTTATCGAAGATAATGCCGGCGCCATCGACGCCGGCCGACATGCCCACCGCGAGGATGATCACCAGAATCGGGATACCGAGGCGCGATGAAAGTGAGCTCACCAGAATGCTTGCACCTACCAGCAACGCGCCGATCAAGAACAGGCTGTTGATGGTCGTCGCATTCAAAGGCAGTACTCCAGAAAGCTGAAAGGCGGGCGCAAACTGACCATGCAGTCTGCGTGCCAGCGATTCTAACCTGTTGAAATGTGATGCTGTCAAAAAGCTTTTGCAGCAAGCAGATGACACCCGCAGCTCCGGGTGCAATCACTGTGGCGAGGGGATTTATCCCCGTTGGGCTGCGAAGCGGCCCCCTGCGTTCTTTCAGGCATGCCCCGCAAACAGGTCTTGCGACGGCTTCGCCGCCGAACGGGGATAAATCCCCTCGCCACAGATAAATCCCTTACCCACAGAGTTCGCGGTGCTCTTAGAGGCTAAACCGCCCAACCATGTTGTTCAGGTCCAGCGCCAATCGCGACAGCTCATTGCTCGCGGCACTGGTCTGGTTAGCCCCGGTCGCCGACTGCACCGACAGATCACGAATGTTCACTAGATTGCGGTCCACTTCACGGGCCACTTGCGCCTGCTCTTCGGCCGCGCTGGCGATCACCAGGTTGCGTTCGTTGATTTCGACGATCGCGCTATTAATAGTGTCCAGCGACATGCCTGCACCACGAGCGATGTTCAACGTCGACTCAGCACGCTCGGTGCTGTTGCGCATCGAATCCACTGCGTGCTCGGTACCGCTCTGGATGCTGCCGATCATGCGTTCGATTTCGCTGGTCGACTGCTGGGTGCGATGCGCCAGGGCACGGACTTCGTCCGCCACCACGGCAAAACCACGACCGGCCTCACCGGCACGGGCGGCTTCGATGGCGGCGTTCAATGCCAGCAAGTTGGTCTGATCAGCCAGGCCGCGAATCACGTCCAGCACTTTGCCGATGTCACGGGACTCGTTGGCCAGGTCGCCGATCAGGGTGGCGGTGCTCTGCACGTCGGCGCTCATGCGTTCGATGGCGCTGACGGTTTCCTGCACCAGGTCACGGCCATCACCGGCGGAGGTGGTGGCGTTCTTCGAGGCTTCGGACGTGCTGACGGCATTGCGCGCGACTTCTTCCACGGCGCTGGTCATTTCGTTGACTGCGGTGGCAGCTTGTTCGATTTCGTTGTTCTGCTGGGTCAGGCCACGGGCGCTTTCGTCGGTGACGCTGTTGAGTTCTTCAGCGGCGGACGCCAGTTGCGTGGCGGACCCGGAAATCCGTTGCAGGGTGTCGCGCAGCTTGTCCTGCATCTTCGACATGGCCAGCAGCAAGCGGCCGGCTTCGTCCTCACCATCGACGGTGATCGGGCGGGTCAGGTTGCCTTCAGCAATTTCTTCGGCAGCGCTCAGGGCATTAGCGATCGGCTTGGTGATGCTGTTGGTCAACAACCAGGCGAACAGCAGAGTCAGGCCGGTCGCGATCACCAGCAGGGTGATCACCAGGTTGAAGGCCGAAGCGTACTGGTCGGCGGCTTGTTGATTGGTGTCGAGGGTCTGCTGAGTGTTGATCTCCAGCAAACGGTTCAACACGGTGTTCACCGCTTCAGAGTTGGTCAGCAGATCGGTGTTGAGCAGGGTGCGCAGTTCATCCACCTGATTGTTGCGCGACAGGGTCTTCATCCGGTCTTCGATCTGACGGTACTGGCCGAGCAACTGCACGTACTGGTCGTAGGCCGAACGTTCCTGCGGGCTGGTGATCAGTTTTTCGTAAGTCGCCTGAGCGGCACGAATCTGCTGATTGCGGGTTTCCAGCAGATCCATGGTCTTTTGCTGGACGTCCGGCTCGCGGTTCACCAGCAAACGGTAGGACAGCACCCGCAGGCGCAGGGTCAGCTGAGTGAATTCGTCGAGGCTCTTGATGCTCGGCACGCTGCTTGAGGTGATGTCCTCGGCGGCGCCGCGAATCTTGCTCATCTGGTTCAAGGCAAACACACCCAGAATCAGCATCAGGCCGCCAATCAGGGCAAAACCGAGGAACGCCCGTGGAGCGATATTCATATTACGAAGGGACATGGTGTTTACCGAAAAGAGCGCATCCGTGCGGCGCTGAGACTGACGTATGGATGACTTATCGGTCATACGACTAAAGTCTTGAGCCCCTGCGGGTTTTTGTCGCACAACCGCTCCGGCGACGAAGTGCAGGAACCAGATCCGCCAATCACAGTCTTTAAAGCTCGCGAGGAAGGTCGCCCGCCAGGAAAATCAAGGCCTTGCGCCCCAATAACCCTGGCATCCGTGGTGACTTTTCTTTATCGTACGCGCCCTTTGAAAATGCTTGGAAAATCAAAATGTTGGAAGCATCCCTAAGCCAATTGGAACAGCTGGTCAGCGACCTGGTGCAACAGAACCAGACCCTGCTCGGCACCAACCAAACCCTGAGCGCAGAACTGGCCCAGGCCAAGGATGAAAACGAAAGCCTGCAACTGAGCCTGATGGAACAGGAAGAGAAACAAGGTGCCACCGCGGCACGCATCCAGGCCCTGGTTGAGCGCGTCAGCGCCGGCCCAGTCAGCGCATGAATCACGGCGCCGCAGGGGTAAAAGTCGTCTCGATCCTGGGGGAGGACTATTCGATCAAGGCGCCGGCCGGGGAAGAGCAAACCCTGCTGGACGCCGCGTTAATGCTGAAGGCTGCCCTGGCCGACACCAAAAGGAAGTACCCGACGCTGATCGGTGACCGCTTGCTGGTATTGGCCGCGATGAATCTGTGCTCCCAGCAGATCGAAATGCAGAAGCAGCACAAGCAGGAACTCGACCGTTACCAAGAGCAAGTCAGCGCCACGGTTGAAGTGATCTCCAAGACGATCAATCAGGCCTGATCGGCTTTGCGCACAACCAAAGAATAAATTGTCGTTTGTGTTGTATACAATCGGCACGGCTGTTGCAGTGTTTCAGCCTCTTATTCTTTGGGGGTGCTCCATGCAGTTCTGGCGACGCAGTATTCAATGGCAGTTGATCCTGAGCATGGGCACCGCCCTGCTGGTCAGTATTCTGATCGTGGTTGGCATTTATACCCTCGTGGTCAATCGCCTCGCCGAGCGCTATCTGGTCGAGCAAGCGCTGCCGTCGAGCATCGAAGCGATGCGCAACGACATCGAGCGAATCCTCGTTCAGCCCCTCACCGCCGCCAAGGACATCGCCAGCAATAGCATGGTGCGCGACTGGTTGGCCGGGGGTGAAAACAGTGCCCAGACCAGCACCTTCGTCACCTATCTGGAAGGCATCCGCGCCGAGCACAAAGCCTTTACCGCGCTGATCGTCGGCACGGCTTCAAACCATTACTTCACGGAAAAAGGCCTGGACCGGATCCTCAGCCGCTCCAACCCCAAAGACGCCTGGTTCTATTCGTTTCTCGACAGCAACCAGCCGCGCACCCTCAATATCGACAATGACACCGCGACCGGAGAGTTGGCGCTGTTCATCGACCTCAAGGTCGAGCAGGCCGGCAAAGTCGTGGGCGTTGCCGGGCTTGGCCTGAGCATGAAAGAGCTGTCGGAGCTGATCCACAACTTCAACTTCGGTGAGCGCGGCAAGGTCTATCTCGTACGTTCCGACGGTTTGATCCAGGTTCACCCCGAAGCGCAGTTCAGCGGCAAGCGCACGTTGGCCGAACAGATTGGCGCCCCGGCAGCGCAAGCCGTCATGGGCCAACAGGCTGCCACCCACAGCAGCTTCGATCGCGATGGCGAAGATTTTCTGGCATTGAGTCTGCCGTTGCGGGACTTGGGCTGGACCCTGGTGGCCGAAGTGCCACAGTCGCAGATCTATGCCGAAGCCCGCCGCGCGATGTGGATGAGCAGCGGTATTGGCCTGGCGGTGGCGCTGGTTTGCCTGATGCTGGTGGTGTTGTTGGCCCGTGGATTGGTGCGGCCGATCCGTCGGGTAACAGCGGCGCTGGTAGCCATCGGTAGCGGTGGTGGAGATTTGACCCACAGGTTAGATTCCAGTCGCGCGGATGAACTGGGTGACCTGGCTCGCGGCTTCAATCGGTTCCTGGAAAGTCAGCGCGACATGATCGGCGAAGTGCTGACCACCAGCGAGCGTTTACGCACGGCAGTCGGGCAAGTGGCGCGGGTGGTGGACAACACTGCCGAACGCTCCGGCCGACAGCAGGAAATGACCGACATGGTCGCCACCGCCGTTCACGAAATGGGCCTGACGGTGCAGGAAATCGCCCAGAACGCCGGCAATGCCGCGGTGGCGTCACAAACTGCCCGGGATGAGGCGATGCAGGCGCGGGAAGTGGTGGGCGGGTCGATCCGGCATATTGAAAGCATGTCCGATGAAATCGGCCTCGCTGCCAGTGCGGTGGGCGAGTTGGCCCATCAAGTGGCATCCATTGATCAGGTGCTGGCAGTGATTCGCGGGATTTCCGAGCAGACCAATTTGCTCGCGCTCAACGCGGCCATCGAAGCGGCGCGGGCCGGGGACATGGGGCGTGGGTTTGCGGTCGTGGCGGATGAGGTGCGCACGTTGGCGCGGCGCACGCAGTCATCGACTGATGAGATTCAGCAGATGATTGGCAGCCTCAAGCAAGGCGCGGAGAACGCGGTGTCGTCGATGCATTCCGGGCAAGCGGCGACTGGCACGGGCGTTGAGTCGAGCCAACGCACCGGGGTGTCGTTGACCGCGATTACCGGGCAGGTGGAGCGCATCAGCGACATGAACCATCAGGTGGCGGCGGCGACGGAAGAGCAGTCGGCGGTGACGGAAGAGATCAACCGGAACGTGCAGGGGATTTCTGACCTGGCCCGTGCCACCGCCGGGGAGGTCAGGGCTTGTCGTGAGGATTGTCAGACGTTGCAGCGGTTGGCGGATGATTTGGCGCGGCAAGTGGGTGGGTTCAAGCTGAGTTGATGAGTTGTCTGTGCGGGCGCCTTCGCGAGCAAGCCCGCTCCCACAGTTGATCGCGTTGTTTGGTTCAACGCGGACTCCTGTGGGAGCGGGCTTGCTCGCGAATGGATGTCAGCAGCACCACAAGGCTCCAGTTAGAACCACTCATCCTGCATCCCAAGACACACATCATCCCGCGCCTCAAGAATCGCCAGTTCATGGTGGCAACCCGGCACTTCCCACGTCAGGAAATACCGCGCCGCCTGCAGCTTGCCTTTATAGAAGCTCACATCCACCGCATTCCCTTTGGCCAGCCCTTCCTGCGCGCGAATCGCCTGCTCCAGCCAGCGCCAGCCAATCACCGTGTGCCCGAACACTTTGAGGTACAGCGCCGAGTTCGCCAGGCTGCTATTAACCTTGCCTTGCGCCAAATCCGTCAGCAAACCGATGGTCACCGTTTGCAGGCGCGCCACCAATTTCTCCAGCGGCTCACGCAGCGCGGTTAACGATTCATACGCTTGAGCGCGCTCGGCGGTATCGGCAATCAGGCGGATCAATTGCTTGAGCCCCGCACCACCGTTCTGTGCCAGTTTGCGGCCCAGCAGGTCCAGCGATTGAATGCCGTGAGTCCCTTCGTGGATCGGGTTCAGGCGGTTGTCGCGGTAATACTGCTCCACCGGGTATTCGCGGGTGTAGCCATGGCCGCCGAGTATCTGGATCGCCAGTTCGTTGGCCTTCAGGCAAAACTCCGACGGCCAGGATTTGACGATCGGCGTCAGCAAATCCAGCAGTTCGTGGGCCTGTTTGCGCTCAGCTTCAGTCTCAAGGGTTGTGGTGTCATCAAACAGTCGCGCCGCGTACAACCCAAGGTCGAACGAACCTTCGACGTAGGCTTTCTGAGTCAGCAACATGCGTTTGACGTCGGCGTGCTGAATGATCGCCACCGGCGCGGTGTTCGGGTCCTTGCTGTCCGGCACGCGACCCTGCGGCCGCTCGCGGGCGTATTCCAGGGAATACAGATAACCGGCGTAACCGAGCATCACCGCGCCCATGCCGACGCCGATCCGCGCCTCGTTCATCATCTGGAACATGTAGCTCAAGCCATGATGAGGCTTGCCCACCAGGTAGCCGACACACTCGCCGTTATCGCCGAAGTTCAGCGCGGTGGAGGTGGTGCCGCGCCAGCCCATCTTGTGGAACAGCCCGGCCAGCAACACGTCGTTGCGTTTGCCCAGGCTGCCGTCATCGTTGACCAGAAACTTGGGCACGATGAACAGCGAAATCCCTTTCACACCCGCCGGTGCATCCGGCAACTTGGCCAGCACCATGTGCACGATGTTTTCCGACAACGGGTGATCACCGCCGGAGATGAAGATCTTGTTGCCCTTGAGTCGATACGTGCCGTCAGACGCAGGCTCTGCGCGGGTACGAATATCCGACAGCGACGAGCCGGCATGGGGTTCGGTCAGCGCCATGGTGCCAAAGAAGCGACCGTCGATCATCGGTTGCAGGAAGCGCTGTTTTTGCTCCTCGGTGCCGAAACTTTCGATCAGGTTCGCCGCGCCCATGGTCAGGAACGGATAAGAAGTCGACGCCGCGTTGGCCGATTGGAAATGTGCGAAGCAGGCTTGGGACAACAGCGTAGGAAGTTGCATGCCGCCCGCATCGAAACTGCGCGCAGCGTTGAGGAAACCGGCTTCAAGGAAGGCATCCACCGCCGGTTTCACTTCCGGAATCAGAATTGCCTGACCGTCCTCATAGCGCGGCTCATTCTCGTCACCCTTGCGATTGTGCGGGGCAAAGAACTTCTCGGCGATGGTGCGGGCGGTGCCGATGGCGGCGTCGAAGGTCTCGCGGTTGTGCTCGGCGAAACGCTCACGCTGGGTCAGGCCCTCGGCATCAAGGACTTCATACAGCTCGAAAGCCAGATTGCGGGAACTGAGCAACGTCTCGGACATGGCGGCCTACCTTTTTTTGGAATGGACCGAGTCTAGGCGTGCGAATAAAGGCTGAACAGGATGATTGATGAGCGTGATGGTGCGGTGCGGGCACCGCTAATCAAATGTGGGGGCGGCGGTGCGACGATTCGACTTGCTCGCGAAGGCGGTGGATCAGTCAATGTGGATGTCGACTGACACTCCGCCTTCGCGAGCAAGCCCGCTCCCACAGGGGATATTGCGAACCAGGCACCTATTGCAGGTGCCTGGTCTTGTTGCGGTTTAGCCGATAGTCATCAGACTGGCATTACCACCCGCCGCAGCAGTGTTAACGCTCAACGCCCGCTCGATCACCAGACGCTCCAGCGCGATGTTGGTCTCGCCTTGCGACAAGCCATGAACCCCGACAATCGCGCCGGCACGCTTGGCCACTTGCTGGCAGACCGCACGCAGCTGATCGGAATGGCCATGATGCAGAACCGCATCAAACAGCACTTCGTCCTTGTTCCAGTCGGAAACCAGTTTGATCTTCGCCTGAATGTCCTTCGGCAGACGTGCGAACAACGCCTTGGTCAATTCAGCTTCCGGCCATACCGCCGAACCGCCGACGGCCAATACCGCCGCCAGTTGCGTCAGCAGATCGCCTTCGACTTCCGCCAGGCACAGCACGTGTTCGCGCGGCAGAATGGCGTAGCTGTTGCGTTCGCCGGTCGGGCCCGCCAGAAGACGGGTGATCCCGCTTTGCGATTGCGCCGCGAACTGCACGCACAGGGTGCTCAGGTCGGTGAGCTTGCTGCTGCCGGCCCAGGCTTGCAGGGCCTTCAGCGGTTTGCTCATGGCATCACGCAGACGAACGTCCGGTGTCGCGATGGCATCACCACGAGCGAAGGATTGTTCGATTGCATCGGTAGGACGTGTCGACAACAGACGGTACAGGTACAACGGACCACCTGCTTTCGGACCCGTACCCGACAAGCCTTCGCCACCGAACGGCTGCACGCCGACCACAGCACCGACGATGTTGCGGTTCACGTAGACGTTACCGGCGTTGACGTTGTCGACCACCTTGGCGATGGTCTCGTCGATGCGAGTGTGCACACCCAAGGTCAGGCCGTAACCGGAAGCGTTGATCTGACCGATCAGCTGATCGATGTCTTTGCGCTTGTAGCGAACCACGTGCAGCACCGGACCGAAGATCTCCCGTTGCAGTTCGTCGAAGCTTTCCAGTTCGATCAGCGTCGGCATCACGAAGGTGCCGCGTTTGACTTCTTCGGTGTTGGCGATTGCCACCTGGTACACGCTGCGACCTTTGTCGCGCATGCCCTGGATGTGCTTCTCGATACCGGCCTTGGCTTCGGCGTCGATCACCGGGCCGATGTCCACGGACAGGCGTTCCGGGTTGCCGAGACGGCATTCAGCCATGGCACCTTTGAGCATTTCGATGACACGGTCAGCGGAATCTTCCTGCAAGCACAGCACACGCAGTGCCGAGCAACGTTGACCGGCGCTGTCGAAGGCTGAGGACACCACGTCGATCACAACTTGTTCGGTCAGTGCCGAAGAGTCGACGATCATCGCGTTCTGGCCACCGGTTTCGGCGATCAACGGAATCGGGCGACCTTGAGCATCCAGGCGACCAGCGACATTGCGTTGCAGCAAACGAGCGACTTCGGTCGAACCGGTGAACATCACGCCTTTAACCCGATCGTCACCGACCAGACGCGCGCCAACGGTTTCGCCACGGCCCGGCAGCAATTGCACCACGCCTTCCGGAATCCCGGCTTCGAGCAGCAAGCGCACGGCTTGAGCAGCCACCAGCGGAGTTTGTTCCGCTGGCTTGGCCAAAACCGGGTTGCCGGCAGCCAGTGCCGCAGCGACTTGGCCGCTGAAGATCGCCAGCGGGAAGTTCCACGGGCTGATGCACACCACCGGACCCAATGGGCGGTGGGCGTCGTTGGTGAAATCGTTGCGCGCCTGCACCGCGTAATAACGCAGGAAGTCCACGGCTTCACGTACTTCGGCGATGGCGTTGGCGAAGGTCTTGCCGGCTTCGCGAGCCAGCAGGCCCATCAGCGGCTGGATCTCGCCTTCCATCAAATCAGCGGCACGTTCCAGAATCGCGGCGCGCTCGGCGGGCGGAGTGGCCTGCCAGATCGGTGCAGCGTTCAGGGCGCACTGGATCGCGTTATCGACGTCTTCGACGGTCGCTTCCTGTACGTGGCCGACGATGTCGCGCAGATCCGACGGGTTCAGCACCGGAGCCGGGGTTTCAGTGCTGGACGCGCAACCGAGCATCGGCGCGGCTTTCCAGTTGTTATGAGCGGTTGCCAGCAGGGCGCAGGACAGTGAAGCCAGACGATGTTCGTTGGCCATGTCGATGCCGCTGGAGTTGGCGCGCTCGGCACCATAAAGATCACGCGGCAGCGGGATACGCGGGTGCGGCAGGCCGAAGCCGCCTTCCAGCGTCGCCATCTGCTCGATGCTGGCCACTGGATCGGCCACCAGCTCCTGGATCGAAATAGATTGGTCGGCGATGCGGTTGACGAACGAGGTGTTCGCGCCGTTTTCCAGCAGACGACGCACCAGGTACGCCAACAGCGTCTCGTGAGTACCGACCGGTGCGTACACGCGGCACGGACGGTTCAGCTTGCCTTCGGAAACTTTGCCTACAACCTGTTCGTACAGCGGTTCACCCATGCCGTGCAGGCACTGGAACTCGTACTGACCGGGGTAATAGTTCTGACCGGCGATGTGGTAAATGGCCGACAGGGTGTGGGCGTTGTGCGTGGCGAATTGCGGGTAGATGACTTCCGGCACCGACAGCAATTTGCGAGCGCAGGCGATGTAGGAAACGTCGGTGTACACCTTGCGGGTGTAGACCGGATAGCCTTCCAGGCCTTCGACCTGGGCGCGCTTGATTTCGCTGTCCCAGTACGCGCCTTTTACCAGACGGATCATCAGGCGATGACGGCTGCGACGAGCCAGGTCGATCACGTAGTCGATCACGTACGGGCAACGCTTTTGATAAGCCTGGATCACGAAACCGATGCCGTTCCAGCCGGTCAGTTGCGGCTCGAAGCACAGGCGCTCCAGCAGATCCAGCGACAGCTCGAGGCGGTCGGCTTCTTCGGCGTCGATGTTCAGGCCAATGTCGTATTGCTTGGCCAGCAGGGTCAGCGACAGCAGGCGTGGGTACAACTCGTCCATCACGCGCTCGTACTGCGCACGGCTGTAACGCGGGTGCAGTGCCGACAGCTTGATGGAAATGCCCGGACCTTCATAAATCCCACGGCCGTGGGACGCTTTGCCGATCGAGTGGATGGCTTGTTCGTACGAGGCCAGGTATTTCTGGGCATCGTGCTCGGTGAGTGCGGCTTCACCCAGCATGTCGTAGGAATAACGGAAGCCCTTGGCTTCGAACTTGCTGGCGTTGGCCAGGGCTTCGGCGATGGTTTCGCCGGTGACGAACTGCTCGCCCATCAGGCGCATCGCCATGTCGACGCCCTTGCGGATCATCGGCTCGCCGCTCTTGCCGATGATGCGGCTCAAGGACGACGTCAGGCCGGCTTCGTTGTGGGTGGCGACCAGTTTGCCGGTCAGCAGCAAGCCCCACGTGGCGGCGTTGACGAACAGCGACGGGCTGTTGCCCAAGTGCGGGTGCCAGTTACCGGTGCTGATCTTGTCGCGGATCAGTGCGTCGCGGGTGCCTTTGTCCGGGATGCGCAGCAGCGCTTCGGCCAGGCACATCAGCGCCACGCCTTCCTGGGACGACAGGGAAAATTCCTGCAGCAGGCCCTGAACAATCCCGGCACGGCCGCCGGCGCTCTTCTGATTGCGCAGTTTTTCAGCAATCGAGGCGGCGAGCTTGTTGGTGGCTTCGGCCATGGCGATCGGCAGGCGAGCCTGCTCGATCAGCATCGGCACCACTTCCGGCTCAGGGCGACGGTAAGCGGCGGTGATCGAAGCGCGCAGGACCGATTGCGGCAGGATGCTTTCGGCGAACTCGAGGAAGCATTGGTGCGCGTGGTCAGCGTGGACTTCGCCGGCGTCGTCAGCATCTTTGCTGATCAAACCGCTCAGCTCGGTCAGGGTTGCACCACCCTCGAGTTTTTCCAGGTAATTGAAAATTGCCTGCTTGATCAGCCAGTGGGGCGTGCGATCAATCGAGGTCGCGGCGGCCTTGAGGCGCTCGCGGGTCGGGTCGTCAAGTTTGACCCCAAGGGTGGTGGTAGCCATATTTTTATCCTCATGTTTGCCACGACCGCGTGGCATCAGCTGGCGGCAAGATTAGCCGTGCAACCGTCGAGGTGCAACCGGGTGCAACCCTTTTTTTGTCGGAATAATACGCAGCTCGTCAGGAAATAAATTCCGGTACGAGCGTACCGCTCCTGCTTGGTGCTTTTGCTTCTAGTAAACCGCCAAGACTGCGCTAAAAAGGAGCAAAAACAGGGCTTTTTCAGGTAAATCCGATTAGGTGCAACTTATTCTCGCGAAACTGGTTGCACCTTATTTGCTTTGTTGAATAGCATTCGCGCCCAAGGTGCAACCGGTCACAAAAGACAGGTGCACCGGCTGATGGCTTTCCTGGGGAAACATCAGTCATAAATGCGCGGGCCCCGAAGTCGTCTGAACAAACGTTGTCGTTTGTCGGCGGTTTCACACTCTGCCGCTACATAAAAACAAAGCCAGGGCATCACTTAATGAGCGTAAGCAATCCAACACTGATCACGTTCGTGATCTACATCGCAGCAATGGTGCTGATCGGCTTCATGGCCTATCGCTCCACCAACAACCTTTCTGACTACATTCTGGGCGGTCGCAGCCTGGGCAGCGTCGTGACGGCATTGTCCGCCGGCGCCTCCGACATGAGCGGCTGGTTGTTGATGGGCCTGCCGGGCGCCATCTACATGTCCGGTCTGTCCGAAAGCTGGATCGCCATCGGTCTGATCATCGGTGCTTACCTGAACTGGCTGTTCGTCGCCGGCCGTCTGCGCGTGCAGACCGAGCACAACGGCGATGCGCTGACCCTGCCGGATTACTTCTCCAGCCGTTTCGAAGACAAAAGCGGCCTGCTGCGGATCATCTCCGCGGTCGTGATCCTGGTGTTCTTCACCATCTACTGCGCTTCCGGCATCGTGGCTGGCGCCCGTCTGTTCGAAAGCACCTTCGGCATGTCCTACGAGACTGCGCTGTGGGCCGGTGCTGCGGCGACGATTGCCTACACCTTTGTCGGCGGTTTCCTGGCCGTGAGCTGGACTGACACCGTACAAGCCACCCTGATGATCTTCGCCCTGTTGCTGACGCCGATCATCGTGCTGCTGGCCACCGGCGGCATCGACACCACGTTCCTGGCCATCGAAGCGCAAGACCCAAGCAACTTCGACATGCTGAAAAACACCACCTTCATCGGCATCATCTCGTTGATGGGCTGGGGCCTGGGCTACTTCGGCCAGCCGCACATCCTGGCGCGTTTCATGGCGGCGGATTCGGTCAAGTCGATTGCCAAAGCACGTCGCATCTCCATGACCTGGATGATCCTGTGCCTGGGCGGCACCGTGGCTGTAGGCTTCTTCGGTATTGCCTATTTCTCGGCCAACCCTGCCGTGGCCATGCCAGTGAGCGAAAACCACGAGCGTGTGTTCATCGAACTGGCCAAGATCCTGTTCAACCCATGGGTTGCCGGTGTACTGCTGTCGGCCATTCTGGCTGCTGTGATGAGCACCTTGAGCTGCCAATTGCTGGTGTGCTCGAGCGCCCTGACCGAAGACTTCTACAAAACCTTCCTGCGTAAAACCGCTTCCCAGGTCGAGTTGGTCTGGGTCGGCCGTGCCATGGTGCTGCTGGTTGCCTTGATCGCTATCGCTCTGGCTGCTAACCCGGAGAACCGTGTACTGGGTCTGGTCAGCTACGCCTGGGCTGGTTTCGGTGCTGCTTTCGGTCCGGTTGTCCTGATCTCCGTGATCTGGAAAGACATGACCCGCAACGGCGCACTGGCCGGCATCCTGGTCGGCGCGATCACCGTGATCGTGTGGAAACACTTCGAACTGCTGGGCCTGTACGAAATCATCCCGGGCTTCATCTTCGCCAGCCTGGCCATCTACATCGTCAGCAAATCGGGCGAGCCTACCAAAGGCATGCTTCAGCGCTTCGCCGCTGCCGAGGCAGATTTCCGCCTGAACAAGTGATCGGGATGAGCTGATGCTCTGATCTTTTGCCGAACATGAAAACGGCCCGCTTCCTTATGGAGGCGGGCCGTTTTTTTATGGCGCAGATCTTGTGGCATCGAAGTTCCAATGTGGGAGCGGGCTTGCTCGCGAATGCGGTGGGTCATTCGGCATTAATGTTGACTGACACACTGCTTTCGCGAGCAAGCCCGCTCCCACATTTGTCCGGTGGTGCTTTTGAAGGAGTTGTATGTAGCCAAACACACTGATTATTGAAGGACAAATCTCTAAAAAAGTAGGGCAAATCTGATTTTCCTGTACCTCCATCAACACCCCTTGTCGCTCATGCAGAATCGCCCGCCTTCATTCTGCAGAGACACATCGGATGTTCGCTCCTGCCAATCAACCGCGCTTCACGTTGACGATCGACGGCGTCCAGAATGAGCTCAAGGTGCTTGAGTTCACAGGTACGGAAGCCATCAGCCAGCCCTACCGTTTTGACCTGGAACTGGTCAGCGAACGGCCGGACATCGAACTCGAAAGCCTCCTGCATCGTCAGGCATTTCTGAGTTTTGATGCGCAGGGTTCCGGCATTCATGGTCAGATTTTTCGCGTTGGCCAAAGCGATTCCGGGCAACGTCTGACGGGCTACCAAATCAGCCTCGTGCCGCGTCTGGCCTACCTCGGTCAGCGCATCAATCAGAGGATCTTCCAGCACAAAAGCGTGCCGGCGATCGTCGCGCAAATTCTCAAAGACCACGGTATCCAGCGCGATGCCTTCGAGTTCCGGCTCGGCAGCGACTACCCAGCGCGTGAGTACTGCGTGCAATACGCCGAAAGCGATCTGGCGTTCATCCAGCGGCTGTGTGCCGAAATCGGCATTCACTACCACTTTCAGCACGGCCTCGACGGGCACCTGTTGGTGTTTGGTGATGACCAGACGGTTTTCCCTCGTCTGCCCGAACCAACGTTGTACCTGCCGGGCAGCGGAATGGCGGCGGATGCGCCGGCCATCAAACGTTTCAACGTGCGCCTGGAAACCCGGACGACAGCGGTAACCCGTCGCGACTACGACTTCAAAAAACCTCGCCTGCAACTTGAAAGCCGCCTCGACAGTGAGCTGCGACCAGTACTCGAGGATTACCACTTCCCTGGCCAATTCACCGACCGCGAACACGGCAAGCATCTGGCCCAACGAGCCCTCGAACGCCACAACGCCGACTTCCGTCAGGCCGAAGGTCGTGGCGACGAATCGGCATTGGTCAGCGGGCATTTCCTACACCTGGCCGAGCATCCGCGTCGGGCATGGAATGACCTGTGGTTGATCACCGAAATCGAACACCGTGGCCGCCAGCCGCAAGTGCTGGAAGAGTCGGTTACCAGCGACGGCCCGGATGATTTCCAGGGCTATCGCAATACCTTTCTGGCAACACCGTGGGACGTTTCGTTTCGCCCTCCACTCGGGCCGGAAAAACCCCGCATGCTCGGCTATCAACCTGCCGTGGTCACCGGCCCGACCGACAGTGAAATCCATTGCGACGAGTTCGGTCGGGTCAAGGTTCAGCTGGCTTGGGACCGTGACGGTCAGCTCGATGAACACTCCAGTTGCTGGCTGCGCGTCGCCACCGGCTGGGCGCACGACCGTTATGGCAGCGTGATGATCCCGCGAGTCGGCATGGAAGTGCTGGTGGGATTCGTCGACGCCGATGCCGACAAACCGCTGGTGATGGGTTGCCTGCCAAACGCCGCAACCCCGGTGCCGCTCGATCTTCCCGCCGACAAAACCCGCAGCATTTTCCGCAGCCAGAGCAGTCCTGGTGGCGGCGGTTACAACGAATTGCGCATCGAAGATCGCAAAGGCGCCGAGGAAATCTACCTGCGCGCACAGCGAAACTGGACTCAGCACGTACTGAATGATCAACAGGTGCAGGTCGATAACGCCCGCAGCATCGTCGTCACCGGCACCGCTCGCCATGAGCTGAAAGCCGACGAGCAGCGCATCACCCATGGCCAGCGCCAGACCGAAGTGAAACTGGATGATCACCTGGTGGTGGTCGGTGACCGACACATTCGGGTGACCAGCCAGGCGCTGAATGCCAGTCAGCAATTCCATGTCAGTGCCGGTCAGCAAGTGGTGATCGACGGCGGGGCCAGCGCGACGATTCAGGCGGGCGGGCAGTGGATCAACATCGGTCCCGGCGGGATTTTCAGCAGCGTGCCAATTCAGGTCGGTGGCGGGTTGATGCCGTCGATGGCCGCTGCGCCCGTGTCGCCGGATACGCCGTTGAAACTCGTCGTCGCCCCGGCCGCTCTGCTGAGCGCCGCACAGATCATGAGCCTGAAAAGCGACGCGCCGTTCTGTGAAGAGTGTGAGCGCTGCAAGGACGGTGTCTGTGCAGCCTGATCACTTGTCACCTCTCGACTGGCTGGATCACCAACCGCTCAAACCTTCCGAGCAGTTGTTCGCGGTTTTCAGCAACGCGAGCGACGCAGGGCCTTTCAAGGCCTGGCAGCGTTCGATCTCCGCTCAAGCACCCAGTCCGATCTGGGCCGACACCGCTTACGCCGAGTGGGAGCCGATAATGCCCTATGTCGGAATCGTCGCTGCTGGCAGTGAGTTTTGGGAGTGGGTTGCCAATACCGAGTCTCGTGATTGGGGTTGGCTGGCGGTGTCTTCTGCCCCTCAGGAGGTGTTGGTCGAGCATCTTCGCAGCCTCACTCAAGTCCTTTTGCCCAACGGTAATGCGGTGTTTTTCCGCTTCTGGGACGGGCGTTATTTGCTGCCAATTCTTCGGTCGGCCGAGGTTGACGCTTCGCAGCTGCTGCCGGTGATCGGGCGCTGTTTGATCAATGGCCAGCCGGTCGAAATTGGTGGTAGTGCGCTGAAAGCTTCTCGGGTTTTTCCATGGTGGGAAGTTTCCGAATCGCTGCTCAAACACCTCGCCGAAGAGTCCGCAACAACCCGCATCAACAACTTGGTGAAGTGGTTGAGCGAGGAACGTCCTGATCTTTTTGAGGCGTTTTCCGAAAGTGTTTTACGCCACAAGGTCGCGATCTTTCTTGAAACACCGGACCTGCCTCAGGCACCCAAAACAGCCTTGGTGGACTACCTGATGGTGGAGCTGAACTGATGGATCAGATCGTACGTATCGAGCAGGAGCTCGACGGTTTCCCAAACACCCTTTCTCTTTATCGCGAACAGTTAAAGCACTGGTTCAATCGGGCGGCGGACAAGGCCAGTCACGCGGCTGATTTGCCTTCGCTGATGGGCATGGAACGGATCATTCGATTCGGCAGCACTAGCACAGCGGTGAGCAGTGGCGATGACGAGTTTTTATCTACCGTCGTGCAGTGCCCAAAGGGTGGAAAGCTAGAGATAGAGAGCAAATTCGAGTCGGTTTATGACATCCCCGTGGGGAATATTCAGGTCGATGTGATTGCCAGTGAGGGCGGCGAAAAGACGCCAGTCACACTCGATAAAAACGGCAAGGGAACGTTCATCGGTACACCCGGCAAGTTCTACCGCGTTCATGTTCACCAGGAAGTCACGCCGCAGCACGTCGATGATCTTTTCTCTTCCTACGATGGCCTGACGAAGGAACTCGAAAACTGGCTGCAAGATGAATGGAAGGCATTCAAGCCGAAGTGGTCGGAATCTTCTTCGGTTGCTGTAGGCAATGGAATGCTCGCGGGCAGTTGGGCGGCAATCGAGGGCGTGTGGGACGGCATCGGCCTGCTGTCGGACATCCTCAAGGATCCCGGGAAGTTTGGTGAGCGGTTGGGCGAGAGCGCGGCAGAGTTGAAGAAACTCGCGCAAACCGCCCCCGATGTCATGGAAAAGGCCCAACTGCTGGCCAGTGACGAAGCGGCGCTGTGCCTACTGTTACGCACCGCCAGCCTCTGGTTGGACATGCTGCCGCCCGGCGAGATTGCCGGTAAAACCGCCGAGGCCGTGTCGACGGTGGTGGTGCAACTGTTGATCGACATCCTGATCGGCATCGTTCTGACGTTCGCTGCAGCCGGGGCCGGTATCGCCTATTTGACTATGCGGCTGGCTAATCGAGCTGCGCAATTACTCAGCGCTGTCCTGCGCCTCGTCAAAGCGATTTTCACGATCATCAATGGCTTCATCAGCTACGTCGACCGCTACAAAAAAGTCGCTGCCCGAGGCGTTGCTGCCGGCATGAAAAAAGGCCGGATGCAGTTGAACTGGAGCGCACGTCGCAATGCGTCCCTGAAGAAAGACGAACACCACGACAACGCCCCGGATCAGGCGAAAAACCCTAACGGCGACAGCGCCGATTGTGTGCCGCTGACCTGCACCAACAACTGCCCGGTGTCGATGGTCACCGGCGAAGAACTGCTGACCCTGACCGACGGCTCGCTGGACGGCATCCTGCCGTTCGACTTCACCCGGCTCTATCGCACCAGCGCCGCCGAGATCGATATCGGCCTCGGTTTCGGCTGGAGTCACAGCCTTGCACATCGACTGGAAATCGATGGCGACACCGTCATCTGGATCGACCACGAAAACCGCCGTACGACCTTTCCGCTACCGAGTACCGAGCGCCCGTCGATCCACAACAGCCTGTCGCGGGCGGCGATTTATCTCGGAGATCAACCAGAAGAACTGATCCTCGCCCTGGCTGGAGAAAAAGCGCGGTTTTTCCACTTTAGTGCAGGACGTCTGACAGCGATCAGCGATGCCTATGGCAATCGGCTGACGGTGCAGCGGGATACGTCTGACAGGGTCAAGCGCCTCGACAACGGCGCAGGGCGTTCCCTTCTGTTGCGCTATGACCGCCGGCACATGATCGCCGTCGAGTATCAGCGTTTTCAGCCGGCCGACACCCTGGAAGACGCTTGGCGCACTGAACAAACTCTGGTTGCCTACCGCTACGACGCTCGTCATCGCTTGATCGAGGCGACTAATGCCGCCGGCGAAAGCGAACGTTACGACTACGACGATCAGCACGTCATCCTGCAGCGGCAACTGACCGGAGGGGTGAGTTTCTTCTGGGAGTGGGAACGGTCCGGCAAGGCGGCCCGATGCATCCGACACTGGGCGTCGTTTGCGCAGATGGACGCGCGTTACGTCTGGGATGACGGAGGCAGTGTCACCGTTCAGAACATCGATGGCAGCGAAGAGGTTTACGTCCACGACGACCGGGCGCGGCTGGTGCGCAAGGTCGAGCTGGACGGCGGCGAACACCTCAAGGCCTACGACGACCACGGTCGGTTGCTGGCCGAGCAGGACCCGCTCGGCGCCGTCACCGAATACCGTTACGACGAAGTCGGACGGCTGGTTGCGCTGATTCCGCCGGACGACGAACCGACGGCCTACGAGTACCGCAGCGGTTTCCTGCATGCGCGTTATCGCGGCAAAGCGGTGTGGAAATATCAACGCAACGCCCAGGGCGACGTCACCGAAGCGACCGATCCCGACGGTCAGGTCACCCACTATCACTACGACGACAAAGGGCAACTGCTGTCGATCCGTTACCCGGACACCAGCCGGCATGTGTTCGTCTGGAACGCCTTGGGGCAGTTGGTTGAGGAAACGCTGGCGGATGGTGGTGTGCGGCGGTTTTCCTACGACGCGCTGGGGCGGCAGATTACCCGTCAGGACGAACACGGCGCCGTCACCCAGTACCAATGGGATGCCGTTGGCCGACTGATCCAGACCACGCTTCCTACCGGCGCCAGCCGCGCGTTCAGCTACAACGCCTACGGCAAGATCACCGCCGAACGCGATGAACTGGGTCGCGTCACCCGCTACGAATATGTCGACGACCTGCACCTGGTCAGCCGCCGCCTCAATCCCGACGGCACCCAACTGCAGTACCGCTACGACAACGCCCAGCTGTTGCTCACGGAAATCGAAAACGAATCCGGCGAAAAATATCGCCTGGACTACACGCCCAATGGCTTGATCCGACAGGAAACCGGATTCGACGGCCAACGCACGGCGTACGCCTACGACCTCAATGGCCAGCTGCTGGAGAAAACCGAGTTCGGCGAGGACGGCTCGCAGCTGATGACCGCTTACGAGCGGGACTCGGCCGGACGCCTGCGGGTCAAAACCCTGCCTGATGGCATCCAGGTTGATTACCGCTACGACAGCCTTGGCCGGTTGGTCAGCGTCGACGACGGCCACGACCATCCGCTGGAATTCGAGTACGACCAACAGGACCGCCTGATCACCGAGCATCAGGGCTGGGGGACGTTACGTTATGGCTACGACGCCTGCGGCCAGCTCAATCGCCTGCGCCTGCCGGACGGCAGCAAACTCGATTACCAGCACGCCAAGGGCGGCGCGCTGACGGCGATCGACCTCAACGGCGCGCGGCTTACCACTCACCAATTTGCCTTCGGCCGCGAACAGCAACGCCAGCAGGGGCAGCTGCTCAGCGAATATGCCTACGACGATCAAGGTCGATTGAAGGCCCACGCTGTCAGTCAACAGCACCAAACACTGTATCGCCGCGACTATGCCTACAGCGCCAACGGCAATCTCGACAGCATCGCCGACACCCGTCACGGCCAACGCAATTACCAATACGATCCGCTCAACCGCCTGATCCGCGTCCGCCACACCCGCGACGACGCACCGGAAAGCTTCGCCCACGACCCAGCGGGCAATCTGCTGATGCAGGACCGCCCCGGCGCCGCGACCGTCAAAGGCAACCGCCTGCTCATGCAAGGCGACCGCCATTACGACTACGACGCCTTCGGCAACCTCATCCGCGAACGCCGCGGCACCGCGCAAAAACTCGTCACCGAATACCGCTACGACTGCCAGCACCGCTTGGTCGGCGTCACCACCCCTGAAGGTCGTTGCTCAAGTTACCGCTACGACGCCTTCGGCCGCCGCATCAGCAAAACCGTCGACAGCAAAACCACCGAGTTCTTCTGGCAAGGCGACCACCTCATCGCCGAAAGCAGCCGCGAGCATTACCGCAGCTACGTCTACGAACCGGGCAGCTTCCGCCCACTGGCTATGCTCGACGGAAAAGGACCACGCAAGGCCTGCCCGTTCTACTACCAACTCGATCACCTGGGCACGCCTCAGGAACTGACCGATTTTGGCGGCGAGATTGTCTGGTCGGCGAAGTACAACGCCTACGGCAAGGTCACTCGCCTGGCATTCGGTGGGGGAGAGCAGCTCGAGCAACCGTTACGGTTCGAGGGGCAGTACTTCGATGTCGAGAGTGGTCTGCACTACAACCGGCATCGGTACTATGATCCGGAGATTGGTCGGTACCTGACACCGGACCCGATCAAGTTGGCGGGTGGACTGAATCAGTACCAGTACACGCCGAATCCGACGGGGTGGGTTGATCCGTTGGGGTTGAGCGGGAGCTGTCCGCCGCCGAATAAGCCTGGGTGTTCGGCGCCGGATGATACGACTGGCGCTAGGGTGGATGAAGGTGAGCCGCCGCTGCCAAAGCTGACAGGTGATCAGCGGAGGGCGCGGATTGATGAGCTGGCTGAGGCGAATGCGAAGCGGCGTGTTGAAGAAATGGAAGCAAAATATGATATGCACACAGTCAAAAAACACAGCTCAGAAATATCTGACCAAGCGCTCAAACAGCGAGCAGTTAACGGGGCAGATCCTCATACCGGTGAGGTTCCGAAAGGCGCTAGAGGGAATTTGAGCTCTCAATTCAGAAACTGGCGTATGCATTTTGGGGCGTTGAATAAAGCTATGACAAGGGAAGTGTTAGGTTTGAGCCCACATACAGGGAAGGACCACAATAAATATCCAATTGTAAGGATGGAACTACCTAGGGCTGGGCGTGGTTATAAACCAAACAAGAAAGACGCTAGTAACCCAGCACTAAATGAAGATCTAAATTGGTTTGAAGTTAAGTTCGATAAGGACAATGTGCTTCGGCCTTTTACAGGTTTTCCTGCGGAGAGAAAATGATGTTGCGAGATCCATTTTCAAATGAAGAATTTCAACCCGATTTGATGTGGTTTATTGGCGTCTTTGATGTTTATGATCGCGAGGAAACTCGGGGTGCGGAACTGGAAGTGTTTAATCCTAATGATCGCTTTGACAGAGCGGAGCTGATCAAAAGATACAGCTTAAATCTAGGTTATCTGTCCTATAGACATAAGCTCGTGCTGATGGATTTTCTAGCGGAAAAGCTAAGCGATGCGTCTTATGATTTTCAGAGTTTGTTTGATATAGATGAAGAAGATGCAGGCAGTTGGCCGCGTGGTGAGTGGTATGCATTGGAGGATCCCCGCGGATTTCTTCAAGATGTCTATTTGTTGGCTCAGGAGACCTGGAAGGAAGATCTTCTTTTAGCGAGCGTTGAAGATCGGGCCAGCTGGTGATGGAGAAGGTAGCGCCTGTCAGGCTGGAATCCCATGCGTCGGCATTCTCAATGCCAATTGCCAGTCCTACGGAATGTTTAAGTTTTGTTTAAAATTCTCGCAACCATTACGAAATTTCCGGGCAAGCTCATCGGAGGTTTCCTTCAAGTTGTGGCGGCTTCCATGAACTGGTGGGCGATGGGTTGCAGGGATAGTCTTTGGCTGTCACCGCGCAAGTGGTGGCAGGGTGTAGGAGCCCTATCTCATGATGCAACAGCTCTGTCGTTTGATTGCGGCACTTAACTCGTGTCCATATGATCGTTTGCGGCGGCTGTGCGCGGGACACGCTTCGGCGTGGCCGAGGTTCATGAGTGATCGGTACTCCTACTCCTGCGCATGGCTGCCACCCAAACCTGTAGGAGGGGGCGTTTGGCAGCTCATTTTCATACTCATGGAATTTACAAATGACGACGTTAACGCCAGATCCACCCTACGTAAAACCAACCCCCCATCCCCAAAGCCGCTTCATGGCACTCACCAGCAATTGCGACGACATGCCAACCCTGTTCGTCGACACGCAAGCGCCGCTGGATGTTTTGTATGACGCTGCCAACTACCGAATTCGTGCCGTCACCCAAGTGATGGAGAACCTGTCCATGCGCGGTTCGATCGAGTGTCAGTCCTTCATTCTTAGTGATTTTGCGTTGCTCTGTGCCATTCCGTTGCGGGATGGGTGTGATGTGCTGGATGTTCTTGGGCGGCGGTTGAAGGCGCGGTCTTCGGAGTAGCGCCGGGCGGCTTTTGTGGCGAGGGAGCTTGCTCCCGCTCGGCTGCGCAGCAGTCGTAAACCGGGCAGTGCGGTATGTCAGGCATAACCGGATTGCAGGTTTTGGGGCTGCTTCGCAGCCCAACGGGGGTAAACCCCCTCGCCACAGGGGTTGTGTGATGCCCGAAGTAGGGGGTGAGATAGCCCGCTCGGCTGTGAGGTCCTGACGTTCGCCGCCGTACAAGGTAAACTTCCCGCCCTTCGCAGGAGCAGCCATGAATTATCGTCACGCCTTCCATGCCGGCAATCACGCCGATGTGTTCAAACACCTGACTTTGACCCGCATCATCGCTTTGATGTCGCGCAAGGAGCAGCCGTTTGCCTATCTCGACACTCACGCCGGCATTGGTCTGTATGACCTGCAGGGTGATCAGGCGAGCCGTACCGGTGAGTACCTGGAAGGTATTGCGCGTTTGTGGGATCAGCCGGATCTGCCGGCGTTGACCGCTGATTACATGAAGGTGCTGCACGACATGAACCCGGATGGCCAGTTGCGCTATTACCCGGGGTCGCCGGAGTTGGCGCGACGTCTGACGCGGCCGCAGGATCGGGTGATGCTCAATGAGAAGCACCCCGAGGACGGTTTGCTGCTCAAGGACAACATGGCGGGCGACCGTCGGGTGAAGGTGCATCTGGGCGAAGGCTGGCATGTGCCGCGTGCGATGTTGCCGGTGCAGGAGAAGCGGGCGGTGATGTTGATTGATCCGCCGTTCGAACAGCTGGATGAGATGCAGCGCTGTGCGGCGTCGCTGAAAGAGGCGATTGGCCGGATGCGGCAGACGGTGGCGGCGATCTGGTACCCGGTGAAGGACCAGCGCCTGTTGCGTCGTTTTTATCAGGACCTGGCGGGTACGGGCGCGCCAAAGTTGCTGCGGGTCGAGTTGCTGGTGCATCCGCTGGATACGCCGAACAGCCTGAACGGTTCGGGGTTGGCGATTGCGAATCCGCCGTGGGGGCTGGAAGAGGAGCTGCGTGAGTTGCTGCCGTGGTTGTCCAAGAAGTTGGGGCAGACCCAGGGTGGGTGGCAGATGGATTGGTTGATCGCAGAGAGTTGACCAGTTGCATGAGTGGCGTCTGATCGGACGCCTTCGCGGGCAAGCCCGCTCCCACAGGGTTTTATGTCGATCACAACATTGTGGTCAGACACATAACTTGTGGGAGCGGGCTTGCCCGCGATGCTTTTAGGGCCTGAAATTTAGATCGGGCAAGTCACGCCTGTACCGCCAATCCCGCAATACCCTTCAGGGTTTTTCGCCAGGTATTGCTGGTGGTAAGCCTCGGCAAAGTAGAACGTCGGGGCTTCGTCGATTTCAGTGGTGATGGTGCCTTTGCCAGCCTTGGTCAACTCCGCCTGGAACACCTGCTTGCTGTGTTCGGCCGCCGCCAGTTGAGTCGGGTTGGTGGCGTAGATCACCGAGCGGTACTGAGTACCGATGTCATTGCCCTGGCGCATGCCCTGAGTCGGGTTGTGCAGTTCCCAGAACATTTTCAGCAGCTCTTCGTAGCTGACTTTCGCCGGCTCGTAGACCACCAGTACCACTTCGCTATGGCCGGTCAGGCCCGAGCAGACTTCTTCATACGTCGGGTTCGGCGTAAAGCCGCCAGCGTAGCCCACCGCCGTACTGACCACGCCTTCGCGCTGCCAGAACTTGCGCTCTGCGCCCCAGAAGCAGCCGAGGCCGAAGATCGCGAAATCCACGTCCATCGCGAACGGGCCGAGCAGCGGGGCGTCGTGGACGAAGTGTTTTTCCGGCACGGTCATTGGGGTTTCACGGCCGGGCAGAGCTTGTTCTTTAGTCGGGAGCACGTTTTTGTTCACCAGGATTTCCGAGCGCAGAACCATGATCAGTCCTCTCAGTCAGGTTTGAATGTAGAAAGTCAGACCGCCAGTTTGCCCAATGATGCCAAGTTAATCACTACCCCTGTGGGAGCGGGCTTGCTCGCGAAGGCGGTGTGTCAGGCAATAATGATGTCGACGGTCACACCGCCTTCGCGAGCAAGCCCGCTCCCACATTTTGACTGCAGTGTTATAGAGATAGCGGGCCACGCGGGTAGCGCTTGAGCTTTTCGATCAGCTCTACGCCGGGGATCGGTCGGTCGAACAGGTAACCCTGGCCGACGTCGCAGCGGTGACGGCGCAGGAAAGCCAACTGCTCGGCAGTTTCGATGCCTTCAGCCACGACCTTGAGTTTCAGGTTGTGGGCCATGGCGATCACTGCGGAGGTGATTTCCATGTCGTCCTGGTTGTCGGGGATTTCGTGGATGAAGCTTCGATCAATCTTGATGATGTCGATCGGGAATTTTTTCAGGTAGCTGAGCGACGAGTAACCGGTGCCGAAGTCATCCATGGCCAGGGTCAGGCCCAGGCGCTTGAGCTGATCGAGCTGCAAGTGGGTGTCTTCGGTGGCTTCCAGCAGCAGGCCTTCGGTGAGTTCGAGTTCCAGCAGGTTTGCCGGTAGCGCTTCTTCTTTGAGGATGTTGGCGATGGACGACACCAGGTCCGGATCGGAGAACTGCTTGGGCGACAGGTTGATCGCCACCTGAAGATTGCCCAGGCCAGCGGCGGTCAGGTCTTTGCTCATGCGGCACGCCTGGCGGGCGACCCATTTGCCGATGGGAATGATCAGGCCGGTTTCTTCGGCGACGCTGATGAACTGGTCCGGGCGGATCATGCCTTTTTCCGGATGGTTCCAGCGCAGCAGCGCTTCCATCCCCAACAGACGACCGCTGCGCAGGCAGAGCTTGGGCTGGTAGAACACGTCCAGCTCGTTCTGGGTCAGGGCGCGGCGCAGGTTGTTTTCGACGAACAATTTGTAACTGGCTTCGGCGTTCAGCGCTTCGGTGAACACCTGAACCTGATGTTTCCCGTTGGCTTTGGCCTTGTGCAGTGCCAGGCCTGCGTTGCGCATCAGGGTTTGTGGATCGCGACCGTGCAACGGCGCGCAGGCCAGGCCTACGGAGCCGGTGACGCTGATCAGCTGGTTGTCGACGAACATCGGTTTGTCGAGGGTCGCCAGCAATTGATTGGCAATCTGTTGGCCCGCACGCAGGTCGGTGTCGTCCAGCAGCACGGCGAATTCATTACTGGCGAACCGCGCCAGACTGCCGCTCGGGCTCAGGCTGTTGCGCAGGCGTCGGGCCAGGCTGATCAACAGTTTGTCGCCGGTCTGGTGGCCGAGGCTGTCGTTGATCCGCTTGAAGTTGTCGATGTCCACCAGCAACAAGCTGATGGGGGTATCGCTGTCTCGGGCGAAACGTTCATCGAGGTTGCGGATGAAGGCCGGGCGGTTGCCGAGGTTGGTCAGGTTATCGGTGTAAGCCAGACGCTCGATGCGCTGCTGGGCGAGTTTGGTCTGGGTGATGTCTTCATAGATGCCGATGTAATGCGTCAGCTCGCGGTTGTCGCCGTAAACCTTGGAAATCGACAACTGACCCCAGTAGGGTTCGAGGTTTTTACGACGGCTTTTGAACTCACCCTGCCAGCTGTTGCTCTTGGCCAGCGCCGAGGGCGCGTCGAACAGCAGTTCGCTGAGGTTTTCCAGGGCCGGCAGTTCCGACAGCCGCTGGCCGTGGACTTCTTCGGTGGTGTACTGGGTGATCGCCGTGAAGCTCGGGTTGACGTATTCCACCACACCGTCGCAATTGACCAGCAAAAAGGCGTTGGCGCTTTGCTCGACCGCACGCTGGAACAGGTGCAGGGCGCTGGTGGCGGTGCGGCGGTTGTGGTTGTTGATGACTTGGGCAAACTGATCCGCCAACTCGCCGGCGAAAGCAATTTCGTCCGATTGCCAGGCGCGGGTCATACCGGTCTGTTCCAGGCAAAGTACGCCGACCACTTGGCCGTCGACGCGGATGCTGGCGTCGAGCATGGCGTTCACATCACGCGAGCGCAGGTGTTCGGCCATTTCCCGGGTGCGCGGGTCGCACATGGCGTTGTGGGCGTCGATGGCGCGGCCGGTGTGCAAGGCGTCCAGGTAATCAGGGAAGAGACTGACGTCGATCGGCTCCGGCAGCAGGTATTCCTGGCTGGCGCGGTGATAGGCCGAAATCGGCACGAGCTGTGAACCTTCGAGGTTCCACAGGCTGGCGCAGTCGATTTCGTAAATGTCACAGGCACTGCGAGTGATCAGTTCGGCGGCTTCTTTCAGGGAGTTGTTGCTGCTATAGCGCTGGCGGGTCAGCAGCAGGATCAAGTCTTGCTGGGCGCGCACCCGGTCCAGGTGCAGAAGCTGTTCCTGCTGGGCGCGCTGATTGAGTTCCAGGGCGATTTGCAGGCGAGAGTTCTGGGTTTCGAGGTCCAGGGAGGGCAGCAGTTGCTCGCCCTCGAACAGGCCGTCGACCACCAGCAGGTAGCCGCGCAGCAGGTGTCGATTGTGTTGTTTGTAGGCTTCGCCCAGTTCCAGCAGGTTCAAGGCGCCTGCGGCGGTGTGCAGGGTGTAGCGGATCAGGTAATGCGGGGCTTGGGTGAGTTGCTGCTGAACCGCGTCATGCAGCTGATAACGCGCTTCGGGTTCCATCAGGCTGGCGTAGGGCGAGCCGACCAGAGCGCAGAGCTCCACCGCCGGCAGGCCGAACTGTCGTTCGCAATTGGGATCGAGAAACAGCAGCGCCCAGCTCGCTTCATTCAGCCGTTCGAAACGCAGCATGCCAAGCCGCGAGGGCACAGGCAACTGCGTCACTACCTCGGCCACCATACGGCTGGCGGCATCGGGTTGGCTCTTCATATGGAGGGAAACTCGCTTCGAATAGGCTGAACGCGCCGGGCTCTCGCCCTTTTTACTGTGACCTGCGGCAAGGTTGCATCATTGCGACACTGACTGACAAGAGACATGAAGGCCAAGTGCTATAAGAATATGTCGGCAGGAGGGAGGATTTCTCCAATGGATGGCTAAAAGTAATCGTTTGGAGCCCTGTGGCGAGCGAGCTTGCTCGCGCTGGGCTGCGCAGCGGCCCAAAAATCTTGTGAGCGCTGCGCACTCAAGCGGGAGCAAGCTCCCTCGCCACAGGGTTGGTTTAACGCAAAGGAATGCCTACCGATTGCAGCAGCTGTCCGTCCCGATCGTGATAGTTGACCTGTACGTTTTCCTGATCAACAACCAGATGCGCGAAATTGTCCTGGCTGACCACCTGGCTGGTCAGTCCATGCTGATAGTCGCCAGCGGCTGTTCGCGCCAACGGGTGATCGAGGATGAAGGTGGATGCCTTGGCGTACGGCAGTAGCTTGCTGTTGCACAGCGGTGAAGAAACGATGGTGTGAACCTCGAAGTCCGGGTCCTCGCTGTGGGTCAGGCGACTGGTCAGGGAGCCATGGACATCGCCGGAAACGAAGAAAACGTTCTTGATGCGGTGTGTGCGAATGGTCTCCAGCAGCCGCAGACGCTGTTCGGGAAAGGCCTTCCATGCGTCGTCGCCATGGGCTTTGCGGTCGGGGTAGAACATCACGCTGGTGACCACGAATTTGACCCTGGCCGGGCTGTGAATCAACCATTTGCATAAGGCCTGTTCCTGCTCTTCGTCGAGGATGCGTCGATCATTGCCCGACAGGTTGCGTCGGGTTCGACTGTCAGTGACAAACCATTCAATATCGCCTTCGGCGAATTGATACCAATAATGTTCCAGTTTTCTATTTATTTGCCCGCTGGCGAGAAGTTCATGCGCCGGGCTATGACTGGCTTGATACAACTCATACGCCGCGATGGCGTTTTTGTATAAGTAGGCATCGGCTTTACTTTCGTTGGCGGGCCAGTTGTCTTCTATTTCGTGATCGTCGAGGATCATGTAAGTCGGCACGCCGGACATTAACTTTGCAATATTGGGTTGGGAAAAAGCGGCGCGGTACTTACTGAGTATTGCCTTGTATTCCCGGTCGGGAGCGATAACGTTCAGGTCATCGACATAGATTTGATCGCCGGTCATCAACATGGCGCTGATGGGCGGCTCGGCCTGCTGCGCCAGATTCGTGATCGAGGCGAAAATCCGGTCCCCCAGATGCGGCGCAGACGGGATGCCAGCGGTCATGCGCAGGTAACGACATGAACCGACGATATAGGCCCGTGGAATCGTGGCTTTGCTGGACTGTGTGCGGAATCGGTAGATACCCCGCGGCCATTGCAGCGGCAATTCCTGAACCGTTTCCACGGTGTGCACCGGGCTCATGGGGCTGAACCAGCCCGCCTGGTATTCGTACTCGGTATCGGCGGCAAGATCGTTGAGTGCGATGACATCGGACATATCATGCAAGATCGTTAGCTTTGCAAATACACCTCGGGACCATCGCTCTTCGCCGAGCCGGCGATAACGAATGCCTGCAAATACCGGTGCATTGTTTTGAAGTTCGCCACGCAAGAAGATGCGTGCGTGGTTAGTTGTTGTGTGGCCCATAATAGGGCCGACAGTCGGTTTGAACATGTTCGAATCCATTCGAATTAATACTAGTTAAGCAAAATTGGCAGATGAAGGTTTAACGATAATTAGTTGAACTAAGCTTAGTTATTGGTTAACAAGAAATATCGAGCAGAAGTGGACTGGAGTTGTGGGCGACGTAAGCCGCGAATGTAGGAAAAGGGGCGTCGGGTGACTTTCTTCCAGGCAAAAAAAGCCCCGCCAAACTGGCGGGGTTGAGGTACGAGCGTGGCGCTCGGAAAACGTGGAACGCGACGGGCCCTCCGGTGAAGGGGAGGGCCGGTCGGTGTTACAGCAGGATGGTGCGGATGTCCGCCAGCAGGTCGCTCAGACGCTTGGTGAAGCGTGCAGCAGCGGCGCCGTTGATCACACGGTGATCGTAGGACAGCGACAGTGGCAGCATCAGTTTCGGCTGGAAGGCTTTGCCGTCCCAGACTGGCTGGATGGTTGCCTTGGAAACACCGAGGATCGCCACTTCCGGCGCGTTGACGATCGGCGTGAAGCCGGTGCCGCCAATGTGGCCGAGGCTGGAAATGGTGAAGCAGGCGCCTTGCATGTCGTCAGCGGTGAGCTTTTTGTCGCGGGCTTTGGCGGCCAGCACAGCGGCTTCGGCTGCCAGTTGCAACAGGCTCTTCTGATCGACGTTCTTGATGACCGGTACCAGCAGGCCTTCAGGGGTGTCGACGGCGAAGCCGATGTTCACGTACTTCTTGCGGATGATCGCTTTGCCGCTTGGTGCCAGCGAACTGTTGAAGTCCGGCAGTTCCTTGAGCAGGTGCGCGCAGGATTTGAGCAGCAGCGGCAGGATGGTCAGTTTGACGCCAGCCTTCTCTGCAACGGCTTTCTGAGCGATACGGAACGCTTCCAGGTCGGTGATATCAGCCGAATCGAACTGAGTCACGTGCGGAATGTTCAGCCAGCTGCGGTGCAGGCTCGACGCGCCGATTTGCATCAGGCGGGTCATCGGCACTTCTTCGGTCTCACCGAAGCGGCTGAAGTCCACGACCGGAATCGGCGGGATGCCCGCGCCGCCGGTTGCGCCAGCAGCGGCGGCCGGTGCTTCCTTGGCCTTCTGCATCATGGCCTTGACGTAAACCTGCACGTCTTCTTTCAGGATGCGACCGTGCGGACCACTGGCGCCGACAGCGTTCAGCTCGACGCCGAACTCGCGAGCCAGTTGGCGTACTGCCGGGCCCGCGTGAACCTTGGCGCCCGGCTTGGCCGGTGCAGCAGCCGGTGCGACCGGTGCCGGGGCGGCGGCTGCCGGAGCAGCTTCAGCCTTGGCCGCCGCAGGTGCTGGTGCAGCAGCGGCGGTCGCCGGTGCAGCAGCAGGCGCAGCGCCTTTGACTTTCAGCTTCAGGATCAGGTCGCCGGTACCGACTTCGTCATCCAGCTTGACGGAAATGCTTTCCACCACGCCAGCGGCAGGCGATGGGATTTCCATGCTCGCCTTGTCGGATTCCAGGGTGATCAGCGACTGGTCGGCTTCAACGGTGTCGCCGGCCTTGACCAGGACTTCGATGATCTTGGCCTTGCCCGAAGAGCCGATGTCCGGGACATGAATGTCCTGAACGCTGTCGGCAACCGGTGCAGCAGGCGCGGCGGCTGGAGCAGCAGCGGCGGCCGGAGCTGGCGCAGCCGCCTGGGCTGGCGCGGCAGCAGCAGGGGCCGCAGCACCCGCTACTTCCAGATCCAGAATCAGGTCGCCAGTGCCGACTTCGTCGTTGAGCTTGACGCTGATGCTCTTGACCACGCCAGCGGCAGGCGAAGGGATTTCCATGCTGGCCTTGTCGGATTCCAGGGTGATCAGCGACTGATCAGCCTCGACGGTGTCGCCGACCTTGACCTGGATCTCGATGATCTGGGCCTTGCCCGACGAACCGATGTCCGGCACGTGCACTTGCTGGACGCTGGCGGCAGCCGGAGCTGCGGCCGGTGCAGCGGCTGCCGGAGCAGGAGCAGCAGCCGGTTTCGCTTCAGCCTTGGCAGTCGGCGCAGCCGCCGCCGCCGCAGGGGCCGCAGCAGCGGCACCTTCGACTTCCAGCTCCAGCAGTTCGTCGCCTTCTTTCAGGCGATCGCCCAGCTTCACTTTGATGCTTTTGACGATGCCGGCCTTGGGCGCAGGAATTTCCATGCTCGCCTTGTCCGACTCAAGCGTCAGGATGCTCTGGTCCGCTTCCACACGGTCGCCGACCTTCACAAATAGTTCGATTACTTCACCTTCACCGCTGCCGATGTCAGGTACGCGAATGAGTTCGCTCACAGAGTGTCTCCTCAGCAGTCCAGTGGGTTGCGTTTTTCCGGGTTGATCCCGAACTTGGCGATGGCTTCAGCCACCACTTTAGGCTCGATATCACCACGGTCAGCCAAGGCTTCCAGGGCTGCCAACACCACGAAATGACGGTCGACTTCGAAGAAGTGACGCAGCTTCTTACGGCTGTCACTGCGGCCGAAACCGTCGGTGCCCAGGACTTTGAATTCCTTGGACGGGACCCACTGACGAATTTGCTCAGCGAACAGCTTCATGTAGTCGGTAGACGCGATGACCGGACCTTGACGGCCGTTCAGGCACTCTTCGACATAGCTCAGTTTAGGCTTCTGGCCCGGGTGCAGACGGTTGCTGCGCTCTACGGCCAGGCCGTCGCGACGCAGTTCGTTGAAGCTGGTAACGCTCCACACGTCAGCGCCGACGTTGAACTGTTCACGCAGGATTTTCGCCGCTTCGCGAACTTCGCGCAGGATGGTGCCGGAGCCCATCAGCTGAACGTGGTGCGCCGCTTCGCGGGTGTCTTCCTCGAGCAGGTACATGCCCTTGATGATGCCTTCCTCGACACCGGCCGGCATGGCTGGCTGCTGGTAGGACTCGTTCATCACGGTGATGTAGTAGAAAACGTCCTGCTGCTCTTCGGTCATCTTCTTCATGCCGTCCTGAATGATCACCGCCAGCTCGTAGCCGTAGGTTGGATCAAAGGTGCGGCAGTTCGGGATGGTGGCAGCCAGGATGTGGCTGTGACCGTCTTCGTGTTGCAGGCCTTCGCCGTTCAGCGTGGTCCGGCCGGCGGTGCCGCCGATCAGGAAGCCACGGGTGCGGCTGTCGCCAGCGGCCCAGGCGAGGTCGCCGATACGCTGGAAGCCGAACATCGAGTAGAAGATGTAGAACGGCAGCATTGGCTGGTTGTGGCTGGAGTACGAAGTACCGGCAGCGATGAAGGAGCTCATGGCGCCCGCTTCGTTGATGCCTTCTTCGAGGATCTGGCCCTTCTTGTCTTCCTTGTAGAACATCACCTGGTCTTTATCGACTGGCTCGTAGAGCTGGCCGACGGAGGAGTAGATGCCCAACTGACGGAACATGCCTTCCATACCGAAGGTACGGGCTTCGTCCGGGATGATCGGAACGATGCGCGAACCGATTTCCTTGTCCTTGACCAGCTGCGCGAGGATCCGCACGAACGCCATGGTGGTGGAAATTTCACGGTCGCCCGAGCCGTCCAGGATTGCCTTGAGAGTATCGAGTGGTGGCGTCGGGATGTCGAAGCTTTTGGCACGGCGCTGTGGCACGAAACCGCCCAGTGCAGTGCGGCGCTCGCTCAGGTAACGGGCTTCGGCGCTGTTTGGCTCTGGCTTGAAGAACGGCAGGTTTTCCAGCTCTTCGTCTTTGACCGGAATGTCGAAACGATCGCGGAACAGCTTCAGGCTTTCAACATCAACTTTCTTGGTGTTGTGCGCAGTGTTCTTCGCTTCGCCGGCACCGGTGCCATAACCTTTGATGGTCTTGGCGAGGATGACGGTCGGTTGTTCTTTGTGGTTGACCGCTTCGTGGTACGCCGCGTAGACCTTGTACGGGTCGTGGCCGCCACGGTTGAGTTTCCAGATCTCGTCGTCGGACAAGTCTTCAACCATCGCCTTGAGTTCTGGCGAGTTGAAGAAGTGTTCACGCACGAACGCGCCGTCTTTGGCTTTGTAGTTCTGGTACTCGCCGTCGATGACTTCGTCCATGCGACGTTGCAGGATACCGTCGACGTCTTTGGCCAACAGTGGGTCCCAGAAACGGCCCCAGATGACTTTGGTCACGTTCCACTGAGCACCGCGGAACACGCCTTCGAGTTCCTGGATGATCTTGCCGTTGCCACGAACCGGGCCATCAAGGCGCTGCAGGTTACAGTTGATAACGAAGATCAGGTTGTCGAGCTTCTCGCGGCCAGCCAGCGAGATCGCGCCCAGGGATTCCGGCTCGTCGCACTCGCCGTCGCCCAGGAAGCACCAGACTTTTTGCTTGCCTTCAGGGATGAAGCCACGGGCTTCCAGGTACTTCATGAAGCGCGCCTGGTAGATCGCCTGGATCGGGCCCAGACCCATGGATACGGTCGGGAACTGCCAGAAATCAGGCATCAGCCACGGGTGCGGATAGGACGACAGGCCTTGACCATCGACTTCCTGACGGAAGTTGTTCATCTGGTCTTCGGTGATGCGGCCTTCCATGAACGCACGGGCGTAAACGCCTGGCGAGGTGTGGCCCTGGAAGTAGATCAGGTCGCCGCCGTGTTCGTCGGTCGGGGCCTGGAAGAAGTAGTTGAAGCCGATGTCATACAGGGTAGCGCTGGAGGCGAAGCTGGAGATGTGACCGCCCAGGTCAGAATCTTTCAGGTTCGTACGCATCACCATGGCCATCGCGTTCCAGCGTACCAGCGAGCGAATGCGGCGTTCCATGAACAGGTCGCCAGGCATGCGTGCTTCGTGGGTAACGGGGATCGTGTTGCGGTATGGCGTGGTGATGGCGTAAGGCAATTGCGAACCGCTACGGGTTGCGAGTTCGCCCATACGGGTCATCAGATAGTGAGCGCGGTCTTCGCCTTCTTTGTCGAGAACCGATTCCAGGGCGTCCAACCATTCCTGGGTTTCGACGGGATCGAGGTCTTGCATGGCTTGCTCCAGGGCGGAAAGGCTTCCAGAATCGGTTGCCTGAGTTTGCGACTGGCCTTGTGGGCAGACGATATAAATTCTTGGATTGCCGAGAGGTTGTTCCGGCGGCGTGTAGTTTTACTACAAATCATCGGGCATTTCAGCCTTTCGGATGTATATACGAGTAGTAAAACTACAGATGAGCGGCTTGTGGCCTCCAGCTGCGTTGTGAGAATAATCGTTAAGGTTGGTCTTTTGCCAACCAGAAAAGGTGAAAGCTTGATGCTGTCTGCCAAAAAAAAAGAAATTTCAGCTATTTCTAACCTTTGTTCGACAGTCGATCACGTAGTGCATTCTCGCGAATCACTACATGCAGCCCTCTACACGCCGATCAAGGATAGACCATGAGCCTCCCTTCGCTTGCCGAACTGCCTGGCATCCTCCTGCCATTTGTCACCCGCGCCGAACAGTCGTTCCGCACGGCCGTCGCCGGCCTCGACGACGACCATGGCCTGGCCGCCTGGACGCCTGAACGCTGGGCACAATTTGCCCGCGTCACCGCTGCCAGCGACTTCGTGATTGAACAAAGTGTCCGTGACCCATTGATGTTGCTGGAGCTGGTGCAGTCCGGTGAGCTGGACCGAAATTTCGCGCCCGGCGAGCTGTGTGCACAAATTGCGGCAGCGGTGAATGCAGCGGAAACCGACGATGAGCTCGGTCGCGCCCTGCGTCGTCAGCGTACCCGTCATCAAGTGCGGATCATCTGGCGCGACCTGACGCGTCAGTGCGATCTGATCCAGACCTGCCGCGACCTCTCGGACATGGCCGATGCCAGCATCGATCAGGCCTATCAGTGGTTGTACTCACGGCATTGTCAGCAGTTCGGCGTGCCGACTGGCCGGCGCAGCGGCGAGCCGCAGCAAATGGTCATTCTCGGCATGGGCAAGCTCGGCGCGGTGGAGCTCAACCTGTCATCGGACATCGACCTGATCTTCGCCTATCCCGAAGGTGGCGAAACCGTCGGGGTCAAACGCTCGCTGGATAATCAGGAATTTTTCATTCGTCTCGGCCAGCGCCTGATCAAGGCCCTGGACCCGATGACCGTCGACGGTTTTGTATTCCGCGTCGACATGCGCCTGCGGCCTTACGGTTCGGCCGGCGCATTGGTGCTGAGCTTCAATGCGCTGGAGCAGTATTACCAGGATCAGGGCCGTGACTGGGAACGCTACGCGATGATTAAGTCGCGGGTGGTGGCCGGCGATCAAGTGGCCGGCGCGCAATTGCAAGACATGCTGCGGCCGTTCGTTTACCGGCGTTACCTCGACTTCTCGGCCATCGAAGCGCTGCGCACCATGAAGCAGCTGATTCAGCAGGAAGTCCGGCGCAAGGGCATGGCCGACAACATCAAACTTGGCTCCGGTGGCATTCGTGAAGTCGAATTTATCGCCCAGGCATTCCAGCTGATCCACGGTGGCCGCGACCTGAGCTTGCAGCAGCGTCCTCTATTAAAAGTACTGAGTACGCTGGAAGGTCAGGGTTACCTGCCGCCTGCGGTGATCAGCGAACTGCGCGAAGGCTACGAATTCCTGCGGTACACCGAGCACGCGATCCAGGCGATTGCCGACCGCCAGACCCAGATGCTGCCGGACGGCGCTCAGGATCAGGCGCGCATTGCCTTTATGTTGGGCTTCGCCGATTGGACCGCTTTCCACGAACAGCTGATGTATTGGCGCGGTCGCGTGGCCTGGCACTTCGGGCAGGTGATTGCCGATCCCGACGAAGAGGAAGGCACCGAAAGCGAAGTGGTGGTCGGCGGTGAATGGCTGCCGTTGTGGGAAGAGGCTCAGGATGAAGAGGCCGCTTGCCGTCAGTTGGAAGAGGGCGGTTTCGCTGATGCCACCAAAGCCCTGAAAGCGTTGGCCGGTTTGCGCAGCAGTCCGCAATTGCGCGCGATGCAGCGCTTGGGGCGCGAGCGCCTCGATGCCTTTATTCCGCGGTTGCTGGCTCAGGCCGTGGAACACGCCAATCCGGATCTGGTGCTCGAAAGAGTATTGCCGCTGGTGGAAGCCGTGGCCCGTCGTTCCGCGTATCTGGTGTTGCTGACCGAAAACCCCGGCGCGCTGCGACGCTTGTTGACCTTGTGCGCCGCGAGCCCGTGGATCGCTGAACAGATCACCCGCTTTCCGCTGCTGCTCGACGAATTGCTCAACGAAGGTCGGCTGTTCAAGCCGCCACTGGCGCCGGAACTGGCCGCCGAGTTGCGCGAGCGTTTGACGCGGATTCCCGAGGACGACCTCGAGCAGCAAATGGAAGCCCTGCGACATTTCAAATTGGCGCACCGCTTGCGTGTCGCCGCTTCGGAAATCGCCGGCAGCCTGCCGTTGATGAAGGTCAGTGATTACCTGACCTGGCTCGCCGAAGCGATCCTGGAACAAGTGCTGGCCCTGGCCTGGCGCCAGACCGTGGCCAAATACGGTACGCCGCAGCGTACCGACGGTACGTTGTGCGATCCCGGCTTCATCATTGTCGGTTATGGGAAAGTCGGCGGTCTGGAATTGGGGCATGGTTCGGACCTGGACCTGGTGTTCATCCACGATGGCGACCCGCAGGCGGAAACCGACGGGCCGAAGCCTATCGACGGCGCGCAATTCTTTACTCGGCTGGGGCAGCGGATCATTCACTTGCTCACGGCCCAGACCAACTCCGGTCAGCTGTATGAAGTGGACATGCGTCTGCGACCGTCCGGCGCGTCGGGGTTGCTGGTGAGTTCGCTCGGAGCGTTTGCCCGGTATCAGGAAAATGAAGCCTGGACCTGGGAGCATCAGGCACTGGTGCGGGCGCGGGTACTGGTGGGCAGCCCGGACGTCGGCCAGGCGTTCGAGAAAGTCCGCGCGGCGGTATTGGGCAAGCCGCGGGACCTGGCGACCTTGCGCCAGGAGGTCAGCGAGATGCGCGCCAAAATGCGCGATAACCTTGGCAGCAAGAGCACCGCGGCGGGTACCGGAGCAAATGCCTTCGAGGCCACGGCGCCGTTCGATCTCAAGCAGGACGCCGGAGGTATCGTCGATATTGAATTTATGGTGCAATACGCGGCCCTGGCGTGGTCCGAATCGCATCCGCCATTGCTGCGCTGGACGGACAATATCCGCATTCTGGAAGGGCTGGAGGAGGAAGGGCTGATGCCCGCCGAAGACGCCAGCCTGTTGCGCGAGGCCTATAAAGCCTACCGTTCAGCCGCTCACCGGCAGGCCTTGCAGAAGGACGCCGGGGTGATACCGGGTGACCAGTTCGTGGACGAACGACGGCAGGTAGTGCGGATCTGGCGCGAGCTGGGGCTAAGCTGAAACACGCAAGTTGAAGCGACAAGATTCAAATGTGGGAGCGGGCTTGCTCGCGAAGGGGCCATTAAATTCAACAATGATGGCGACTGATACTCCGCCTTCGCGAGCAAGCCCGCTCCCACAGTAGATCTGCAGTGTTTCGCAGATCGATGTACACCAAATCCCAATGTGGGGGCGAGCCTGCTCGCGATAGCGGAATGACAGTCGACAATAATGTTGAAGGTGATGACCCATCGCAAGCAGCCGTGCTCCCGCAGTGATTCTCGAGGCGGGGAGGCGTATGCCTCCCCGGCTCGTTTATGGAAACCACATGAAAATTCTGATCGTTGGGCCCAGTTGGGTCGGTGACATGGTGATGGCGCAGACACTGTTTCAGTGTCTCAAACAGCGCCACCCGCAATGCGAAATCGACGTGCTGGCCCCCGAGTGGAGCCGGCCGATTCTTGAGCGCATGCCCGAAGTACGCCAGGCCTTGAGCTTTCCGCTCGGTCACGGTGCTTTGGAGCTGGCGACGCGTCGGCGCATCGGCAAATCCCTGGCCGGCCAGTACGACCAGGCGATCCTGCTGCCCAATTCCCTGAAGTCGGCATTGGTGCCGTTCTTCGCCGGCATCCCGAAACGCACTGGCTGGCGTGGCGAATTGCGCTACGGCCTGCTCAATGACGTGCGCACGCTGGATAAAGAACGTTACCCGCTGATGATCGAACGCTTCATGGCCCTGGCTTACGAGCCGGGTGCCGAGCTGCCGACACCTTATCCACGGCCGAGCCTGCAGATTGACCCGGTCACTCGCGAAGCGGCAATGGCCAAGTTCGGCCTGGCGCTCGACCGCCCGGTGTTGGTGCTGTGCCCCGGTGCCGAGTTTGGCGAGGCCAAGCGCTGGCCGTCCGAGCACTATGCCAAGGTTGCCGAAGCGAAGATCCGCGAAGGCTGGCAAGTCTGGTTGTTCGGTTCGAAAAACGATCACGCCGTCGGCGAAGACATCCGCTCGCGGCTGATTCCCGGGCTGCGTGAGGAGTCGGTGAACCTCAGCGGTGGCACCTCCCTGGCCGAAGCCATTGACCTGATGTCCTGCGCCGACGCGGTGGTGTCCAACGACTCCGGCCTGATGCACGTCGCCGCAGCGCTGAATCGCCCGTTGGTGGCGGTTTACGGCTCGACGTCGCCGGGTTTCACGCCGCCATTGGCCGAGCACGTCGAGATCGTGCGCCTGGGCATCGAATGCAGCCCCTGCTTCGATCGCACGTGCCGTTTCGGCCATTACAACTGCCTGCGCCAGCTCATGCCGCAAGCGGTGAACGAAGCCTTGCAGCGTTTGCAAGGCACTGTGGTCGAGGTCAAATAGTTTGCGGGTACTGCTGATCAAGACTTCTTCGCTGGGCGACGTGATTCACGCGTTGCCGGCGCTGACCGACGCGGCACGGGCGATCCCCGGCATCCAGTTCGACTGGGTGGTGGAAGAGGGTTTCGCCGAAATCCCGACCTGGCACCCGGCCGTGGGCAAGGTGATTCCGGTGGCGATCCGTCGCTGGCGCAAAAACATCTGGCAGACCATCAAGAGTGGCGAGTGGAAGCGCTTCAAGCAAAGCGTTCGCGCCAACAAATATGATTTGGTGATCGATGCCCAGGGCCTGCTCAAAAGTGCCTTGCTGACCCGATACGCCAAAGCCCCGGTGGCCGGGCTGGATAAAAACTCGGCCCGCGAGCCGATTGCCGCACGCTTCTATTCCCGGCGTCTGGCCGTGGCCCGTGGGCAGCACGCGGTGGAGCGAGTGCGTCAGCTGTTCGCCGTGGCCCTGGGTTACGACCTGCCAAAAGGCTTGGGCGATTACGGCCTGAACGTCGAGCGACTGGTGGAATTGCCGCGCAAGAATCCTTACGTGGTGTTCCTGCACGGCACCACGTGGGACACCAAACACTGGCCTGAAGCCTACTGGCGCGAGTTGGCCGAGCGCGTCGGCTATCTCGGTGTCGCGGTGAAGCTGCCGTGGGGTAATCCGATCGAGAAAGCCCGGGCCGAGCGCATCGCCAAAGACATGAGGCACGTCGAAGTGCTGCCCAAGCTGAATCTGGCGGGTGTCGGCAAAGTGCTGGCTGGCGCGCAAGCCTGCGTCGCAGTGGACACCGGTCTCGGTCACCTCGCCGCGGCGCTGGACGTGCCGACGTTGTCGCTGTTCGGCCCGACCAACCCGGGCCTGACCGGCGCCTACGGTAAATCGCAGATCCACATGGCCAGTGATTTCCCCTGCGCGCCGTGCATGCAAAAGAAATGTACGTATCAACCGACGGCCGAAGATGCCCGTCAGTTTGACCTTAAACGCGAGTGGCCACTGTGCTTCACGCGTCTGAATCCCGAGCGTGTCGCGACCCGACTGAGCACGTTGTTACTGGCTGAGGAGCTGCGCTGATGCAATTGGCATTCGTCTTGTACAAGTACTTTCCATTCGGGGGCTTGCAGCGCGACTTCATGCGCATCGCTTTGGAATGTCAGCAGCGCGGCCATCAGATTCGGGTCTACACGCTGATCTGGGAGGGCGACATTCCGCCGGGTTTCGAAGTGTTGGTGGCGCCGGTCAAGGCGTTCTTCAATCATCGACGCAACGAGAAACTGAGCGAATGGATGGAAGCGGATCTGGCCAAGCGTCCGGTGGACCGGTTGATCGGCTTCAACAAAATGCCGGGTCTGGACGTCTACTACGCCGCCGACGGCTGCTTCGAAGACAAGGCACAGAACCTGCGTAACTCGCTGTACCGTCGCTGGGGTCGCTACCGGCACTTCGCCGAGTACGAGCGCGCCGTGTTCGCCAAGGACGCCAAGACCGAAGTGCTGATGATTTCCGAAGTCCAGCAGCCGCTGTTCATCAAGCATTACGACACACCGCTTGAGCGCTTCCATTTGCTGCCGCCGGGCATTTCCCAGGACCGTCGCGCGCCAGCCAATGCCGCCGGGATCCGTGCCGACTTCCGTCGCGAATTCAACCTCAAAGACGATGAGCTGCTGCTGGTGCAAATCGGCTCCGGGTTCAAGACCAAGGGCGTGGATCGCAGCCTCAAGGCGCTGGCCGCATTGCCCGACGATCTGAAGAAACGCACCCGGCTGTTTGTAATTGGCCAGGACGACCCCAAATTATTCCAGATGCAGAGCGCCACACTGGGGCTCGGCGATAACGTGACGTTCCTTAAAGGCCGCAGTGACATCCCGCGTTTTCTGCTCGGCGCCGATCTGTTGATTCACCCGGCGTACAACGAAAACACCGGGACTGTGTTGCTCGAAGCCCTGGTGGCCGGGTTGCCGGTGCTGGTGAGTGCGGTGTGTGGTTACGCCCATTACATCGCCGAGGCCGACGCCGGTCTGGTGCTGGACGAGCCTTTCGATCAGGCGCAGTTGACCCAGTACCTGACCGGTATGTTGAGCGACGCTCAAGCACGGGCGGCCTGGAGCCGCAATGGTCTGGCCTTCGCCGAGACGGCCGACCTCTACAGCATGCCGCAGCACGCGGCCGATGTGATTCTGGCGGAGCACGCTTAATGAAGTTGATGCTGGCTGAACCGTTCAAGAGCCTTTGGGCCGGACGCGACCCGTTCGCCGAAGTCGAGAACCTCCAGGGCGAGGTATACCGCGAACTTGAAGCGCGCCGGACCCTGCGTACCGAAGTCAATGGCAGTGGCTTTTTCGTAAAGATCCACCGTGGCATTGGCTGGGGCGAGATCTTCAAGAACCTGCTCACCGCCAAGCTGCCGGTGCTCGGTGCCGGCCAGGAATGGAAGGCTATCCAGCGCCTGCAAGAAGTCGGCGTGCCGACCATGACCGCCGTGGCTTACGGCGAGAAGGGCAGCAACCCGGCGGACCAGCATTCGTTCATCGTCACCGAAGAACTGGCGCCCACTGTCAGCCTTGAAGATTTCAGCATCGACTGGGTCAAGCACCCGCCCGAGCCAAAACTCAAGCGCGCGCTGATCGCGGAGGTCGCGCGCATGACCGGCATGATGCACCGCGCCGGGGTCAACCATCGCGACTGCTACATCTGCCACTTTCTGCTGCACACCGACAAACCGGTGACGGCCGACGATTTCAGGCTCTCGGTGATCGACCTGCACCGCGCGCAGACCCGTCCGACGATTACCCGGCGCTGGCGCAACAAGGACCTGGCGGCACTGTATTTTTCGGCGCTGGACATTGGCCTGACCCGTCGCGACAAACTGCGTTTCCTCAAGGGGTATTTCCAGCAGCCCCTGCGCCAGATCCTGGGTGAAGAAGCCGGGTTGCTCGCCTGGCTCGAAGGCAAGGCCAACAAACTCTACGACCGTAAACAGCGATACGGGGATGCGCTCTGATGGCGGGTTGGACACTGGAGCCTGAGTACAGCGATCTGGCAGAAGATTTCGGCAGTCTTGAAGCTGTGTTTGCGCTTCAGGGCGAGCGCCTGACGCGCGACCTGTTGTCCGAGGTCATTCGCGTTCAGCGCAATGGCGTCAACTATTACGTCAAACGCTATGTGGGTGCGGGCAAGGGTCTGCGCCGTTACCTGGGCAAGCCTCGGGTGAAAGCCGAGTGGCAGAACCTCAAGCGCTTCGCCAAGTGGGGCATTCCTACCGCCGAAGTGGTGGCCTGGGGCCTGGAACGTCGCGGTGCGGCGTACGATCGCGGGGCAATGATCACCCGCGAGCTGCCGCATACCGAAGACTTGTCGGCCCTGGCCGAGCGGCATGATCCGAAACTGGCGGATCGCGCCTGGGTGGACACTGTCAGCCGGCAGCTGGCGGGTTATACCCGGACCATGCACGACCACCGCTTCACCCATAACGATTTGAAGTGGCGCAACCTGCTGATCGACGATGAGCCCCGGCTGTTTTTGATCGACTGCCCCAATGGCGATTTCTGGCGCGGCTTTTGGCTCAAGTACCGGATCACCAAGGACCTGGCCTGTCTGGACAAGGTCGCCAAGTATCACTTGTCGGCGACCCAGCGCCTGCGCTTTTACCTGCAATACCGCCAGTCTGATCGGCTGAATGCCGCCGACAAAAAACGGATTCGGCACGTGGTGAGATTTTTCGAGGGGCGCGAATGACTGATTTTCTGGCGGCCGAAGACCGTGCGCTGCTTGAGCGTCACGGCCTCGGCACCTTCGACGCACTCTGGGCCAAGCAGCTCGACGCTGTGGATGAGCCCAACACCGGTCGCGGTGGCTGGAGTAGCGTGTTTCGGCTGGATCTGGAAGGTCATGGCTACTACCTCAAACGCCAGAACAACTACCAGATGCGCACCTTGCATGCGCCCTTTGGTGAGCCGAGCTTTGCCCGTGAATTTCGCAATATCAGTCGCTATGAAAAGCTCGGTATTCCAGCGTTGAAAGCGGCGTTTTTCGGTGAGCGCAAAGTCGACGGCGAAGTCCGGGCGATTCTGCTGACCCGTGCCCTGGACGGTTGGGATGATCTGGATTCACTGTTGCAACGCTGGTCGGACCTGAGTTCGGCGCAGCATTCGGCCATTCTGAAGGCCTGTGGGCAATTGGCTCGTCGCCTGCACGGCGCGCGTCAGGTTCACGGTTGTTTCTACCCCAAGCACATTTTTCTCCAGGCCACCGGTGACGGTTACCTGGCCCAACTGATCGACCTGGAAAAGACCCGGCCGTTGCTGTTTGGTCTGCGTGATCGGGCCAAAGACCTGGAGCCGCTGCTGCGTCGGTCGCCTGAGTGGAGCGAAGCGCAGTTGCGCGAGCTGCTGGCTGCCTATCTGGATCAATCGCAAGACAGTTCGCTGATCGACAGCTGGTTTGCACGGCTGACCGCGCGTCGCACTCATAAGGAGACGCGCTGATGCGTTTGTCTGAACTGAAAAACGCAGGACGCAGCCCGAGCCTGCCGCTGAACATTCCATTGGCTGATGCCGCCGGCCCTGCCGAGTTGCAGTTGCTAAGTCTGTTGCGAGTGTTGCCGGGACAGCGTTATGTCGGTGCCGGCGTCTGGCGTGGCCGGCCGGTGCTGGCCAAGTTGCTGGTCGGCAGCAAGGCAGCGCGGCATTTCCAGCGTGAGCTGGACGGCGTGCGGTTGCTGGCGGCTCAGGGGTTGACCACGCCATTGTTGCTGGCTGATGGCCTGAAGGACGGCGAGGGCGGCTGGCTGCTGTTCGAGTTCATCGAGGGCGCCGAAAGCCTCGGTGAAACCTGGAAACAGGTCGAGCATTTGCCGGTGCTGGCGGATATGCAAGGGGCTGTGCTGGCCGAGGCGTTGGGCGCTATCGGCCAAATGCATCGCAAGGGGCTCTGGCAGGAAGACCTGCACCTGGACAACCTCTTGCGCCAGCGCGGCCGGTTGTATTTGATCGATGGCGGCGGCGTCTGCTCCGAAACACCTGGCCAACCGCTGTCGCGGCAGAAAGTCCTGGAAAACCTCGGGGTGTTTTTCGCCCAGTTGCCCAAGTCGCTGGAGCCCTACACCGAAGAATTGCTGGTGTATTACCTGCTGAGCAACGGCGAACATGCCTTGCCGATGGAAGCGCTGCAGAAGCAGATCAGCAAGGTTCGCAACTGGCGTCTCAAGGACTACCTGATCAAGATTGGCCGCGAATGCACGCTGTTCAGTGTCCAGCGTGGAGCGTTCGGCTTACGGGCGATTCGCCGCGAGGAAGAGGCGGCGATGCTGCCGGTGCTGGCGCAGGCCGATGCGCTGCTCGATCAGGGCCATCTATACAAGACCGGCGGCGCGGCGAGCGTCGGCAAGGTCGAGGTGGCGGGTCGTGCGCTGGTGATCAAGCGCTACAACATCAAAGGTTTTGCCCACTGGCTCAAACGCTTCTGGCGCCCGAGCCGTGCCTGGCACTCCTGGCGCGAAGGCAATCGCCTGGCATTTCTCGGCATCGCCACGCCCAAGCCATTGGCGTTGCTGGAGAAGCGTTTTCTCTGGTTGCGCAGTCGGGCTTATCTGGTGACCGAGTATTTACCGGGGCCGGACATCATCGAGCGCTTTGCGCCTTATGTCGAAAGCGGTGAGGCACCGGAAGCCGAATTGCTGGCGCTGGATCATTTGTTTGCCGAGCTGATTGGCGAGCGGATCAGTCACGGGGATTTCAAGGGGCATAACCTGTTCTGGCAGGACGATCGCTGGGCGCTGATCGATCTCGATTCGATGTGTCAGCATGCCTCGCTCAGCAGCTTCGCCCCGGCGTATGCGCGGGATCGGGCAAGGTTCATGCGTAACTGGCCTGAGAGCAGCGCGCTGTATCAGGTCATTGATCAGCGTTTGCCCAAGGATATCTCTAGCGCTGCCTGAATCCCTTCGCGAGCAAGCCCGCTCCCACACTGGATCTATGTAACGCCGAAGATCCCCTGTGGGAGCGGGCTTGCTCGCGAAGAGGCCGGTACATCCAGCGAAAAAGCTGTGAATGTCAAAAGGGGACAGGTTTTTATGAATCGTCCTACATGATCCGCAGATGCCGTGAACTGTGCCCTGAATAGCCGCGATGCTAGTTTGCCTGACGTTCACGGAGGGCAGATTTTGACAATAAAAACGACGGTGTTACTGAGCGCTTTCGCACTGGTTTTATCAGGCTGCGGAACCGCTGTTACGGTGCTGCAGGATGACGAAGACGCGGCTCGTAGTCTTAGAAAGCAAAAGACCTACTGTCAATCCATCCCGCGCATCTACAGCGGCCTGGCCTACGACTTTTGCGTATTGAACGCAGCGCCTGATCCCACGGGTATTCTTTTGCCGTTCGTATTGGTGGATTTCACCCTGTCGGGTGTTTTCGATACCGTCCTCCTGCCCTATACGGTTTACCGCCAGGCTACCGACGGCAATCTCAGCATCTATTGGCGAGCAGGCCGCGGGTAACGCTTTTGTATTCCGGCGTGTCAGTGCTACACCTGACGCACTTGGCTCGAAGAACAAAAGGTGAATAGCTCGTGTCGACCCCGATTTTGCCCTCTCAACAGTTTTTGCTTTTTGAAAACGAAAGCGAAGCTGAAACTAATGTTGAGACGGAAAAGCTCTTACCTCCGTCCGGAAGGTACAGCGATTTCATAATCTATGTGGATGAGAGCGGCGATCATGGGATGCAAACATTAGATCCAAACTATCCAATGTTTGTGCTGGCATTTTGTGTGTTTCATAAAAGGCATTATTGCGAAAAGGTAATTCCTGCCCTTCAGAAGTTCAAATTTAATCATATGGGTCATGACCTGATCGGTCTGCATGAATTGGAAATTCGAAAAGAAAAGGGCGCGTTCTCCAGTCTTTTCACATCAAGGCAACACAAACATGCCTTTCTCGATGAGTTGACGGGAATCATTGAGGCCAGCAATTTCGTCCTGATCAGCTGCGTTATCGACAAAGCCGCTCTTCGCGAAAAGCAAGGTCCTGTCCACAATCCTTATCACCTCGCGCTCGGATTCTGCCTTGAAACGCTTTATGAGTATTTGCAGGAAAAGAATCAACAGAGCGTTTTAACTCATGTGATTTTCGAGCGTCGAGGGAAACGTGAGGATAATGAGCTTGAACTGGAGTTTCGTCGCATGTGCGATGGCGCGAACAGATTGGGCATACAACTGCCGTTCGACATCGTCTTTGCAACCAAACAAGTGAATTCCACGGGGTTACAGCTAGCGGATCTTGTTGCAAGACCCATTGGTATGAGCGTTTTGCGGTCGGGGCAAGAAAATCGTGCCTTTGACGTGCTCAAGCGCAAGTTCTACTGCAGTGGTGGGCGTAACAATGTGGGAGAGGGTTTCGAGAATTGGGGGTTAAAAATTTTCCCTCTCTCAGAAAGCGAAAAGCCCCGGTGAAACTCACCGAGGCCGCAACGCCGACCGGGATCCCCCAGTCCATTTGCGCAGGAGTCTATGTCGAGGTCCGTCATCTGTCAACGCGCCAGCTTGCCACTTCCCGCTAGAGGCTTGCCGTCGCTTTTAAGCTATAATCCCGCCCTTTAGCTGCCACTCGCCCTTTGCGAGGGCACATTAATCTTTGAGGCGCTTTGCGCCTGCATGCAGACTAAAGAGGCTAGACCCCTGTGGCATTGACGATTCTTGGCCTGTCCGGCGCCCTTAGCCATGATCCTTCCGCAGCGTTGTACATCGACGGCAAGCTGGTCGCGGCGGCTGAGGAAGAGCGCTTTGTGCGCGATAAACATGCAAAGAACCGCATGCCCTACGAGTCGGCGAAGTTCTGCCTCGAGCAGGCCGGCATCAAGCCATCCGACGTTGATGTGGTAGCGATCCCGTTCGCGCCGATCAGCCTGTTCGGCAAGGCTCGCTGGCATTACGCCAAACGTTACTGGTACGCCCCGGACCGCGCGCTCGACGCAATCCTGATGGGCAACCGTCGCTACAAGCGCTATCGCAACAAGATTGTCTGGTGCCTCGAGCAATTGGGTTTCGATCCGAAGAAAATCAAGATCGAGCCGGTCGAGCATCACCTGGCTCACGCCTCTAGCGCTTATCACTGCTCCGGTTTCAAAGAGAAAACCGCGATCCTGGGGATCGATGGCAAGGGTGAGTACGCCACGACCTTTTTCGGTTACGGCGAAAACGGCAAGATCCACAAGATCAAGGAATTCTTCGATCCGGACTCCCTCGGCGGCCTGTACGGCGCGATCACCGAGTTCCTCGGTTTCGAGATGCTCGACGGTGAGTTCAAGGTCATGGGCATGGCGCCGTATGGCGACGCCAGCAAATACGATTTCTCGCGCCTGGCTTCGTTCGAGAACGGCGAGCTGGTGATCAACACTGACTACGCCAACGTCATTGGCCTGCGTCGTTATAAAGAGAAAGGCAAAGGTTTCTACTTCTCGCCGAAGCTGATCGAGTGGCTGGGGCCGAAGCGCGAAGGCGACATCGCCGACGAGCCGTACATCCATTACGCCGCGAGCATGCAAGCGCTGTTCGAAAAGATCTCGCTGCAGATGATCGACCATTACCTGGGCGACGTGCTCAAGGAAACCGGCAAGCTGGCCTTCGCCGGCGGCTGTGCGTTGAACGTCAAGCTGAACCAGAAAATCATCGCCCGCGATGATGTTAAAGAGCTGTTCGTGCAGCCAGCGTCCGGCGATGCCGGCACCGCGGTCGGCGCGGCGGCCTATGTGTCCCACGCCCGTGGTGTGCCGGTCGAGAAGATGGAACACGTCTACCTCGGCCCGTCGTACACCAACGAAGACGTGCTCGCCGCGTGTGCCCGTCACCCGAGCAAGCCGGTCTGGCGCAAGCTTGAGAACATGCCGGAAAACATCGCCAAAATCATGGTCGATGGCAACCCGGTAGCCTGGTTCCAGGGCCGCATGGAGTTCGGTCCGCGCGCCTTGGGCGGTCGTTCGATCATTGGTTGCCCGAGTGCGACTGGCGTGGCTGACCGCATCAACCACCAGATCAAGTTCCGCGAGCGCTGGAGGCCTTTCTGCCCGTCGATGCTCGACACCGTGGCCCCGCAGATGATCAAGGTCGACCACCCGGCGCCGTTCATGACCTTCACCTTCGAAGTGGCAGAAGAGTGGAAAACCCGCGTACCGGAAGTCGTCCACGAAGACGGTACGTCCCGGGCCCAGGTGCTCAAGCGCGAATACAACCCGCGTTACTACGACATGATGAAGGCGCTGGAAGTACTGACCGGCAACGGCGTGTCGCTGAATACCTCGCTCAACCGTCGTGGCGAACCGATGATCTGCTCGCCAACGGACGCCCTGAACATGTTCTTCGGTTCCGATCTACAGTATCTGATCATGGAAGACATCCTGGTGGTCAAAGAGGGCGCGGACGCATATGACACGCTCGGCTGAACGCCATGTGTTGCAGTTCTGTCACGGCTATGACGGGCCGTTTCTGGACTGCGCCCGGCAGTACGCCAGCCTGTTCGCGGGGACCGGTTATCGGGTGACCACGGTGTTTCTGACCGGGGCTGCCGATGCCGAAGTTGCCGCGGGCTGCGCTTGCGATGAAGTGCTGTTCATGGAATACAGCTCCAAGGCCATTCGTGGCCTGAAGCTGGGCGCCATCAGCGATCTGCGCAAGATCGCTGCCTCGCGCAATTTCAGTTTTTGCATCGCCCACCGTTTCAAGCCTATTTATATCGCCTTGCTCGGCACGTCGTTGCCGGTGATTGGCGTGCATCACGCGTTTGACGATTACAAGCGCGGCACGCGCAAACTCTTCGCCAATATTTTCCGCAAGCGCCTGAGCCTGCTCGGGGTTTCCGATGCCGTGCGCGACGACATGCGCCATTGCCTGCCGAAGTGGCCGACGGCGCGGATTCAGACGCTCTATAACCGTATCGATGTGCAGACCTTGCAGGACAGCCAGGTGTCGGTTCGCGAGGCCCGGGAAACCCTCGGCCTGGCGCCGGACGCCTGGGTTGTCGGCAATGTCGGACGGCTGCATCCGGACAAGGATCAGACCACGCTGCTGCACGGTTTTGCTGCGGCGTTGCCGGGTTTGCCGGCCAGCAGTCAATTGGTGATTCTCGGTGCCGGTCGACTGGAACAGGACCTCAAGGCCCTGGCCCGTGAGTTGGGTATCGGCGACCGCGTGCTGTTTCTCGGGCAGGTGCCTGAAGCCCGGCGTTATTTCCGTGCCTTCGATGTGTTCGCCCTGAGTTCCGATCACGAACCGTTCGGCATGGTGCTGCTGGAAGCCATGGCTGCCGGCGTGCCCTTGCTCGCCACGGCGTGTGGCGGGGCGAAGGAAGTGGTCGAGGGTGTCGGTATTCTGTTCCCGCTGGGCGATGCCGAACACTTGGCTCAAGGGCTGCAACATCTGGCCGCGATGGACGAGCAGCAGCGTCACCAGTGCGCCGAGCTGATGCTCGATCGCTTGCGTGAGCGCTTCTCCGACCGCGCGGTACGCGATGCCTTCTGGCGTTTGCCGCACGTTACCGAACTGGCGCCGAGGGGCTGATGCTCAACCGATTTCAAGGCTGGCGCGAACGTGGCTGGGCGGTAGTCGACGCCTCGACATATGCCCAGGCCTGGCAACGATATGGCGGCAGCGTCGCCACTCATCCCATGGTGGTCGAGCGGCTTTCGCAGTTGGCCGACATTCCTGTGCGCTACCTGGCCTGGGAGCAAAACGGTGAAGTCAAAGCCGCGATCCCGACCTGGGGCCGCGACCTCGCCTTGTCCAAGGACGTACTCAAACGCTGCGGTAAAAAAGGCTTGTTCGACCTCGGTAATGCCGAGTTCATCCTGCCGGCCGCAGCCGATGCACAAGCGCCGCTGCGTCATCGTGGACGCTACCTGTCGGCGCTGAATGAAGGCCGCTTCACCGGCATCAAGTTGCAGGCTGAACAGTTGGCGATGGCCCGCACTCCCGAAGAACTGTCGAAGAAGTTTCGCTACAACCAGCGCCGTGAATTGCGATTGCTGGAAGAAGCGGGCGGAGTGGTTCGGCCGGTCGCCGAGTTTTCCAGCAGTGAACTGGCGACGATCTATTGCGACTTGTTCCAGCGTCGCTGGGGTTTCCCGGCGACGGGGGCCGAGCGCATGGCTGAGGTCATCGAGTTGCTGCGTGATTTGCTGATCGGTTCGGTGATTTTCCTCAACGATGCGCCAATAGCGATTCAATTGGTCTACCGTGTCGAGACACCGCAGTGGATCAGCGTCGAGTACATCAATGGCGGCGTCGATCCCGAAACCCGCGAATTCAGTCCGGGCAGCGTGCTGAGTTTTCTCAATACGCAAAGCGCCTGGGAGCATGCCCGGGCGTTGGACAAACCCTTGCGCTTTTCTTTCGGCCGCGCCGACCGTGAATACAAGGATCGCTGGTGCAATCCTGTGCCGGTGTTCACCGTATGAGTCAGCCCATGAACCGCAAACAGCAATTGCTCAAGCGCCATCGGCGCAACAAACGCATCGGTCTGCTCATCGCGCTGGTGCTATTGATTGCCATGGGTGTGCTGGTGAGCTGGTGGCTGCCGTTGGTGCTCGCGTTTCTGGGCTGGATTGCCCACGAGGCATGGTTTGCCGACCATTTGTTTTATTCGCCCAAAGACGATTATCAGTACAGCTTTCCACCGTACACCCAGCAGCCCAAGGTTCATCTTGACGGTGAGCGTTTGCGCCTGGACGACGGTGTCATGCTGGTCGACGACGCCACGCTAGTCTTGGCGCTGCGGATAAAAAGCACTTGGCTGGGCCGCTTCATCGATCCCGTGGTCGAGTTGTCGGGGGGGGATCACCCGGACCGGCAAACGTTCGAGCGTGGTGTGAACGGCCTGCGTTACCTCAACCTCAGTGGTCAGGCACACGTTCTGTCGCAAGGTGAGTTACGCCTGCGCGGGCGATTCTGCCGACTGCTGGGTGAGCCGGTGCTCAGGGTGTTCGAGCATCCGGATTACAGCCGTCAACGGGTGATGGTGATCGCGCCCCATGCCGACGATGCCGAGTTGGCCGCATTCGGTTTGTACAGCAGCGCCAGTCAAAGCTGGATTGTGACCCTGACCGCCGGTGAAATAGAGGCCGGGCACTATCAGCAGATGGGGCTCAATGGTGTCGAAGCGTCTCGGTTGAAAGGCTCGCTTCGCGCCTGGGACAGTCTCAGTGTGCCGCTGTGGGGCGGTGTACCTCAGGAGCGCTGCATACAGTTGGGGTATTTCTGCCTGCAATTGCCCGCCATGCAAAGCACGCCGACCGAGGCCGTGGTATCCCGTGAGGCACAACTGGGGGATACCCGATACTTTCGACGGTTCAATCCGTTTGCCCTGGGCAGTGACGTCGATGGCATACCATCCTGGAACAATTTGCTGGCCGACCTGAGTGAGTTGATCGAGCGTATCCAGCCTCAGGTCATCGTTTTGCCACATCCGCGTTTCGACCCGCACCCAGACCATCTATGCTCACAGCAAGCGGTGATGCAGGCACTGAACGGTACAGCCTGGCAGCCCGAAACCTTGTTGCATTACGCCAATCATCTACACGACAACGATCGCTGGCCAATGGGTGATGCCGGTACCGGTGTAACACTGCCGCCACAGATCAATGATCACGAACCGTTGCGGCCCTGGGCGCTTTGTTTGTCGGCTGAAAAGCAGTGGCACAAGGCTATGTCGTTGGGCATGATGCACGACCTTCAGCCCCGACTTCCCCTCAAGCGTCTACTTCGCCGGGCGATACAACGCTGTCTGGCGGCCCGACGCTGGCCGGCTTTCGGCGAAAACGAGTTCTTCCGTAAAGCGGTGCGACGCCACGAATTATTCTGGGTCCAAGAGCTGTCTGGAAAGAGAGAGACCAATTGAAAGTTCTGTTTCTGGTGCAGAAAGAGCAGCGAGCGATCCTCGATCGACTGTATGACGGTATCGCCGAGCACTGCGACTGCGACAAGCGTGAGCTGACCAGCGCGGAGCAGGACGACTTGCGTGGATATTTTCGCAAGCATGTCGATGTGACCCGCTACGACCGGATTGTTTTTTTCCTGCGCTTCAAAAAAGAAATCAGACAGGTGAGGTTCATACAAACCCTGCCCAATCTGGTTATTCTGGAACACGATGCGTACCAGAACTACATCCCGTGCAAGTACACCGGCAAGTTCAGCGCCCATTACCGCAAGCTGCCTTGGGCGCGGGTGATCAGCTCGGGCTTCATGGTCAGCCAGCGCTTGCGCGAGGAAGGGTTTGACGCGCATTTCGTGCCCAAGGGCTACGATCAGGCACTGTTGCAAAACTGCCAGCGTGAACGGGATATCGAGCTGGGTTTTGTCGGCAGTCTCAACAGCGTGGCGTATGCCGGACGCAAGGCCATGCTCGAGTCCGTGGCCGAAGTGGAAAACCTGCTGATCACCCGCACCAAGTCGGGTGAAGAATACTGCGAGACGTTGAGCCGGATCCGTTACTTCGTGAGTGCCGACGTCGGCATGGGCGAATACATGATCAAGAATTTCGAGGCCATGGCCTGTGGTTGTGTGCTGTTTGCTTACGATCAAGGGGAAGCCGAGAATCGCGCGCTGGGGTTTGTCGATATGCACAACATCGTGCTCTATCGAACCCGCGACGAACTCAGGGAAAAACTGGCGGTGTTGCGCGAGTCCCCCCAGCTGACCGAGACCATTTCATTGGCCGGACAGGCTTTGGTAGAGCAGCGTTACACGTTCCGGGCTGTAGGGCATGCGATTGTCGACGCCCTGCGTGCGCCGCTGCGCGAGCATGTCCCGCTAGGCTGGAAAGAAAAATTACGCTTGTCGCTGGGGCTGTGAAGCCGGGCAATTAAACAACCTATGGTGCGGTGCAAATAAATGCTGTTCAGCGAGACTAGCGACATTTCGGTTGTAATCACTAGTTGCGGTCGCTTCGATCTGTTGAAGCGTACCCTCGAGACGTTCGACCGGTTCAACACGGCTCCCATCCGTAAGGTGTTCATTACAGAGGACTCCGGCGACAGCGCCGTAGAGGCCTGTATTCCGGAGCACTGGAGGGCGCATACCCAGTTCTTCATCAACAAGCCACGCCTGGGGCAGTTGCGGTCCATCGATGCCGCTTATGCTCAGGTTCAGACATCGTGGATTTTCCACTGTGAAGACGACTGGGACTTCTACCGCGAAGGGTTCATCGAAGAGTCCCAATGCCTGCTGGAGGAAGATCCGCAGGCACTGCAAGTGTGGCTGCGCAGCTTCAATCATGACCTGATGGTTCACAGCCCTTACGTGTTCCTGAACGAGCGCAAAGTCAGCCATGGCATTCCTTTCTACGTACTGGGCTCGCAAAAAGCCGAGTGGCAAGGTTTTTCCTTTAATCCAGGGCTGCGCCGTCGCGCGGATTACTTGATGCATGCACCGTATTCCGGATTTTCCGGGGAGAAAGACCTGTCGCGTCTGTATGCTGGCGAAAACCGCTACGCGTTGATTCTGGAAAATGACGCGGTATTACACACCGGTTTCGGTGAGCATGTGGTGGTCCCGAAGGAGCGGGAGAACAAATTACGGCGTAAACGTCTCGATCGGCTGAAGCTGATCGCAGCTCTTATCTTGGGTCTGGCAATAGGTTGGGTGCTACATGGAATTTAGCGGCATGAGGCCAGGAAAGAACACAATGGTGTATTTCGGAACGGCGCTCTGTTTGTTCCTTTTGAGCTTTGTGGTGGGCTGGTCGTCGAAGTGGACCAACAACCTGTTCTACGCCTTGATGGTATTGCCGGGCCTGATCTTCCTGATCAAGGAACGCGGTGCGGGCTTGCTCAAGGAGCCGCTGGCGTGGGGTTGGCTGGCGTTCATTCTATGGTTTCTGGTGCCTGCGACGATTGCAGGGCAGATGCAGTTCTACAAACACGTCTTCTATGTACTGATGTTCGTCATGGTGGCCGGCGCCTTCACCGATCCGCAGTTCTTCCGCAGTGCGGCGTTTGTTCGCGCTCAGTTCTGGATTCTGACGTTGTACATTTTCGGCAGCGCGCTCTACGGTTGGGCCACCGGTGAGTTCGCCGTCGGCGGCCGGGTGGCGCTGCTTCCGGCGCGCCTGGAGAACGTCATCTACGCCAGCATTTGGCTGTTCTGTGCGTTGGCGCTGGCGCTGCCAATCTGGCTCAGGGACCGAAAGTACATCGAAGCTGGCCTGGCCATCGTTTTGTCAGTGTTCGCGGTAGCCTTCGTCCTGCAGACGCGTACTGCGTTTGTGGGGGCTGTGTTCCTGTTTAGTCTCTGGGTGCTTTACGGCATTTACCACAAGCCGCGGCTGGTAGGCGGTGCGGTGGCAATTTGCGCAATCGTTTTAGGCCTGCTGTTCCTGGTGGTGCACAACGAAGCCTGGTACCAGTCCCTCTGGAACCGAGGTGATTCATATCGCATCGAGATTTTCCATATCATGGTCGGCGAGTGGCGCCACTGCGGCTGGGCATTGGGCTGTGGCATCAACTTCCACACCACCCAGGTACTCGATGGTTGGATGCCGATTCAGCATCCGCACAACATTTTCGTAGCACTGGGGCTGTACAGCGGCGGAGTCGCTCTGGCGTTGTTCGTAGCGCTGATGGCCGCCTCCCTTTGGCAGGCCTGGCGTCTGCGCGACGTGTGGGGTATGTACCTGGCGTGTGCGCTGGTGATGCTGAACTTCGATGGCAGTTTGCTGATTGGTAACCCTGACGAGTTGTGGCCACTGGTACTGCTGCCCGCAGCGATGATCCTGTCTCGCGTGCTGAAGGCGCGACAACCCGCGCTGGTGTAATGCCTGGCCTTCGCTTCCTCCCCGGAGGCGAAGGCGCTCAGATCATTTTTGCAGGGCGACGCTCAGCTCCTCCGGGGAGCAGATGCTCTGGGTCTGGCCATAATTGTGCATGAAGACTTCGCCGCGATCGTCGAGCAACCATTGCCGATCTTGCGGGTAGCGCACCATATGCTTGAAGTTGCGCAGCCGCAGAGTCTTGCGCAGCGGACGTCGATACACCCGCATGTCGGCGATGTCGATCAGGCCCAGCTGATGCTCGGGTGTGAGCACGATGTTGCCCAGGTGCGCCGAGCGAAAATAAATCCCCCGCTCATGCAAAGTGGCCATGAAGACCCCCAATTGGCCGCGCAACGGATCGGCATCGCCCTCAATGTCCAGCAGCTGACGCAGGGTCTGGCCCGGCAGTGGATCGTAGTGCACGGCATCGCGCTCGATACTCGCAATACGGTAAACCTGACGAATCGACGGGCAGGGGATGTGCCGTTCACGCAACGCATCGCAGTTGTCGGCAAAGCGTTTGGCGTACGGGTACCACGCGGCCGACGTCAGCAGGCGTTTGCGGCGAAACAGTTTGAGTATTGAACCGTCCGTCAACCGCAGAACCTTGTCCCCCGAACCATCCGCTTCAAGGACTTGTGCTCCCTCGCGCAGGGCGAGATATCGGGTGTGATCAAGCGCTTGCATCAATACTCCGGGTTGGGCGCCGTGAGGCATGGATAGCCAGCCATGTTACCGCAGCTCAGCGACTAAAATGGCCTGTGTTACACTCGCGGGCTCTTTTCTCATACAACGGGTTCTCATGACCAGCCCTGATTCGCCTGCGCCGTCGAGCTTGAAGATTTACCTGCGCCTGCTGTCGTATGTGCGCCCGTACTGGGGCATGTTTGCCATCAGTATCGTCGGCTTTGTGATTTTTGCCTCGACGCAGCCCATGCTCGCAGGGATTCTCAAATATTTTGTCGATGGTCTGAGCAACCCTGAAGCGGTGCTCTTCCCGACTGTTCCCTACCTGAAAGACTTGCAGTTGCTGATGGCCGTGCCGCTGCTGATCATCCTGATCGCCGCCTGGCAAGGCCTGGGATCGTTCCTGGGTAACTATTACCTGGCCAAAGTGTCGTTGGGGCTGGTCCACGACTTGCGTGTCGAGCTGTTCAACAAGTTGCTGGTATTGCCCAACCGTTATTTCGACACCCATAACTCCGGGCACCTGATTTCGCGCATCACCTTCAACGTGACCATGGTCACCGGTGCTGCCACGGACGCCATCAAAGTGGTCATTCGTGAAGGCCTGACCGTGGTGTTCCTGTTTGCTTACCTGTTGTGGATGAACTGGAAACTGACCCTGGTGATGCTGGCGATCCTGCCAATCATCGCGATTATGGTGAGCAGCACCAGCAAAAAATTCCGCAAGCAGAGCAAGAAAATCCAGGTGGCGATGGGCGACGTGACTCACGTGGCCTCCGAAACCATTCAGGGCTATCGCGTGGTGCGCAGCTTCGGTGGCGAGAGCTATGAAGAACGTCGTTTCGCCGAAGCCAGCCAGGGCAACACCGACAAGCAACTGCGCATGACCAAGACCGGTGCGGTCTACACGCCCATGCTGCAATTGGTGATCTACACCGCCATGGCGGTGCTGATGTTCCTGGTGCTGTTCCTGCGCGGCGATGCCACCGCCGGTGACCTGGTGGCCTACATCACCGCGGCGGGCCTGCTGCCCAAGCCGATTCGGCAGCTGTCGGAAGTCAGCTCGACAATTCAGAAAGGCGTTGCCGGTGCCGAGAGCATTTTCGAGCAACTGGACGTCGAGCCCGAGATTGACCAGGGTACCGTCGAGCGTGATCGCGTCAGCGGCCACCTGGAAGTGCGCAACCTGAGCTTCACCTATCCAGGGACCGAGCGTGAAGTGCTGAAGAACATCAGCTTCACGGCGGCACCGGGGCAAATGATTGCCCTGGTCGGTCGCTCGGGTAGTGGCAAGTCGACTCTGGCCAGCCTGATTCCGCGTTTCTATCACCACGAAACCGGCGAAATCATGCTCGATGACGTGGAAGTCGAAGACTATCGTCTGCGCAATCTGCGTCGACACGTGGCGCAGGTGACGCAGCATGTGACCCTGTTCAACGACACCATCGCCAACAACATCGCTTACGGTGACCTGGCCGGCGCACCACGTGCCGACATTGAAAAGGCTGCCAAGGATGCTTACGCGATGGACTTCATCTCGGAGATGCCGCAAGGCCTGGACACCCAGGTCGGCGAAAACGGCGTGTTGCTGTCCGGTGGTCAGCGTCAGCGCCTGGCGATTGCCCGGGCCTTGTTGAAGAACGCACCGTTACTGATTCTCGACGAGGCAACGTCGGCACTCGATACCGAGTCAGAGCGGCACATTCAGGCGGCACTGGATCAGGTCATGAAAGGTCGCACCACACTGGTGATTGCTCACCGGTTGTCGACCATCGAGAAAGCCGACCTGATCCTGGTCATGGATCATGGCGAAATCGTCGAGCGCGGCACCCACGCTCAACTGCTGGCGCAAAACGGCTACTACTCCCGCCTGCATGCTATGGGCCTGGACGAGCCGGTTACTGCGGGTATCGCCTGACCCCCGCTGGCCGCCACCGAGGGGTGGCGGCCGCAAAAAATCCTCTCATTAATGCCATGCGCAAGCCCACGCCAACCCTGTGTTAATATCGCGCCCCTGTTCATTTTGTATGTGGGTTGCTCCATGAAGTTGTCCATGCCGCGATTCGATCAAGCCCCTGTCTTGGTGGTCGGCGATGTCATGCTCGACCGTTACTGGCATGGCGGTACCTCACGGATTTCCCCTGAGGCGCCGGTACCGGTAGTCAAGGTCGAGCAAATCGAGGACCGCCCGGGCGGTGCCGCCAACGTTGCGTTGAACATTGCCGCCCTCGGCGCCCCGGCCTCGCTGGTCGGCGTGACCGGCGACGATGAAGCCGCCGACAGTCTGGCCAATAGCCTCAAGGGCGCTGGCGTGCGGGCGTTGTTCCAGCGCATTGCGCACCAACCGACCATCGTCAAGCTGCGGGTCATGAGCCGTCACCAGCAACTGCTGCGTATCGACTTCGAAGAACCGTTCGCCACCGACGCGTTGGCGTTGGGCGAGCAAGTCGACGAATTGCTCGAAGGCATCAAAGTGCTGGTGCTGTCCGACTACGGCAAAGGCGCGCTGAGAAACCATCAGGTGCTGATCCAGGCGGCACGTGCCCGTGGCATTCCGGTGCTGGCCGATCCCAAGGGCAAGGATTTCTCGATCTACCGTGGTGCAAGCCTGATCACCCCGAACCTCAGCGAATTCGAAACCATCGTCGGCGGTTGCGCCGATGAGCACGAACTGGTGAGCAAGGGCGCGCAGCTGATGCACGACCTTGACCTTGGCGCATTGCTGGTCACCCGCGGCGAACACGGCATGACCCTGTTGCGTCCGGATCATCCGGCGCTGCACCTGCCGGCCCGTGCCCGTGAAGTGTTCGATGTGACCGGTGCCGGCGACACGGTGATTTCCACCTTGGCGGCCGCCATTGCCGCTGGTGAAGAACTGCCCCACGCGGTGGCCCTGGCCAACCTGGCGGCGGGTATCGTGGTCGGCAAACTCGGTACGGCAGCCATCAGCGCGCCGGAACTGCGTCGCGCCATCCAGCGTGAAGAAGGTTCGGAGCGCGGCGTACTCGGCCTGGAGCAACTGTTGCTGGCGGTCGATGATGCGCGTGCGCATAAAGAGAAGATCGTCTTCACCAACGGCTGCTTCGACATTTTGCACGCCGGCCACGTGACCTACCTCGAACAGGCGCGGGCTCAGGGCGATCGCTTGATCGTTGCGGTCAACGACGATGCGTCGGTCAGCCGCCTGAAAGGCCCGGGTCGTCCGATCAACAGCGTCGACCGTCGCATGGCCGTACTGGCAGGTCTGGGCGCCGTGGATTGGGTGATCAGCTTCGCTGAAGGCACTCCGGAAAACCTGCTGCGTGAGGTCAAGCCGGATGTGCTGGTCAAGGGCGGGGACTACGGAATCGAGCAGGTTGTCGGCGCGGACATCGTGACCGCTTACGGCGGAAAGGTGAAAGTGCTGGGGCTGGTGGAAAACAGCTCGACTACCGCGATTGTCGAGAAGATCCGCAAGTCCGAGTAACACTGATCGTTCCCACGTCGAACACGTCTGCGTGGGAACGATCAATCAGGAGCTGACCTTTTTCCGCGGTACGATTCTCTTCAACAATTGCTTCGCCTTCCCACGTAATCGCGCCAAACCTGAATCTTTCCCCGGCGGGCTCAAGCCCTGCTGCCGCACCCAATCCTTCCAGCGAATCCGCTCATCCCTCACCAGCCAGCCTTCCTGCTGGGCAAAACTCTCTGCCAGGTACAACCCGCGAGTACTCGCCGGGTACAGCTGATCCTTTTTCAAGGTGTAGAGCTCGGCCATCGGTTGGCCATCCTGCAGCGGCATCAAGTACAAATCGGGACGTTTCCGATCGAGCCGGGCCACCAGTTGATCGCCTTCCAGTCGCTCGTCGACATGGAACAGGCTCAGGGATTTAGCCTCCTTGGGCACGTCGAGGCGCAAGTCATAGATCAATTGCAGCGAGGCCGTCGGCAAATGCACGTAAGCCCGCGGACGTTCGATCAACTGCATCTTGGCGCAACGCACCGGCCGCGCCGAACCGGACAACGGCGTCAGGCGAAACGGCAGGGCTTCACGGTAATGCAGCGCGGACGAGTAGGGCGCCGGCAGCCAGGTGTCATTGAAGCGACCGCCGAGCCAGCCTTCCGGGGTTTCCAGCAGGCACTCTTCGGCAATTTCCTGAATCGCGGTGTGCAGCGGCAGGTTCAGCTCATGGGCGGGCACGTAACCGGAGATCAGCTTGAGCACCACGTCGCCGCGGTCTTGCCGACGCTGACGCACCAACACCCAGTAATCGCGGTTCTGCCAATGCAGGGTCAGGCGCACCGAAACCCCGAGATTGGCCAGCTCAAGCGAAAACCGCTGAGTGTCGGCGACCGTCACCGGGCGGCGCCGTTGCAGCGTCTGGGAGAAATTGAGCGGCATCCCGACGCTTTGATAACTCAGGCCTTCGGGAGTCGCTTCGACGAATAACGGCAGGGTCTTGAAGTTGCTCGGGTTCTTTCTTATGAGCGTACGCGGCATGTCGGCTCCTGCTTAAGGCCGCGTGGGCGGCATCAGTTTCGACGTAGGACCTGGGCAACGGTCGCGACGTTATGGGCGAGGTGCAGCGGATTGATGGTCCCGACAATAGCACTGGCAACACCCGGATGTTCAAACAACAACTCGAAGCTGGCGCGAACAGGGTCTACCCCCGGGCTGAGGCAAACATGTCCGCTGGCGAGGGCTTTTTTGACCAGAATGGCTTTGCCGTGAGCAGCAGCATAGTCAATGACCGGCTTCTCGTTCTGCTGGTTCAGATTGTAGGTGACCATCGCGCAATCACCTTGTTCCAGAGCCTTCAAACCACCTTCGACGGTTTTGCCGGAAAAACCGAAGCCGCGAATCTTGCCTTCGCTCTTCAGCTCGGCGAGGGTCGCATAGACTTCACAGTCGTTGAGGATGGCCAGGTCGTTGCCGTCGGAGTGCACCAGCACCAGATCGATGAAATCCGTTTCCAGCCGTTGCAGACTACGTTCCACCGACCGCCGGGTGTGGGCGGCGCTGAAATCGTGGCTCGACTGGCCGTCGGCAAACTCTTCGCCGACCTTGCTGACGATCACCCAGTCCTGGCGCTGACCCCGCAGCAACGGACCTAAGCGTTCTTCGCTGCGGCCATAGGCCGGGGCAGTGTCGATCAGGTTGATGCCCAGGTCGCGCGCGAGTTTGAGCAGCATGCGCGCTTCGTCGTCATCGGGAATCTGGAAGCCGTTGGGGTATTTCACGCCTTGGTCACGGCCGAGTTTGACCGTGCCCAGCCCCAGTGGCGAAACCAGCAGGCCGGTGCTGCCCAACGGGCGGTGCAGATCGTGCAGGGTCGGTTGGCTCATGGCAGCAATTGCTCCCAGGCAGGGACGCCCATCGGCGGTTTTGGCAGGTCGGGCAGCGGCGTCGGATGGCTTGGCTGGATGCCGTCGCGCTGCAAGGATGCGATGACGCGATCAGCAAAGTCCGGAGCCAACGCCAGTTTGGTTGGCCAACCGACCAGCAGCCGGCCTTCTTCGGCAAGGAATGCATTGTCAGGACGGGTCATTCCCGATTGCAGTGGTTCGGCGCGATCCACTCGAAGGGTGGCCCATTGCGCTGTGCTCAGGTCGATCCATGGCAGCAACTGGCCGAGTTCTTTCTGCGCGGTGGCAATTTGCTCGGCGGGTTCGCGGGCGACACCTTCGGCTTCAGCGATATCGCCGCCCAGGTACCAGACCCATTGACCATCGGCGGCCGGATGGGTGGTCACGGTAATGCGCGGCTTGGTGCCGCCACCCAGGCAGTGGGCATACAGCGGTTTGAGCCCCGGACCCTTGACGATGATCATGTGCAACGAACGGCGTTGCATGGCGGGCTGGCTCAATCCCAGGGCTTCGAGCAGCGCTGCCGTGCCAGCGCCGGCGCTGAAGACGATGCGCTGGGCACGAATCTCGCGCTCGTCGACCTTCAGGCCGACCAGTTTTCCACCCTCCAGCAACGGTTCGATGTTCTGACCGGCAAGCAGGCCGTCACCCGCCAGATCGGCCAGGCGCCGGATCAGGCTCGGCACGTCGATCACCAGTTCCGCCAGACGATAGACCTTGCCCTTGAAGCGCTTGTCTTGCAGGGCGGGCGGCAATTGCTCGCCCTTGACCTGATCGACACGGCCGCGCACGGCCTTGCTGGCGAAGAAACTGGTGAGATTGCCGGCGATCGTGCCGGGGGACCAGAGGTAATGGGCTTCGGACAGCAGGCGCACGCCGGTCAGGTCCAGTTCGCCGTCACCGGCCAGGGCTTCGCGCCAGCGCCGAGGCATGTCGGCGATGGCTTCCGAGGCGCCGGTCAAGGCGCCATGCAATGCGTACTTGGCGCCGCCATGGATGATGCCCTGGGATTTCAAGCTTTGCCCGCCACCGAGGCTGGCGCTTTCCACCAGCACGGTCGAAAAACCCTGGCGGCGCAGGCGCGCATTCAGCCAGAGGCCGGCGACACCAGCGCCGACAATCAAAACGTCGGTGGAAATAACGGATGGCATGCAGCGACCTCAGTGTTCAAGACGAGGGCGCAGTATACAGACTCGACGAAGAGGGGATTTGTTGGTGATCAACAGGTCAAACGCAAAACCCTGTGGGAGCGGGCTTGCTCGCGAAAGCGGTATGTCAGGCGACATTTGTGTCGGCTGGCACACTGCATTCGCGAGCAAGTCGGATCGCCGCACCGCCGCTCCCACACTGGATCGTGATTCAGGTCTTAATGCCCGGCGGTTTTGGAGAAGAGCTGGATGACAACGACGCCCAATACGATCAGCGCCATCCCCATCATCGCCGGCACATCCAGTTTCTGCCCGTAGATGAACAGCGCCGCAACGCTGACCATCACGATCCCCATGCCGGCCCACACCGCGTAAGCCACGCCCACCGGAACGCTGCGCACCACCAGCGTGAGCATCCAGAAGGCGATGCCATAACCGACAATAACCAGAATCAGCGGCAGCGGGGTGCTGAAGCCTTTGACCGCTTTCATCGAAACGGTGGCGATCACTTCGGCGCAGATGGCAATGGCCAGGTAGTAGTAAGCGGTCATGGGTGCATCCTCGTGTGAAGTGTTGCTTTCTGAGGTCGGCATTTTAGAGATTCCCCAGATGCGGTAAAGTCATTACCTATCTGTTCTGAAGATGGGTTGAGCCATGAACACGCAATGGAATCTGGAGCAACTGCGGCTGTTTGTCAGCGTAGCGGAGCAGCGTTCGTTTTCTGCGGTAGCGCGGGATCAGCGCAAGGCGCAGTCGGCGGTCAGCAGTTCGATTGCGCTGCTGGAAGAGGACCTGGGCGTCAGCCTGTTCGACCGTAGCAGCGGCCGCCAGCCGAAGCTCACCGAGGCCGGTAACGCGTTGCTGGATGAGGCTCGGGAAGTGCTGCGTCAATGCGAGCGCCTTAACGGTCGGGCGCTGGCCATGATGCGCGGCCAGGAGGCGCGTTTGCGTGTGGCCCAGGATGAGGCGATGCCTTATCAGCCGATCATCGAAAGCTTCGAAGCCCTGGCTCAACAATTTCCCAGCCTTGAAGTGCAGCTGACCAGCGCGGCCCAAGGCGATGTCGCGCGCAAACTGGTGGAGCGTCGGGCCGATCTGGGGTTGCTGTTTTATCACGACCAGATTCCCGAAGCGCTCGAGCGGCGGGTGTTGGGCAGCGTTGAAATGGTCACGGTGTGCGGCGTCGGGCATCCATTGGCGAAGCAGGCTCAGGTCGATTGTCAGCAACTGGCGCAGCATCGTCAGTTGCTGATGTCCACACAGTCGAGTGTCTATCCCGGAAGCGAACCGGCCAGCCCGCAAGTCTGGCGGGCCGACAGTTTCTACGTGATGGCTGAATGGCTGGTGCGCGGCCTCGGCTGGGCCTGGCTGCCGCGCCACGTGGTGCAGTATCCGGCGTATCAGGGCCTAATGATTGAACTGGTCAGTGAATGGACCCCGCCAGCGCTGGTGGTAGAGCTGGTCTGGCGTCGCGATGAGCCACTGGGGCCGGCGGCTCGTTGGCTGGCGGAACGTTTTGCCGTGCACTTGCAGACGATCGGTGAAAAAAGCCGATAAACTCCGCCGCCATGAATAGAACTCTCTACACCGCGCTGTTTTACCTGGGGCTGCCACTGGTAGCGATTCGGCTGTGGCTGCGGGCGCGCAAGGCGCCGGCGTACGCCAAGCGCATTGGCGAACGTTTCTCCCTCGGGTTACCGGCGATGAAAACGGGCGGCATCTGGGTGCACGCGGTGTCGGTGGGCGAAAGCATTGCCGCGGCGCCGATGATTCGCGCCTTGCTGCAACGTTATCCACAGTTGCCCATTACCGTGACCTGCATGACCCCGACCGGATCGGAGCGCATCCACGCGCTGTTCGCCAATGAACCGCGCATCCAGCATTGCTATTTGCCTTACGACTTGCCTTGCGCAGCGAAGCGATTCCTTGATCGGGTCCAGCCGAAACTGGCGGTGATCATGGAAACCGAGCTCTGGCCGAACCATATCCATCAGTGCGCCAGGCGTGGGATTCCCGTGGCCCTGGCCAATGCGCGACTGTCCGAGCGTTCGGCCAAGGGCTATGGACGCTTCGGCAAACTGACCCAGCCGATGCTCGCCGAGATGAGCCTGTTCGCGGTGCAGACCGAGACCGAGGCCCAGCGCTTCCGCAATTTGGGTGCGCGTTCGCAAACCGTGGAAGTGACCGGCTCGATCAAGTTCGACCTGACCATCGACCCGGCACTGCTTCAGCGTGCCGCCGAGTTGCGTGCGCAATGGCAGGCGCAGGAGCGTCCGGTGTGGATTGCGGCCAGTACGCACGAAGGCGAAGACGAAGTGGTGCTGGCGGCTCATCGCCAGTTGCTTGCCAATCATCCCGATGCGTTGCTGATTCTGGTGCCGCGTCATCCAGAGCGTTTCAACCCGGTGTTCGAGCTGTGTCGGCAACAGGGTTTCGCCACGGTCCGTCGCTCCACTGGCGACCCGGTCACCGCGCAAACTTCGGTGCTGCTGGGCGACACCATGGGTGAGTTGCTGTTTCTGTATGCCTTGGCCGACAGCGCTTTTGTTGGCGGCAGTCTGGTGCCGAACGGCGGGCACAACCTGCTGGAGCCGGCGGCTCTGGCCAAACCGGTGTTGAGCGGTCCGCACCTGTTTAACTTCCTCGAAATCGCCGCGCAGCTGCGCAGTGCCGGGGCGTTGCAGGAAGTGGAGGATGCCGAAGGTCTGGCGCTGGCGGTGCAGCGGCTGTTCGAGTTGCCGCGCGATGCGCAGCGGATGGCGGAGGCGGGGCTGAAAGTCATGCGCACCAATCAGGGCGCGTTGCAGCGATTGCTGGATGGGTTGGGGCGGTTGATCGAGCGTTAGACCGGGTTGTCTTCATTCGCGAGCAAGCCCGCTCCCACATTGGATCTCCTGCGAACACAAAATTTGTGTAGGGCAGGGGCTAATGTGGGAGCGGGCTTGCTCGCGAATGCTTTTTGCTTTTGCTGTCAGGGGCGGGCTTTGAGTTGCTCCGCCGCAGCCTTCGCCAGATCCGGCGGCAGGAAGTCTTTATCCGGGTTGTAATCAGCCTTGAGATAGCGCGCCAGGTCCTGCAAATCCCCTGGGTTCAACGTGCCCGCGGCCTGTTTCAAACGCAGGTTGTCGAGGATGTAGTCGTAACGCGTGTTGTTGTAGTCGCGCACCGAGGTGTACAGCTGACGCTGGGCATCCAGCACGTCGACGATGTTCCGTGTGCCCACCTGATAACCGATTTCGGTCGCTTCCACCGCGCTCTGGTTGGAGATGATCGACTGCTTGCGCGCCTGTACCTGCTCAACGTCGGTGTTCACGGCGCGATGCAGATTGCGGGTGCTTTCCACCACTTGCCGGCGCAGGGATTCACGTTGCTGCTCGGACTGATCCAGCTGCGCATACGATTGACGCACCTGGGAATTGATCAGGCCGCCGCTGTAGATCGGGATGTTCAGTTGCAGGCCAACCGTCGTTTGCTCGACGTTGCCACCGTAAGGCTGGCCGAAGGCGTTCGGGTTGCTGAAGCCCAGAGCGTCGTTGTCACCTTTCTCGTATTTCGCCACGGCATCCACGGTGGGCGCATGGCCGGCCTTGCGCTGCTTGAGGGTTTCTTCGGCGGCGCTGACGGCGTAGTTGCTCGCGAGCAGATTGAGGTTCTGTCTGGCTGCCGTATCGACCCAGGCCTTGGCGTCGTTCGGTGCTGGCGGCAGGATCGGCAAGGTATGGGCAATGCCCCAGATCGAGTTGTACTGACGGTTGGTCAGGGTGATCAGCGCTTCGAACGCATCATCGACCTGGCGCTGGGCGACGATTCGGTTGGCGCGGGCGGTGTCGTAGCTGGCTTGTGATTGCAGCACATCGGTTTTGTCCGAGAGACCGACGTCGAAGCGTTCGTTGGACTGATCGAGCTGGCGTTTGAACGCGGCTTCTTCGGCCTTGGTTGACGCCAGGTTGTCCTGGGTTCGCAAGACATTGAAGTAGCTGACGGCAGATTGCAGGATCAGGTTTTGCTGGGTTGCCGAGAGCTGCAACGCAGCCTGTTCGTTAACGTCTTTGGCGGCCTGGAACTGGAACCAGCGATCAGCACGGAACAGCGGTTGCGCCAGGGTCGCCTGATAGGAATGAGCATTGCGGTTGGCGGTAGCCGAAGGCTGATCGATCACCGTGCGCACGTTGGCAAGTTCGGCGCCGCCAGAGAGGTTCGGCAACAGCCCGGCGCGGGCCTGGGGCACGACTTCTTTCTGGGCGCCATATTGAGCGATGGCTGCAGCAAGGTCGGCGTTGTTGTCCACCGCTTCCTGATAGACGCTGACCAGATCGTTCTTGGTCGATAAGGGCGCTTCTGCTGCCCAGGCCATTCCATTGGACGCACAAGACACGGCAAGAGCCAGTGAAAGTTTGCGCAGCATGAGGCCATCCCTAAAAAATTACGCTGATAATTTGAGCGCCAAGGCTACGGCGCGGCTCATACAGCGTCAAGGTGCGGTATGGCGTAGCGAGTGTAGTTGTGCGCAACGGCCGCAACAATCCTGTAATTGCGCCATTCATCATGGTGTTTACTGCGGTGTTGGCGTTCTTTGCCGGTTGTGTCTAGACTGGCCGGGTTCTTGTCGGGGTGCCTTGCTATGAGGCTGAGATCGAATAATTTCGGATCCCGTTGAACCTGATCAGGTTAGCGCCTGCGTAGGGAACAAGATTTCTCGTCACCCGGCGAGTCCTCTTGTGCTTCGTCCGGGATGTTGTTCGACAATCGAACACCCCTCGAGCACTGAGCACAGCACAGCTGGTTTTCCCAGCGCTCGTGCGTCCATTCGTTTACAGGTTCGCTCCGACAAAAAATCCACTGCCTGGATGTGTGTCTGGAGAGCCCGTGATGACTACAAAATCAAAAATCGCAACCAACTTGAGTGACTCGGCCAAGGTCGATCAGCAATCGGTTCAGCCGTTTACCCGCTCGCAAAAAATCTATGTTCAGGGCTCTCGCCCGGACATCCTCGTGCCGATGCGCGAAATCAGCCTTGATGTGACCCCGACCGACTTCGGCGGTGAGGTCAACGCGCCGGTCGTTGTGTACGACACTTCGGGCCCGTACACCGACCCCAACGTCATCATCGACGTGCGCAAAGGTCTCGCCGATGTACGTTCGCCGTGGATCGAATCCCGTGGCGACACCGAGCGCCTGCCAGGTCTGAGTTCCAGCTTCGGTCAGGAGCGCCTCGCCGATGCGGAGCTGACCAAGCTGCGTTTCGCCCACGTGAACAACCCGCGCCGTGCCAAGGCCGGTGCCAACGTCAGCCAGATGCACTACGCCCGCAAAGGCATCATCACCGCCGAGATGGAATACGTCGCCATCCGCGAAAACATGAAGCTTGAAGTGGCCCGCGCCGCTGGCCTGCTGGACCAGCAACACGCCGGTTACAGCTTTGGCGCCAGCGTGCCGAAAATCATCACCCCCGAATTCGTCCGTGAAGAGATCGCCCGCGGTCGCGCGATCATTCCGGCCAACATCAACCACACCGAACTGGAACCGATGATCATCGGCCGTAACTTCCTGGTGAAGATCAACGGCAACATCGGCAACAGCGCTTTGGGTTCGTCCATCGAAGAAGAAGTGGCGAAACTGACCTGGGGCATTCGCTGGGGTTCGGACACGGTCATGGACCTGTCCACCGGCAAACACATTCACGAAACCCGCGAGTGGATCATCCGTAACTCGCCGGTGCCGATCGGTACCGTGCCGATTTATCAGGCCCTGGAAAAAGTCGGCGGCGCCGCAGAAGACCTGACCTGGGAGCTGTTCCGCGACACGCTGATCGAACAGGCCGAGCAGGGCGTCGACTACTTCACCATCCACGCCGGCGTACTGTTGCGCTACGTGCCGCTGACCGCCAAGCGCGTGACCGGCATTGTGTCCCGTGGCGGTTCGATCATGGCCAAGTGGTGCCTGGCGCACCACAAAGAAAACTTCCTCTACACCCATTTCGAAGACATCTGCGAAATCATGAAGGCCTACGACGTCAGCTTCTCGCTGGGCGATGGCCTGCGTCCGGGCTCGATTGCCGACGCCAACGATGCGGCGCAATTCGGTGAGCTGGAAACCCTCGGCGAGCTGACCAAGATCGCGTGGAAACACGACGTGCAATGCATGATCGAAGGCCCGGGCCACGTGCCGATGCAGTTGATCAAAGAGAACATGGACAAGCAGCTGGAATGCTGCGACGAGGCGCCGTTCTACACCCTCGGCCCGCTGACCACGGACATCGCACCAGGCTACGACCACATTACCTCGGGTATCGGCGCGGCGATGATCGGCTGGTTCGGTTGCGCAATGCTCTGCTACGTGACGCCCAAGGAACACTTGGGTCTGCCGAACAAGGATGACGTGAAGACCGGGATCATCACCTACAAGATCGCCGCGCATGCCGCCGATCTGGCAAAAGGGCATCCGGGCGCGCAGATCCGCGACAATGCCTTGAGCAAGGCGCGTTTCGAATTCCGTTGGGAAGACCAGTTCAACCTGGGCCTCGATCCGGACACGGCTCGTTCGTATCACGATGAGACCCTGCCGAAGGATTCGGCCAAGGTCGCGCACTTCTGCTCCATGTGCGGGCCGAAATTCTGTTCGATGAAGATCACCCAGGAAGTCCGCGAATACGCGGCCAACCAGCGCATCGAAACCGTTGATGCCGAAGTCGCCCAGGGATTGGCGGAACAGGCCGAGCGGTTCAAACAGGAAGGCAGTCAGCTGTACAAGAAGGTTTGATCTGACCTGTGATTGACGGCGTCTGTGCTGCCGTCTTCGCGAGCAAGCCCGCTCCCACATTGGATCTCAGTCGTACACAAGATTTGTGTTCGCAGGAGATCCAATGTGGGAGCGGGCTTGCTCGCGAAGGCGTCAGACCAGGCACCGAATATCTCAATGACACACTTATCCCTCTGAGATAACACCCTTGAGCATTCAACCCAGCACGTATTCCCCTGATATTGCGGTGCCCACAGACAAACGTGTCTTCGGCGGCCGCGATCTGTTTTCCTTGTGGTTCTCCCTCGGCATCGGCCTGATGGTCCTGCAGACCGGCGCTCTGCTCGCGCCAGGTCTGGGCCTGTCCGGCTCGTTGTTGGCCATCTTCCTTGGCACGCTGGTCGGTGTTCTTTTGCTGGCGGCGGTCGGCGTGATCGGCAGCGACACGGGTCTGTCGTCGATGGCCGCGCTCAAACTCAGCCTCGGTGCAAAAGGCGCGAGCCTGCCGGCCGTGCTGAACCTGCTGCAACTGATTGGTTGGGGCTCGTTCGAAATCATCGTCATGCGTGACGCCGCCAGCCTGCTCGGCGCGCGGGCGTTCAGCGAAGGCAGCCTGCTGTCGAATCCACTGCTGTGGACTGTGTTCTTTGGCGGTTTGGCGACCTTGCTGGCCGTCAGTGGTCCGCTGACGTTCGTCCGTCAGATCCTGCGCAAGTGGGGCATCTGGTTGCTGCTGGCCGCGTGCATCTGGCTGACCTGGAACCTGTTAGCCAAAGCCGATCTGGCTGCGTTATGGGCGCAGGCCGGTGATGGTTCGATGCCGTTCGCCGTGGGCTTCGACATTGCCATCGCCATGCCGCTTTCGTGGTTGCCGCTGATTGCCGACTATTCGCGTTTCGGCAAGCGTGCGAAAAATGTGTTTGGCGGCACGGCAGTGGGTTTCTTTGTTGGCAACTTCTGGCTGATGAGCCTGGGCGTGGCCTATACCCTGGCGTTTGCGCCGAGCGGTGAAGTGAATGCCTTGCTGTTGGCATTGGCGGGTGCTGGCCTGGGGATTCCGCTGCTGCTGATTCTGTTGGACGAGTCGGAAAATGCCTTCGCCGACATTCACTCGGCGGCCGTTTCCAGCGGAATTCTGCTGCGCATGAAGGTCGAGCATCTGGCGCTGGCCATCGGCGTGATCTGCACGCTGATCGCGTGCCTGGCGCCGCTGGCCCAGTATCAGAACTTCCTGCTGTTGATCGGTTCGGTGTTTGCGCCGCTGTTCGGCGTGGTGCTGGTGGATCACTTCATCCTGCGCAAACGCAGTGCTCGCGTTGCGTCAGCCGCATTGCGCTGGCCGGCGTTGCTCGCCTGGTTGGGCGGGGTAAGCACCTATCATTTGCTGGCTAATCTGTACCCGGACATCGGCGCAACCCTGCCGTCACTGATTCTGGCAGGGCTGCTGCAACTCGTACTGGGTCGGGCCTTCAGTTACGGCCAGGAAACAGCTCGGGCTTGAGAATGCCGTTCAGGCGTGGGTAAGGGATCTTCAGTTCGACGTGACCCAGCGCGTAAGGCGCGATGGTGCTCACTTCGTACTTGAGGATCACCCCGCCGTACGTCAGCGCCACGTTTTGGGTTTTGACGAAGGGCCAGCTCTTCACGAACTCTGGCTCCTGATCGAGTTTGGTGCTGATCAGCCAACTGTTGTGCGCCACCTGCGCAGCTTTCCAGAACGCCTCTTCCTGCCCCGGCACCAACATGTCCGACAGCGTCAGCACTTTGTGTTGCTGGCGCGAATAGTTGACGAAACTGCGGCCCGGCGTGCCATGGGCGCCGCCGGTGTCCAGGTAGCTGGAAAATTCGACGATCACCAAGCCGTCATGCTGCTCACGTACCTTGGCTTGCAGGTAACTGCTGTTACGCGGGCCGGCACTGCTCAAAAATTGCTCGCGATACGCTGCCAGCGTCGGCGCTATCGGGGCGTCGGGCGAGGTGCGGGTCAATTGCAGCAGGCGTTTTTCGACGATGCCGTCCAACTGCGGTTCGGCAGGGAAGTGCAGCGTATCGATGTTCACCAGCGGGCAGTCAGCTGTTGTGCAACCCGGTTTCAGCTGTTCGGATGCATCGCGGGTAGTTTCCAGCGGCGTCCGGTAGTTGGGTTGGAACAAACTCTGGCAGGCGCCCAGGGTCAGGGCGATTGCAGCCACGGAGGCGATTTTAAAAAGCGACATGGGCGTCCTTCATAAAACAGGGAAAGGCAAAAAGTTATCCGCTTCGACTATCAACGAAGCAGTCAGTTCGCCACTAAGCTAATTAGAGTTGGTTTCGCCCTCACCGTCTATCCCGCTGACTGGAAAGGGGCTGCATCAAAGGTCGCGGGCGCGTTAGGATGGCGCGAAGTCGAGGTTGCAAGTAACAAACAAGGAGCCTCATAACGGATTTGCAGTAAACGAGGATTGTCATGACTGATTTTGCCAACGCCATACCGACCGCCATTGATATCGTTCGGCGCGAAAAGTGCTATGAGGGCTTCTACAAGCTCGATCGTGTGCACTTGCGCCACGAATTGTTTGCCGGTGGCATGAGTCGCGAGATCAATCGTGAAGTGTTCGTTCGCCACGATGCGGTGTGCGTGCTGCCGTACGATCCGCAGCGCGATGAAGTGGTGTTGATCGAGCAGTTTCGCGTCGGCGCCGTGGGCAAAACCGACAATCCATGGCTGATCGAACTGGTCGCCGGTCTGATCGACAAGGATGAAGTGCCGGAAGAAGTTGCTCACCGCGAAGCGCAGGAGGAAGCTGGGCTTGTGTTCGGGGCACTCTGGCCGATGACCCAATATTTTCCATCGCCGGGCGGCAGCAATGAATTTGTGCACTTGTACCTGGGGCGTTGCGACAGCACCGGCGTCGGCGGCCTGCATGGGCTGGAGGAAGAAGCAGAAGATATCCGCGTCACGGTCTGGGCGTTCGAAGATGCCCTGCAGGCCGTACGCGACGGACGAATTGCCAACGCGGCCAGCATCATTGCCTTGCAATGGTTAGCTTTGAACCGCGTTGAAGTGAGGGGGTTATGGTCGTAAACAAACTGCGCGATCGCTACAGGGTCGACCTCGTGGGGCTGCAAGCCTCCTGCGAGGCCAACTACGCGCGCCTGATGCGACTGCTGCCGGACATGCGCAACGAGCCGGAGGCGCGGCGCATTGCCGTGACCCACGGCGACCAGATGCTCGGCGTGCTGGCCCTCGAAGTCCTTCAAGTCTGTCCGTACACCACAACCTTGCAAGTGCGCCAGGAACACAGCCTGCCGTGGCTGCCGGTGCCGCAACTGGAAGTTCAGGTCTATCACGACGCGTGCATGGCCGAAGTCGTCAGCGCCGAACATGCGCGACGCTTTCGCGGCATCTATCCTTACCCGAATGCCTCAATGCATCAGCCGGACGAAAAGGCCCAGCTGAATATGTTCCTGGGTGAATGGCTGAGCCATTGCCTGGCCTGCGGACACGAGTACGCCGTCGTTCGATAGATGTGAACTGCGTCAGCTTCACAGGTTTCCCCTTTTGATCATCCCCCAGCATAATTGCGGCACTCATCCATCCCGTGATTCAGCCCTGGGAGAACGCCTTGCCGAGCGTATCCACATTGACCACCGCCGATTCGGCGTTGCTGGTGCAACTGTCCGACAGTCATCTGTTTGCCGAGGCGGACGGGACGTTGTTGGGCATGAATACCCGTGACAGCCTGCAAAAAGTCATCGAGCTGGTGCGGCTTCAGCAGCCGCAGATCGACCTGATCATTGCCAGCGGTGATCTTTCTCAGGACGGAACGCTGGAGTCCTATCAACTGTTTCGCGACCTGACGCGGCAACTCGATGCGCCGGCGCGGTGGATTCCCGGCAATCATGATGAGCCGCAGATCATGGCTGAGGCTGCCGTGCAGAGTGCCTTGCTGGAGCCGGTGGTGGATATCGGTAACTGGCGCGTCACGTTGCTCGATTCAGCCGTACCGGGTTCGGTGCCGGGGTATTTGCAGGATGAGCAGCTACAGTTGCTGGCCCGTTCGTTGAGTGAGGCGCCGGAGCGGCATCATCTGGTGTGCTTCCATCATCATCCAGTGTCGATCGGGTGTGCGTGGATGGAGCCCATTGGATTGCGTAATCCTGAGGCGCTGTTTGCGGTGCTGGATCGGTTTCCACAAGTACGTGCTGTTTTGTGGGGGCATGTGCATCAGGAGATCGACCAGGATCGCAATGGCGTGCGGCTGATCGCCTCGCCTTCGACGTGTATTCAGTTCGAGCCGGGCAGTGATGATTTCAAGGTCAGTGACCAGGCGCCGGGGTATCGGTGGTTGCGACTGTTGCCGGATGGCCAGCTGGAAACCGGCGTGGAACGTGTCACTGGCTTCGACTTCCAGGTGGATTACGGCTCCAACGGCTACTGACTTTTTTGTCATTCAGCAGGACCGAGTCGCGGCTTTCGCGAGCAAGCCCGCTCCCACAGGGGATTTGTGAACGACACAGATCCAATGTGGGAGCGGGCTTGCTCGCGAAGACGTCGGCACAGACACCCTCATTTCTGCGGATGTCCCCGATTCCCCCGACACCCTGTAAACTGCGCCTCTTTACCCGACGCACAGGGAGCTCAAATGTCTGGTTCGATCCTTTATATTCACGGTTTCAACAGCGCGCCTTCGTCTAAAAAGGCCACGCAGTTGGTACAAGTAATGGAACGTCTGGGCTTGAGCGATCAGTTGCGCGTCCCGGCCTTGCATCACCATCCGCGTGAGGCCATCGGTCAGCTAAACAAGGCGATTGAGGAGCTTGGGCGGCCACTGCTGGTCGGCAGCTCACTCGGCGGCTACTATGCGACTCACCTGGCCGAGCGCCATGGCCTCAAGGCCCTGTTGATCAACCCTGCCGTCAGTCCGCACCGGATGTTCGACGGGTATCTGGGGACGCAGAAGAACCTGTATACCGATGAGGCCTGGGAGTTGACCCACGACCACGTGACGGCCCTGGCCGAGCTGGAAGTGCCGGCACCCCAGGACCCGCAGCGGTATCAGGTGTGGTTGCAGACTGGCGATGAAACGCTGGACTACCGCCTCGCCCAGCAGTATTACCGGGCCTGTGCCTTGCGCATCCAGGCTGGCGGCGACCATAGCTTCCAGGGTTTTGCCGAGCAATTGCCGGCAATGTTGAGTTTTGCCGGCATCGGCGCAGATTTGTATCAGGCGATTGATTTCACTGCACTGTGAACCGTCGCCCCTATTTTCAACGAACACTCTTTTTACAGGCGGACGACGAGACCCCATGGCCACTCCCAGCGCTAGCTCTTATAACGCAGACGCCATCGAAGTCCTCTCGGGCCTCGACCCGGTGCGCAAACGCCCCGGCATGTACACCGACACCAGTCGGCCGAACCACCTCGCCCAGGAAGTCATCGACAACAGCGTCGACGAAGCCTTGGCCGGGCACGCGACCTCGGTGCAGGTCATCCTGCACGCCGATCACTCCCTGGAAGTCAGCGATGACGGCCGTGGCATGCCGGTGGATATCCACGCCGAAGAAGGGGTGTCGGGCGTCGAACTGATCCTCACCAAGCTCCATGCGGGCGGCAAGTTTTCCAACAAGAACTACCAGTTCTCCGGCGGTCTGCACGGGGTAGGTATTTCTGTGGTCAACGCCTTGTCGAACGAAGTCCGGGTGCGTGTAAAGCGTGACGGCAACGAATACCAGATGACTTTCGCCGACGGTTACAAGAAAACCGAGCTGGAAATCATCGGTACCGTCGGCAAGCGCAACACCGGTACCAGCGTGTTCTTCGCGCCGGACCCGAAGTACTTCGATTCGCCGAAATTCTCCATCAGCCGCCTCAAGCACGTACTCAAGGCCAAGGCCGTTCTGTGCCCGGGGCTGCTGGTCAGTTTTGAAGACAAGGCCACCGGCGAGAAAGTCGAATGGCATTACGAAGACGGCCTGCGCTCCTATCTGGTGGACGCGGTCAGCGAATTCGAACGCCTGCCGGACGAACCGTTCTGCGGCAGCCTGGCCGGTAACAAAGAAGCGGTCGATTGGGCGCTGCTGTGGTTGCCGGAAGGTGGCGACAGCGTTCAGGAAAGCTACGTCAACCTGATCCCGACGGCGCAGGGCGGTACCCACGTCAACGGTCTGCGTCAGGGCTTGCTCGATGCGATGCGCGAGTTCTGCGAATTCCGCAGCCTGCTGCCACGCGGCGTGAAGCTGGCGCCGGAAGACGTCTGGGAACGCATCGCTTTCGTGCTGTCGATGAAGATGCAAGAGCCGCAATTCTCCGGCCAGACCAAAGAGCGTCTGTCGTCCCGTGAAGCGGCGGCATTCGTTTCCGGTGTGGTCAAGGACGCGTTCAGCCTGTGGCTCAACGCCAACCCGGAAACCGGCATGTTGCTGGCGGAACTGGCGATCAACAATGCCGGCCGTCGTCTGAAGGCCAGCAAGAAGGTCGAGCGCAAGCGCATCACGGCGGGGCCGGCATTGCCGGGCAAACTCGCCGACTGCGCCGGGCAGGACCCGATGCGTTCCGAGCTGTTCCTGGTGGAAGGTGATTCCGCCGGCGGTTCGGCCAAGCAGGCGCGGGATAAAGAATTTCAAGCGATCCTGCCGTTGCGCGGCAAGATCCTGAACACCTGGGAAGTCGATGGCAGTGAAGTGCTGGCCAGCCAGGAAGTGCACAACATCGCCGTGGCCATCGGTGTCGATCCGGGCTCGGCGGACATCGCTCAGCTGCGTTACGGCAAGATCTGCATCCTCGCCGACGCCGACTCCGACGGTCTGCACATCGCCACGTTGCTGTGCGCGTTGTTCGTCCAGCATTTCCGCCCGTTGGTGGATGCCGGTCACGTCTACGTCGCGATGCCGCCGTTGTACCGTATCGACCTGGGCAAAGAGATTTTTTACGCCCTGGACGAAGCCGAGCGCGATGGCATCCTCGATCGTCTGGTGGCCGAGAAGAAACGCGGCAAGCCGCAGGTCACACGATTCAAAGGTCTGGGTGAAATGAACCCGCCGCAGCTGCGCGAAACCACCATGGACCCGAACACTCGGCGTCTGGTGCAGCTGACGCTGGACGATTTTGAAGCGACCTCGGAAATGATGGACATGCTGCTGGCGAAGAAACGCGCCGGTGACCGCAAATCCTGGCTGGAATCCAAAGGCAATCTGGCCGAGGTTCTTGGCTGATGCGGGTTGGCTTTGCCCTGGCGTGTGCGTTACTTCTGACCTCGGTTTCGGTGTTTGCCGAACCGGTGCCGGAACTGCGCCTGTTGTCCGAGCATCCCGTTGACGGTATGCGCGGCGGCAACCTGTCAGGGTTGGCCCAGTGCGGCAAGGATCTGTGGACGGTGTCGGATCGCGACGACGATCAGATTTACCGGCTCGATACCCGCGACAGGGTATGGCAAGCCGAAACCGTGGGCATCGGCGTACCGCCGGTGCCAGACAGCGGTTTGCCCTGGGGCCTGCGTTCGCGGACCTGGCTGGCGTCGTTTGTCCGTGGCGGGGATCTGGATTTTGAAGGCATCACCTGCGACAGCGCCGGTAACCGCTATATCGTCAGCGAATCCCATGCTGCGATTCTGCAAGTGCCGCCCGTTGGGCCATCGTCCTGGCTGAAGATCTCGCCGATGCTGATTCGCGAAGCCCGGGCCAGCGGCATGTTGCTGCACTTCAATGCGTTGTTCGAGGGTCTGGCGATCAATCCGGCGGGCGATCAATTGTGGCTCGCCGCCGAGCGTCAAAGCCGTGGCTTGTTGTTGATCAAGCGCAAACAGACGGTATGGGATTGCGATGGTGGCTGTGTGTTGCTGAGCGAAGCCGGAAAAGAAATGCAGCCGGCGCAGTTTCCCCAAACCAAAGCAGTGTCCAGAGACTTTTCCGACCTGTCGCTGTTCAACGGCAAGCTGTTTACCCTTGAGCGCAACGCTTACCAGATCTGCCGCCGTGATCCGGTGACGGCCAAGGTCGAGCGCTGCTGGTCGTTTGCCGATGAAGCCTTGCAGGCGCATCGCCGCTATTCAAATCCTTACGGCCTGACCGAAGCGTTGATTGTTGACGCCGAGGGCGCGTGGATTGGCACCGACAACAACAACGATGCCCGTGCCGATGGCGAGGAACGTCCGATCGTTTGGCGCTTTGCCGCGCCTGAAGGCGGCTGGAGCGCCAAGCCGTGAGCCAGCAAACGCCGGGTAAACGCGCCGGCCGGGTATTTATGGTGCTGGCCTGGTGCGCGGCGCTGTTTCTGGCGACGCGGTTTTTCGGTCAGTGGGAGGCGCGTCAGCAGAACCCCAACACCGTCATCAGCTCTGAGCAGGGCGAAGGTTTTATCGAAGTGAAACTGGCCAGCAACACACAGGGTCACTTCGTCGCCAGCGGCCAGATCAACGGCCAGCCGGTGGATTTCATGCTCGATACCGGGGCGACCGACGTGTCGATCCCGGCGGAATTGGCCGAACGGCTGAAACTGGAAAAAGGCTTCGGGGTGACCCTGAGCACAGCCAACGGTCGAACCCAGGGTTACCGAACCCGCATCGACCGGCTGCAACTGGGCGACATTGTGCTGCGTGATGTGCGCGCCCTCGTCGTGCCAGGCCTGGATGGCAAGCAAGTGCTGCTCGGTATGAGCGCGCTGAACAAACTTGAATTTACCCAGCGCGGTGGCACCATGCTGCTGCGCCAGACAACGAACCGATGAGGCCCGCATGAGCGACTCCCTTGATCTCAGCCTGGACGGTGTAGAACGCCGGTCACTGGCTGACTTCACCGAAAATGCCTACCTCAACTACTCCATGTACGTGATCATGGACCGTGCCTTGCCGCATATCGGCGACGGCCTGAAACCGGTACAGCGGCGCATCATCTACGCGATGAGCGAGTTGGGGCTGGACGCCGATTCCAAGCACAAGAAATCGGCGCGTACCGTCGGTGACGTGCTTGGTAAATTCCACCCGCACGGCGACTCGGCCTGCTACGAAGCCATGGTCCTGATGGCTCAGCCGTTCAGCTATCGCTACACGCTGGTCGACGGCCAGGGTAACTGGGGTGCGCCGGATGATCCCAAGTCCTTCGCCGCCATGCGTTACACCGAGGCGCGGCTATCGCGGTATTCCGAAGTGCTGCTCAGCGAACTGGGCCAGGGCACTGCGGACTGGGGGCCGAATTTCGACGGCACCCTCGACGAGCCGCTGGTGTTGCCGGCGCGTTTGCCGAACATCCTGCTCAACGGCACCACCGGCATCGCGGTGGGCATGGCCACCGACGTACCGCCGCACAACCTGCGCGAAGTCGCCACGGCGTGCGTGCGTTTGCTCGATGAGCCCAAAGCCACGGTCGAACAGCTCTGCGAACACATCCAGGGCCCGGATTACCCGACCGAAGCGGAAATCATCACGCCGCGCGCCGACCTGCTGAAAATGTACGAAACCGGCAAGGGCTCGGTGCGCATGCGCGCCGTGTACCACATCGAAGACGGCGACATCATCGTCACGGCGCTGCCGCATCAGGTGTCTGGCGCCAAAGTGCTGGAACAGATCGCGGCCATGATGCAGGCCAAACCGTCGAAAGCCCCGCAGATCGCTGACTTGCGAGACGAATCCGACCACGAAAACCCGTGCCGGATCGTGATTATTCCGGGCGCACGCAAAAACTTTGACCACGATGCATTGATGACCCACCTGTTCGCCAGCACCGAGTTGGAGTCGAGCTACCGGGTCAACATCAACATCATCGGTCTGGACGGCAAGCCGCAGTTGAAAAATCTGCGCGCGTTGTTGGTCGAGTGGCTGGAATTCCGGGTTCAGACCGTGCGTCGTCGCCTGCAATTCCGCCTCGACAAGGTTGAGCGTCGCCTGCACCTGTTGGACGGTTTGTTGATCGCCTACCTCAACCTGGATGAAGTGATCCACATCATCCGCACCGAGGAGCACCCGAAAGCCGCGCTGATCGCACGTTTCGCCCTGAGCGAAATCCAGGCCGACTACATTCTCGACACCCGTTTGCGTCAGTTGGCGCGACTGGAAGAAATGAAGCTGCGTGCCGAGCAGGATGAACTGCTCAAGGAACAGGCCAAGCTGCAAGCCCTGCTGAGCAGCGAAGCCAAGCTGAAAAAACTGGTGCGCACCGAGCTGATCAAGGACGCCGAAACCTACGGCGACGACCGTCGCTCGCCAATCGTCGAACGCGCTGAAGCCAAGGCCCTGACCGAGCACGATCTGCTGCCGAACGAGAAAGTGACCGTCGTCCTGTCGGAAAAAGGCTGGGTTCGTTCCGCCAAAGGTCACGAAATCGACGCCACCGGTCTTTCCTACAAGGCCGGGGATGGTTTCAAGGCCTTGGCACCCGGACGTTCCAACCAGTTTGCGGTGTTTATCGATTCCACCGGTCGCAGCTATTCGGTGGCCGCGCACACGCTGCCATCGGCCCGAGGCCAGGGCGAACCGCTGACCGGTCGTCTGACGCCGCCGCCAGGGGCGAGCTTCGAATGCGTGCTGATGCCGGAAGACGATTCGCTGTATGTAATTGCGTCCGACGCCGGTTACGGTTTCGTGGTAAAAGGTGAGGACCTGCAAGCCAAGAACAAGGCGGGTAAGGCGCTGTTGAGTCTGCCGAACAACGCCAAGGTGATTCTGCCGCGTCCGGTGGCTGATCGTGAGCAAAACTGGCTGGCCTCGGTGACCACCGAAGGTCGCCTGCTGATCTTCAAAATCAGCGATCTGCCACAATTAGGTAAAGGTAAAGGTAATAAGATCATCGGGATTTCCGGCGAGCGTGTTGCCAGCCGGGAAGAATATGTCACGGACATCGCCGTTCTGCCGGATGGCGCCACATTGGTGCTGCAGGCCGGAAAACGTACCTTGTCACTAAAAGCGGACGACCTCGAACACTACAAAGGTGAGCGTGGACGTCGTGGGAACAAATTGCCACGTGGCTTTCAGAGGGTAGATGCGCTGCTCGTCGAAAACCTCAATTAGGCGTCCTAGAGCGCTCGATCTACGATTTAACGCGTAGATCGACGCTTTGGCGCTGGAGTCGGAACGCATATTCACGGATGATATGGCCTTTCAAGCGCCGGCGTGGCCGAGCGTTCTTCATATTTATTGAGTATTTTCACTGTGGTTAGCCTTGTGGCAACCACCTGGATGGGACGATGACTGCTCTGCGCCTTCCTTTTATTTTGATGCTCGCTGGCGTACTTGGCCTGGCGGGTTGCAGCGTTCACCAACCGGTGTCGCTGTATCAGCTGGACAGCGGAAGTCCGGCTCAGCCTGCGCAAAGCGCGGGCATGGCTGTATTGCTGGGTCCGGTAACGGTAGCCGATTATCTGCAACGCGAAACGTTGTTGCAGCGACAGCCGGATGGCAGCCTGCAAGCGTCGGCTGACGGTCGTTGGGCGGGTAGCCTGTCGTCGGATATCGATCAACTGCTGCTGCGTCAGGTCGCCGGTCATCTGGACAGCCAGCGCGTAGTGCTGGCGCCAGCGACAGTGGGCTTCACGCCGGATGTGCAGGTTCTCCTGACGATTACTCGCCTGGACTCGGGTGAGGCGCAACCGGCGATCCTTGATGCGCAATGGCGTCTGATCGACCGTCGTGGCCAGGTTCGTGATAACCGCATCATTCACCTGCAAGAGCAACATGCCGGTGGCACGGCGGCTCAGGTTCAGGCTCAGGGTGTGTTGTTGCAGCGTCTGGCCCAGCAACTGTCGACGGCGCTCAAGCCGCTGGCGAATCAGCCGCCGATTGCCGAAGCGCCGCGCAAACCGTCGCCTAAACCTGTGGCCCCTGCTGCCGAGCAGGACAAACAGCCGAAGATCCCGATGGCGTCGCCGATCCGCACTGATATGGAAGTGTTCAGGTTCTAAGCCTGGATGGATTCAACACAAAGCCTGCAGAGATGCGGGCTTTGTTGTTTCTGCAGGTTGGGGATCTTCGGTGCTTCTGAAGGCCTCATCGCGAGCAGGCTCGCTCCCACAGGGGATATCTGATGACTCACAGAGGATGCGTCCACAGAAGATCCCTGTGGGAGCGAGCCTGCTCGCGATGAGGCCAGAGCAGGCAATAAAAAGCCCGCAGACGATTACTCGTCTGCGGGCTTTTTCATAACGGGGCTATTACGCCCGACGTTCGTGCATCCGCGCCAGTTGCCGCTCAAGCATCGACGGATAAGGCTCCATCAGCCGCTCTACGCAACAAGCGCCTTCCGGGCTTGCGATCGGTCGGATTCGAGCGCGCTGGCGGATCAGCGCGTCGTCACCGATCTTGCGCTCCACCAGCAACAGGTTGCGGCTGTGTTGCGACAGGGCCAGCGCATCCTGGGCGGTTTCGGTCAGCAGTAGATCGATCTGGCTCAGGCCAAACAGTTCGTCACCCAGGGTCAGGCCCAGTTGCAATTGCAGAGTGATGCCGCTGTCGGCGACTTCGATCTGCAACTGATGGCCCAGAGCCCGCAACAATTCACCGCAGCAGATGGCATTGGTCAGGTAGTCGTCGCCGCTGTCTTCGGTATGGAACAACATCAGCGTGCTGCCATCGTTCAGGGTGTGCAGCTCGCTCTGGTAGAGCGAGGCGGCCTGATCGAGGCAGTCGCGATAGCGTTTGAGCAGTTCTTCCAGGCGTGTGCGGGGCAGACGACGCAGCTGATCCTGAGCGCCCAGTTGCACGGCCAGCACTGCGCTGTGCTGCGGCACGTTCGACAGTTGCGGTTTGGCTAGCGGTTTCGGTGCGGTCGAAGCTGATTCATCGCGCAAGTCGGCAAATGCATCGTCGTCATCATCGTCTTCAACGGTGCTGACAATGCGCCGTGGCGCAGGTTTGAGACCGGCCACAGGCTTGGATTCATCGAAACTCGGGTCACGCAAATTGCGCACTTCGAAGGTTGGCTCGTTATCGTCGGCGTCTTCGTAGTCGCTTTCGTCGTATTCAGGCTCGGGAGCAGGTTCCGGCTCGGCGGGCTCTGGTGCGAAGTCGGCGTGCAGCTGACGGGCCAGATCGCCGATCTCATCCTGACGCTCGGTGGCCGGGGTGTGTTCGTCGATATGGCGCAGCCACACCCGCAATTGCAGCAACGGCGTGGAGATATGCCGACCCAGGCGCAGGCTCAAGGCCAGGGACAGCGCCAGCAGAATCGCGCTCAAAATGCCCATGCTTTGCAGGCTGATGGTCATCGGCTGCTGGAACTGATCCATGTCCAGGCTGATACGCAGTTGCCCGGCGGTCACATCCTGGAAAGTGATCTTGCTCTGGTACATGCCTTCGGCTTCGCCCAGCAGGCTGTGCTTGGGGCGCTGACCGGCTTCGGCGAGGATGCGGTTATCCACGCTGTAGATGGCAGCGTGAGCCACCAGCTTGTTTTTGGTCAGGTTGTTGAGCAGCACATTGAGACTGAGGATGTCGTTGGACACCAACAGCTCCGTGGCGGACGTGGCAGTCTGGGTGGTCAGGCTTTCGCCCAGCGCATCCGCCTGCTCGTGCATGGCCTGCTTGAACTGCAAACCCATCACGCAGGCATAGATCACCAGGGCCAGAGCGACCAGGATCACGTTATGGCTGGCGATGCGCAATGCAATCGGTACACGGCGGTGGCGCAGTGCACGGAAGATCAGCAGAAAGAAGTTATCGGTTTTTACTGGCGTGGGCCGGTTCACTTGAGCTCGGCTCTTTTGTCCGTGGAGTTGACGCGCAGTATAGCGACAGGCCCTAGACCGTCAAAGCGCTCACGGTGCCCGATGGTCACTGAATGTGGGTAGAATGCGGTTTTTTTCCACCTGCGGGGGTGCGCCTTGCGCGAAATCGTCCTGATAAACATCACGGGAGTCGACCGTCCGGGTCTGACTGCGGCCATTACCGGCGTTCTGGCCCAGGGTGGTGTGAGCATTCTCGACATCGGTCAGGCGGTGATCCACGACACCTTGTCGTTCGGCATCCTGGTTGAAATTCCTGACACCGAGCAAGGCAAGTCGGTACTCAAGGACATCCTGTTCACGGCGTATAAGCTCGATCAGCAGGTGCGTTTCACGCCGGTGTCCGAAGAGGATTACCAGCAGTGGGTCGGTAATCAGGGCAAGAAACGCCACATCGTGACCCTGCTGACCCGCAAAGTGACCGCTGGGCAATTGCAGGCCGTGAGTTCGATTACCGCCAAATATGGCCTGAATATCGACCACATCGATCGTCTGTCCGGGCGCATGCCGCTGGACACCCCGGCCGATCAGGGCAAGGGCTGCATCGAGTTTTCCGTTCGTGGCGAAGCGGCGGATCCGCAAGCGCTGCGGGCCGAATTCCTCAGCGTCGCGCAGGAACTGAACGTTGATATCGCCTTCCAGGAAGATTCACTGTTCCGTCGTAACCGTCGCCTGGCGGTGTTCGACATGGACTCGACGCTGATCGAAGCCGAAGTCATCGACGAACTGGCCAAGGCTGCCGGTGTGGGCGATCAGGTGTCTGCGATCACCGAGCGGGCGATGGCCGGCGAGTTGGACTTCCGCGCCAGCTTCAAGGAGCGCCTGGCCTTGTTGAAAGGGCTGGACGTCAGCGTGCTGGATTCCATCGGCGCCTCCCTGCGTCTGACCGAAGGTGCCGAAACACTGTTCGCCGAACTCAAGCGTCTGGGCTACAAGACCGCCATCCTGTCGGGCGGCTTTACCTACTTCGCCAAGCAATTGCAGGCCAAGCTGGGCATCGACTACGTGTTCGCCAACGAACTGGAAGTGGTGGACGGCAAAGTGACTGGCGTGGCGGTCGAGCCGATTGTTGATGCGCAACGCAAGGCGGATCTGCTGAAGGAACTGGCGCACAAGGAAGGTTTGCGTCTGGAACAGACCATTGCGGTCGGCGACGGCGCCAACGATTTGCCAATGCTGGCGATTGCCGGGTTGGGCGTGGCGTTCCGTGCCAAGCCGCTGGTCAAGCAGTCGGCGAAGCAGGCGATTTCCACCCTTGGGCTGGATGGCGTGCTGTATCTGCTGGGTTTCCGGGATCGCGACGGGCAGCTTTGAGTCTTGCATTAACTAAAAGGGCCTCTGTGGTGAGTAATGCTGTTCACTTAAGCGCGGGTGTTCACATTTGTGGCGAGGGGATTTATCGGAATGCCGCACCACCCCGTTCGGCTGCGCAGCAGTCGCAAATCCAGATAACTCGGTCTGCCTGAGAGAACGCTGGGGCCGCTTCGCAGCCCAACGGGGACAAGTCCCCTCACCACAGGGATCTGCTACTCCCTCAAAGTGTTTTCCACAACGAATCAAAATCCTCCTCAGCGCCGCTCACCGCGGCGTTGTCGTTTCTGGCTGTCTCCAATGGACGGTAGGCGAACTGATTGAAGTTGTTGGTGCTCGCCACCCGCCGCTCCAGCCCGACCCGACGTTCCTCGCCGTGGGTATTGATCATGACCTTATTGCCCTCCTGAAAGGGCAGGCGCGGCGCGAGCAGGGTGGCCGGCAGGTCGATGGCGCTGATTTGCGGCAACAACAGGCCTCGAAGGTACTGGCTGTGGTCATCACGGGTGCGCACCAATTGCAGGCCGCAAGGCTCGGCGCAGGGCGCAACCTGCTCGATGCCCATTTGCGTGCCGCCGCCGCGCACCTGGCGGATCCAGCGCACCACCGCGATGCTCCAACCCTGACCGGCAGAATCCTCGATGCCGACCATCTCGCCCGCCTGTAACTCGGCCGGCACAGCGCCGGGCCAGGCCAGGCAGTAACCGCCGGGGCTGTGATTGATCACTGACAGAACATGGGTCGGGAAGTGCTGATTGCGGTCGGATGCTGCGTGGCTGTCGTCATTCTGAAGCTGCGGGTATTCGATCTCTTCGTAGGGCAACAGAGCATCTGCATTGCCTTGGGGCGCGGCGTCGAAGGCCTGGTGCCATTGGTCCTTTTCCCGGCCGGTCGCTGACGTTACCGAAAATTGTGCAGGCCGGGCGCCGTGGTTTTTCAGGATGTCGCTGAATGAGCGTTGCCCACCCAGATAAAAGTGCAGCGCACTCATGCCAATGCACAGGGTCAACGTGCCTTGGCCAACGGTGCGCTGGAAACTGCGCTCGGCCGTCTGGCCCCAGGCGGCATGAAGGTGTTGCAACGAGTCCAGGCTTAACCCTGTCGACATGGGCAGTGGCGATGAGCTGTCGTTTTTTTGCAAATGAGCTTCAATTGCCGCGACCAACGGCTGCGGATCAATCCCCAACAAGCTCTCTTGCTGCTCGGCGCGGAACTTGGTGCGGTAACGCGGTCCGGTGTCGAGGTCTGGCGCGACGGCAAATAACCCAGTGGCCGGTTTGCCGGGTTGCAGCTTGATCCATTGGCTCCAGGGTTCCAGCACTTCGGCCACCCGGGCAATCTGGTGCTGGCGCAGTTGGTTGCAGCGTGAGGCGCCCAGCAGCAAGGCGACCACGTACGTCTGTTCGATGCTCAGGATTTGCGTCTGATTGGCCAGCTCATCGCGCAGGCTCGTGTGCTGGAGCCGGTGCGCGCAGGCGATCCGGTAGAGTTGATGCAGCTCCAGCCACAGGCCTTCCGGCACGGGGCAATAGAGTTTGGTCGCGCGGATCAGCGACCCGTTCAGGCAATGGAGCGCCCGTTGCAGCGCCTGGGTCAGCAGCGGCGCACGGTCCTTGCTGAACGTTGGTGTGATGCGCACAACGATCTGTTTATAACCAATGGCCAAGTGACTTTGCAGCGCCTGGCAGAGGTTGGCGATCTTGCGGGAACGCTCGTCGAGGACAATCGACTGATGCAGGAAATGCTGCTCAAGGTGTTTGCAGACGTAATACACCTCGGGCCGCAGCAGTTCGAGCAATTGCAGGCGATTGTCACTGGGCGTGAATAGCTGGTTGAGTTCGCTCAAGCCTTGATACAGCTGGCGAGCGGTTTCGCCGATGTTGGCTTTGGGCAGATTGGCGATCCAGCGCTTGAGGTCGCGCGGGGTGGCTTCACAGAATGACAGACGCACCTGCAGCGGGACGGGCGCGCGTAGCAAAAGATGGGGGCTGGTCTCATTCATGCCGTGGAAAAACTCCAACCGGTAAATGGGCAGTGAATGACCTGACTGTAGCAGCTATGGGTTTTTACCGTTTGTCTGTCAGTCGAGTGTCATCCGGGCGTACTACTAATCTGACAGTCGTGCGACTGGATACGCACGGTCGTACGGCCTGCTGCCTACGCAGGGCAGGTCTCTTTGTAACTTCAAGGAGATGAAGTTTATGTCTAGATATGTAGTGGCAAATCAATGGGGCGGTAGTTCGGCACCCTGGCATCCGGGCGGAGACTGGACGCTAGGCGCGCGGGACAACCAGAACGTTGTCGCGATCGAGATCAAATCGGGCGATGGCGGCAAGAGTTTCACCGGCACCATGACGTATGCGGGTGAAGGTCCCATTGGCTTCAAGGCTCAGCGCACGGGCCAGAACCAGTACAACGTTGAGAATCAGTGGGGCGGCAACGACGCTCCATGGCATCCGGGTGGCAAATGGGTCATCGGCGGCCGTGATAATCAGAACGTTGTGGCGTTGAGCGTGACCTCCAGCGATGGAGGGAAAAACCTCAGTGGCACCAATACCTACGCCAACGAAGGGCCGATCGGCTTCCGTGGACAGATAGAGTAACGGCACCCACCGAAATGTCCGGCCCCGCGAAGACGTTCGCGGGGTTCGGATCAGGGATCAGGCTTTTGCCAGGCCCATGCCCTGGCCCATCTGCACCGGCGAACCGGCCGCCAGCTCTTCAGCCCACTTAACTTGATCTGGCCCGAACAGCACGACAGCGGTCGAACCCAGTTTGAAGCGGCCCAGTTCTGCACCTTTCTCCAAATGGATCGGTGCACGGGCAGCTTCGTCGTAACGGAAGGTTTTCAGCTCGCGTTTCGGCGGCGTGACCAACCCGGCCCAAACGGTTTCGATCGACGCAACGATCATCGCGCCCACCAGCACCACGGCCATCGGCCCGCGCTCGGTGTCGAAAATGCACGCCACACGTTCGTTGCGGGCGAACAGTTCCGGAACGTTTTCGGCGGTGGTCTGGTTGACCGAGAAGATCCGGCCGGGGATGTAGACCATCTCGCGCAGGGTGCCGGCCAACGGCATGTGCACGCGGTGGTAGTCCTTCGGCGACAGATAAATAGTCGCGAAGTCACCGCCCATGAACGGCGCTGCGTTGGCAGCGTCGCCGCCCAGCAATTCCAGCACGCTGAAGCTGTGGCCCTTGGCCTGGAACACTCGACCGTGTTCGATCGGGCCCAGTTGGCTGACCGCGCCGTCGGCCGGGCTGAGGATCGCGCCAGGCGTCTCGTCCAGCGGGCGAGCGCCGTCTTTCAAGGCGCGAGTGAAGAACGCATTGAAGTGCTCGTAAGCGGTCAGGTCTTCGACCAGCGCCTGCGACATGTCCACCTGATAACGCTTGGCGAACCAGGCGGTGAAGGCGTTCTTGAACCAGCGTACGCGGCATTCGGCGATGCAGCCGGCCAGGCGCGACAGCAGGTGATGGGGCAGCAGGTATTGGCTGAGGATAAACAAACGGTTATTCATTAACTGTCCTTAAAAACCTTAAATCTCTACGGGCGTATCGGGGTGGTTGCCCCATTCGCCCCAGGAACCGGCGTAGCCTTTGACCCGCGGATAACCGAGGGATTTGGCCACCAGATAGGTGAAGCCAGAACGATGGTGTGTCTGGCAGTGGGTAATCACTTCTTTGTCTTTGCTGATCCCGAGTTTTTCCAGGATCTGCGGCATGTCGGTGCGGATGCGCAGGTTGCGCGCCTGATCCATGCCCGCGGTCCATTCGAAATTGACCGCGCCGGGAATGTGCCCGGCCTTGGCTGCCAGGACTTTCTCTCCGGAGTACTCCAGCGGCCCGCGTGCGTCCCAGATCGCCAGATCGGCGGCACCGAGACGGCTTTGCAGGTACTCGCGGGTGGCCGTGGGTTCGTCGTGCAGGGTCAGCGCAACCGGGCCGCCGACCGGCGCCGGGATCTGGATCGACATGGGCAAGCCTTCTGCCAGCCAGGCCTTCAGGCCGCCGTCGACATAGTGGTACTTGCTGTGGCCGATGACATCCAGCAGCCAGATAAAGCGCCCGGCCCAACCGCCGCCTTCGTCGTCATAGACGACATAGACCGCATCGGGGTTGTGTCCCAGCTCACCGAACAATGCTTCGAGCGCCGCTTGCGGCGGTATCAGCCCCGGCGCAGGTGGGTGACCGAGTTGCGTGCGTTTCGGATCGACAAAGCGCGCACCGGGGATATGCCCTTCGGCATAGCGGGCGCTGCTGGTCAGGTCCACCAGAATCAGTTCGCGGGCGTCAAGACGAGGGAGCAAGTCGCTCGGCTCGATCACCAGCGGCAAGCCAGAGAAGTCAGACATGTGAGGTCTCCAGAGCACAAAAGGGAGGATTGTATAGCAGCGTCATTGGCCGCGCTGACTAAAGCTGTGCAATGCCTTTTCGATGCACTGCGCGGTTTTGCCGAAGGCTTGTACGGTGATTTCCGAGAACGGCCCGCCGCCCTGATCCGCCACCACAATCATGATCACCCGACCATTATTGACCAGTGAACGCAGCAGCAAGTGTTCGCCGCCGAACTGTGAGCGCAGGCTGGCCGGCAGCATGGCCGAGAATTGTGCGTTGTTGGCCGGCGTCAGGCGCACTTGGGCCTGTTGCGAAAGCAGGCGTTGCAGCACGGTGCTCTGGCTGACGACGAAGTTCAGACCGGCCACTTCTTTTGGCAGCCCGGCCGTCTGATGCACCCGCAGATTGGCGTGAGTACGGTCGGCCATCAGGATCATCACCCGCCGCATGCCGCACGCGACCAAAGCGTCCCGGGCAGAGGTGGTCAAGTGCATGGCATTGGTGAAGCGGCTGGGCTCGACCAGCAACTCGGCACACTGTCTGCGCCATTTCGCCAGGTCTTCGGCCGTCGGCGCCGGGGCCGGCAGCAAGCCTGCGTGCACGCGGTTCATGCCCCACGGCCAGATCAGTGAAACGGCCGGGTGCCAAAGATCTGGCATGGCGTGATGGCGGGCGCTGTTGGCGGCCTGTTGGTGCAACTGCTGCTGCACCTCGTCCATCGGCATTTGCAGGTAAAGGCTGGTCAGGTACTGCCAGCGTTCACTGTGCGGACTGTCCCAGGCCTGTTGCGCCGACAGCGCCAGACCGTTGGCCAGCAGCACCGTATTGGCCGGTTGATTGAGCCAGCGGCGCAGGGTCGGATCGTCATCGAGGCGGTTCTGCTGGCGCAATGGATGATCGCTGTCGCGCGCGATGCGCAGCACTTTCACCAGCTCACGTTGCTCGTTGAGCAGCAGCCGGTAACCCTGCTGCACCCAGATCGGCAGGCGCCAGATGTCCACGAGCGCCAGGCAGATATCCAGCAGGCGCGCGCCGAACAATTGCTTTTCGACTTTGCGCGCCGACTCGCCTTTGTGGATGACCCGCAGCTCCCACTCTTCGAGCAACTGCGGATGAGTCAACGCCATCGGCCACAGCGGCGAGAGAAACAAAAGGCTGCCCCAGTGGATGTCCTGCCACAGCCGCGCCAGGCGACTGGCGAAAAAACCGTTGGCCTGTTGGGTCGCGTGCTGGCTGATCAGCTGTAGCTGACGCAGGGCGATCGGGATCTCCGATTGCGGCTGGGCAGGCAACCGGGCGAGCAGTTCTTCGGTGCGCTTCAAACCGAGGCGATTGATCGCCACCTCAAGGTTTTCCGCAGGCTCGGTCATGCTGCCGTGGGTGTGGCGATTGGCTTCGCGAATCACGCTCAAGGCCAGCGCCGGGCTGTCCTGTATCAGTTCGGCGATATCGCGCAGGGAGCTGCGACTGTTGGCGATGGCCTTGCAGACACGGTCATGACTGGCTTGCGGAACCGGCAGGCGCACGCCATCGAGAAGCTTGACCCAGCCTTCGAGAGTGGTCGGTTTTGGAGTTGGAACGTTCGTTTCGTTAGCCATGTCTGGACGCGATCATCGTCTGCATTACCTATGCCCGGAGCGGGCCAAATTGGCTTTTCGCCTGAACTGGCTATAGTCTGGCGCAGTTTTGCCGATAAGTAGAAGAAGAGATTTTTTAACTTCCGAATATGACCTTGAACCCGACTCAGTAAGTGCTCTCCTACCTATGGCTAAATTAATCGGCATCATCGTCGTATTCGCGAGCGTGCTCGGCGGATACGTGCTCTCCCACGGCAAAATTGCCGCCCTGATTCAGCCCTTCGAGGTGATGATTATTGGTGGTGCGGCCCTCGGTGCATTCCTGCAGGCCAACCCCGGTTACATGACCATGCACGTGCTCAAGAAATCCTTGGGCATGTTCAGTTCGCGTTTCAACCACACTTTTTATCTGGAAGTGCTGGGCCTGATCTACGAGATCCTCAACAAGAGCCGCCGCGAAGGCATGATGGCTATCGAGGGCGACATTGAAGACGCCGCTGCGAGCCCGATCTTCGCCAAATACCCTGCGGTATTAAAAGACGAACGCATGACCGCGTTCATCTGCGATTACCTGCGCATCATGTCCTCCGGCAACATGGCGCCCCATGAGCTTGAAGGCCTGTTCGACATGGAGCTTTACAGTCTCAAGGAAGACCTCGAGCATCCATCCCACGCGGTGAACGGCATTGCCGACGCCATGCCTGGTTTCGGTATCGTCGCGGCGGTACTCGGTATCGTGGTGACCATGGCTTCCCTGGGTGAAGGCGATCAGAAATCCATCGGCCTGCACGTCGGTGCGGCCCTCGTCGGTACCTTCTTCGGTATTCTCGCGGCGTATGGTTTCTTTGGTCCGCTGGCTCACTCCCTGGCCCACGATGCCAAGGAAGAACTCAACATCTACGAAGCCATCAAGGCCTCGCTGGTCGCTTCGGCTTCCGGCATGCCGCCATCGCTGGCGGTAGAGTTCGGTCGTAAAGTTCTGTACCCGGCGCACCGTCCTAGCTTTGCTGAGCTGGAACAAGCGGTCCGCGGACGTTAAGTCATGGAAAATAACCAGCCGATAATCATCAAGCGCGTCAAGCGCATCGCCGGCGGGCATCACGGGGGCGCCTGGAAAATCGCCTTCGCGGACTTCGCGACGGCGATGATGGCGTTCTTCCTGGTGCTGTGGCTGCTGTCGACCGCAACGCCTGAACAGAAGATCGCCATCGCCGGATACTTCAAGGACCCGGTCGGCTTTTCCGAAAGCGGCACGCCGTACATCATCGACCTGGGCGGCACACCGACCCTGGCGCCGGAGAACACCCTCAACCCCGAGGTGAAATCCCAGCCGCAGCCAGACAAGGTGACCATCGACGCCGAGCAGGTTGAAGGCATGGCCGAGCAGGTCGAGAAGGAGCGTCTCGAACTGTTGCTGCAAGAACTGCAGACCAAGGTCGAAGAGAACCCGCAGCTGAAGAAATTCAAAGACCAAATCAGTTTCGAAATCACGCCGGACGGTTTGCGCATCCAGATCGTGGACGCCGAAAACCGGCCGATGTTCGACTCAGGCTCAGCTCGTCTGAAACCGTACTTCGAAGACATCCTGCTGGCCATGGCCGACACCATCAAAGCAGTGCCGAACAAGATCAGCATCAGCGGCCACACCGATGCCAAGCCGTACACGGGCACCGGTGACTTTGGTAACTGGGAGCTTTCGGCCAACCGTGCCAACGCTGCCCGTCGTGCGCTGGTCGCCGGCAGCTATCCGGATGCGCAGGTGGCGCGCGTCGTCGGTTATGCCTCATCGGCGTTGTTCGATCGCGAGCACCCGTTCAATCCGATCAATCGCCGTATCGACATTATTGTGCTGACCAAGAAAGCCCAGCGTGCCATCGAAGGTTCGCAAGGGGCGGAACCGGCTCCAGAAACAACGCCGGCGCAAGGGCAGGGCGGCCCGGGCGAAGTGCCCGCCAAGCCAGCCGACCCGAACGCGTTACCGGCAGATAAAGAGCCGTTGCCGGCGCATGAGCTTCGTGAACGGTTGAATTTGTTCGACAACCCGGCACCGAAACCGGGTGAACCGCCCAAGCAGTGAGCCATGAAAAAGCCGACAGTGATGTCGGCTTTTTTTGCGGCTTTCACTGGTTTGGAAGCCACTTCATTTTCAGCGTGGGCACGGTCCCTGTGGGAGCGGGCTTGCTCGCGAAGGGGTCATCAGCTTCAACATCAATGTTGACTGACCTACCGCTTTCGCGAGCAAGCTCGCTCACAGGTTTCGTACCGGCTTAGTAACTGGTCTCCGGCAAACTCGCGATGATCGAGCGATAGCTGTTCATCCGCTGCTGCTGCACGCGACCCTCCTCCAAGGCCTTGAGCAACGCGCAACCCGGCTCGCGGTCGTGCTTGCAGTCGCGGAAGCGGCAGGTGCCGATCAAGTCGTTGAACTCGATGAAGCCGGCTTCGACGTCGGCACGGCTGACGTGGCCCAGGCCGAATTCGCGGATACCCGGGGAGTCGATCAACTCACCGCCGCCGGGGAAGTGGAACAACCGCGCGGTCGTGGTGGTGTGAGTGCCCTGGCCGGACAACTCGGACAGCGGGCCGACACGGGCTTCGACTTCAGGCAACAGGCTGTTGACCAGCGAGGATTTGCCGACGCCGGACTGGCCGACGAACACACTGATGCGTCCGTCCAGCTGTTCTTGCAGTTGCTCCATGCCGTTGCCGTGGTGCGCCGAGACTTCCAGCACCGGGTAACCCAGCGTGCGGTAAACCGCCAGCAAGGCATTCAGCGCGGGGGCGTTCTGCTCGTCGATCAGGTCGAACTTGTTGAGCAGCAGCAGCGGACGAATCCCTGCGTGCTCAGCAGCGACCAGATAACGGTCGATCAAGTTGGCATGAGGCTCGGGCAGCGGCGCGAAGACGATGACGATCATGTCGACGTTAGCGGCTACAGGCTTGAGCTGGCCACGGCTGTCCGGACGGCAGAGTTCGGTTTTACGCGGCAGTTGCGCCACGATCACACCGATGCCCTGGTTGCCGGCACGCCAGACCACCTGATCGCCGGTCACCAGCGCCGGCAGGTTGGCGCGCAAGTGACAACGGAATACCTGGCCGGCCAGATCGCCATCGAGGGCTTCGACTTCGACCTGCACACCGAAGTGCGCGATCACCAGGCCGGTCTGTTCCGGACCCAGATCGCCACCCTCAAGTGCCTCGACAGCCGAGGACTCGCGTTTGGCGGCGCGGGCAGCGCGTTCGCCCTGAATCTTTTCGATGCGCCAGTTTTGACGACGATTGAGTTGGCGTTTGGCCATGGGTGTTCCGTATCAAGAATGCAGCGATTAGGTAAAACGGCCGCGAGTTTAGCACGCCCGGCCGCCGCCCTAGGCTAAACTGCGCAGCATTGCCTAGGAGCCGACACATGCAAAACCCGCAGAATCTGATCTGGATCGACCTGGAAATGACCGGTCTGAACCCTGATACCGACGTCATCATCGAAATGGCCACCATCGTCACCGACAGTGACCTGAACACTTTGGCCGAAGGTCCGGTGATCGCTATCCATCACAGCGACGAAATTCTCGCTGGCATGGACGAGTGGAATACCCGTCAACACGGCGGCTCCGGGCTGACCCAGCGCGTTCGCGACAGCCGCATCAGCATGGCCGAAGCAGAAGCTGAAACCATCGCTTTCCTGGAAAAATGGGTGCCGAAGGGCAAGTCGCCGATCTGTGGCAACAGTATCTGCCAGGACCGTCGCTTCCTTTATACGCACATGAAATCCCTGGAAAGCTTCTTCCATTACCGCAACCTTGACGTGTCGACTCTGAAAGAGTTGGCCGCACGCTGGGCGCCGGACGTGCGCGACAGCTTCAAAAAGGGCAGCACTCACCTGGCCCTGGACGATATTCGCGAATCGATCGCCGAGCTGCAGCACTATCGCAAGAACTTCATCAAGTTCTGATGCAGAGCAGCGAAGGCCTTTGTGGTGAGGAGGCTTTCTGTGGTGAGGGGGCTTTCTGTGGCGAGGGGATTTATCGAAACGTCGCACCGCCCCGTTCGGCTGCGAAGCAGTCGTAAAACCGGCGAATGCGTTGCCACTGAAAGAATGCAGGGGAGCGCTTCGCACTCCAACGGGGATAAATCCCCTCGCCACAGGTCTCAGTGTCTGTTTTGCCCTCTTTTGGTGCCGGGACTAAATGGCTAGACTGCGCGCCTTCTTGCAAGGACCGCCACCATGTTGCTGATGCTTTACCTGATTGCCATTACCGCCGAAGCCATGACCGGTGCCCTGTCTGCCGGCCGTCGCGGGATGGATTGGTTTGGCGTAGTGCTGATTGCCTGCGTCACGGCTTTGGGCGGCGGTTCGGTGCGTGACGTGCTGCTTGGCCATTACCCGCTGACGTGGGTCAAACACCCGGAATACCTGGTGCTAACCTCGGTGGCGGCGATGTTCACGGTCTTCGCCGCACGCTGGATGCGCCATCTGCGCTCACTGTTTCTGGTGCTCGATGCTGTGGGCCTGGTGGCATTCACCCTGATCGGCTGCATGACCGCGCTGGAAATGGGCCACGGCATGCTCGTCGCGTCCGTCAGCGGTGTGATCACCGGGGTTTTCGGCGGCATCCTGCGCGACATTTTCTGCAACGACATCCCGCTGATCTTCCGCCGCGAACTCTACGCCAGCGTCTCGTTCGCAGCGGCGTGGTGCTACATGCTCTGCATTTACCTGCAATTGCCGGGTGAACAGGCGATTTTGATCACGCTGTTTGGCGGCTTCCTGCTGCGGTTGCTGGCGATCCGGTTTCATTGGGAAATGCCGAAGTTTGTTTATAACGACGAGGCTTGAACGAAGATTGCTAGTCCTGGCGGTTTGCTCTTAATAGGGTAATTCGACTTCAAATGGGGTAGTTCATCATCAAATTACCCCATTTGTTAAGGGCGAGATCCTTCGTTGCCAGCGCGCTGGTCATGTTGCTTCAACGCCCACTCCACATGCTCTCGCACCAACTCTGACGGATAATCCCTACGAGCCTTCAACGCTTCCAGCACTGGAATGCTCGACGGAGCATTGCCCAGGCCAACCGCCAGGTTTCGCAGCCAACGCTCATAACCCGCCCGCCGCAGCGGCGAACCTTCAGTGCTGCTGAGAAACTTCTCCTCATCCCACATGAACAGCTCTGCCAACTCCGCGTTGTCCAGATTGTGCCGTGGCTTGAAGTCGCTTTCGCCGGACGGACGGGCGAAGCGGTTCCACGGGCAGACAATCTGGCAGTCATCACAGCCAAATACCCGATTGCCGATCAGTGGCCGCAAATCTTCCGGGATCGCGCTTTTCAGTTCGATGGTCAGGTAGGAGATGCAGCGTCGGGCATCCAGCATGTACGGGCCGACGAAGGCGTTGGTCGGGCAGATGTCGAGGCATGCGGTGCAACGGCCGCAATGTTCGGTAGCGTGAGGCGGGTCAACCGGCAGCGGCAGGTCGACGAACAGTTCGCTGAGAAAGAAGTAACTGCCGGCCTTGCGATTCAAGACCAGGGTGTTTTTGCCGATCCATCCCAGACCGGCCTGTTCCGCGATGGCTTTTTCCAGCACCGGCGCGCTGTCGACGAAGGCGCGGAAACCAAACGGGCCGATTTCGGCCTGGATTTTATCGGCCAGTTGTTGCACGCGTTTACGGATCAATTTGTGGTAATCGCGGCCCAAGGCATAACGCGAGACGTAGGCTTTTGCAGGTTGTGCCAGGCGTTTGGCCATTTCGGTGTCGCCCGGCAGGTAGTCCATGCGCAGGGAAACCACCCGAAGCGTGCCGGGCACCAGCTCTTCCGGGTGTGAGCGTTTGCTGCCGTGAGCGCCCATGTAGTCCATTTCGCCGTGGTAGCCGGCCGCGAGCCAGCGTTCCAGGTGCTGCTCATGCTCGGCCAGGTCGAGGCCGCTGATGCCGACTTGCTGAAAGCCCAGCTCGCGGCCCCAGTCCTTGATGGATTGGGCGAGGGCGGACAGGTCTGTGGTAATTGCGGGCATGAGGCGAGAGAAACCGGAGCTGAGGTGCGTATAATTCTGCCAGACATCGGAGCCCGAAGACGCATGCCGCAGACTAAAGATGATTTACCCGACGCGCTGTATAGCGCCGCGCAAGTGCGAGCCCTCGATGCGAGCCTCATCGCGGCCGGCACACCGGGCTTCGAATTGATGCAGCGCGCGGCGCGGGCGACCTGGCGTGCGCTGGTCCGCCATTGGCCGTCGGCGAATGAATTGAGTGTCATGGCCGGTCATGGCAATAACGCTGGCGACGGTTATCTGGTGGCCGTACTGGCCCGACGTGCCGGCTGGCATGTGCGGGTGTTGGCGGTCGGTGATCCCAAGCGTTTACAGGGTGATGCGGCATCAGCCCATGCCGAGGCCGTGTCCGAAGGTGTCGCGGTTCAAGCCTGGAGCGCACAGTCTGAGTTGCGCGGTATCGTGCTGGATGCCTTGCTCGGCACCGGCCTGACGGGTGAGGTGCGAGCACCCTACGGGGGCGCCATTGCGGCGATCAACGGCAGCGGGCTGCCGGTTGTGGCGGTGGATATCCCTTCGGGGTTGTGCGCTGATACCGGCCGAATACTCGGCGCTGCGGTGCGGGCTGACCTGACGGTGACGTTCATCGGCCTGAAACTGGGTCTGTTCACCGGCGATGCTGCAGACGTGGTCGGCGAGGTGGTGTTCAACGATCTGCAGGCCTCCCCCGAGTCGTTTAACGGCGTCGCCATCAGTGCACGTCGCCTGACGGCCAGTTCGTTGCCGCGTCTGGCGGGCCGGGCTCCAACCTCCCATAAAGGCAAATTCGGCCACGTCCTGCTGATCGGCGGTGATCGCGGCTTTGGTGGCGCCATCCTGCTGAGCGCACAAAGTGCCCTGCGCAGCGGTGCGGGCATGGTGTCCGTGGCGACGCGCAGTGAACATGTTCCGGCCGCGCTGGCGAGAATCCCTGAAGCCATGGTGTTGGGCACTTCGTCGGCCAATCAGCTGATGGAACTGCTGCAAAAGGTTTCCGTGCTGGTTGTCGGCCCAGGCTTGGGTCAGGCTTCCTGGGGGCGCAGCCTTTTGTCGGCGGCTGCCAAGGCGCCGCTGCCGCAAGTCTGGGACGCTGATGCATTGAATCTGCTGGCCGCAGAGCACTTGAGCTTGCCCAAGGACTGCGTGATCACGCCGCATCCAGGCGAAGCGGCGCGCTTGTTGGGGGTGAGCACTGCCGTAGTGCAGGCCGATCGTCCTGCGGCGGCTCGCGCATTGAGCAAAAAATATACAGCTGTCGTGGTGCTCAAAGGCGCCGGCAGCCTGATCGCCAGCCCCGATGGGCGTCTGGCGGTGTGTCATCAGGGCCATCCTGCGATGGCCACCGCCGGTTTGGGTGATGTGCTGGCCGGTCTGGTCGGCGCGTTGCTGGCGCAAGGCATGGAGGCGTTCGACGCCGCCTGCCTGGCCGTCTGGCTGCACGCCAATGCTGGTGCGCAAGAAGGTAAATCGGGCCGTGGGCTGGCGGCCAGTGATCTGATCCCAGCCATTCGTCAGTTGTTGGAGGAGCAAGCACCGTGTCTGAAATAACCCTGTACCTGGCTGATGAAGAGGCGATGACCGCATTTGGCGGGCGCATCGCAAAAACCACTCAAGGGCACGGTCTGATTTTTCTGGAAGGGGACCTGGGGGCGGGGAAAACTACGCTGTCTCGGGGCATCATTCGTGGCTTGGGGCATGTAGGCGCGGTAAAAAGTCCGACCTTCACCCTGGTCGAACCCTACGAGATTGGCGAAATCCGGGCCTTCCATTTCGACCTCTATCGCTTGGTCGACCCTGAGGAACTGGAATACCTCGGTATCCGCGACTACTTCGAAGACGACGCGTTGTGTCTGATCGAATGGCCCGAAAAGGGTGCAGGCTTTTTGCCAAAGCCTGACCTGACCATTACCATTGGCCCGCAAGACAGCGGGCGTTCGCTGAAAATTTTGTCCCAGGGCTCGCGTGGCGAGTCGTGGTGTGCCGCTTTGGCATTGGAAACCAATTAAATGATGGGGTTAGGTATGCGCTTTCGCGCGATGGTAGCTGCCGTAGGATTGTTGTTTTTGGCGGTGACCGTCGACGCTGTGGCCGAGACGAAGGTCAACAGCGTTCGCCTGTGGCGGGCTCCGGACAACACACGACTGGTGTTCGATCTGAGTGGTCCTGTCCAACACAGTGTATTTACCCTGACCGCCCCGGATCGGCTGGTCATCGACATCAATGGCGCGACTCTGGGGGCGCCGCTGAGCGTCAACAGCTCGAACACGCCGATCACCGCCATGCGCTCGGCTCAACGTACGCCAACCGATCTGCGGGTGGTCATCGACCTGAAAAAAGCCGTGACGCCGAAAAGTTTTACCTTGGCGCCAAACGCCCAGTACGGCAATCGCCTGGTGGTCGACTTGTTCGACAACGCCGCCGATGCCGCGCCAATTCCGGCGCCGACCAACGTCGCGACGGTAGCCCCGGTGCCGGTCACTCCGGTAGAGCCTGCGGTGAAGCTGCCGCCAGCTCCGGCCGGCAAGCGCGACATTATTGTGGTCATCGATGCCGGTCACGGCGGCGAAGACCCGGGCGCCTCCGGCTCTCGCGGTCAGCGTGAAAAAGACGTGGTACTGGCCATCGCCCGCGAATTGCAGCGTCAGGTCAACGGCATGAAAGGCTTCCGCGCCGAACTGACCCGCACTGGCGACTATTTCATCCCACTGCGCGGCCGTACCGAAATCGCCCGCAAGAAGGGCGCCGACCTGTTCGTTTCGATCCACGCCGATGCCGCGCCTTCGGCCGCAGCCTTCGGTGCCTCGGTGTTTGCCCTGTCTGATCGCGGTGCTACCTCGGAAACGGCCCGTTGGCTGGCCGACAGCGAAAACCGTTCCGACTTGATCGGTGGTGCCGGCAACGTCAGCCTCGACGACAAGGACCGCATGCTGGCGGGCGTGCTCCTTGACCTGTCGATGACGGCTTCCCTGACTTCTAGTCTGAACGTCGGCCAGAAAGTCCTGAGCAACATCGGCCGTGTCACGCCGCTGCACAAACAGCGCGTGGAGCAGGCCGGGTTCATGGTGCTGAAGTCGCCGGACATTCCATCGATCCTGGTGGAAACCGGGTTCATCTCCAACGCCAACGAAGCGTCCAAGCTTGCCGCCGCGAATCACCAGCAAGCGCTGGCGCGTTCGATCAGCAGCGGCGTGCGCCAGTTCTTCCAGCAGAACCCGCCACCGGGTACCTACATTGCCTGGCTGCGTGATTCCGGCGGGATCGCCCAAGGTCCTCGTGACCATCGCGTGAGCCCCGGCGAGACGCTGGCGATGATTGCCGTGCGATATCAGGTGTCTGCGGCCACGCTGCGCAGCGCCAACAACCTGTCGAGTGATGAGCTCAAGATCGGTCAGCACTTGACCATCCCCGGCACTGAACTGGCGGCCAAAGAATGAACCAGGTGCTGACCAACACGGCTCGCATCGAGCTGCTCAGCCCGCGACTGGCGAACCAGATTGCCGCCGGTGAGGTGGTTGAGCGCCCGGCTTCGGTGATCAAGGAGCTGCTGGAAAACAGCCTCGACTCCGGCGCCAGGCGTATCGATGTCGATGTGGAGCAGGGCGGCGTCAAGCTGCTGCGGGTGCGCGACGATGGCAGCGGCATTTCTGCCGATGACTTGCCGCTGGCCCTGGCGCGACACGCCACCAGCAAAATCCGCAACCTGGAAGACCTCGAGCAGGTCATGAGCCTGGGCTTTCGCGGTGAAGCCCTCGCGTCGATCAGCTCCGTGGCGCGCCTGACCCTGACGTCCCGCACCAAAGAGGCCGATCAAGCCTGGCAGGTCGAAACCGAAGGCCGGGACATGGCGCCTCGCGTGCAGCCAGCGGCCCATCCGGTGGGCACGTCGGTGGAAGTGCGTGACTTGTTTTTCAACACCCCGGCACGCCGCAAGTTTCTGAAAACCGAAAAAACCGAATTCGATCACCTGCAAGAAGTGATCAAGCGTCTGGCGTTGGCGCGTTTTGACGTGGCGTTCCATCTGCGCCACAACGGCAAGACCATCCTCAGCCTGCATGAAGCCCATGACGACGCGGCCCGTGCCCGGCGTGTGGCGGCGATTTGCGGCTCGGGTTTCCTCGAGCAGGCGCTGCCGATCGAGATCGAGCGCAATGGCCTGCATTTGTGGGGCTGGGTCGGCTTGCCGACGTTCAACCGCAGCCAGGCAGACTTGCAGTATTTCTTTGTGAATGGCCGTGCGGTACGCGACAAACTGGTGGCCCACGCGGTGCGTCAGGCCTATCGCGACGTGCTGTTCAACGGCCGGCACCCGACGTTCGTGCTGTTTTTCGAAGTCGATCCGGCAGGCGTTGACGTCAACGTGCACCCGACCAAGCACGAAGTGCGCTTCCGTGACGGGCGCATGGTTCACGATTTCCTCTACGGCACCCTGCACCGCGCCTTGGGCGATGTGCGGCCGGAAGACCATCTGGCCGCGCCTGTCGCGACGGCCATCGTTCGACCTACCGGCATTGATGCTGGCGAGTTCGGGCCACAGGGCGAAATGCGTCTGGCGGCCAATGCCTTGCTGGAACAGCCTCAGGCCCAGCCGTCGTTCAATACGCCGGCCGGCTCGGGCGCGGGTGCCGGTTATCAATATCAGTACTCGCCGCGCCCTCAGTCCGGCGTGCCGGTGGCTGAGGCCCAGGCAGCTTATCGCGAGTTTTTTGCGCCATTGCCAGAAGCCAACGCAGTAGCGCTGCCGGCCGGGCAGGACGACATTCCGCCGCTGGGTTATGCACTGGCGCAGCTCAAAGGCATTTATATTCTTTCGGAAAACGCCCAAGGCCTGGTGCTGGTGGACATGCACGCGGCTCACGAGCGGATCATGTACGAACGCCTGAAAATCGCCATGGCCAGCGAAGGCCTGAGCGGTCAGCCGCTGCTGGTGCCGGAGTCCCTGGCGGTCAGTCAGCGTGAAGCCGATTGCGCCGAAGAACACGTCGCGTGGTTCCAGCGCCTGGGCTTTGAATTGCAGCGTCTGGGCCCGGAATCCCTGGCCATCCGGCAGATCCCGGCACTGCTCAAGCAGGCAGAAGCCAATCGATTGGTCAGTGACGTCCTCGCGGACCTGATGGAATACGGCACCAGCGACCGGATTCAGGCGCACCTGAACGAGCTGCTCGGGACCATGGCTTGCCATGGCGCGATTCGGGCGAATCGACGCCTGGCCCTGCCGGAAATGAACGGTCTGCTGCGGGACATGGAAAATACCGAACGCAGCGGTCAATGCAACCATGGCCGACCGACCTGGACCCAATTGGGCCTGGACGATCTGGACAAACTGTTTTTGCGCGGTCGTTGATGAGCCAGCTCCCTCCTGCGATTTTCCTGATGGGGCCGACCGCCGCCGGCAAGACCGACCTGGCCATCGAACTCACCAAAGTCTTGCCTTGCGAGTTGATCAGCGTCGATTCGGCGCTGGTCTACCGTGGCATGGACATCGGCACCGCCAAGCCTTCAAAAGAGCTTCTCGCTGAATTTCCACACCGGTTGATCGATATTCTCGACCCGGCAGAGAGCTATTCGGCCGCCGATTTCCGTCGTGATGCCCTCCAAGCCATGGCCGAGATCACCGCGCGGGGCAAAATTCCGCTGCTGGTGGGCGGCACAATGCTCTATTACAAGGCTTTGGTTGAAGGTCTGGCAGACATGCCGGCGGCCGATCCGGACGTCCGCGCACAGATCGAAGAAGAAGCTGCACGCCTTGGCTGGCAAGCCTTGCACGATCAATTGGCAGTCATCGATCCGCAATCTGCGGCGCGTATTCATCCGAACGATCCGCAGCGACTTAGTCGAGCACTGGAAGTTTATCGTGTCAGCGGTCAGAGCATGACTGCACTAAGGTTGCAACAATCTGCGCAAAGTACTGAAGCAGCCGCCTCGGGACTGCAACAATTGCCCTATACTGTCGCGAACTTGGCCATTGCTCCGGCAAATCGCCAGGTATTGCACGAGCGAATTAAACAAAGATTCACGAATATGCTGGAACAGGGATTCATTGACGAGGTCGTAGCCCTGCGTAAGCGAAGTGACCTGCATGCCGGGTTGCCGTCTATACGTGCAGTAGGCTACCGACAAGTCTGGGACTACCTGGATGGCAAGCTGACGCAAGCCGAGATGCAGGAGCGTGGAATCATTGCCACGCGCCAATTGGCAAAGCGTCAGTTCACCTGGCTGCGCAGTTGGGCTGATTTGCACTGGTTGGACAGCCTCGATTGCGACAATCTGCCGCGCGCCTTGAAATACCTTGGGACCATCTCCATATTGAGCTGAGTCCTTGCAATTGCCGTCTATCCTTGGGGGTGTGACGGCCACAAGCCATTGTTTACCTATTTTTTATTTTGAATCCTTAAAGGAGTGCGGCACATGTCAAAAGGGCATTCGCTACAAGACCCTTACTTGAATACTTTACGTAAAGAGAAAGTGGGGGTTTCCATCTACCTGGTCAACGGGATCAAGCTGCAAGGCACGATCGAGTCTTTCGACCAGTTCGTTATCCTGCTGAAAAACACCGTCAGCCAGATGGTTTACAAACACGCTATCTCTACAGTGGTGCCGGTTCGTCCAATTCGTCTGCCTAGCGCAACCGAATCCGAAGCAGGTGACGCTGAGCCAGGTAACGCCTGATAGGAGTCTCCTTTGTTCTTTGAGCGCCACGGTGGTGGTGAGCGAGTAATCCTCGTTCACTTGGATGGACAGGACCCTGAGGCGCGCGAAGATCCGCAGGAGTTTCAGGAACTGGCTAATTCGGCGGGCGCCGAGACCGTTGCGTTTTTTAACGTGCCGCGTCATCGGCCAACCGCCAAATTCCTGATTGGCAGCGGCAAGGTCGAGGAACTGCGCGACCTGGTCAAGGCCGAAGAGGCCGATCTGGTGATTTTCAATCACATCCTCACGCCCAGTCAGGAACGTAACCTCGAACGTGTTTTCGAGTGTCGCGTGATCGACCGTACCGGTCTGATTCTCGATATTTTCGCCCAACGCGCCCGTACCCATGAAGGCAAGCTCCAGGTAGAACTGGCCCAGCTTGACCACATGAGCACCCGGCTGGTTCGTGGCTGGACCCACCTTGAACGTCAGGGTGGTGGTATCGGCATGCGTGGCCCGGGTGAAACCCAACTCGAAACCGACCGCCGTTTGCTGCGGGTTCGTCTGCGGCAGATCAAGGGTCGGCTGGAGAAAGTGCGCAGTCAGCGCGAACAGTCGCGACGTGGGCGTATGCGTGCGGATATCCCTACGGTGTCGCTGGTGGGGTATACCAACGCCGGTAAATCCACGCTCTTCAATAACGTGACGAAATCCGACGTTTACGCGGCTGACCAATTGTTTGCCACGTTGGACCCGACCCTGCGCCGTCTGGAGCTGGACGATCTGGGGCCGATTGTCCTGGCGGACACTGTAGGTTTCATTCGCCATTTGCCCCACAAGCTGGTCGAGGCCTTTCGGTCTACCCTCGAAGAGTCGAGCAACTCAGACCTGCTGTTGCACGTGATCGATGCGGCCGAACCCGATCGCATGTTGCAGATCGAGCAGGTGATGGTGGTGCTGGGCGAGATTGGTGCCCAGGACTTGCCGATCCTCGAGGTCTATAACAAACTCGATTTGCTTGAAGGCGTTGAGCCACAAATCCAGCGCGACGAAAACGGCAAACCCCAGCGGGTATGGCTGTCGGCGCGTGATGGCACTGGTCTGGAATTGCTTGAACAAGCCATTGCCGAGTTACTCGGCAGTGATTTGTTTATCGGCACCTTGCGCTTGCCGCAACGTTTTGCTCGACTGCGTGCGCAGTTTTTCGAACTCGGTGCGGTGCAGAAAGAAGAACACGACGAAGAAGGCATCAGCCTGCTGGCCGTTCGCTTGCCGCGGGTCGAGTTGAATCGACTGGTGAGTCGCGAAGGTCTGCAACCGATGGAATTCATCGAACAACACACTTTGCAATAAAAGCCTGAAAAAGCGGTTGTGCCGCGGTGACAGGCATTCTGTAGCATTGGTCGGCGCGCCGTGGGTGCGTCTTTGCTTTATCAGATGGAGAGCGCTATGGCTTGGAATGAGCCGGGTGGCAACTCGAATAATCAGGATCCTTGGGGTGGCAAACGCCGCAATAACGGCGACCGCAAGGGACCACCGGATCTCGACGAGGCCTTCCGAAAGCTGCAGGAAAGCCTGAACGGGTTGTTCGGTGGTGGTAAGAAACGCGGTGATGACGGTGGCGGTTCGGGCAGGAGTGGCGGCTTCGGCGGTCTGCTCGGCATCGGCCTGGTCGTGTTGGCGGCCGTGTGGCTGTACAGCGCGGTCTATGTAGTCGACGAGCAGGAGCAAGCCGTGGTGCTGCGCTTCGGCAAGTACTACGAAACCGTTGGCCCGGGCCTGAACATCTACTTCCCGCCGATCGATCGCAAGTACCTGGAAAACGTCACGCGTGAGCGTGCCTATACCAAGCAGGGTCAAATGCTGACTGAAGACGAGAACATCGTCGAAGTGCCGCTGACCGTGCAGTACAAGATCAGCAACCTGCAGGACTTCGTGCTGAGCGTTGATCAGCCGGAAATCAGCCTGCAGCACGCGACCGAAAGTGCCTTGCGCCATGTGGTGGGTTCCACCGCGATGGACCAGGTGCTGACCGAAGGTCGTGAATTGATGGCCAGCGAAATCAAGGAGCGTCTGCAACGCTTCATGGATACCTATCGCACCGGTATCACCGTCACTCAGGTCAACGTACAGAGCGCAGCCGCACCGCGTGAAGTGCAGGAAGCCTTCGATGACGTGATCCGCGCCCGTGAAGACGAGCAGCGTTCGCGTAACCAGGCTGAAACCTACGCCAACGGTGTCGTGCCGGAAGCCCGTGGTCAGGCCCAGCGCATCATTGAAGATGCCAATGGTTACCGTGACGAAACCGTCTCGCGCGCCAAGGGTGAGGCTGATCGCTTCACCAAGCTGGTGAGCGAGTATCGCAAGGCACCTGAAGTGACCCGTCAGCGTCTGTACCTGGACACCATGCAGGAAGTCTTCAGCAACACCAGCAAGGTTCTCGTGACCGGCAACAAGAATGGCCAGAGCAATCTGCTGTACTTGCCGCTGGACAAGATGGTCGAAGGCGGTCGCAACACCAGCACTTCGGTGACCGGCGCGGCAGCCACCAGCAATGAAGCGAATGTGCGTGCAGCCGATCTGCAGCAACAGCAAGCACGTACCAGGGAGAGTCGCTGATGAGCAATAAATCGCTGATCGCCCTTATTGTCGGCGTCGTCGTGGCGATCGCTGCCTGGAACTGCTTCTACATCGTGGCTCAGACCGAGCGTGCGGTGCTGCTGCAGTTCGGTCGTGTAGTCCAGACTGATGTTCAGCCGGGCCTGCATGTGAAAGTGCCTTACGTTAACCAGGTGCGCAAATTCGACGCACGCCTGATGACGCTGGATGCACCGACACAACGCTTCCTGACGCTGGAAAAGAAAGCCGTCATGGTCGATGCCTACGCCAAGTGGCGCGTGAAAGATGCCGAGCGCTTCTACACCGCGACTTCCGGCCTCAAGCAGATTGCTGACGAGCGTCTTTCCCGTCGTCTGGAGTCGGGCCTGCGTGACCAGTTCGGTAAGCGCACGCTGCATGAAGTGGTTTCCGGTGAGCGTGATGCGCTGATGACCGATATCACGGCTTCGCTGAACAAGATGGCGGAAAAAGAGCTGGGCATCGAAGTTGTCGATGTTCGGGTCAAGGCCATCGATCTGCCGAAGGAAGTGAACCGCAGCGTGTTCGAACGCATGAGTTCCGAGCGTGAGCGTGAAGCTCGCGAGCACCGCGCCAAGGGTAACGAGCTGTCGGAAGGCATTCGTGCCGACGCTGATCGTCAACGCCGCGTGTTGCTGGCTGAAGCCTATCGTGAATCTGAAGAGGTTCGTGGTGATGGTGATGCCCAGGCCGCTGCGATCTACTCCAAGGCCTACGGCCAGGATCAGGAGTTCTACGGTTTCTACCGTAGCCTGCGTGCCTACCGTGAAAGCTTCGCGAACAAATCCGACGTCATGGTCCTGGACCCAAGCAGCGACTTCTTCCGTTACCTGGAAAAAGCCAAGCCTTGATACGTCGTTGACCTGAATCATCCCCCGCCTGGCGGCTAACGCCTCGGGCGGGGTGATCCTTTGGGAAAACGTGTGTATGATGCGGCAGCCGGGAAATTCCCGGCTTTTTTGCGTCTGCACGTTTGATTGCTGTTTTTTATGCAGGCGTCCGAGTTGAAATGACTCGACAGGTTTTTCGAGGAAAGTGGTTGGTGAAGCCGATTTCAGGCTTTTCGCCGCGTCGTTCATGCGCGTTGTTTGTGCGCATGAGCCGATCATTTTCTGCTTCACTCAAGGCTCGCCCAAAGGCTTGCCGCCCGGATCATAGGGGAATGGCGTAATGGCAACGGTAGACCGCTGGCTGCTGCCAGATGGCATCGAAGAAGTACTGCCACCAGAAGCGGCGCGCATTGAAGTCGCGCGTCGTCAGGTGTTGGATCTGTTCCAGAGCTGGGGTTACGAGTTTGTCGTGACTCCCCATATCGAGTACCTGGAATCCCTGCTGACCGGCGCGGGCCAGGACCTCGATCTGCGTACCTTCAAGGTCATCGACCCGCAATCGGGCCGGCAGATGGGGTTCCGTGCCGACATTACGCCGCAAGTGGCGCGCATCGATGCGCACACCTTGCGTCGCGAAGGCCCGAGCCGTCTGTGCTATGCCGGTAGCGTGCTGCACGCTCAACCGCGCGCCTTGTCGTCCTCGCGCAGCCCGATCCAGCTGGGTGCCGAGTTATACGGCGATGCCAGCCCGAGCAGCGACGTGGAAGTCATCAGCCTGATGTTGGCTATGCTGCAACTGGCCGATGTGCCGGATGTGCACATGGACCTCGGTCATGTGGGTATCTACCGCAGCCTGGCTCGCGCCGCCGGTTTGTCCGGTGAAGTCGAGCAACAGTTGTTCGACGCGTTGCAACGTAAGGCCATCGACGAGGTCATTACCTTGACCGAAGGCCTGCCTGCCGATCTGTCGGGCATGTTGCGGGCGCTGGTTGACCTGTGTGGCGGCCGTGAAGTCTTGAGCGCTGCCCGCGAGCGTCTGGCGGATGCGCCGGCGCCAGTACTGGCCGCTCTGGACGACTTGCTGGCGATTGCCGAGCGTCTGTCCACGCGTTTCCCCGAGTTGCCGTTGTATTTCGACCTGGGCGAGTTGCGCGGCTACCACTACCACACCGGTGTGGTGTTCGCGGTGTTCGTACCGGGTGTTGGCCAGTCCATTGCTCAGGGCGGTCGTTACGACGACATCGGTGCCGACTTCGGTCGTGCCCGTCCGGCAACCGGCTTCTCTACCGATTTGAAAACCCTGGTGACCCTGGGGCGTGCTGAGATCGAGTTACCGTCTGGCGGTATCTGGATGCCTGACAGTACGGATGCAGCACTCTGGCAGCAGGTTTGCCAGTTGCGCAGTGAGGGTCAGCGTGTCGTTCAGGCGTTGCCTGGGCAACCTTTGGCCGCCGCCCGTGAAGCGGACTGCGACCGGCAATTGATTCAGCAGAACGGGCTTTGGCAAGTATCGCCACTGGCTTCTTGAGTTTTCCTGTCGGCTGCGGCCGGCACCAAGTTTGCGCGAATGAGGACAAGTGTTATGGGTAAGAATGTCGTAGTCCTGGGCACCCAATGGGGTGATGAGGGCAAAGGCAAGATCGTTGATCTGCTGACCGAACATGCTGCCGCCGTAGTGCGCTACCAGGGTGGCCACAACGCTGGTCACACCCTGGTGATCGATGGCGAAAAAACCGTCTTGCACCTGATCCCGTCGGGCGTGCTGCGCGAAGGCGTGCAGTGCCTGATCGGCAACGGCGTGGTGGTTGCACCCGACGCTCTGCTGCGGGAAATCATCAAGCTGGAAGAGAAAGGCGTACCGGTGCGCGAGCGCCTGCGTATCAGCCCGTCCTGCCCGCTGATCCTGTCCTTCCACGTAGCGCTGGACCAGGCCCGTGAAAAGGCCCGTGGCGAACTGAAGATCGGTACGACCGGTCGCGGCATCGGCCCGGCGTACGAAGACAAGGTTGCACGGCGTGGCCTGCGTGTGGGCGACCTGCTCAACATGCCGCGCTTTGAAGACAAGCTGCGCGAACTGGTGGACTACCACAACTTCATGCTGGTGGGTTACTACAAAGAGCCTGCCATCGAGTTCGAAAAAACCCTGGCCGAGTGCAAAGAATACGCTGAACTGCTCAAGCCGCTGATGCTGGACGTGACGGCCGAGCTCCACGACCTGCGTCGCGCTGGCAAAGACATCATGTTCGAAGGCGCCCAAGGTTCGTTGCTCGACATCGACCACGGTACCTATCCGTACGTGACCAGCTCCAACACCACCGCTGGTGGCGTGGCGACAGGTTCGGGCGTTGGTCCGATGTTCCTGGATTACATTCTGGGCATCACCAAGGCTTACACCACTCGCGTAGGTTCGGGTCCATTCCCGACTGAGCTGTTTGACGAAGTGGGTGCTCACCTGGCCAAACAAGGTCACGAGTTCGGCGCTACCACCGGCCGTGCCCGTCGTTGCGGCTGGTTCGACGCCGTTATCCTGCGTCGTGCTATCGATGTGAACAGCATCTCGGGCATCTGCCTGACCAAGCTCGACGTGCTCGACGGCCTCGAAACCATCAACATCTGCGTCGGCTACAAAGATGCGCAAGGCAATGCCGTTGCCCCGACTGATGCTGACAGCTACGTGGGCCTGCAGCCTGTGTACGAAGAAGTGCCGGGCTGGACCGAGTCGACTGTGGGTGCCAAAACCATGGAAGAGCTGCCAGCTAACGCCCGTGCTTACATCAAGCGCGTCGAAGAGCTGATCGGTGCGCCGATCGACATTATTTCGACGGGCCCGGACCGCAACGAAACCATCGTTTTGCGTCATCCGTTCGCTTAATAAGTCGTTGATGTAAAACACAAAGGCCCCTCATTTGGGGCCTTTGTCGTATCTGCCTGTCGGGCGGCACGACCTTTGCTGTGATGTTGATTAAAAGCATCGCTTCCAGTGCGCCATCAATTTAATGGCGCCAAGCAGAGGGATTTTAAGTGTCAGCCATTCTCTCACTGTTACAAAGCCGTCTTCTGCGGCCGGTGTTCGTTACCCTTGGTATCGCCCTTTTGGTGCAAGTGCTTGTAGCTGTCGCCCTGACCCGGAGCACAGTGACCGCACTGGAAGCTGATTTAGGTGTTCGCCTGGGTGCTGACAGTCAAAAGCTCTCCGGGGAACTGGAGCAGGCGGGGCGGGAAGTCACGTCGAGCCTCGACAGCCTGTCGACCAATACCCGTCAGCGACTCACCGCCGGCCTGTCGTCACGTTTGAAGGATGAGCAGGCACAACTGCGTGGGACATTGGAAAAGGACCTGAAGGACTCTGCCAATGACATGGCGCAGCTTCTGGCTTCGGTCGCACCTCGCGCCATGTGGGACAGCGACGTTCCAACCTTGTCCGAATTCGCCCGCCGGGCCCAGCGCAATCCCAACGTGCTGTTCGTGATCTACGACGACGCTACTGGCCAGCACCTGACGCGCTATCTGAACCGCGAGAACCCGATCAACAAAGCGCTACTGGAGAAAGGCCAGGGCGAGCGCGCATTGGACAAAGTGCTGGATGCGGCGAAGAGCGATCCATCGGTCTACTACCTCGAAGCCTCAATCAGCCCCAATGGCGTGGAAATCGGCAAGGTCTTGATGGGTGTTTCCACCGCTTCCGTGGAAGTCGATCTGGCAGCCCTCGACAAACGCTTTTCGGCACTGATCGCCAGCAGTGATCAACTGGTCGGCGACAGCCTCAAAGGCGCGGCGGCTGATAGTGCTGCAGCGATGGGCGCGCGCCTGAAGTCGGCGCAGTCCACGGCTTCAGCGATGCAGGCCAACACCACCAGCACCGTGCAGGAAGCGGCAGGCACTTTGCGCTGGCGCATCGGCATGGGGCTCGCGTTGGTCGGTTGCGGGGTGCTGCTGTTGCTCGCGGTGGTGCTGGGTCGTCGAGTGGTCAATCGCTTGAAGCTGCTCATCGTTGCCATGGATGATCTGGCGGCGGGCGAGGGCGACCTGACCAAGCGGGTGCAGATCAACAGTAAGGACGAAATCGGCGACATGGCCTCGGCGGTCAATCGCTTTGTGGATAAGTTGCAGCCGATCGTGCGCGAAGCGGGCGATGTGGCTCAGCGTACCGGTGTGGAAATCGGCGCGATGACCTTGCGCAATGCAGGGGCTGATAAAGCGGCGGGCATGCAGCGCGATGAAGTGGCCGAGAGCCTGCGTGCGTTGTCGCAAATGGCTGATGAAGCCCAGTCAGAAAGTCATGCCATGCAGGCGGCCTTGCAGCAAGTGGTGGATATTCGTTCGGCGACGGATGAAAACACGCGGACGTCGGCGAAAGTCGGCAGCCTGATCGAGGCGTTGGCCGGGCAGGTCGACACCGGGGCGAAAGTCATCGAGCGGCTGGCGCAGCAGAGTGAGCAAATTGAAGTGGTGTTGACGGTGATTCACGGGATCGCCGAGCAGACCAACCTGCTGGCGCTGAACGCGGCGATCGAAGCGGCGCGTGCGGGCGAGACCGGTCGCGGGTTTGCCGTGGTCGCCGATGAAGTGCGAGCGCTGGCGAGCAAGACGCAGAGCTCCACTGGCGACATTCAGGCGCACATCGTTGCCTTGCAACAAGGTGCGCGTGAGGCGGTGGCAGCGATCGGTCAGGCCGGGCGCCAGGCCAGCGAAGGTTTGCTGGTGCTGCGTGACAGTGCGCGGTTGCAGCAATCAGTGCAGGCGTCGGTCGAGCAGGTTCATGCGGCGATTGGTCTGGCAACGCAGGCAGCGGCGCATCAGGCGCAAGGCGCGCAAGCGGTGCGTGGTCGGGTTGAAACCATTCATGCGCAGGCTGAGAAAGCGGCTCAAGCGGTGGTGGAAACCACGGCCAGCGGCAAGGTACTGGATGGATTGGCGGCGCAGTTGAAGGCGAGTCTGGGGCAGTTCAGGGCTTAAATTTGTATTGACTGGGCGGGCCTCTTCGCGAGCAAGCCCGCTCCCACAGTGATTTTTGGTGGACACAAGATTTGTGAACACTTCAGATCAAATGTGGGGGCGGGCTTGCTCGCGAAAGCGGTCTTAACGGCTCAGATACATCCGGGTAGTCAGCAGATAAACCGGCAACCCCGACACCAAAATCAACAACGCCGCATAAGGCGCCGCCGCCGCAAACTCCACATTCGCGGTATGCGCCCAGACTTCCGTCGCCAGGGTGTTGAGCCCGGTCGGGCTCAGCAGCAGCGTCGCCGTCAGTTCCTTCATCGCATCCAGAAACACCAGCGCAAACGCTGCGCCCAGCGCCGGGAAAATGATCGGCAACGTCACTCGACAAAACGCACTGAAGGACGTTGCGCCCAGCGTGCGCGCAGCCTCTTCCAGTTGCGGCGCAGCCTTGTTCAGCGCCGTACGAATCGGCGCCTGAGCCAGCGGCAAAAACAGCAACGCATAAGCGATCAGCAACAATGCCGAAGTCTGGTACAGCACGGGCACATAGTGCAGGGCGAAATACACCAACGTCAGTGCAATCACCAGTCCTGGCAGCGCATGCAGCAGATACGGCAAGCGTTCGGCCCAGATCGCCAATTGGCCCTTGTGGCGCACCACTAGCAATCCCACCGGCACTGCCAACACCAGGCACAGCGCCGCGCCGCCCAGTGACAACGCCAGGGAGGAGAGCAGCGCCTCGCTGATCGCCGCCACCGGGAACGCTGCCGACGAACCCACTGCCAGCCAGTACGCCAGCATCCCGAGCGGAATACCGCTGCCGATGATCGCCAGCGCCAGGCAGTAAAGTTGTCCGGCGGCAGCCCAAGGCCCCAGCCGGACCTGTTCCGCCTGCCGGGCCGCGCCCTGACCGGTACGCACGTGTCGGCCCTTGCCGCGTACGCGCAGTTCCAGCCACAACAGCATCAGACACAGCGCCAGCAACACGGCGGAAAGCATCGCCGCGTTCGCGTTACTGAATTCCAGTTCGAACTGTTGATAGATTGCGGTGGTAAATGTCTGCAGGCCGATGATCGATAGAGCACCGAACTCCACCAGCATGTGCAGCGCGATCAGCAGCGAGCCGGCGAGCAGTGATGGCCAGAGCAGCGGCAGGGTAATTCTGAAAAACACGCCCCAGCGATTCTGCCCCAGTGTACGGGCGGACTCTTCGAGGGAGGGGTCGAGATTGCGCAGGGTCGCCGCGACCGGCAGAAAGATCAGCGGATACTTGGACAGGGTCATCACCAGGATCGCCCCGCCCAGACCTTCGAAGTGAGCACTCAGTGAGACCCAGGTAAAGCTGCTGACAAACGCCGGTACCGCGAACGGCAGGCATAAAATCACGCCCCACAAGCGCCGCCCCGGCAAGTTGCTGCGCTCAAGCAGCCAGGCCAGTGACAGGCCGATCACGCCACAGGCGAGCGTCACACCGACCATCAGCGCCAATGTGTTGCGCAGCAGGCCAAACACATAAGGGCGCCACAACAAATGCAGCGCCTCGGCCCAGCCGGCCTGCCAGGTCTTGAGTCCGACATACGCCAGTGGCAACAGGCTGAGCACCACCAGCAGCAAAACCGGTAGCAGCAGCCAGATCGATGGCCGCTTGCGCCGTGGCACATAACCCTCGCGCGCGACGGGGGCGGATAACGATGCGCTCATCAGTTCAAGCCAACGTCACGTTCCAGGTCCAGGGCTTGCTCGGCATTGCCGAGATCGGCTGGCGTGACCTTCGGTGCCTCAAGTTCGCTGAACGGCTTGAGCCCGCGATCCGATTCCATGCCTTTGTGCAGCGGGTATTCGGCGGTGGTCTGGGTGATCACGCGCTGACCTTCTTCGCTGGCCATGTAAGCGAGCAATTGCTGGGCTTCTTTTGGATGTTTGCTGGATTTCAGCACGGCCGCACTGGAAACAGTGATCAGCCCGCCGACGTCGCCGCCGGTGAAGTAATGCAGTTTCGAATCGAGCTGACCTTTTTCACGCTGCAAGGCGAACCAGTAGTAGTTGTTCACCAGCACGGTAGCGACTTCGCCGTTTTCCACTGCCTTCAATGCAACCATGTTGTTGCTGTAGGTCTTGCCGAAAGCGCGCAAACCGGTCAGCCATTCTTCGGCCGCGTCCATGCCGTGCACTTTGATGATTGCCACGGCCTGTTCCTGGAACGCGCCACTGGTGGGCACGAAGCCGACCTTGCCTTGCCATTTCGGATCGGAGAACTCCATGACCGACTTGGGCAGGTCTTTTTCGTCAATCAGCTTGGGGTTGTAGGCGACGACGCGGACTCGCGCGGTGATGCCGATCCAGGTGCCGTTGCCGGCGACGTAGTCTTTGGGCAGAACGGCCAGGGTGGCGGCATCGGTCTGCGCCAGCAGGCCTTGTTCGCCGAGTTTGTTCAGTGGTGGCGATTCTTCGGTGTAGATCACGTCGGCAGGGGAGCGAGCACCTTCTTCGACGACCTGGCTGGCGAGCTGGTTGCTGCTGCCTTTGCGCACATTGACGTGAATCCCGGTCTTGGCTTCGAAGGCTTTGGCGATGGCATCGCCGACTTCTTTGTGTTGACCGTTATAGAGTGTCAGGGAAACCGGTTCGGCGGCTTGGGTGAGGGGAGTGGCGAGTGCCAGGCCGAGCAGGGTCATGGTCAGGCTGCGGCGCAGGGTATTTCGAAACATCATTCGCAAGGTTCCTCACTGTCGCATTGCAAAAACTTGAAACAATGATAAACGATATTGTTTCTCAAGTGCGCCTTGCGAGGCAGGGAAGTCTTCGCTAAATCCCCTCGCCACAAGAAGACCTTCATTCAGGAGAAATATTGACTTGATTTCAGTAGGCCAGAAACGCAAAAACCCGCTTTCGCGGGTTTTTGTGAAATTTCAGATCGACTCTGAAATTTGAATTGGTGCCCAGAAGAAGACTCGAACTTCCACGACCTTGCGGTCACCAGCACCTGAAGCTGGCGTGTCTACCAATTTCACCATCTGGGCATAATCTTCAGCGTTGCCGCTGTTGATGTGGCGCACTATACGGAGAGCTTTTTGATCTGTAAACCCCTGATTTAGTTTTAATAATTCAGAGGCTTAGAATGCAAAAAACCCGCTTTCGCGGGTTTTTGTGTGAGCCTTGAAATTGATCTAATCTCAAGCTCGAAATTGGTGCCCAGAAGAAGACTCGAACTTCCACGACCTTGCGGTCACCAGCACCTGAAGCTGGCGTGTCTACCAATTTCACCATCTGGGCATTATCGGCAATGCGTCTGCGTCGTCGATGGCGCGCACTATACGGAGCGTCTTTTTAACTGTAAACCCCTGAGGTCGAAAAAACCTGGAAAATTTTACCAGTGGCATTTAATTCAGCTTCTCGGTGTCGATATAGGGCTTTAGATGGGCTGTCATAGCCTGAAATTTCCCGTTTCATTACGCCTATGCCAAACTAACCCGCATATAGACAAGGTGAAAACTCTCTAATGGCCGATTGGCAGTCCCTCGATCCCGAGGCCGCTCGTGAAGCGGAAAAATATGATAACCCTATTCCTAGCCGCGAACTGATCCTTCAGCATCTTGCTGATCGGGGTTCGCCTGCTAACCGCGAGCAGCTGGTCGAAGAGTTTGGTCTGACCACAGAAGACCAGATCGAAGCCCTGCGCCGCCGCCTGCGCGCCATGGAGCGCGACGCTCAACTCATCTATACCCGTCGCGGCACCTATGCGCCGGTGGACAAGCTCGACCTGATCCTGGGCCGCATCAGCGGTCACCGTGACGGCTTCGGCTTTCTGGTCCCGGACGACGGCAGTGACGACCTGTTCATGAGCCCGGCGCAAATGCGTCTGGTGTTCGATGGCGATCGTGCCCTGGCCCGCGTTTCCGGCCTCGACCGTCGCGGTCGCCGCGAAGGCATGATCGTCGAAGTGGTGTCCCGTGCCCACGAGACCATCGTTGGTCGTTACTTCGAAGAGGGCGGCATTGGTTTCGTCGTTGCGGACAATCCGAAGATCCAGCAAGAAGTGCTGGTGACCCCGGGTCGTAACGCCAACGCCCAGATCGGTCAGTTCGTCGAAGTGAAGATCACTCACTGGCCGACGCCACGCTTCCAGCCGCAAGGCGACGTGGTCGAAGTCGTGGGTAACTACATGGCGCCGGGCATGGAAATCGACGTTGCCCTGCGCACGTACGACATTCCTCACGTCTGGCCTGAGGCTGTGTTGAAAGAGGCCGCCAAGCTCAAGCCGGAAGTCGAAGAGAAAGACAAAGAGAAGCGCATCGACCTGCGCCATCTGCCGTTCGTGACCATCGACGGTGAAGATGCGCGTGACTTCGATGATGCGGTCTACTGTGAAGCCAAGCCGGGCAAGCTGCGCCTGTTCTCCGGCGGCTGGAAGTTGTACGTGGCGATTGCCGACGTTTCCAGCTACGTGAAAATCGGTTCGGCGCTGGACAACGAGTCCCAGGTTCGTGGCAACTCGGTGTATTTCCCCGAGCGCGTCGTGCCGATGCTGCCTGAGCAGCTGTCCAACGGCCTGTGCTCGTTGAATCCGCACGTCGATCGTCTGGCCATGGTTTGCGAGATGACCATCTCCAAATCCGGCGAGATGACCGACTACTGCTTCTACGAAGCGGTGATTCACTCCCACGCTCGCCTGACCTACAACAAAGTCAGCGCGATGCTGGAAACGCCGAAACTCACCGAGGCGCGTGAGCTCCGTGGCGAGTACAACGACGTTCTACCGCACCTCAAGCAGCTTTACGCACTGTACAAAGTGCTGCTGGCCGCTCGTCACGTGCGTGGCGCGATCGATTTCGAAACGCAGGAAACCCGGATCATCTTCGGGGCCGAGCGCAAGATTGCCGAAATCCGTCCGACCGTTCGTAATGATGCGCACAAGCTGATCGAGGAATGCATGCTGGCGGCCAACGTGGCCACCGCCGAATTCCTGAAAAAGCACGAAATCCCAGCGCTGTACCGCGTCCACGATGGCCCGCCACCGGAGCGTCTGGAAAAACTGCGCGCTTTCCTTGGCGAGCTCGGTCTGTCCCTGCACAAAGGCAAGGACGGCCCGTCGCCGAAGGACTACCAGGCATTGCTGGCGAGCATCAAGGACCGTCCGGATTTCCATCTGATCCAGACCGTTATGCTGCGTTCGTTGAGCCAGGCTGTGTACAGCGCCGATAATCAGGGCCACTTCGGCCTGAATTACGAAGCCTATACCCACTTCACCTCGCCGATCCGCCGCTACCCGGACTTGCTCACGCACCGGGCGATTCGCAGCGTCATCCATTCGAAAATGGACACCCCGCACGTTCGCCGTGCTGGCGCGATGACCATTCCGAAAGCGCGCATCTACCCGTACGACGAAGCGATCCTGGAGCAGCTCGGCGAGCAGTGCTCGATGAGCGAGCGCCGTGCCGACGAAGCGACCCGCGACGTCGTGAACTGGCTCAAGTGCGAGTTCATGAAAGACCGTGTGGGCGAGTCGTTCCCGGGTGTGATCACTGCCGTGACCGGTTTTGGTCTGTTCGTCGAACTGACCGATATCTACGTCGAAGGCCTGGTGCACGTCACCGCGCTGCCGGGCGATTACTACCACTTCGATCCTGTGCACCACCGCCTGGCCGGTGAGCGTACCGGTCGCAGCTTCCGTCTTGGCGATACCGTTGAAGTGCGCGTTATGCGCGTCGACCTCGACGAGCGCAAGATCGACTTCGAGATGGCTGAAAAAACCATCAGCGCGCCGATTGGTCGCAAGAAGCGAGGGACTGAAACCTCTGCTCCTGCTGCAAAAACAGCCGCAGAACCGGCCCCGGCTAAAACCGGTCGTCGTCCTGCCAAGGAAAAGGCTGTCGAAGCCTATCGCCCGAGCGATGCTGCGGCGAAAAATGCCGAATTGCGCAAAAGCCGCGAATTGAAGCAGGCGTTATTGTCTGAAGCGAAAAGCGGCGGTAAAGCGGCGTCTGGGGGAAAGACCGGACGGTCGGCGCCTGACAAGGCTCCCGGCGGCAAGCCAGCCAAAACGAGCAAACACCGTAAAGGCCCGCCAAAAGCGGGTTCTGCGCCAGCCGCCAAAAGCGGCGGGGCGCGTAAACCGAAGGCCAAGTCATGAGTCAGTTGGAAAAGATCTACGGCGTGCACGCTGTAGAAGCGTTGCTGCGTCACCACCCAAAACGCGTCAAGCAGATCTGGTTGGCCGAAGGCCGCAGTGATCCGCGTGTTCAGACGCTGATCGAGCTGGCTAACGAAAACCGCGTGGCCGTTGGCAACGCCGAACGCCGTGAGCTGGATGCCTGGGTTGAAGGCGTGCACCAGGGCGTGGTGGCAGAGGTGAGTCCGAGCCAGGTCTGGGGCGAGGCGATGCTCGACGAGTTGCTCGATCGCACCGAAGGCGCACCGCTGTTGCTAGTGCTCGACGGCGTGACCGATCCGCACAACCTCGGCGCTTGCCTGCGTTCTGCCGATGCGGCAGGCGCACTGGCGGTGATCGTTCCGAAGGACAAGTCAGCCACGCTGACCCCGACGGTACGTAAAGTGGCTTGCGGCGCGGCGGAAGTGATTCCGTTGGTTGCGGTGACCAATCTGGCGCGCACCCTGGAAAAGCTCAAGCAGCGTGGCTTGTGGGTTGTCGGTACGGCGGGCGAGGCTGAGCAGAGTCTGTATCAGCACGACATGACCGGCCCGACCATCCTGATCATGGGTGCTGAAGGCAGCGGTATGCGTCGCCTGACCCGCGATCTTTGCGACTACCTGGTGCACCTGCCGATGGCGGGCAGTGTCAGCAGTCTCAACGTTTCCGTGGCGACCGGCGTCTGCCTGTTTGAAGCCCAGCGCCAGCGCAGCGTCAAGGCTGCCAGCAAAAAGTCCTGATCCGACGCAGTTCTAATGTGGGAGCGGGCTTGCTCGCGAATACGGTCTGACATTCAACGCTTGTGCTGAATGACACTCCGCTTTCGCGAGCAAGCCCGCTCCCACAATGATTTATGCCTGGCGAACATTGGTGGTTGTTCAAATAATCACCAATTGCCTTGCACCTCTTCTGTCCCTTCTCTACAATTGCGCCCCTTGCTGTGACGGCAGGCACGCATGTGTCTATCGCAAGCAAGTCCATAAGTGTCATTCACTCCTTGTCTGACCGCTTTTGAGCGGCAGGCTACAACCCGTAAGGAGCATTCATGCGTCATTACGAAATCATCTTTTTGGTCCACCCGGATCAAAGCGAGCAAGTCGGCGGCATGGTAGAGCGTTACACCAAGCTGATCGAAGAAGACGGCGGCAAAATCCACCGTCTGGAAGATTGGGGCCGTCGTCAACTGGCCTACGCAATCAACAATGTTCACAAGGCTCACTACGTGATGCTGAACGTTGAATGCACTGGCAAGGCCCTGGCCGAGCTGGAAGACAACTTCCGCTACAACGATGCAGTGATCCGTAACCTGGTCATCCGTCGCGAAGAAGCCGTTACCGGCCAATCCGAGATGCTCAAGGCTGAAGAAAACCGCAGTGAGCGCCGTGAGCGTCGCGACCGTCCTGAGCACGAAGGCGCTGAAAGCGCTGACAGTGATGACAGCGACAACAGCGATAACGCTGACGAGTAATCCACGGACCTTTTGAGGAGCCTATTACATGGCACGTTTCTTCCGTCGTCGTAAATTCTGCCGCTTCACCGCTGAAGACGTGAAAGAGATCGATTACAAAGATCTCAACACTCTGAAAGCTTATGTATCCGAGACCGGCAAAATCGTTCCAAGCCGCATCACCGGTACCAAAGCACGTTATCAGCGTCAGCTGGCCACCGCTATCAAGCGCGCCCGCTTCCTGGCCCTGCTGGCCTACACCGACAGCCACGGCCGCTGAGACCGGGCAGTCGACACGTAGCAAAGGATTGAAAGCATGCGTGCCATAGCTGAGTTCATCATGCGCGGCCGTATGCAGGCCACTCTGGTAGTGGCCGGATGCGCAACATTGCCGTTGTTGTATTGGTTGGGTGCTGCCGCGGGTTGCCTTGTGCTCCTGCGGCGCGGATTGAAGGACGCCCTGGGCGTTCTTGCTCTGGGACTGCTGCCGGCGTTGATCTGGTGGCTTTACTCCGATGACCCACGGGCACTTCTGGTGCTGCTGGGGTCTTGGAGCCTTGCGTTGGTTTTGCGCGCAAGCGAATCCTGGAACCGCGTGCTGCTGGTCAGCATAGCGATGGGAGTGGTGTTTTCAGTGGTGCTGGGGACGGCTTTTGGTCCCCAAATCGAGATGCTGGCGCAGGCTTTGATAAAAGTCATGCCGTCGCTACTCGGTGATGTCTACCAGAAGTTGTCGGTAGACGAGCAAGCGCATTTTGCGTCCCTGATCGCACCGGTCCTGACCGGCCTGATTGCGGCCTTGTTGCAAATCGTCAGTGTGCTGAGCCTGCTTGTCGGGCGCTACTGGCAGGCGTTGTTGTACAACCCGGGTGGTTTTGGTCGCGAGTTTCGCGCCATCCGATTCCCGCTGGGGCTGGCGATGTTGCTGCTGGCGTTCATGCTTCTGGGACCGAACCTCGGTCCACAGATGGCCATGTTGACGCCGTTGTGCAGTGTACCGCTGGTGTTCGCCGGGCTGGCCCTGATTCACGGGCTGGTGGCGCAAAAGCGACTGGCCAGGTTCTGGCTGGTGGGGTTGTACGTCACGCTGTTGCTGTTCATGCAGCTGATCTATCCGTTGCTGGTGGTCTTGGCCATCGTCGACAGCCTGATTGATTTTCGCGGTCGTTCGACGCCGAAAGACGTCGATAGCGCGAACGGTGAAGGTTAAAAGTTAAGAGGATTTTCACATGCAACTGATCCTTCTGGAAAAAGTCACCAACCTGGGCAACCTGGGTGACAAAGTGAACGTTAAGGCTGGTTACGGTCGTAACTACCTGCTGCCTTACGGCAAAGCTACCGCTGCGACCGCTGCCAACCTGGCTGCGTTCGAAGAGCGTCGTGCTGAGCTGGAAAAAGCCGCAGCAGATCGTAAAACTTCGGCTGAAAGCCGCGCTGCCCAACTGGCTGAGCTGGAAGTGACTATCACTGCCACCGCTGGCGACGAAGGCAAGCTGTTCGGTTCGATCGGTACTCACGACATCGCTGATGCACTGACCGCCTCTGGCGTTGAAGTTGCAAAAAGCGAAGTTCGTCTGCCGAACGGCACTATCCGCAACGTAGGCGAATTCGACGTAGCCGTGCACCTGCACGCCGAAGTTGAAGCCACCGTACGCGTTGTCGTGGTAGCAGCTTAAGCAGCACTTGTCGGCTGGTGCCCTCGGGTGCTTGCCGGTAACATCGGGCACGATCCTGTTTACAGGTCGTGCCCTTTGTCTTTCTGCAGTTCCTGATTTTCACATCTAATTCCAAGTGGCCATGAACGATATCTCCGCTCCCGAGCAATACGATCTGCAAACCGCTGCCCTGAAGGTGCCGCCGCATTCCATCGAGGCCGAACAGGCCGTGCTCGGTGGTTTGATGCTGGACAACAACGCCTGGGAGCGCGTGCTTGATCAAGTATCGGACGGCGATTTCTATCGACATGACCACCGTTTGATCTTCCGCGCGATCGCCAAGCTTGCTGACCAGAACTCGCCGATCGACGTCGTGACCCTTGCCGAGCAATTGGACAAGGAAGGCCAGACGTCGCAAGTTGGCGGCCTCGGATACCTTGGCGAACTGGCAAAAAACACGCCGTCCGTCGCCAACATCAAGGCGTATGCCCAGATCGTTCGTGCGCGGGCGACGTTGCGGCAGTTGATCGGCATCGCCACCGAAATCGCCGACAGCGCCTTCAACCCGGAAGGCCGCTCGGCTGAAGAGATTCTCGACGAAGCCGAACGGCAGATTTTCCAGATCGCCGAGGCCCGGCCAAAAACCGGCGGCCCGGTGAGCGTGAATGACCTGTTGACCAAGGCCATCGACCGCATCGACACCTTGTTCAACACGGACAACGCCATTACCGGCCTGTCCACCGGTTATACCGATCTCGACGGTATGACTAGCGGCCTGCAGCCGTCTGACCTGATCATCGTCGCCGGCCGTCCATCCATGGGTAAAACCACCTTTGCGATGAACCTGGTGGAAAACGCCGTGCTGCGCAGCGACAAATGCGTCTTGGTTTACTCGCTGGAGATGCCAGGCGAATCGCTGATCATGCGTATGTTGTCGTCCCTCGGCCGGATCGATCAGACCAAGGTTCGTGCCGGTCGCCTGGAAGACGACGATTGGCCGCGCCTGACATCGGCGGTCAACTTGCTCAACGATCGCAAGCTGTTCATTGACGATACGGCCGGTATCAGCCCCTCGGAAATGCGCGCACGGACCCGGCGTCTGGTGCGTGAACACGGCGATATCGCGCTGATCATGATCGACTACCTGCAATTGATGCAGATCCCGGGTTCTGGCGGTGACAACCGGACCAACGAGATTTCCGAGATTTCCCGTTCCTTGAAAGCCCTGGCCAAGGAATTCAACTGCCCGGTGGTGGCGTTGTCCCAGCTCAACCGCTCCCTGGAGCAGCGACCGAACAAACGCCCGATCAACTCCGACCTCCGGGAATCCGGAGCGATCGAGCAGGATGCCGACGTCATCATGTTCGTGTACCGGGACGAGGTGTATCACCCGGAAACCGAGCACAAAGGCATCGCCGAGATCATCATCGGCAAGCAGCGGAACGGCCCGATCGGTACGTCACGACTGGCGTTCATCGGTAAGTACACCCGCTTCGAAAACCTGGCGCCGGGCAGCTACAACTTCGACGACGAGTAACGTCAAGGGTGTCCGGTTGATAGCTGTGTTTCAGGCGAACAGGGCTCTGATCGCTTGCTCGGTGTAGCCATAGTTCCAACGCAGCTCGTTATCGACGGGAATGTCGTCGATGGCAAAGAAGGCGTACAGCAAGTATTTTTCCTTGCCTGCGCCTTGGGCTTGAACCACCACATCGAACGGCACGGCTTCGACGTTGTACCCCGTTGTTGCCTGTCGTGCCGGCTTGCCCTGTTCATACTCGAAGAGAGTATTCATTCGGGACAGCACATTGTCTCCAGACAACAGAACGGTAGAAGGTCGGGCGTGGGTGAACAGCTTCCCGGGCAGTACATCGATGAGGAATGGGTCCTTTCTGGCGACACCGACATAACCGGGTATCAATCCTCCCCCATAGACCCCAAGAATCTCCCCTTTAACCAGCGGCTTTTTGTTGCTCACCATGTCTTGCCCGATCAAGGTCCTTTCCTCAGGCATCTTGCAGTCGGCGGCGGTGAATGTACGTAGCGCCAGTTTCTCTTCGTACAGGTTGGCTACGTCTTCGAAGCCCTCCCATTGAATGTAAGGTTTGATTGCCACGGCCTGGTAGCGGGTACCGCCATCAGCCGATCTGGCCTGCTGCTGAATTTTTTTGATGCGTAACGGTTGCCCTTTCAAGTCCCTGAGGGGGTAACGGCCGTTGTTGGCGCGATCATATTTGCCGCGTGTGTTGATGGCCTGTTGAAAGGATCTGATGCTGGACATTCGCTCTCGTTCGGCGGCAGTGAATGGCACAGGCATGATGTATTCGGTGGCGCTGTGATAGCTGCCGCTTGCCTCCTCCGGAATATCGAGGTGCCTGGACGAGCCAACGCCCGGAGTGCCGCCAGGTAAGCCGCTATCGGTATCGATCTCCCAACCACCCTCAGCCTTTTTCCGCACATAGGGCTTGTACGCTCGATAGGGGCTGCGCGCATCGATGACTTGCCAACCCGGTTTGGCGTATTGCACTTGATAGTACAGACCGTTTTCCTGCACGTAATACGTGTGCGTGCCACCTTGTAGGGGGCGCTGTTCATAAACGCCATCTGCGCGCAGCGACAGATTCGTCGGTGTTTCTTGCCGGGCAAAATAGGTATCGAGAGGCACGCCTGGGGTTACGGGCTCGGTAGCCCATGACGCATCAGCTTCCCGAATAGCCAAAGGTTGTTTGTGTAAATGCTCAATGACATTGTTGAGCGCGGTTTTGACGCGGTCAGTCCAGCTATTGGCAATGGCAAAGCGCTCGGCTTCAGGCAGGGCCGCTTTGATCGAGGTATAGAGGTCGGCCAATCCATTAAGCGAATTTCCCGCAGCATCATAAGCCCTGTACTGCGTGCCTGCTCGAACCAGAACCCTGCGATGAACGGCTGTGTCACTGCCGACGCTGCTCAGCAATGTGCCGTTGAGGGTTGCATCACGCATTTCGATGTGCACCGAGTCGGCCCAGTCAGGCAAGTGCTTGAGGTTCGTGAGGATGAGTTTGTCGGTGTCGAGAGGGCGAGCCGAATCAAGATAAAGCCCCTCATAAGTACGTGCTGTTTCCACTTCTTTGGAATATTCGGCTGCTTCCTTTTCCATGAGTGGCAGCAACTTCCGTTCCCGCACGATTTGTTGTTTTTCCAGTGCGCTGAGGCTGAGTGTCATTTGTTGCAGATAGCTTTTTGGCAGCGTTGGATACTTCGTGCGAATGTGTTCCTGAATCGAGTTTTCCGGTTGATCGGTCAACGCATAAACTTTTGAAAACAGCAGAGCTTTTGTTGCCGCAAGTTTGATCTCGAGACACTGTGCCAGGCGCTCTGCGTTAGAGGCAGTGGAGGGCGCCAGCTCTTTGAGCAGCTCACTGAGCTCTTCAGTTTCCAGCTTCTCGACAACGGCGTCAGTCAGTTCGCCGTTTCTGAGTTGGGCGTAGGTCAATCTAAGTTCTGGCAGTGTTGCATCGGCGGAGTCACCAAAAGCAAAGAGTGTTTCAGTCCCGTCGACTACGGTCAGGTATCGAGTGGTTGGCCAGCCGCTCAGTGTGGTGAGCAGGTGCAGCAAGATGAACGGTGAGTAAGCGCCGGTTTTAGTACCTTTGCTGCGTTCTATCTTGAAATCATTTATTTCCTGCCTCAAATCAAAGCGCTTCAACACATCGGTCAGCAGGGCCGGCGGACGTTGGGTGTTCAGATGAAGTTCAATGAGAGCCAATCTGTCTAATCCGCAGACCAGCAGAATGGGCTCGACGGCTTCTTGGCGGATATTGCGTGCGACAGGGCCAAGACGCCTGATCAGTTTCAACCCATCCCAAGTGCGCGGGTCCTCGTGCAGATGGCGCCATCCGGCGGCATCGTTTTGTACCATCTGTGGTGCATACCCGTTTGGATCAGAAGGGTGTTGCAGCTCCCACTGCCGGGTGGCGATGTTGACCTTTACTTCATAGAAATGGTCTTCCAGTGCTACATAGGTTTTTGCGTTGTGTTTATACAAACCTTGAGCGTTGGGATGGATGTTTTCAGGGAGTTGAAGTGTATTCCGATAGGGCATCAGATCGGGGTGCCAGAGTCGTTCGCTATTGTCGCTCAACCTGATTTTCACCAGGTGAGTGGCGATCCCGGTGGTTTTTATTGCGCCTGCCGTGATGATGCCCAGAGCCGCGGCGTCTGCGACGTCGAGCAGATCATTCAACGCTTCATCGGTATCGCCACGACTCCAGGCGGCAACGCCGTGATAGACCGAGTGAAGTAACTGCAACGCTGTTACCGCCAGCATCACTTCACCGATGACCGGTATGAAGGACGCGGCGAAAAATAACAGCGACTCTCCTGCTGCCTCGAGCTCCTGACGTTTTTTCAAGCTGCTGGCGGTGTTGGCATCTGCCGTGGGGACCGCCAGTACACGTGCATCAGCTTTCAGGTGGGCAATGCGTTGCTTGAAGGCCGTTTCATAGATGTCACCGGCCATATCGACACGCACTAAGGGTTTGGCAAAAGACGGATTACCAAGGCGGGTTTCGCCTGACCACAAAGTGCCTGTGGTCAGCGGCGTTCCCTGGCGCTCAAACGGAATGAAGCGATTGAAGAATTTGCGGTAAGAGGGTGTGTCCAGCTTAATTGCCAAGGCTTTTTGAAGCGCGTTATATGAGTCATATCGTTTGATCGCGTTATCGGGATCATCGGGAATGTAAAGGACGTGTTTGATCTGAGGCCATTTATCCCGAAGTATCACGATGCCCGGAAGGGCTATGCCGTCCAGAGTCAGCTGTGAACAGATCAAGTCCTTGTGGCTGCCGGCGTGGCTCAGTTCGAGTAATAGCGTGTAAAGATCTTTGTTGATGGATTTCTTCATCAGGGCGATGTGGATCGCCGCCTCAAAAGTATTTTGATCGTCGTTCCTGATCAGGGCCTTTATCTGGTTTGCCGAGTGAGTGGCGGTTGTTCCCGCCGTTGCGCAAGGTTCCAGTATTTCGCTGATGTGTCTCTGGTACTGCATGCCGATGTCCAGCTCGCGACAAACCCCGGCGAAGTTTTCTGGGCTGACAGCGCTTTTTTTCTTTTCGACGTACCCGGACAAATAGATGGCCGATCCCGCTTCAAAACCACCGCTCTGGGCTTCGGAAGGTTCGAAGTTCTGCAAAGCGGCGTCTACAAGCGTTTGTTCGGTGGTTTTATGATGTGTTTTGATCAGCCCCAGGAGATGGGAGTTCTTCCACTCGCGCAGCAGTGTGGATTTTTCAGCGTCCAGCGATCCCAGGTGCCCTGTAAGCTTTTCACTCAACAAGGATCGGGCAAAGTTCACGGGGTTTTTCAGATCCTCGAAGACTGAGGCCAACGCCTGCCTGGCGGCATTGCTTTTGAGCAGGCAAGCGCGAAACGTTTTGCGTTGTTCGGCGGATCCCTCGACTAGCCAGCCAGGCAGCTTGCTCTGGATGAAACTTGCGTGAGCAGATAGGGCCGCAGGGGTAGGTGCGGGGGCTGTATTGTGTAAAGTCGAATCGTTCAAGGGCGCTCCGTGGCTCTGGATAAGCCAGTCTGATAATTGAAGCGCCAGATTACTCGCGGGTTTTTTGCTTGAAGAATCTCTATGTAGTGACCTGTGCCCAGCGAAATGTGCTGTATCGGTCAGGGGGGCGGGCCTGAGGGTAAAAGCCGACCGCTGTTGTCGGAATTGGTTATTTTTTGTGCTATATTCCGCGCCCGCGATTTTTCATCTCAACACCGGTCATCGTCATGCAAACAGCCAAGCCGTTATTTGACTATCCCAAGTACTGGGCCGAATGTTTCGGTCCAGCGCCATTCCTGCCGATGAGCAGGGAGGAGATGGATCAGCTTGGCTGGGATTCCTGCGACATCATCATCGTCACCGGTGATGCGTACGTTGACCATCCGTCGTTCGGCATGGCAATCATCGGCCGGCTGCTGGAGTCGCAAGGCTTCCGCGTCGGGATCATTGCCCAGCCGAACTGGCAGTCCAAAGACGACTTCATGAAGCTCGGCGAGCCGAACCTGTTCTTCGGTGTCGCGGCCGGCAACATGGACTCGATGATCAACCGCTACACCGCCGACAAAAAAATCCGCTCCGATGACGCCTACACCCCTGGCGGCATGGCGGGCAAACGTCCGGACCGCGCGAGCCTGGTTTACAGCCAGCGTTGCAAGGAAGCCTACAAGAACGTGCCGATCGTTCTCGGTGGCATCGAAGCGTCCCTGCGCCGCATCGCCCACTACGATTACTGGCAGGACCGGGTTCGCAACTCGATCCTGATCGACGCCAGCGCCGACATCCTGCTCTACGGCAACGCCGAGCGTGCGATCGTCGAAGTCGCCCAGCGTCTGTCCTACGGTCACAAGATCGAAGACATCACCGACGTACGCGGTACCGCATTCATTCGTCGCGACACCCCGAAAGACTGGTACGAAATCGATTCCACGCGCATCGACCGTCCGGGCAAGATCGACAAGATCATCAACCCGTACGTGAACACCCAGGACACCCAAGCCTGCGCCATCGAGCAGGAAAAAGGTCCGGTTGAAGACCCGAGTGAAGCCAAGGTCGTGCAGATTCTGGCCAGCCCGAAGATGACTCGCGACAAGACCGTGATTCGTCTGCCTTCGGTTGAGAAAGTCCGCGGTGACGCAGTTCTGTATGCTCACGCCAACCGCGTGCTGCACCTGGAAACCAACCCGGGCAACGCCCGTGCGCTGGTGCAGAAGCACGGCGAAGTCGACGTCTGGTTCAACCCGCCTCCAATTCCAATGACCACCGAAGAAATGGACTACGTGTTCGGCATGCCCTATGCGCGCATTCCGCACCCGGCGTACGGCAAGGAAAAGATCCCTGCCTACGACATGATCCGCTTCTCGGTGAACATCATGCGTGGCTGCTTCGGTGGCTGCACTTTCTGCTCGATCACCGAGCACGAAGGCCGGATCATCCAGAACCGTTCCGAAGAGTCGATCATTCGCGAAATCGAAGAGATCCGCGACAAGGTCCCCGGCTTCACCGGCGTCATTTCCGACCTCGGCGGCCCGACCGCGAATATGTACCGCATCGCCTGCAAGACCCCGGAAATCGAATCCGCGTGCCGCAAGCCTTCGTGCGTGTTCCCGGGCATTTGCCCGAACCTGAACACCGATCACTCGTCGCTGATTCAGCTGTACCGCAGCGCCCGTGCCTTGCCGGGTGTGAAGAAGATCCTGATCGCTTCCGGTCTGCGCTATGACCTCGCGGTCGAGTCGCCGGAATACGTCAAAGAGCTGGTGACCCACCACGTCGGTGGTTACCTGAAGATCGCCCCGGAACACACCGAGGAAGGTCCGCTCAATCAGATGATGAAACCGGGCATCGGCAGCTATGACAAGTTCAAGCGCATGTTCGAGAAGTACTCCAAGGAAGCCGGGAAAGAGCAGTACCTGATTCCGTACTTCATCGCCGCTCACCCGGGCACCACCGACGAAGACATGATGAACCTGGCCCTGTGGCTCAAGGGCAATGGCTTCCGTGCCGACCAGGTGCAAGCGTTCTACCCGTCGCCGATGGCCACCGCCACCGCGATGTACCACTCGGGCAAGAACCCGTTGCGCAAAGTCACTTACAAGAGTGACGCCGTGACCATCGTCAAGAGCGAAGAGCAGCGTCGTCTTCACAAGGCCTTCTTGCGTTATCACGACCCGAAAGGCTGGCCGATGCTGCGTGAGGCGCTGACCCGCATGGGCCGCGCCGACCTGATCGGGCCGGGCAAGAACCAGTTGATCCCGCTGCACCAGCCGGCAACCGACAGCTACCAGAGCGCCCGTCGCAAGAACTCGACGCCGGCTGGCAGCCACAAAGTTGCGGGTGAGAAGACCACCAAGATCCTGACCCAGCACACAGGCTTGCCACCGCGCGCCAGCGATGGCGGCAATCCGTGGGACAAGCGTGAACAGGCCAAGGCAGCGGCATTCGCCCGCAACCAGCAGGCGGCCAAGGATCGCAAGGACGCGGCCAAAGGCAAGGGTCCGAAGCCTGCGCGCAAGCCGGTTGTACCGCGCTAAACCTCGCTTGAGCTGAACAAAACGCCAACCTACGGGTTGGCGTTTTGCGTTGTGCGCCACGGAAAACCGGGGCGATGGGCCGGAAGCTGTGTTGGGGCAACTGGCCTCTTCGCGAGCAAGCCCGCTCCCACAGTGATCTCTGTCGTTCACAAATTCTGCATCCACAGAAAACCCTGTGGGAGCGGGCTTGCTCGCGAAGAGGCCTGTATTGGCGCCGACAATGCAGCTGAACGCCACAAATCCGTGCAATCGACGCAAACCAAATTCCCGCATCGCCCGATTTTGGTGCTGTACTGCCTCAAGCAACCGGAGAAAGCGCCAGCGCTGCTGGATGGCATAAGTCTTGCGCGCTTTCCAATACGCTTAAGGCTCGCAGGAGGCACGCCGTGTCGATCCATGTCGCATTGCACCACGTCACGCATTACCGCTACGACCGCGCCGTCGAGCTCGGTCCGCAGATCGTTCGTCTGCGCCCGGCCGCCCACAGTCGCACGCGGATACTGTCCTACGCGCTGAAAGTCTCGCCCGAGCAGCACTTCATCAACTGGCAGCAGGACCCCCAGGGCAATTACCTGGCGCGGTTGGTGTTCCCGGAGAAAACCGATGAGCTGCGGATCGAAGTCGATCTGCTGGCAGAGATGGCGGTCTTCAATCCGTTCGACTTCTTCCTTGAGCCCTACGCGGAAAAGATCCCTTTCGCCTACGCCGCGGATGAGCGCAAAGAACTGGCGCCGTACCTGGAAACCTTGCCCCTGACGCCAAAGTTCAAAGCGTATCTGGATGGCATCGACCGCACGCCGCTGCCCAGCGTCGATTTCCTCGTCGCACTCAACCAGCGCCTGAGCGAAGACATTGGCTACCTGATCCGCATGGAACCAGGTGTGCAAACGCCCGAACACACCCTGGAACATGCCTCCGGTTCCTGCCGCGACTCCGCGTGGTTGCTGGTGCAGCTGTTGCGCAACCTCGGTCTGGCGGCGCGTTTCGTCTCCGGCTACCTGATTCAACTGACCGCAGACGTTAAAAGCCTCGACGGCCCGTCGGGCACTGACGTGGACTTCACCGACCTGCACGCCTGGTGTGAGGTCTATTTGCCCGGTGCCGGCTGGATCGGCCTGGACGCGACCTCTGGGCTGTTTGCCGGTGAAGGACACATTCCGTTGGCCTGTAGTCCCGATCCGGGCTCTGCGGCACCGATCAGTGGCTTGGTTGAACCGTGCGAGTGCGAATTCACCCACGAAATGTCCGTGGAGCGGATTTGGGAAGCGCCACGGGTAACAAAACCCTACAGCGAAGACCAGTGGCTGGCGATCCAGGCCTTGGGTCGGCAGATCGATGCCGACCTGTTGGAAGGTGACGTACGCCTGACCATGGGCGGCGAACCGACGTTTGTTTCCATCGACGATCCAGACGGCGCCGAGTGGAACACGGCGGCACTGGGGCCAGACAAGCGGCGTCTGTCCGCCGAACTGTTCCAGCGCATGCGTAAGCACTACGCGCCCAAAGGTCTGGTGCATTTCGGTCAGGGCAAGTGGTACCCCGGCGAGCAATTGCCGCGCTGGTCACTGAACTGCTACTGGCGCCGCGACGATGTGCCGATCTGGCACAACAGCGCGTTGATTGCCGATGAGCAGCAAGACTACGGTGCCAATGGTGAGTTGGCCGGACGCTTTCTGGCGAGTGTCGCCGAACGCCTGAAAATTCCGACACGTTTTGTGTTTCCGGCCTACGAAGACAATTTCTATTACCTCTGGCGCGAAGGCACTTTGCCGCAGAACGTCAGCGCCGAAGACTCACGTCTTGAAGAGCCTCTGGAACGTGCACGCCTGCGCAAAGTCTTCAGCCAGGGTCTGGACAAAGTCATCGGCCAGGTCCTGCCGCTGGCGCGCACCGCCAAGGGTGATCAATGGCAAAGCGGCCGCTGGTATCTGCGCGATGAGCATTGCCGACTGGTGCCGGGGGATTCGCCGCTGGGCTATCGCTTGCCGCTCGGCTCGCAGCCTTGGGTGAAAGCGGCGGAGTACCCGTTCATTCATCCTGTGGACCCGAATCAGGATTTCCCTGCACTGCCCGACACTGCGCAACTTCAGAGCCAAGGCGAGCCTGCAGTTGCTGATGAGCGCACGCCAAAGATCGACGAATCCGCCGACTGGCTGACCCGCACGGCGTTCTGCGCGGAAGCACGAGAAGGGCGGTTGTACCTGTTCATGCCGCCGCTGGAGCGGGTCGAGGATTATCTGGAACTGGTCAGTGCCATCGAAGCCACCGCCGAAGAATTGCATTGCCCGGTGTTGCTGGAAGGCTATGAACCGCCGAGCGATCCGCGCCTGAGCAACTTCCGGATCACGCCCGACCCGGGTGTGATCGAGGTCAACGTGCAGCCGTCCGCCACATGGGATGAACTGGTCGAGCGCACCGAATTTCTTTATGAAGAAGCGCGCCAGACCCGACTGACCACCGAGAAATTCATGATCGATGGCCGGCACACCGGCACCGGCGGCGGTAACCATTTCGTACTGGGCGGCGCGACACCGGCTGACTCACCGTTTCTACGCCGCCCCGATCTGCTGCGCAGCCTGATCAGCTACTGGCATAACCACCCGTCCTTGTCCTACCTGTTTTCGGGATTATTCATCGGCCCGACGTCTCAGGCGCCACGGGTCGATGAAGCGCGCAATGATGCGTTGTATGAACTGGAAATCGCCTTTGCCCAGATGCCTGAACCGGGCGAGGAGTGCGCGCCGTGGCTGGTGGATCGGTTGCTGCGCAACCTGCTGATCGACGTGACCGGCAACACGCACCGTGCCGAGTTCTGCATCGACAAGCTTTATTCACCGGATGGGGCGACGGGGCGTCTGGGGTTGCTCGAATTGCGCGCCTTTGAAATGCCGCCCCATGCGCGCATGAGCCTGGCGCAACAGTTGTTGCTGCGGGCGCTGGTGGCGCGGTTCTGGCGCGAACCTTATGCGCCGCCGAAACTGGCGCGCTGGGGCACGGAACTGCACGATCGTTTCCTGTTGCCACACTTCATCGAACAGGATTTCGCCGACGTCATCGTCGACCTTAATGCCGCCGGTTATCCCGTGCGCGCCGAGTGGTTTGCGGCGCATCTGGAGTTTCGTTTCCCCAAGGTCGGCGATTACGCGGTCAGCGGGATCGAGCTGCAATTGCGCCAGGCGCTGGAGCCCTGGCATGTGCTGGGTGAGGAGGGCGCAGTCGGCGGCACGGTGCGTTATGTGGATTCGTCGCTGGAACGTTTGCAGGTCAAACTCACGGGCCTGCCGCCGCAGCGTTATCTTCTGACCTGCAATGGCATCCCGGTGCCATTGCAACCCACCGGGCGGGTCGGCGAGTTTGTCGCTGGCGTGCGCTTCCGCGCCTGGCAACCGGCCAACTGCCTGCAACCGACCATTCCGGTCCATGCGCCGTTGGTGTTTGATTTGCTCGACACCTGGATGCAGCGCTCGCTGGGTGGCTGCCAATACCACGTTGCCCATCCGGGCGGACGCAACTACGACAGCTTGCCGGTGAACGCCAATGAGGCGGAGAGCCGTCGAATGGCGCGTTTTTTCCGCATCGGACATACGCCTGGGAAACTTCCTATACCCAATATGGAAATTAACGACGAGCTACCGATGACTCTCGATTTACGACGTTTCTAAACCGTACGCGACGCTCGGATTTTTCGTATATCCGGGCGTCATGAGCCTGCGTTAGTCTGACCGTTCTTTGCTGTCTGCCGAGCTTTCCATGCCTGACCTGCTTGACCGCTACCCGCTGACGGCGGGCACTTATCACGAACTGCTCGACGACAGCGGCGCCGTGCGCCCGCATTGGCGTCGGTTGTTCGACCATTTGCAACGCTGCACGCCAACGCAATTGGTGCAGCGTCAGGCGCTGCTGACCCGGCAGATCCAGGAAAACGGCGTGACCTATAACGTCTACGCCGATCCCAAGGGGGCGGATCGACCTTGGGAGCTTGATCTGCTGCCGCACGTGATTGCAGCTGATGAATGGCAGCAGTTATCGGCCGGAATCGCCCAGCGGGCACGCTTGCTCAATGCTGTGCTGGCAGATCTGTACGGCCCGCAACGGTTAATCGCTGAGGGTCTGCTGCCTGCCGAGCTGGTTTTCGGTCACAACAATTTCCTCTGGCCCTGTCAGGGCATTACGCCACCCGACGGGGCTTTTCTGCATCTATACGCCGTGGATCTGGCGCGTACGCCTGACGGCCGTTGGTGGGTCACGGCGGATCGGACGCAAGCACCGTCCGGCGCCGGTTATGCGTTGGAAAACCGCACCATCGTGTCCCGGGCCTTTCCCGAGCTGTACCGCGACTTGAAAGTGCAGCACCTGGCCGGCTTCTTCCGCACGCTTCAGGAAACCCTGGCCCGTCAGGCGCCGAGTGATGACGAAGCGCCGCTGATCGTGCTGCTGACGCCGGGACGTTTCAACGAAAGCTATTTCGAACACCTCTATTTGGCGCGCCAGCTCGGTTACCCACTGGTAGAGGGCGGCGACCTGACCGTTCGTGATGCCACGGTGTACCTGAAAACCTTGAGCGGACTGCGCCGGGTCCACGCGATCATGCGGCGGCTCGACGATGATTTCTGCGATCCGCTGGAGCTGCGCACTGACTCGGCCCTTGGTGTGCCGGGGTTGCTGGAAGCGGTACGCCGAGGTCGGGTGCTGGTGGCCAACGCCCTCGGTAGCGGCGTGCTGGAGTCGCCGGGGTTATTGGGCTTCCTGCCGAAGATCAATCAATTCCTGTTCGGTGAAGAATTGATCCTGCCTTCCATCGCGACCTGGTGGTGCGGTGAAGCGCCGGTGCTGGCCCAGGCACTGGAAAAATTGCCGGAGTTGTTGATCAAACCGGCTTTCCCGTCACAGAGCTTTGCTCCGGTATTTGGCCGTGATTTGAGTGAAAAACAGCGTCAGGAACTGGCTGAGCGCATGCAGGCCCGGCCTTATGCCTATGTCGCGCAAGAATTGGCTCAGCTTTCTCAAGCGCCGATCTGGCAGGCTGAAGACGGTTATCTGCAACCTCGGGCCATTGGCATGCGCGTGTACGCAGTGGCCAGCCGTGAGGGCTATCGGGTGTTGCCCGGCGGTCTTACCCGGGTTGCCGCCGAGGCTGACGCCGAAGTGGTGTCGATGCAGCGCGGTGGCGCGAGCAAAGACACCTGGGTGTTGGGCGATCGCCCGCCGAGCGGTGAGCAATGGAAAACCCAACGCACGATCGGTGTGCACGACCTGGTAAGGCGTGATCCATACCTGCCGTCACGGGTGGTGGAAAACCTGTTCTGGTTCGGCCGTTATTGCGAACGCTGTGATGACAGCGCGCGGCTGCTGCGAATCATGCTGGCGCGGTATGTCGATGGCGATGACCCGCAAGCCCTGGAGGCGGCGGTCGATCTGGGCGAGCGGTTGATGTTGTTGCCCGATGAAGGTGAGTTGCCGGAGCGTTTGCTGGCGGCATTGCTCGGCGATGACTGGTCGTTCAGCCTGCGCTCCAACCTGCAGCGTTTGCAGTGGGCGGCCTCGCAGGTGCGCGGCAAGCTCTCGCGGGAAAACTGGCAAGCGCTGGTGGAGTTGCAGCGCGAAGCCATGGAACTGGAAGCCGAAGAACCGGATTTCGGCGAGTTGCTGGATTTCCTCAACCGTCTGGTGATGTCCCTGGCGGCGTTATCCGGTTTCGCCCTCGACGACATGACCCGGGACGAAGGTTGGCGCTTCCTGATGATCGGGCGCCGGATCGAACGTCTGCAATTTCTCAGCGCCAGCCTGGCGGCATTTCTGCGCGGCGCCGGTGCTTTCGATCAGGCCGGGCTGGAGTGGCTGCTGGAACTGGGCAACAGCAGCATCACCTACCGATCGCGCTATCTGGCGGTGGCGCAATTGATCCCGGTGCTTGACCTGTTGCTGCTCGACGAGCAGAACCCTCACGCCGTGCTGTTTCAGTTGAAACTGGTGACTCGTACCTTGAAGCGCTTGAATGACGACTTCGGTGTGCCTCGCGAAGTGGGGTTGCCGCAGTTGGTGGAACGCCTGGCACAGTTCGATCTGGGATGTCTGGAGAACTCGCTGTTCGGCGCAGCCAGCGTTCGGGCCGCCATTGAGGGGCTGGCCGATCTGTTGCAAGAGATCGCCGACGCCAGCGGGCAAGTGTCGGATCGTCTGGCCTTGCGCCACTTTGCCCACGTCGATGACGTCAGCCAGCGCACGGTGTCCGTCTGATGAGCGCCCATTACCAGATTCTCCATGACACCCATTATCACTACGACAGCCCGGTGTCCCTGGCTCAGCAGCTCGCGCACCTGTGGCCGCGTGCATGTGCCTGGCAGCGCTGCACCGAGCAACAATTGCAGATCAGCCCCGACCCGACGACCCGCCGCGATGAACTGGATGTGTTCGGTAATCCGCTGACCCGGTTGGCGTTCGAGCGGCCTCATGATGAATTGCTGGTCAATGCCCGGCTCACCGTCGAAGTGCTGGCCCGGCCTGCGCTGGATTTCAATCAATCCCCCGCGTGGGAAGAAACCCGCAACGCGCTGACCTACAGCAGTCAGCCGCTTTCCCCCGAATTGCTGGAAGCGTGTCGTTACCGGTTCGAATCGCCCTACGTGCATTTGAAGCGCAACTTCGTCGAGTTTTCCGAAAGCTGCTTTCCATCGGGTCGGCCGCTACTGTTGGGTGTTCAGGCGCTGATGGAGAAGATCTTCAGCGAGTTCACCTTCGATGCCGAGGCGACCCAAGTGGCGACGCCGCTGGTGGAAGTGCTGGAGCGCCGGCGTGGTGTTTGTCAGGACTTCGCTCACCTGATGCTCGCCTGCGTACGCTCCCGTGGGTTGGCGGCGCGGTACATCAGCGGCTACCTGCTGACCCGGCCACCATCGGGCCAGCCGCGCCTGATCGGCGCCGATGCGTCACATGCCTGGGTTTCAGTGTTTTGCCCGGTGCTCGGTTGGGTGGATTTCGACCCGACCAACAACGTGCAGCCGGCGCTGGAACACATCACCTTGGCCTGGGGCCGGGACTTTTCCGATGTATCGCCGTTGCGTGGGGTGATTCTGGGTGGCGGTAATCATGACCCGGAGGTCCGCGTCACAGTGATGCCGCTGGAGTGACCACGATCCACTGTGGGAGCGAGCCTGCTCGCGATAGCGGAGTATCAGTCAAATAATTGCTAAATGTGCCGCCGTCATCGCGAGCAGGCTCGCTCCCACATGGGAATGTGCAAGTCAGTTCTGGAGGGGACATTTCAGATGGGACTGTGAGGGTCAGCAACATCGTTGCTGACCCTGGACACAGATCCGGTGGGCCTGATCAGATCATCGGGCCCTGAGGGTCTCAGGCGTCGGGCGCCTGATCTTTCGGTGCTTCAACAGCGTCTTCTGCGGCCACTTCACCTTCTGCATCCGGGTTCAGTGCGGCGGCTTCTTCTTCAGCTGTAGCTTTCTTGCGCTGAAGTTTTTCCTCTTTCTTCTGCTCCTTGGCCAAGTCTCTCTGACGTTTGGCGAAGGAATAATTGGGTTTAGCCATGGGCGATCCTCTGGGGTCGAAGGTGAGGTTGAGCGGCGCGTATTCTGCCCTGTATCGATGCCCAGCCGTTAGCTGGGTTTTTGCTCGATCCATTTTGGCACCACTGTCGGCTGCCAGGCATCCAGTTCATCAAGCAGGGTTTGCGGCGATTCGCTCACTTGCAGCATGTCACGGTGCGGTTCGCGAACGAAGCCTTCACCGACGATATGATCGAGAAAAGACGTCAACTTGCTGTAGAAACCGTTCACTTCCAGCAGCCCCAGCGGTTTTCCATGATAGCCGAGCTGGCCCCAGGTCCAGACTTCGAACAGTTCTTCCAGCGTGCCCAGGCCGCCGGGCAGGGCGATAAAGGCGTCGCTGAGCTCGGCCATTCGCGCCTTGCGCGCATGCATGCCGTCGACCACTTCCAGGCGAGTCAGGCCGCTGTGACCGATTTCCTTGTCTTTGAGGCTTTGCGGGATGATCCCGATCACTTCACCGCCGGCCGCCAGCGCAGCATCGGCGACGATGCCCATCAGCCCGACGGCGCCACCGCCATAGACCAGAGTCAGCTTACGCTCGGCCAATGCTCGCCCCAAGGCGACAGCCGCTTCACGATAAGCCGGGTTGGTGCCAGTGCTGGCACCGCAAAATACACAAACGGACGCTAAAGACATGCCTTACTCCATGGTCAGGATGGTCACAGAGTAAAGGCAGGCACGCGGCGTTCCAAGGTCTACACTTCGCGTTCAGGTGTTTCAAAGGTTCCGCTGGCGCCACAGGCATAGGCGGCGAGCAAACTGCGCAACAGGCTGTTAAGGGACATGACTGACGCTCCAGATGGGTGAGGACGAGCTGATGATAGGGCCGCCCCAGACGTCTGGCTGGTAGATTGTTTCGATAGGTGTCATAGCCCGAAAGTTGTATACAATTTTTGATTCAGGTCATAGGAACTTGCGAAGTTTTCAGGCAGTCTTCTGTCCATTCGCACTTTTATTAACCCTGCCTTGGAGATTCACCATGTTTGCCAAACTTGTTGCAGTATCCCTGCTGACACTGGCCAGCAGCCAATTGATGGCTGCCGAGTGCAAGGTCACTGTCGACTCGACTGACCAGATGTCCTTCGATACCAAGGAAATCAGCATCGACAAGAGCTGCAAGACGTTCACCGTGGAGCTGAAACACTCCGGCAGCCTGCCGAAAAACGTCATGGGGCATAACTGGGTGCTGAGTAAAACAGCTGATATGCAGCCAATTGCCACCGATGGTCTGAGTGCAGGTATCGAGAAGAACTACCTGAAAGAAGGTGATGCCCGCATTATCGCGCATACCAAAATCATTGGTGCTGGCGAAACGGACTCGGTGACCTTCGACATCTCGAAACTGGCTGCTGGCGAAAGCTACGGTTTCTTCTGCTCGTTCCCGGGCCACATCTCGATGATGAAAGGCACTGTTGTCCTGAAGTGATCGAATCGAACGCATAAAAAAAGCGTCCCAAGTGGACGCTTTTTTTGTGCCTGTCTGTTCGCCCAATCAAGGTGCAAACGGCATCACTCGCTTGTGATGAGTCTTTTTATAGGTGTCGCAGATGATCTTGAACGCTTCCTCGCGCACCGGTTCGCCGTGCAGGAACGCGTCGATCTCGGCATAGGTCACGCCGTGGGACGCTTCATCCGGCTTGCCGGGCGACAAGTCTTCCAGGTCGGCCGTGGGGATTTTTTCCACCAGCGACTCCGGCGCGCCGAAGCTGCGGGCGATGTCCCGGACCTGGTTTTTCACCAGACCGCTCAGTGGAGCCAGGTCGCACGCGCCATCACCGAACTTGGTGAAGAAGCCCATCACCGCTTCCGCTGCGTGGTCAGTGCCGATCACCAGGCCGTGGGCTGCGCCGGCGATAGTGTATTGGGCGACCATGCGCATCCGCGCCTTGGTGTTGCCGAGCACGAAATCCACCGAGACTGCGTGCTTGCCTTCAAACGCTGCGACTTCACTGGCCAGGGATTTGACCGCCGGGCCAATGTTCACGGTGTGGCGCTCGTCCGGGGCGATGAAATCCACCGAGGCCTGGGCGTCGTGTTCGTCGAACTGGGTTTCGTACGGCAGGCGCACGGCGATGAACTTGTAGCTGTTGTCGCCGGTGCGTGTGCGCAGTTCGCGCATGGCACGCTGGGCCAGCAGACCGGCGGTCAGGGAATCGACGCCGCCGCTGATGCCGAGCACCAGGGTCTTGAGCCCGGAATTGACCAGGCAATCCTGGATGAAGGTAATCCGCCGGGTGACTTCAGCCTCGAGGGCGGCCTGGTCGGCGAACGGCGGCTGGACCTTGAGCTGTTCAGCAATCTCACGCTGTTCGGCTTGCATGAATTCACTCCTTGCTTGATGTGCTGGAAATGGCAGCAGGTACTTTGAAAACGTGTCGCAAATAGGCGACGAAATTCGGGTCTTTGCAGTGAGTCTTGCCAGGCTCATCGGAAATCTTTGCCACGGGCTGGCCGTTGCAGGCGGCCATTTTAAGCACGATATTCATCGGTTCGACACCCGGAATATCGCACGTCAGGTTGGTGCCGATACCAAAGCTGACATTGATCCGACCGCGCAGCGCCCGAAAAATCTCCAGGGACCTTGGCATTGTCAGGCTGTCGGAGAACACCAGCGTCTTGCTCATCGGGTCGATACCCAGCTTGTGATAATGCGCGATGGCCTTTTCCGCCCAGAGCACCGGATCCCCGGAATCATGGCGCAGGCCGTCAAACAGTTTGGCGAAGTACAGGTCGAAATCGCTGAGAAAGGCATCGGTGGTGATGCAGTCGGTGAGGGCGATCCCCAAAAGGCCACGGTACTCGCGGACCCAGCAATCGAGGGCGGCAATCTGACTGTCGATCAGCCGCGGGCCGAGTTGCTGATGGGCCATGATCCATTCGTGGGCCATGGTGCCCAACGGTTTCATGTCCAGTTCCCGTGAAAGGTGCACGTTGCTGGTGCCGACAAAACGACCGGGGAAATCGTGCTTGAGCACGTTCACCACTTCTTCCTGCACGCGGTACGAGAAGCGACGACGAGTGCCGAAATCGGCGACCTGCAATTCGGACAATTCCTGCGCGCTGGCGTTGGCGGTGAGCCAGTCGAACTTGCGGTAGAGCTGCTCACGCGCCTGTTCCAGGACGACTTCACGGTAGCGATAGCGGTTGCGCACCTCGCTGACGATGGACAGCAGCGGCACTTCGAACAGGATCACGTGCAGCCATGGCCCGCGCAGGCGGATGAACAGCTCGCCGTTTTCGATACCGGTGTGGATGTAGCGCAGATTGAAGCGGAACAACCCGAGAAAACGCAGGAAATCCGGCTTCATGAAGCTGATGCGCTCCATGAAGCTCAACTGGTCGGCGCTCAGGCTCAACTCGGCAAGGCGCTCGATCTGGAAGCGGATTTCCGCCAGGTACGGGCGCAAATCTTCACTGTTACGGCAACGAAACTCCCATTCGACTTCCACATTCGGGTAGTTGTGCAGCACCGCCTGCATCATCGTCAGTTTGTAGAAGTCGGTGTCGAGCAGGTTCTGCACGATGCGATCGCCAAACACGCTCTCGCTCATAACGGGGGTTCTCCAGGCTGGCCGCGGCCCGTGGCAGCGACGTTGCAGCTGTTTCAATGAATGGGGCTAGTGGCGCATATCAGCAGTAAGGATTGCCAGTGATTTTTTAAACCGCCACGGTTTACTGTGGGAGATTCTATGGTTGAGGGAAAGCCCTCAACTGGCTTTTGGCTGATATTCGCTTTGCCCTTTCAGCAAGGCGAATACCACCCGAGCAAGCTTGCGAGCCAGCATCACCAGCGCCTGAGTGGT